>JARRCS010000024.1 GCA_029981855.1 Halanaerobiales bacterium | reverse complement strand
GACGTATTGTTTGTACCAGATAAACACCTCTATTATCGAAGCTCATAATAATACAATTGGCTTTGTAAAAAGACAGGCCAGAGGTTTTCATGATCCAGAGTACTTCAAACTGAAAATATTCCAGGCTATAAATCTTAAACATCAAAAATAGATATCTGGTTAAAAATGCTAATTATTGTACTGTAGAAAATTGGAGAAGAGGCAAAATTTATATTCATTTTAGAGACCCCGACTTTAGGGGTCCCTTTTTAAATTAGCTATTTAATCGATCCTGCAGTTAAACCTTTAATAAAGTATTTACCGACAAAAGCAAAGAAAATAAGCGGTGGTATAGCAGTTACCATTGCTCCAGCATTTAATAAACCCCAATCAACATTATACTGGGTTATAAAACGAGCCAATCCAACAGGTAAGGTTTTTAACTCCTCATCTATAATAAAGACATTAGCGAATAGAAATTCTGTCCAGGATGTTAAAAATGCATAGATTGCAACTGTTGCCATTCCCGGAGCAGCAAGAGGTATAAAAATTTTATATAAAGTTTTTAACTGACTGGCTCCGTCTATTGCAGCGGCCTCTTCTATTGCCATTGGTATAGTACCAAAGAATGTCCTTAATAACCATACTCCAAAAGGTGCACAGATTGTTACATTTATAATTATCAGGCTCCATAAATTATTAATCAGATAAAATCTACTCATTACTTTATATAATGGTATCAGTATTAAAACCTGAGGAAATATATATGTTACTAGAATTAATTTGGAAATAAAATTTTTCCCCGGATAACTACAACGGTATATACTGTACCCACCTAGAGAAGCCAGTATTACAGTGATGACCATTGACCAGAAAGCTACATAGAAACTATTCCATAAATACTGTCCATAATCAGATGCAGCAAATAATCTGCTGTAATGGCTAAAGGTCCATTTTTCTGGGATAAAGGTTGGAATTGCCCTAATTAATTCATCTGTTGGTTTTACTGAAGATATAAAAATCCAGTAAAAAGGAAGTATAATAATACTCAGCAAAAGTATTACAAGAACATATTTTAGAACTACTCTTTTTTTTAATTTACTTTCCTGTTTCATAAAATCACCCCTACCTCAAAAAGTTTTCTTCCTTAAATGTTGGTTCAACCTTTATATAGAATAAGACAAATGCTAATAAGAAAAGAAATAATAAAACTGCTGCTGCTGATGCCTTATTCATTGCATATTCCTGAAAGGCCTTCTGATAGACAAATACAGGAATAGTCTCGGTACCACCAGCCGGCCCTCCTCTGGTTAACATATATATAACATCAAAAATGTTTATAGACCACAGTGTTCCTATTAACCCCAGTACCGATAAGGTTGGTCTCAGCATCGGAAAAGTAATATAGATAAATTTTTGTAAGCTATTTGCTCCGTCAATATCGGCTGCCTCATATGGGTCGGCAGGAATTGTCTGCAATGCAGCCAGGACAATAATAGCCAAAAATGGAAACCAACGCCAGGTATTAATAAAGATAACCGTCGGCATAGCCATCTGGAGAGAACCCAAAAAATTAATTGGCTGGTCAATTAAGTTAAGTGCCTGTAAAATATAATTTAAAATACCGAAAGAGGAATTAAGGACCCATCTCCAAATTATTGCAAGGACAATAGTTGGTATTATCCAGGATAAGATAATCCATGTCCTAACAAATTTCTTGCCTTTAAACTGCTGATTTATAATTAATGCAGTAGCGAAACCGAGGATTACCTGAAGGAGTGCATTACCAATAGTCCAGATTATACTCTTCCCAAATGCTGACCAAAATTCAATATCTTTTATTAAATCTATATAGTTATTAAATCCGACAAAACTGGAATTACTTCCCAGAAAATCAACATCGGTAAAACTCATCCAGACTGATCTTATCAAGGGATAAACAATCGTAGCAACTATCCATAACAATAATGGTGCAATTAAAATAATTCCAAATAGACTTGTATTATTCCAGGAAGATTTCATCTTATGTTTTATCTTCATCTACTTCACCTCTCTTTGACAAATTTAAATTTGAGAGAGGAGTTTATCAAACTCCTCTCTTCTTTAATTATTACTTAATTGCTTCCTTCATCTTCTCTTCGCCCCATTTGATTGCTTCTTCTGGTGATAAACCCTTAACAACCATTTTCTGGACAGTCTGAGCTAATATGTGTTGACCTGCAATCTTACCAATATTCTGGTTGACAGTTTGATGATTAAAGCCAAATAATCTACCATATTTACTTTGTTCAATCATTAATTTAACCAGGTCTTTGTATTTATCTACAATAGGATTTGACCAGAAACTCTCTGAGTTAAGTGTAGCATTGGTAACCGGTAAAAATAGTCCGGGTTCCATAGCAAGCCATTTCCCGTTTATTTCCGGCTCATATAAATAATTGAGGAATTTTTCTACTGCTGCAAGTTTTTCTTTATCTTTTGTTAAGATCATCATCCCATTTGGATAGTAAATACTACCTCTTTGACCATCTTCCGGATATGGTACAGGAGCACCACCCAGGTTACTTCCATCTACGCCAGATTCTTCTTCAAAGGGACCTAAAAATTGTCCCTTTTCAATAGCAATTGCTATTGTTCCGTTGTTAAAAGCTAGTTGAGGTTCTGCCCAACTCCAACCAGTACAGTCTTGAGGTGAATGGTTAACTAGCTGGTTATAAAATTTGAAGGTTTTTATTGTTTTAGGATTATTGAAAACAATTTCTCCATCTTCATTAAATATTTCATGGGCGCCACCGGCAATCATAAATGAGTAGATAGCCTGATCGGTATACATATGGTGACTTGCTGGAACACCAATTCCAGTAATACCATTTTCTTCAAGTTTTTTAACTGCCTCTAATAATTCATCCCAGGTCTGGGGCGGATTATCTGGGTCAAGGCCGGCTTTTTCAAATAGATCCTTTCTATACCACATCATGTGAACCATACCATATGTTGGTATTGCCCAGGTATGACCATCGTAAGTATATGGATTAACAGCTGCATCAATAAAGTCATACTTTTTATCTAGTTTATTGAACAGATCGTCAACTGGCTGAACTACACCTGTCTGTTTGATAACTGTTGTAAAATCAGGTAATGTAAATAGTATTTCCGGAGCCTGTCTAGCCTGAATTGCTGCTATTGTTTTTTGGTAAGCATTCATCCAATCGAGTACTTGTTGTTTTACATATATATCAGGATTCTGTTTATTAAATTCATCAATTACATTTTGAAACACCTTTACTCGGTGTGGAGGTTGTTCCATATGCCAGATTTTAATTTCAACCTGTTTGCTAAACACATTAAAACTTACAGCTACCATTAAAAAACATATCACTAGCAATATTGATGTGATTTTTCTCATTATATATCCTCCCTTATTTTTAATATCTAATCTTAGCCACCTTAACCTTTACAACAAGTCGAACCAGAATGTTAATTTACCACCCCTTTATAATTTCTATCCATTCACCACCCCCTTTAAAGATTGGAATTTTCTCGGCTAAATAACTCCTTTATTCATAAGGGTTGATAACCCTTACCTCCTTGTGGTTTTACCATGGTTTACTGGGGCCCAAATGATAAATGCCGCCGTCACAAATGGCATTGTCGCCATGTGACTAGTATGGAGATTTTAAGGAACTAAAGACAAATACAAAATTTATATAACAAAATATTCTTGTGTTTTACAATTTTAGGTTTTAGCCGAGATTAATCGATTGATTTGATATTAAATAATTCTACAAGTATGGCATGTACTTAATTACATCCTTATATTCTTTTAACATTTTTTTGTTATGACTTTCTCCCCCATCTAAATTGCCACTCATATAGACTGGTGGTGTTATGCCTTTATCCAGGAGGTTGCCTACAGTCTGTGTAACAATAGCATTTAAGAGTAAGGCACCAGAAACTGTTGATACAGGACCGACCTTTTGTTTTAGATTATCAAACTTTATTACTGCATCACCTTTATCAGCACCATTATCAAGAACAAGATCAGCTATTTCAAATAAACGTTTTCCCGACTTATGTCTTGATTCTACATTGCGAGAATACTTAAGTGATGTTATAGCAATTACAAAAACATCTCTTTTTTTAGCTTCTAAAGCCATTTCAACCGGAAAGTTATTACGACCTGCTGTTGAGAATATCAATAAAACATCATTTGGTTTAATATTATGTTCTTCAAAAATTATCTCAGCATAACCACTTATATTTTCGATCTTTGATGTTTTGGTAACAGGCACTTCATTAAGCCACATCCCTGATGGAAATATTCCATTTATCAACATTAGGCCTCCGGCCCTATAATATACCTCAGCTGTTAAAGCAGCAGAATGGGTGCATCCGATAGCCCAAATAGTTCGTTTATCTACTATTGCATCTGTTAAAATATCACTGGCTTCTTTAACTTTGTCAAGTTGTGTCTCCTCCAGCCATTCAATTAAATTTTTAATCTTATCAAAATATCTCTCTGCTCCGTTCATTATTATTTCCCCCTTTTATTTGTTCATAAAATCATTTAAATCATCATTAATTTCTTTTAAGCTACTATAAACTTTTCTATAAATATTAAAGAGATAGTTATAAATATCTTTATTCCTTTGGTTTGGTATCAGTTCTTCATTTCTTTTCACATAAAATCTACTTGCTTCTTGTATTGTCTTAAATTTTCCTAAACCAACAGTTGCCAGAATTGCTGCCCCCAAAGGGGAAGTATCAGTTACCTTTAATGTTGAAACCTTTTTATTATATATATCAGCCTGAATCTGCCGCCACTTTGGATTCTTGGCACCACCTGCTGAAATAATAACCTCCCTTATATCAATTCCTACCTTAGATATAGTTTCCAGACACTCCCTAATTCCAAAAGTAACGCCCTCAATTATGGACCTGACTATTTCTTTTTTATTATGATTAGCTGTTAATCCTATAAAAGCACCTTTTGCTTTATGGTCCATGTAAGGGGTACCAGCACCATTTAAATATGGTAGAAAGATGATACCATTTGAACCAGGTGGGATCTTTTCTATTCCTTCCAACAACAAATCAAAGGAGTCTATAGATGTATCTTTTATAGAGAGATTTTCAATTAAAGATATATTATTTTTAAACCATTTGAGAGATAAACCGGCAGATAAAACCGATGCCAGGGTAAAATATTTATCTTCTACTCCATGGCAGAAATTAAAAAGTTTACCCACAGTCTGACTGTATATCTGATCCATTGTTGCCACAACCTGTCCGGCTGTACCAATGGTTACAGAAGCCATACCTTCAGTTGTGTTTGCATTTCCTATAGCACCGCAGACCAGGTCTCCACCCCCGGCAACTACTATAATACCTGGCTTTAATCCAAGATAATATGCAGCCTTATCTGTAAGGGTTCCTATTACTGCAGAAGATTGATAGATATCTGGGTGTTTGGTTATATCAAGCCCAAGTTTTTCAAATATTTCCTCCGACCAACTTTTTTCAGTCAAATCAAAGAGTAAGGTACCAGAAGCATCAGAGTAGTCAGTATAAAAAGTCCCCGTTAATTTAAATCCAATATAATCCTTTGGCATTATAATCTTATAAGTCTTTTCATATAGTTCTTTTTTATTTTTTTTAAACCACAAAACCTTTGGTGCAGTATAAGCAGGAATTACAGGATTATATGTTATCTCTTTAATTCGTTCTTCTCCAACAATATCAATGATCTCTTTACATTCTTTATCAGTCCTATTATCTGCCCAAATAATACATGGGTATAATGGTTTACCCTCTTTATCAACAAATACAGCTCCATGCATTTGTCCAGATAAACCAATTGATTTAACATTTGATAATTCCTTATCGTGTCTTTTTTTAATTTCTTTAATACATTTCTTGATTGCCTTCCACCAGGTATCCGGATTTTCTTCAGACCATCCGGGGTGTGGTGAGTAAATATCATAATCCTCTACTTTAGAAGAAATAATTTCCCCTTCAACAGACATTAATAAAACCTTTGCTCCAGACGTTCCTATATCTATTCCAAGAACATATTCCATTAGCTTTCCCCCTTATACATTAATTAAAGCAAAAATTAGTACTTAACTGCTCCAGACATTAAACCGGATGCAAATTTCTTAGCAAAGGGTAAGAATAGTAAAATCACCGGGAAAGAAACAATAATACTTCCGCTTAAAAGTAATCCCCATTCAATATATTGTTCAGTTGTAAAAGTAGCTAAACCAAGCGGAGCTGTCTTTAAACTACTAGATGTGAGTAAGACCAATGAAAAAGTGTACTCACCCCAACTGTAGATAAATGTATAGGCAGCAATTGTAATAATTCCAGGTGTTACCAGGGGTATAATCACTTTAAATAGTGTCTGTATCCAATTAGCACCATCTACATATGCTGCTTCTTCCAGGCTATTTGGGATACCATCAAAGAAGGATGCTAATAACCAGGTAGTAAAGGGAGCCGTTAATGCAATATACATAATAATCAATGAAAGATGTGTATTCAGTATACCCATATTAGCAAACATCTTATAAATCGGAATTAAGATTACTGAAGTCGGAAATAGGTATATAAATAATAGAGACCTTCCGATAGTAATTTTAGGTTTTAATTCTAAATTAGAAAGTCCATAGGCTCCCAGAATAGATATTATTGTGCTAAAAATAGTAGTTATTAGTGACACCTTAAAACTATTTTTTATAAATTGCGGAAAATCCCTGACAGGTGTTTTGGGGTGAAATAGTTTATAATAATTTTTGATTGTAAATTTATCCGGAAAGAACTTTGTACTGGTCATAATCTCTCCTGAAGTTTTAAAAGAACTTGCTAACATCCATATAAAAGGAAATAAAATTATAATTATTAGAATAACTGATCCAATGTTATTTAGGAATCGTTTTTTCAATTTACACCCTCCTTTTCTGGAATAGCAAATTTAAAGTAAAGAATACCGATAATTGCTAATCCTAGAATAGCAACAGTTGCTGTGGCAGCTGCTTTTCCAAATTGGAATGTCCTAAAAGCATACCTAAATATACCAATTGGGAGTGTCTCAGTACTTAAGCCAGGCCCCCCCTGAGTTGTTAACCAGATCAAATCAAATACATTAAAATTCCAGACAATGCTCAGGAATGGTAAAAACCATATCTTCTGAGCCATCAATGGTAAAGTTATTTTAGTAAACCTTTGCCATGCACCTGCACCATCAATCTGGGCAGCTTCATAATTTTCTTGGGGGATTGATTGTAGAGCTGCCAGAACAACCAGTGTTCCAAAAGGTACAAATTTCCAGGTATTTATAAATACTAGAGTTATCATTGCTAGACTGGAGTTGCCCAGAAAATCAATCTGATTGAAACCAAGAGTTGATATTAAAGTATTAGCATACCCAAGTCCAGGAAGTAAAAACAATCTAAAAACAACCGCAATAGCAACTGCAGGAACAATCCAGGGCAGTAAAATTAATGATTGAGTAAGTTTATTTAACCAGGTTCTTTTTAAAAGTATAAAAGCAACCAATAAAGGCAATACCAATTGTAATATCAAATTATATAGAGTCCAGAAGATAGTATTTTTTAGTCTTACCCAAAATTCGCCATCACTAAATACCTTCTTAAAATTACTCAGACCAATAAACTCCCCTTTATCAAGACCAAAAGGAACTTCATAAAAGGAATATTGAAATGTTTTAATAATCGGATAGGCAAATACAATTATTACAAATAGTGCTACAGGAAGTAACAATAAGTAATTTCTCCATTGCTTATTCAATTAAACCCCTCCCGCTTTCATAATCTTTAAAATAATGATAATTTTGACCAAATATCCCCTGATCTAGTAGAGTAAATCAGGGGATATTTAGTTTTAAAAGATTACTTTATAGGCTTTGAATATTCTTCCATCTTATCTGCTCCCCATTTTACCGCTTCTTCGGCACTCATATTTCCTGATATTACTTTTTGCAGAACTTTTGGCATAATATTTGCATTAATTATGTCACCAATACCGTAATTTGAAGCATATCCATATTCAAATCCATAAAGGGAAGCATTATCGAGCACTTCAAAATATGGTCTGTTGATGGATTCTTCGAATTTTTTAATTACAGGATGGCTCCAGAACTCTTCACTTTTTTTAGCAGCTACTGTTGCCGGATAGAATGCACCTGGTTCCTGTTCAGCAGTTAAAATAGCATTTATATCGGGACGTAACATGAACTTAATGAACTTCTTGACTTCATCTAAATGGCCTTTTTCCTTGGCGGATTTAAATACATGAACTGCATATGGATAGGTTATTGAACCTTCTACACCGTCTGCAGGTTTAGGGATCGGAGCTGCAGCATAGTCAGTACTATCTAATTCCTCAATAAATCGCCTCTGTAAACAGGGAGGATATGGGGCCATAGCAATCTTACCGGAGTTAAAGTATAATTCCAGTTCACCCCATGACCAGGTCTCTGCCCCGGGAGGAGTATATTTAAAGAGTTCTTGATAATACTTAACAGCTTTAACTGTCTCAGGACTATCAAATGCTACTTCTCCATTTTCATCAAATACTGTTGCTCCTGCGGTAGCCATAAAAACATATAATGCTTCATTGGTAAAGAGGTTTTGGCCGACACTGAGTCCAATTCCGTATACTTCTGGGGGGTTGTGTAGTTTTTTAGCATATTCTAATAGTTCATCCCATGTTTTTGGTGGTTCGGTTGTCCCAACATACTTTTTTAGCAAACTAGGTCTATAGTTTAACATCATTGCCCAGGAAAATGTTGGCACAGCCCAATACTCACCTTTAATCTGGAATGGAGCTTTCTGAGATTCAAAGTAGGTATACTTCTCATCCAGTTCATTTACAACATCTGTTACAGGAAGAATAGCATTCATTTTATAAGCAGCCATATTCAAATCAGGTAAAGCAAACTGAAAATCTGGTGTTGCGTTAGCCGCTACTGCTGTTTGTGTCTTCACATAGGCGTCACCCCATGGCACAACTTCCTGTACTACATGAATATCAGGATTTTCTTTCTCAAACAAATCAATTACTTTTTGATAGGCAGCAACTCTTGTTTCAGGTGGTTCATGGTGCCAGAAAGTGATAGTAGTCTTACTAGCAAATACAGTCCCACTTAAGGTAATGATTAATGAAAATACTATAAGTATTCTAACTAGCTTTTTCATAAGTATCCTCCTTTATTTTAGTGATAATATGTTTTTACTTAAAATATTTACTCAGGAATTTATAAGCTTCTGGTGCAGCTAAATCAAAGTCACCAAGTCCGTCATTACCCATATCTCCTAAACCATGTTCACCACCTTTAAACCATCCTTCCCATTCAACAGTAATAAATCCATCATAGCCAATTTTACGGAAGGCTTCAGCATACCGTTTAAAGTCAACAAGACCGCCACCAAACCAGCACATATTCCAGTTACCGGTTACACCAGTAATATCTTTAGCATGAACACAGTTAATAAGATCTCCATATATTTTCAGTCCTTCTTCGATCGGCATAACCGGTTTAACTCCAAGTTCAAGACCCCCAAAGTCAATTGTAATACGCAGGTTCTCTCTATTAATTTTTTCTACAATTTCCATAGTAACTTCAGGTTTATCGATTAAGGTTTCCTGATGTGGTTCAATACTGAATGTAAGTCCTTTTTCGCCAGCATAGTCACATAATTCACGTACGGAATCAACTAATATGTTTACAGCTTTTTCTCTTGTCATCAGCTTATAGGTTGGCGGGTTATAATAACCTGCTATATAAGAAGCAACTGTTCCTGCTCCTATATCTACAGCTAAATCAATTGCATGTTTAATTAATTCAATCTGTCCTTTGACTTCCCATGGCCTATCAGTGATAACAAGATGATGTGCACCAATAGAAGGTATTTCTAATCCTTTTTCTTTAACATAGTCCTTTAAGGTGTTTCTTACCCTGTCTAATTCCTTGTCATCCATCTTAAGGAATAGGTGATGAAAAAAATCAACTCCATCATAACCATATTCAGCGACTTTATCGATCTGTTCTTCAAGAGGTAAATTTGCCCAACTATTCATTGCTACGCCTGTTGCACCCATTCCATCATAAGGATCATTTGGCCATAATTCATAAGATAGTTTCATTTAGTAATTCCTCCTTAAATTAATATTTTTTATTATTTGCCAAAAACGACATACTTAATTAACTTTTATCACCCCCCGTTAAATATTTAGCATTTCTGCGACTAGTTTAGTATACTAGTCGTATTTTGTTTCATTCGTTTCTTTGAAAACTCCATACTAAAATTGATTTTTCCAGTAAAATTGGCCTAAAAAAGGGCGCACTTCACCCTGGGACTTGTAAGTTATTTTTTAAAAAATAACTTATGAGTTTTCAGATCTGGCTATGCTGCTTCTTTGATCCCAAACCAGGTAGAGATCCATTCTTTGGGTTACACGTTTTTGAATTCTTTCATCAACCATTTTTTTCTTCAAAATGTCTTAATTTGGATTTAGCCGAAAAGGCTCATATTATCTAATAATTATTTCAGCCAGTTAACCTGACCAAAAACTTAAATTTATCACCTCGGTAAATTGATTTTACAAATTCTATCGGTCTTTCATTTCCATCAGTTGTAAGACGCTCTAGGATTAGTATTGGGTCGTTCTCATTTATATTTAAAAGATCTGCTTCTTTTTTACTGGCAATTCCGGCCTCTAAACTCTGCATAGCGTATTTTAATGCTATATTATATTCTTCGGTTAAAACTTTATATAGGGATTGATTCAGGTTGTGGTTAAGTAAGTCCGGGCATAACTTCTCTGAAATATAGGATACTTCATATGCCATTGGTTCATCATTTGCTAGCCTGAGTCTTTTTAATACAAAGACTTTTTCTCCCAGGTTTAATTTCAATTTATTTCGAACATCGATATCTGGACTTATCTCTGCTGCATCTATTACACGAGTAGATGGTTTTAGTCCACGCAGCCTCATTTCCTGGGTAAAACCGTTTAACTTTACCAAGTCTTGTTCTATTCTTAGTTCTTTTACAAATGTTCCTTTTCCTTGCTTTCTTGTAAGAATACCTTCATTTACTAATTCTATGATGGCTTTGCGAACAGTCATTCTGCTGACATCATAGTCTTTCTCTAAATCTCGTTCCGAGGGAATTTTATCATTTATCTTCCATTCACCTTTTTCAATTTTTTCTTTCATTAATTCTTTTAATTGAACGTATAAGGGTAATCGACTTGCCTCATTTAACCCCATTATCTCACCTCCTTAACCAAAAAAGTATAATAATATAAGGTTATATGGTATAGACCAATATAAATATAATTCGACATAATTATTAAAATTCCTGCTTAATAAAAACAAATTTCTTAAATTAAGCTAACAGCCTCTTTATCAATAATTAAAGTTACTTCGGGATGGGTTTGTAGTAATGAAGCAGGAGTATGTCAAGATTAATTTAATATTTTTTATTAATTACATTACCTTCTCCTTTCTTAGTCTAGTCTTTATATGGTCTATACCAATTTTATTAAAAAATATTATTTCTGTGTTAATAAACAAAATATGTTAACAATATATTGTTATATGGTATATACCAAATTTTCTATTTTATATATTCTATATGAATCAAAAAAATCCTTCTTTTTTAAAAAAAATTATTTTAATTTTTGCCTCTTCGCTATTTAGTGTGGGTTCAAACTGAAATTACAGATTTAAAACATTCATTTTCACTTCCAACACCCACTTCATACCCTTTAATAGAAAATTATTTAATTAATTTTACCATTTTAATGATTTGTTACGGTTCCTCTTTGACTTGTAATATATGTCAAGATCAAAACCTGCTAATTCAAGAATTCTATTAATATCTAGTGTGAAGGAAGGGGATAGGATGATACATAAAAATAAGACACTTTTAATAGTATCGATTTAAAACTGTTAGAATTATTTAAAACCCATCCTAATCCCGGTACCAGGCTCGAATACATATCGGAATACATCGAGAAAAACATAGCTAATGAGTCCAATTCTGGAAACTAATGAAATCAGCATTATTGAAAAAGGACATTATGCTACATAAATAGCATAATGTCCTTCAACCCGCTTACTGAAACTGCTTCAAGATGGATAATGGCGGAAACTCAATGGCCTCACCCGGACACTGCGGCCGGCAGTTGCTGCAGCCCACCACACAGTTATAGGGATTGGCCACAACGGCAATATTTTTTTCCTCATCCCAGGAGTAAGTTCCGTGGCTGCAGAAATCGATACAGGTCCTGCAGCCGGTACATTTATCTTCATGAATTGTTGGATACCAGGGTATCTTCTCCCTGGGTGTATCCTTGATTCCCATAGTCTTCCTCCTCTTTAGATTAAGATCAATCTGCTCCTTAAGGCTTAATTAGCTCCCGTCTTTGCATTTTGAACAAATTGGTTTCACCATAATCATTTAAATAAATAGGATAAATTATTCAAACCAGGATTTAATCTCTTTGGCGGAAGGAACCTTGCCTTCGCACTTAATTTCGCCGTCCATCATCACGGCAGGTGTCATCATTACCCCCCGGTTGACGATTTCATCGAGGTCGGTTACATGGATAACCTCTGCCTCCACACCGGCCTCCTTTACCGCCTCTTCCACCAGTTTAGTAGTCTTCTGGCACTTAGGACAGCCGGTACCCAGGATTTCAATCTTTTTCACTCATTTTCACTCCTTTCATATTAAATAGTAAGCATAAAAAAACCTGGCCAATCTTTTAAATTCCCGGATGAACAAATTGGCCTACCTTTGCAAAATGATCTAACAAGGCCCTTAGATAATTAATATAGCTGAGCATCCCCAGGATTAAATCAAATCAAACTATTGCCCCGTAAATCAGACCGCTTAAAGTAGCCATGACCACAACCAGCCCGACGAAAACCAGGGTCTTTTTTGTCCCCATGATATTACGGATAACCAGCATATTAGGCAGACTTAAGGCCGGACCGGCCAGGAGCAGGGCCAGGGCCGGGCCCTTCCCCATTCCCAGACCGATTAAGCCCTGAAGGATGGGCACCTCGGTCAGGGTAGCAAAATACATAAAGGCCCCTAATATAGATGCAGTCAGATTGGCCAGCAGGGAATTACCTCCTACAAACCTGGCAACCCAACCGGCCGGGATAATCCCGGCATTTACCCCCGGGCGCCCCATCAGAAAACCGGCAATCAGGACCCCGGCAAAGAGCAAGGGCAGGATCTGCTCGGCAAATCCCCAGCTGGAATCGACCCACTGGTTAAGCTCATCTTTTTCAAACCATTTCTTGAGGATGATCCCCAGAACAATTAATAGGGCTATCGTTAAGGGCCATTTGATACTATAGACTGCACTCCAGAATCCGGTTGCTCCCTCCGGTTTGCCCCAGGCGGCAAAGATCAGGATTAGAACCAGGGTCAGAAAATAGATCAAGTTCTGCAGGCCGGTTCTGGCCTCTTCCTCATCAGCCTTGGCGGCCACTGCCCCCTGTAACCTTTTCTGATCATCCTTGCGAAAGATTACTGCCATTAATAGTCCGATAACCAGGGCAAAGACAACTGCACCGATAGCCCGAGCTAAGCCCAGCTGCCAGCCTAAAACCCTGGCGGTCAGGATGATGGCCAGGACGTTAATGGCCGGCCCCGAGTAAAGAAAGGCCGTCGCCGGACCGATTCCGGCACCCCTCTTATAGATACCGGCAAAAAGGGGTAGTACCGTACAGGAGCAGACGGCCAGAATGGTTCCGGAAACCGAGGCCACCGTATAGGAGACCCACTTCCTGGCCTCTCCCCCGAAGTATTTAATCACCGCCTGCTGGGAGATAAAATTAGCAATCGCTCCCGCAATAAAGAAGGCGGGTACCAGGCAGAAGAGGACATGCTCCCTGGCATATTCCTGTAACATATGAAAGGCCTCAAGAATAGACCGCTGGATATTGGGATTAGCAAAGGGTATATAGTAAGCCCCCAGAAAAACCGCTACGTATAATAAAAACTTCTTGCCTTTAGTCAACTTCTCTTCCTCCTTGGATTTGGTTTTTTGATGGGATTTGGTTTTTTGATGGGATTTGTTTTTCCCGGTATTATCCCATCAGCTGTTCCTTTCTCTTCTCCAGGTCCTTAAGCAGGATATTATCCAGACAGGTAAAGAAATTTACTACACAGGGGGTCCTTAAGAAGTAACAGACGTTAAGACCCTCCTTTTTGGAATCAACGACACCAGCCTGCTTTAAAATACCCAGATGTTTGGAGACCGAAGACTGACTGATATCGAGCAGCTCGGTTAGCTCACAGACACACTTCTCTCCCTCTTCACCCAGGATATCGATAATCGCTAACCTGGTTTCATGGGCCAGGGCCCTGGCTAGCTCCGCCCGGGCCTTATACAATTCCTTTTTCATCTATCATCACCACCTTTTCTAATCTTCAGCTTTTTCCAGTAAAAGATTTATCTATCAATTCAAATAAAATACCTGATTTAGGTATCTTTTAATTTCTTCTATTATTATATTACTATATGGGAATATAGTTGTCAAGTGGTTTGGCAATCTTTTTTTGTTTGGTCTGAAGAGACATGAGCATTTATTTCGAAATAACCCCAAAAATGATAAAAATAAAACCCTGACCAGGCAGGCCAGGGAACGAGTAGGTACTATGTAAGCGTATTAAACAAATAGGCAATAAATAGGCTCATGATGAGAAATTTTAATCCAAAACCTTGTTGATTACCCAGGTACAGATACTTAAAATAATTGAGCCAATGATAGCAGCAAAGAGCCCGGATACGGTAAAGCCGGGAACTAGAGCAGCGGTAATCAGTAACATCAGTCCGTTGATCACGAAGATAAACAAACCCAGAGTAAGGATTGTTAAAGGCAGGGTCAGGATAGTAAACACAGGTTTAATTAAGATATTAACAATACCCAGGATCAGGGCAGCCCAGAAACCTGCCCAGAGGCCGTTTATGTATATACCCGGAGTGATACCGGCGGTTATCAGTAATGCCAGCATCGTAATTATCAGTTTGACAGCAAAACCCTTTTTCATTTTCCCTTTCCTCCCTCTTTAAATTAAGATAATCTCCTTAGAAAATAACATTAAATTGAGTAGATCTTTGACAGCATTTGTCAAATACTATAAAAATAGATTTGCTTTTATATTATTTTTCAGGGAAAGATAACGTTACTAATTAACCCCTCCAGAAAAAAAGGAGGGGTACGTACACATGCTTATAGAGACTTACTCTCTATAGCTCTTTCATCTTCTTTCATAAATTCCCGGAAAAAAACGATAAAGACACCGAGCATCAGAGCCAGTACACCGGCAATGGCTATATTTAATTTAGTATTTTTATCAATGGGTTTTGTTGGCGGGATAGCTTTAGCAATAAATTTAACATCACTTGTCTTTTGGGCCTCAGTAATTCTTGCTTCCTCAACTTTTGTTCCCAGCATATCATAAGTCTTCTGAATATCCTCCACCTGTTGGGTTAATTGTTGTTCCGTTATTTCATCCTGCCAAATTTGGTTTTGCAAATTTTTAATCTCGTCTTCAAGATTAATCTGAGCATCTTCATAAAAGGATATTTGAGCCTTTAATGAATCAATTTTAATCTTACTATTTAAGAAATCAGCTTTAAGTTTCTGGTAAGTAGAAGTTTCCTGATCATAAATCTTTTTATAATTATTTAAATCCAAATTGAATCTAGATAAAGTCTGCTCCCATTCCTTTAAAGTATAATTCATTTCTTTTATTTCCGCTGTTTTAGCCGAAACCAACTTTTGATACTCCTGGATTTGCTCCGGAATGCTTTTTACCAGTAATTTATCTTCTGCCAATCTGTCTTTTAGTTTCTGATAAATTGGATTAATAATTTCACTGGAAAGCTGCATATTCTTCAGTATGTTTACCTTTTCCGGATCTAAAATATTCTGCCAGAGAGCATCATTGGTAATTGCTTTCTTTAGATTCCATTTCTCCGGTTCTGTTTTAATTAATTCATTTAATTTCTCAATCTCAATCTGTTTTTCCTCCAAAAGAGCTTGTAATGATAATATTTTGGCTTGATAATCATTCAATTTATTATTATTAATAGATATCTTTTGTTTTAACAAATCTATATCATGTTTCCTTTGAAATTCTAAAAGTTTCTCTTGGCTTTTTAAATAATTATTCCGAGCAGTAATAAGTGTACCCTCGGTATCATTGGAACCTGAACTCAGATCTCCTAGCCATCTACCTTCATCTTCCAGTTGACTGAGAGTTTCTTTTAATTGCAAGTAATTTGCTTCTTCGGCTCCCAGTTGAGTCTTTAAGTCAATAAGTTTATCTTTATATGTTGTTAATTTCTTTTCCTTAATGTTTAATTCATTCTTGGCTAAATCAAGTCGGGCCTCTTCTTTAAAATTCTTTAGTTTCTGTTTAGCCTGAGCTAACTTGTTTTTAGTATCTTCAAATTGACGTTGAATAACCATACTTACCTGCTGAACCTCACCTTTTCTGATTTCACTACTAACTTCCATAAATCTATTAGCCCAGGCATTGGCAATACTACTAATTAATTCCGGATTAGTTCCTTTAACACTTAATATTATCAAGGGAGCTTGGGAGGAAAACTCTTTTTTTCCATCTTCATTCTGGGCCTCAATAACTACATCCATCATTCCATCTAAATTAGATGGTTGATAGGGTTCGCCTTGATCATTTTTAAGTCCCAGTTCTTCAATTATTGAACTTTTCATTGAATCGGTTAATAATAAGTTTCTATAAGTCTCAACAGGTAAGGTAGATACTTCTAAAGATGTTGTATATTTTGGCGGTAAAATTAACAAAGTAGATTTAGCCACATATTGAGGTTCAATGAAAAATTTACTATATACCCCGGCAATTAACATGGCAACTATCATTAGTCCGACAATCAACCACTTTCCGGCCCATAAAACCTTTATGTACTCCCTGAGATCAATTTCGTATTCGTCATAATATCTCTCTTCTTCCATCCACATACATCCTTTCTTTTTCTCAGGTTACGGTGTGAGGAGAAGGCGGAAAGACCCCGCCTCCTACTCCACTTTTTCAAACTGCTCCTTGCCAACTCCACATACCGGGCATACCCAGTCTGCAGGGATATCTGCAAAGGCAGTTCCGGCCTCAACACCATTTTCCGGATCACCTTTTTCAGGGTCATAGACATAACCGCAGACGGTGCATTCATATTTATCCATGTTTCATCCTCCTTTCCTTATTTTAATGTTAGAATATATGTTATTTGTGGATGAAACAGCATTAATTCATTCTTATGGGGATGCCATATATTATAATTTTAGAAATTAAGAATCAGTGAAACCTTCTTTTAAATAGCGCTTTGGTAGTTCAATATTCAAAATAAAAATATGGTTAATGATTATGGAAAGAGTATTGACAATAGCGTTAATTAACCACTTCTTCCAATCTATCCTTAATATCCTTTATAGCCTCTTTACGCGGAACATATTGTAATTTAATCTGGTCAATAACATTAAATTTCGCTTCTTCCAGCATTCCGGCTATCTGACCAACACTCTGTCCACTCCAACCGTAAGAACCGAAAGCTATCGCCTTTCTTCCCCCGGAGGATAAACCCTTCAAATAGGTAAGGAAGGAGGCTACCGTAGGCAGCATATTATTATTTAGTGTTGGTGAACCCACACAGATATATTGCGCATCCAGTACACAGGGTATAATATCAGAGATATGATTAACCTTCAAATTCTTAATTGTTGCCTTAATACCTTTTGCTGCAAAGAAATCGAGAAGTGCATAGGCTATCTTCTCTGTTGAACCCCACATAGTATCATAAACAATCAGAGCTTCCTTCTTTACCTGATTGGAAGACCATCTTTTATATAATTCTATTATTTTTGCTAAATTTTTCCTCCAGATAACCCCATGAGAAGGAGCGATTATATCGATTTCCAGATTCATTTTTTCAATATTTTCCAGCACGCGTTGGACCTGACTGCCATAAGGCATAACTATATTCGCATAATACTTCTTTGCTTCTTCCAGGACGATCTCAAGTGGCACCTGATCATCAAATCTCTCGGGTGAAGCATAATGCTGCCCAAAAGCATCATTAGAAAAGAGTAGTTTTTCTTCAGGTAGATAGGTTACCATATTATCCGGCCAGTGAACCATCGGGGTTAGAATAAAATCAAGGCTCCTCCGGCCCAGGTCAAGTGAAACACCCGGTTTTATCACCTCTAACTGCCAGTTTTTATAATCATAATGTTGCTTTAACCCAGCTTCTCCTCTAGGTGAAGTAAATAAGGTGGCATTCTTTGCTTGTTTCATTATTTTGGGCAATCCACCTGAATGGTCCATCTCTACATGGTTGGAAATTATGTAATCAATATCAGCAGGGTTAATAACGCTGGATATTCTCTCGAGCATCTCATCATAAAGATAATGTTTGACGGTATCAATCAAGGTTATCTTTTCATCAACAATCAGATAGGCATTATAGGTTGAACCCCGTTGAGTTTTATAGCCGTGAAAATTCCTTAAGTCCCAGTCGATTCCACCAACCCAATATATACCTTCAGTTAACTTAATCGCCTTCATACCAGCCTCCTGTTTTTTTTAATCATTTTATCGACTTTAACGATATTTATCAAATAGTTACCTTATTAGACATTATATCAGTTTTACAGAGTTAATACAATAGGTAGCACCTGTCAACACTCTATTCTACAAATTTAAGCAAACTTACCTAGGAATCCGCTCGAAAAGCCCCTCATAAAATTCAGACAATTATTTAATTTGACTTAAAAATATTATATTCTGATACATATACCCTTATTTACCGGGGTATAAAGATGATCTGAATTTAAAGAAGATTACTCCAGACGAGCTAATGGTGAAAGAACAAACAGATTTACGAAAAAATAATCTGTGTGAATAAGCAAAATTAACTTAGCAGAAATTTATGTTAATCTTTCAAAATAAATTTACTTTTAACACTTGACTTTTATAAACTAGTTATATAATATATTTTTAAATTATATGGTGATGGGGCTCGCCAAAAATTTCCTAATTATGGATAATGGCTCCTGTTTGGTCTTTTAGACTAAACAGGGGTTTTTTCTTTTTCAGAAAATTTTCTTTGAAAGAAGGTGGTAAATCTGGCGTTATACCGGTTGGGAACCAGAGAAATTATTAACCAAAGATTGATTTTTTACGGGTTAGTATTTATTAGGCGATTACCATAACTATAATAAGCAAAGAAAGGAGCCAGAAAATGTTAAAACTAATTTATATTGGATTTGGTGGATTTTTGGGAGCAATTAGCCGTTACAGCATTTCAAAATGGGTAGAAACCAGATGGGAAAGTGTCCTTCCTTATGGTACTTTAACGGTTAATATGATTGGATCTTTTTTACTGGGATTAATTATGACTATTTTCCTGGAAAAGGGTATTACCCACCCTTATTTGAGAGTCGCTATAACTACGGGATTTCTCGGAGCACTAACCACTTTTTCTACTTTTGGTTATGAAACAATGATGCTTTTAGAAGATAAAGAGGTCCTTTTTGCCGGTGTTAATATTTTAGCTAATTTGATACTGGGATTAATTTCTGTTATGATAGGTATTATAATCGGTAGAACCATTTGATAATAAATGTATATTTTTCAACCGCTAGCATAATGTTTCAGTAAAGAAATTCTTAAAGTATAAAAGAATAATTGCTCATCATCAAAAATAAATTTAAGAAATTCCTAAAAAAAAACGAAAGGAGGTTTCTTAATGGGAATTATGGGTAAAGGAAAGATATTAAAAATATATATTGGGGAAACCGATAAATGGGGTCATGAACCACTTTACCATGCCTTAATCAAAAAGTTCAAGAAAGCAGGACTTGCCGGGGCAACAGTAGTAAGGGGAATTGAGGGATTTGGTCTAAATAGTAGAATTAAGAGCGCCCATATCTTACAATTATCAGAAGATCTTCCCCTGATAATTGAAGTTGTGGACAAAGCTGAAAAGATTGAAACAATTCTTCCGGAAGTAAAGGAAATGGTTAAAGAAGGTTTAATTACCATTGAAGATGTAGATGTCATTACATATGTAGCTAATCAAAAAAAGGATTAACTAAACCTAAAACCTATAGCCAGGAAAACTCGTCCCATTTTAAGGAGTAATGAAAAAACCAGCCCTAAAGAAGGCTGGCTGCTTCCTGATCGATAATTAATGTTACCTCCGGGTGGGTCTGGAGTAAAGATGAAGGGACTTTGGTATCAACATAACCGTTGACCGTCTTTTTTATAGCCCGGGCCTTATTTCGACCGCTGGCCAGAAGGATTATCCTCCTCGCCTTCAGGATAGTTGCTATTCCAACCGATACAGCCTTCCGGGGCACATCGTCCGGTGAATTGAAAAACCTGCTGTTGGCCCTGATCGTTTCTTCGGTCAGGCTGACCAGATGGGTGGTTACATTTAACCGTTCAGCCGGTTCGTTAAAACCAATATGACCGTTGGAACCAACCCCCAGGATCTGTAAATCTATACCCCCATTCTGCCTGATCATCTCCTCATATCTACTACATTCCTCATCTATATCTGCTGCCATCCCATCAGGAAGATGGGTATTCCCGGGGTGAATATTAATATGGTTAAAAAAGTTTTCCTGCATATAATAATGGTAACTCCGGGAATTATCGGGAGGGAGCCGGTAGTATTCATCCAGATTAAAGGTTATAACTTCGGAGAAATCGATCTCTCCCTTCCGGTACATCTTGATTAATTGGCGGTACATCCCTAAAGGGGTCTCCCCCGTTGCCAGCCCGAGGACTGCATTGGGTTTTAGATTGATCTGACTTGCTACCAGTAATGCCGCTTTTTTACTCATTGCTTCATAATCTTCTTCAATGATTACCCTCATTAAACTCCCCCTCCTTAACAACCTCTCTTCCATCTATGTATACATTTTTAACCCTTAATTCTTCATCCATTAGCACCAGGTCAGCCCGGCAGCCCGGAGCTATCTGACCGATTTCATTTTCCAGTCCAAGTAACCTGGCCGGGTTGTAAGTAACAAGATTAAACAACCGGGGTAAAGACAGTACCTTCAGCTTATTGATATTACGTATTGCCTGGTCCAGGGTTAATATGCTTCCGGCCAGCTGGCCGTTTTCCAGCCGGGCCTCTCCATTTTTAACAAAAACCTTCTGACCCCCCAGCTGGTACACTCCTTCTCCCAGGGAACCGGCCATCATTTGATCGGTTATTAAAATAACCTCTGCCGGATCTTTGATTTTTAAGACAAGTTCAATTACGGCAGGATGGAGATGAATAAAATCAGCAATTATTTCACAGGTCATATCAAGAGTCAAGGCTGCCCCGACTGTACCCGGTTGACGATGGTGGAGTCCGGTCATAGCATTAAAAAGATGGGTAATATGATTGACCCCCCACCCCCTGGCCTCAAGTATTTTTTCATAAGTCGCCCCGGTATGACCCGCTGATACTACTATACCTCCTTGAGTAAGACTTTTAGCCAGCTCTTTAGCCCCTTCCAGTTCAGGAGCAATGGTGACAATTTTAATAACATCCAGGTAGTTTTCTATAAGACTGATATCGGGAGAAACTATATCCTCATCATTCTGAGCTCCTTTATATTCTGGATTGATAAAAGGCCCCTCCAGGTGGACACCCAGGGGGCGGGCCCCTGAAGTTCCGCGTGAAATAACCTCTCTGATATTCTTTAGAGCTTTATTGATACTTTTCATTGGCATGGTCATCGTTGTCGGTAGAAAAGAGGTAACTCCCGATTTAATTACTGCTTTGCTGATCATATTAATGGCTTCATAAGTGCTATCCATGGTATCATGGCCAGCCGCCCCGTGGATATGGATATCAATAAAACCGGGAGAGAGATAAAGCCCCCTACCATCGATTACCTCCAGATCCGGTTTCTCTTCAACCGCCTTTAGCTCCTCTTCCTTAAGGATCCTTTCAATCCGGTTAGAGAAAAGAATCCCACTTCTTTTAAGCACCTGGTCCGGTAAAACCAGACTTATATTCTTGATTAACTTCAAATAAATCATCCCCCTATATGCCAGTATTTTCAGTTATTTGCAACTTCCATCCTGTTACTGGTGTTTGCCCTGCAGAGATTTGCCTTCTTCAGTGTATCTGATCCGGATCATCAATTGCTTTGCTCATAAAAGAAGTTCATTTTAAATTTATAGTCATCACTGCGGTAAAAGGCCCGGGTATATTCAACAGGCTTTCCTCCCTCCAGAAAGGTTAGCTGATAAAAGAGAAGACCCATAATCCCTTCGGCAACATTTAAAACTGCCGCAGTCTCCCCGGAGATGAGAACCGGTTCAACCGTTGCCTCAGCCCGCTCCAGCCTGTAATGGTATCTCTCCCGCAGAATCCTGTAGAGAGATTGGTCGCTGAGCATCTTCTCCTTTAAACCGGGGCAGAGCTTCACGGGTAGATAGGTCTTCTCCAGAAGAAAAGGAGTCCCCTCTATTAGCCTTAAGCGCTCTATCCGGTAGACCCTCTCCCCCGGTGCTAATTTTAACTGCCGGGCCAGTTCTTTCCCGGCCTCAACAATCTCCCAGTCCCGGATTTTAGTTGAAGCAGTAAGACCCTGAGCCTTCATCTCTGCAGTAAAACTGGCCAGCGGAGAGAAAACCTTTGACTCCTTTCTTTCAGCAACAAAGGTCCCCTTGCCCTTTTCCCGGTAGAGGTAATCCTCCTGAACCAGCTGTTCAAGGGCTTTATTAACGGTCATCCTGCTTATCTCATGGTATTCGCAGAGCTCCCTCTCCGAGGGAATCTTGTCTCCGGGTTTTAATTCCCCTTCCTTGATCAGACCAATTAATAGCTCTTTTAACTGGTAGTATAAAGGGAGCGGACTATTTTTATTTATTTTATACATCTTATCCAGCATTTCTCTTCTCCTCTCCCGTGACCTTTCTTCCCATTTCTGTTTACCTTTTCTTCTCTCGCTGTGGACTATATAGCATGTGGTCTATGCCACTATTAAATATATTCTCCACCTCTTTTAATTTTCCTGCCTGAAATGACATTTTCTAATAATTTTTGAACACTAATAACCAGTTTACCATAATATATAATAAATATAATTTAACCTCTACTCAATGTTGTTTTTGGTATTTAAGATTATTAATTGTTCAAAATAGTCATTTCCAGAAGGTTTAAAGCTCTGGCTTTTATGAAAGGAGGATTCTGGATGGATACAGATGCCCAGAAGTATTATGGACCGGGTCCCGGAATGAGTAAAATGAGACTGGCTCATGCCTATGTCCCCTACCAGCGTTATTCGGAGAGCTACTCACCGGCAGAGGCATTAAGAAAGGGAACCCTATTCCCCGAACTCTGGATGCCTTACAAGCCAGATCGCTGTAGAGGATATTATTAAGAACAAATTGGCCTTCGGCCATTAAATAGATGGAGGTGAAATTTTATGGATAGAAGAGGTCGGATCAATGTGGAAATGCTAAAGGAAATTATGCAGCTTAATTTTGCAGTACTCGAAACCGTGCTCTATTTAAATACCCATCCAACCGATCAGACCGTTTTAGATCTGCATAATGACCTTGCCGAGCGTTTGGCAAGAAGAGAAATGGAATATCAGAAACTCTATGGTCCATTATATCCGACTTATCCGGAAGCAGATTATCCATGGCAGTGGATCGACGAACCATGGCCCTGGGAGATAGAATATTAATTAACCGAAAGGAGGATTGTTTTATGTGGGAATACAAAAAATACCTTGAATATCCGGCCAATATAAGAAGACAGGATCCTGAATTTGCTTCTCTGGTTATTACCCAGTTCGGAGGCCCGGATGGTGAACTCTCGGCATCACTGAGGTATATATCTCAGATGTATACAATGCCTATCCCGGAAGCCAAGGCAACCCTCAATGATATCGGTACCGAAGAACTGGCTCATTTTGAGATTGTTGGTACGCTGGTTTATAAGCTGGTTAAAGGGATTCCAGCAGATGTCTTAAGGGAATCAGGTTTTGCACCACATTACGTCCAGCACGGGCGGGCCAATTATCCAACAGATGCGTCGGGCGTTCCCTTTGTAGCAGCCTACTTCCAGTCCCATGAGGACCCGATTGCCTCAATCACTGAAGACCTGGCAGCAGAACAAAAGGCCAGGGCGACCTATGAAAACCTGATCGATATGACAAATGACCCCGCTATTATCGATACCCTCTCCTTCCTGCGGGAAAGGGAGGTCGTCCATTTCCAGCGTTTCGGTGAGGTTCTGGATCTATTATATGATTATATGGAGAACCCGGAACACCGGGATAAATGACAAAGCAGGGAGAAATAAGCCAGGTATTATATTGCTTATAGTTGATGATATAAATTCTGGAGGGCCACTGATTGTGGCCCTTTTAACATGCGAAAAGTAATCTATTTTAACAGGAGACGAACAATTAAAAGCTTTAGCAAAATGCAGGTTTAAATTTGACAAAATCTCAGAAAAAAGCTATAATATATAAAGTAGTAAAAGTATATCGGTTTACTCTACTTTGGTGTTTCGGGTTGCTTAATTCCTTTACTTAACTTAACTGACATCCGGCATAATACCCGGAAAATTAACAATACTTAACTTTAGGAGGAGTGAAAAAAATGGCGATCTATAATAATGTAACCGAACTTATCGGTAATACACCGATGATTAAGGTAAAGGAGGCCCCTAATATCCTTCTGAAACTCGAGAGGTCTAATCCAGGGGGGAGTGTTAAGGACCGGATCTGCTATAGTATGATTAAGGCTGCTGAAGAGAGCGGCAAGCTGAAGGCAGGGGGAACTATTGTCGAACCCACCAGTGGTAATACGGGGATTGGACTTGCCCTGATCGGGGCAGCCAGGGGTTATAAGGTTATATTAACCATGCCTGATACCATGAGTGTGGAGAGGCGCAAGCTACTTAAAGCCTATGGGGCGGAACTAGTTCTGACCCCGGGAGCAGAAGGAATGAAGGGAGCCATCAATAAAGCGAAGGAGCTAGTTACCGAAAACGATAACTACTTTATGCCACAGCAGTTTGAAAACCCGGCTAACCCCGAAATCCACCGCAAAACCACCGCCCGGGAGATCCTGGAGGATACGGGAGGAAAAATTGATTATTTTGTAGCCGGGGTCGGAACAGGCGGTACCCTGACCGGTGTGGGCGAGGTCCTGAAGGAGAAAAATCCTGAAATTCAGGTTATCGCCGTTGAACCAGCCGATTCTGCCGTCCTCTCTGGAGAAAAACCGGCCCCCCACAAGATTCAGGGGATCGGTGCCGGTTTTATTCCTGAGGTTCTCAACACAAAGATTATTGACCGGGTTATCAAGATCAGGAATGAGGAAGCTATGGAGGCAGCGAGAGAACTGGCCAGGGTTCATGGATTACTTGTCGGGATCTCATCAGGGGCAGCCTATGCCGCCACCCGGAAGCTGGCCGGTGAAGTATCCGGGGATAAGACGATCGTTGCCATAGCCCCCGATACCGGTGAGCGCTATTTGAGTACAGAGCTTTTTGCATGATTTATTGGGCTTATTGGAATCACTTTTGCCCTAACTATTGACTTTAATAATTTACCAGCTGTTTTATTAATCGAGTAGGGTAAAGTTAAGATGATCAGCCTCAACTTTATCCCTCTTCACAGAAACGTAAGTGATATTTATTGGACCTGATTCATCTTCAGAATCTCTATTATCATATTCACCATAAAGAGTCCAGGAGGTGGTATCAGCGTGTAAAGTATCTAATTCAATATCTTCTAAATCGATAACATTAAAAGCAATTGTAGAGAAGACTTTTTTAGGACCGGCATCATCGATTTTATCTAAGACTCTACCCAGACAATCATCATTTAGGTCTTTAATTTCAACATCAGGTCCAAACAGATTTTTTATATCTTTATCTTTAAAAAATTCCTGGATTGCATAGGCATTTGCTAAGCTGATTATGTACCAGCAAAGTTTTTGGAGATTTTAAGATTTCTCCGTATTTTCATATGTCAATGTATCATTTACAAAAAAACTGCATATAATAGATTATGTAAATTTTATATTGATTTAATAAACGGCAAGTGTTATAATTTAAACAGGAGGTGAAATAAATGCTTTCGTTTAATACAATAGTTGGTAATAGAATACAAAAGCGCTTAGATGAGATTGGCTGGAGCCAGGTCCGTTTAGCTGAAGAGTTAGGTATTTCCAGACAGATTGTCAATAAGATAATCCATGGCAGAAAAAATATTACTCTAGAAGAAGTTAAAATGATAGCAGAAATATTAGATATAGATCTTGAGGAATTAGTAAAACAGCCTTCTAAAGAGGCAGAAGAGGATCCTATTATTGCCTTTATGGGGGAAGTTACATCTGAAAAGGCAAAAGAGGGATTGAACAAGGCAAAAAAGATTATGGATTTAATTATCTTTCACTGTGATCTAAATAATGCCCAACAGGATTTGTTTTCTGAATAAGGTGTGGTATGGAATGAGATTATTAGAAGAAACCATCAAAAAAGTAAGGCCGGATTTGTATGAGGATATTAAGAAAGAAGTTTTATTTTTTCAAGAAAAATATACCGGGGCCCGGGATAAGGTTTTACAGGATGATATTTTTAGAATAATTGAAGAGATGGAAGGGATAGACTTATTACTTTTTCCTATTGAAGATGAAGAACTGTGTGGTTTTATCTGTGAATATAAAGGGCAAACTTTTATCTATATCAATACTTACTTACCCTACGAAAAACAGATCTTTGCTGCCGCCCATGAATTGTATCATTTTATCAAAAATGGCCATAAGGAATTACTGCATCGTAAAATAATAGATGATGATGAGAAAATAGACCTTGAAGAAAGCAAGGCTAATCTATTTGCTGCCTTACTCCTGGTTCCAGACGAATCCTTAAGGAAAGAACTAGATTTGTTAAAGGTTAAAAGTGATAAGGACATAGATGAATTAAAGATAATAAAATTAATGGATACCTTTGCTGTGCCTTACAAAACAATAATTCTCAGGTTATATGAATTAGAAATCCTTAATGAAGAAAAAACAGGAAAATGGCTTTCTATTCCAGATAGAGATGAGAATAAAGGTATTTTATATCAAATAAAAAAACATAAAATAGGCGAGAGATGGCAGAAAAGGACCAGAGAGGTTAAATATAGTAATTTACAGGCTTTGATTCTTGATAATGATGAATTAGAGCTTTTACCGAAAAAAAGAATAGAGAAGGATCTTGCTTTTATCAGGCAAGATGATCAAAATGAGTAAAGCTAATAAGAAGATTGCCTGTTTAGATACTGATGTAATTATTAAAATGAGTCGGAATAATTCCGGTTTATTGCAGCGGATAATTGATATATTTGATAAATGTTATCTCCATGAACGAGTTTATCAGGAAGTAAAATGGCCGGAAGAAACAGTGAAATTACTTAACAAATTGATTAATGCTAATAAAATAGTTTTAATTACTGATAAAGAGTTATTTAATAAATTAGAAATAAAAGAACTATTTCTTGACTCGTTAAAACAGGCTCTTGAAATATTTGGTATTGATTATAGTAATCTTTATTCTAAACTTGAGAATTATTTAAATGAACCGGACAGGCTTATCGCTGAGCTTGAAGATATAGATAGAACTATAGAAGATAATATTGGGGAAATAAGAACTTTACAGATGATAATTTTATTAAGGGATATAGAAAAGGAAAAGATAAATTACTTTATTTCTGATGATAGAAGGGCCAGAAATGCAGTAGTTTTAAAATATAAAATACATAAAATATATTCAGCCGGAGGAAAGCAAATTGTTCATTTATAAAAACAGGCGAGACAAGATGTCCAATTTAGACATTATAGATAAATTATACGGCGGTGATTTGAAATTACTAAAAAATGGGGATTTGCGCTGTTAAAAAAATTGGTAGCATGAAAAAGTCGGTTGGTTTTGCCACATTATTATGTAACCAATAATTGTCCCATCCTATTAAGTTATGTGAAGTCGCGGATAATTTTAACACCTTTGACAAATCATACGTATAATATTATAATAGTATACGTAAGGGGTGATGAAAATGCAAAAGAAATTAACGTTAAGTATTGATGAAGATTTAATTAAATTTGCACACCATTTTTCGAAAGAAACAAATCAATCTATTTCAAAAATGGTTGAAGAATATTTCCTTCAACTAAAAAAACAAGAAAACAAAAATAAAGTACACCCAAGAATAGAAAACTTATATGGAATTTTTGAAGATCAACCTATCCCCGATAAAAAAGAATTAAGGAAGATGTTCTATGAAAAAGGTAACCATTGATCTTAACATTATTTTAGACTTTTTAAACAAGAGAGGAAATCATGCCCAGGCTGCCAAAATTTTTAGCCTTTGTACTAATGGAGTTATCGAAGGGTATATTTGCGCCCACGAAGTAACAACATTAGCTTACTTCCTTATGAAAAATCATAATGATACCACTAAAGTTAAATATGTTCTTGGAGAATTACTTGACTTGTTTCATACTATTCCTATTACAGAGAACATCCTTAGAGGTGCTCTTAACTCTAAAATTAAAGATTATGAAGATGCGGTCATAGAAATAAGTTCTTTAAAAATTGGTATAGATTATATAATAACTAGAAATTTAGATGATTTCAAACATAGTAATGTAAAACCTCTAAGTCCTTCTGAATTTTTAACCTTACAAAATATACAGTAAACCGCGATTTCATATAACGATGTCGTGTTCCCGACGTCCCCGAGTTTACAGGCGTAGATTGAACCTTAGATAACTCCTATCTTAGGTTCAGTCAAGCCGTCTAGGTTAACGAGGGGATGTCTTACAGACCTGCCCCAAAACCTTTCTCCCTGTACCCAAGCCTCCATAGGCGGCGCAGCGAGAATATATTGGTTATAAAATGTGTGGCGGTATCCCGTTCAGAGGTTGCCACGGACGGCAACCCCTTAAGAAAGTCAAACATAACATATGTTAAATGTTAATGAGGAAGATAGCAGTATTTATTATTATTAAATTCTAATTTGATGTCCTTCATTAGATAGTGCATTTACTGCATTTTCTATATCTTTATCTTTAATCAAAATATAATCTGTATCATATGTAGAAATAGCAAATATACTTATACCTTGCTGTGCTAATGTAGTACTAATTGAAGCAAGAACTCCAGTTAATGAAAAATCCAATGGTCCTTCAACCTTTAATATTCTCCAATCTTTTTCACATTTAATATCATTAGGAATACTATCTTGAGAACATACGATTGAAAGTTCGTATGATGTTTTTGTTATTGAAAAGAATTCACTATTTTTTGACCAATCAGGGATTAATGCAGTACTGTCTAATCTACAAACTCCAAATTTTTCTTTTAATACTTTCATTATTAGTCTTTTTTCTAACATAGTTTTATTTTCATCCTTTCTTATATATTATTTGAAATTACTAAAGTAGCCGGTTTTTGGCGTCACGTAAATACCTTGTTAACGACGTTCTGCATTTCTTTTCTTCAATGATAATTAAAAATATTCTTAATATATTCATTGCGAATATTCCTGTAAATATAAAAATCTGAATCGATTGCTATTATTTCACTAATATTCTCTATTTCAGAAATAACAATCAGAGTTGCATCTGCAAAATCCATTGGTATATCTGAATACTTCTCCGATAGCTTTATTATTCTTGAAATACTTTCTTTTGAAATTGGTATTACTTCTAATGCATCTCTACTAATCCATTTTAAAAAGTCTATTTGTACGTTTACATTAAAATCCAACATATGCAAGACTTCAGTTATAACAGGCCAGGATGTATATAAACGTCCCTCATATTTTTTTATAAATTCTTTTACTGGCACATGATATTTATCATCTCTATCAAACAATGCTATCAATGGTCCGGCATCAATGAGACATTTTTTCATTTATTTTTTCTCTCACTTTCTTCTTGTATGTTTCAGATAAATTCCCCTTACCACTTCCATGCTTACCAAAAAATTCTTTTCCTAAATCATATGGATTTAACTTTTTCTCATGATCATTAAAGTATTTTTCAAGAGCTTCTTTAATAATATCTGACTTAGTAACATTTTCACGTTTGGATAATGAATTAATTTTCTCTTCTAATTCTTTAGATAATCTTACACTAATCATATTAACACCTCCGTAATACATATTGTATTACATTAGCCGTAAAATGTCAATACCTTAAGCAACCAAAATCAACCAACTAGCAAAATGTCGTATAACGTTCTCAGTATTTCCGACGTTGCCGTGCCGTCAGGCCTGGCGCAAAGCTTGCCAGCCGCCACACTAACCTCACTAATTGCAAGCTTTGTAACAGAGGGCATGTCCCTCTGGGTAGACTGGTTTTTAGCCGTAACGGAAATACCGTGTTTACGAAGGACTCATTGTTCTTCTATTATATGTCAATAGTACATTATAGTACATTTTAAATTGGGAACTTTGTTTTCTATAACATCCCAAATAATTTCTAAATCAACTCCAAAGTAATCATGAATTAATATATCTCTTAATCCAGCAATCTTTCTCCATTGAACATTGGGATAATTATTTCTGACATCCATAGGTAATTTTTTTACTGCTTCACCTATTATTTCTAAATTTCTGATAACTCCATCTTGAATTAATTCGTTATTATTAAACTCATTATATGAAATATCTTCTGTATATTTTTCGATCTTTTTTATACAATTCAATATGTCATTTAAATATACTTTATAATTACGCATATCTAGCACTTCCTAGAATTTCGTTTTTTAAATCTTCTTTTATATTCTCATCTATTACTAAATCTATTTCCTTATTAAATTTATCCTCTAAATAAAATTTTAAGTCCATATAATTATCAAAAGTTTTATTTCCTTCTTTAAATTGAACTAAAACATCAATATCGCTATTCTCTTTTTCTTGATTTTTACTATACGAGCCAAATAATCCTATTTTTTCAACTCCATATCTTTCTATTTCAGATTTGTGTTCTTTAAAAAAAGTAATAATATCCTCACCATTCATGATTAAATAAAACCTCCTTCAAATATATATCTATAATCTATGTATTATTATACCATAAACAAATCCAGAACATTAAATGAGTCTTTCATATAACGTTCTGGGTGTTTACGACGTGGCTGGTCTGGACATTTGTATTAATTAAATTTTTTACTACCATTGATAAGTATAACATATATGTGATATAATAATAGTACACTTTGAGTTGGTCCAATTGTATACTATTATTTATTATGAAGAAAATAATAAATCTTCTGTTGTCGAATTCATAATGAAACATTCTCCTAAAGAACAAGCTAAAATATTAAGAGAAATTGACTTGCTTGAAGAATTCGGTCTTTTTTTAGGTATGCCTCACATAAGAAAACTTAAAGGCACCAATAATAATTTATGGGAACTTAGAATTAAGCATAGTTCAAATATATTTCGTATTCTCTTTTTTACTATTAAAAACGGCAAATTTGTTTTACTTCATGGCTTTAAGAAAAAATCTAATAAAACTCCAAAACAGGAGATTAACATTGCGCTTAACAGATTACAAAAGTATATTCAAAGGGGTGACGAAAATGAATCATAAAGATGTAAAAAATTTAATTTTAAATAACCCAGAGGTAAAAAAAGAATATGATGAGTTAAATGTTCTATATGATATCAAGAGACAGATTATTAAATTGCGGCTGGAACAGGGTCTAAGTCAAAAGGAACTTGCTAAGAAAATCGGAACTAAACAGTCTGCAATTTCTCGCTTGGAAAGTGATGATTACAATCCAAGCATAGAATTACTAGATAAAGTAGCTCATGCATTAGGTAAAAAACTTGAAATACGTTTTAATTAGCAGTGGAAACTGTCCACTGTTCTTTTTTTTACCTTTCAACACACATATAAGTTCTATCTGGCAAAATTTCATATTGGAGTGTTCCCATTAAACTAGACACATAAAAATATGCTCTTTCTCCTATTTTCATAGATTTACTCGTTATTTCAAATACATACTTGAAAAGATTCCCCAGGAATATATTGTTCCTCTATTGCCATATATGTTTTGCCGATTCCGGTGGTCCATACATAAAGCCTTTTATATCAAAGCTTTTATTACGAAGATGTTCATAGATACTGTTTGTTTTTTGTAAAGTGGTGTATATATATATTAGCTATTATTCTTATAATACTCCTCTGCAGCAGCTACAGCTGCACCTCTCTCCACTTTAAAGTCCGTGCGGGAGAGAATGGACTCCAGGGCAGTTAGACAGAGATAGACATTCTTCTTGGTGGAGGAAACACCCATCAAACCGACCCTCCAGAGTTTACCGGCCAGTTCACCGAGCCCCCCGCCGATTTCAATATTAAACTCATTTAGTAGTGTTGAGCGGACAAAGGAATCCTCAACACCTTCGGGTATTTTAATAGCGATTAGCTCCGGTAATCTGTACTCTTCCTCTACCAGCAGTTCCAGACCCATAGCCTCAATACCGGTAGTAAAGGCCCCTCCGTTGAGTAAGTGTCTTTTATATCTGGCCTCCAGACCTTCTTCATAGACCAGGCGCAGAGCTTCTCTCAGAGCATAGATCATGCTGATCGGGGCTGTATGGTGATAGAACCTCTCCTTACCCCAGTAATTCCTAATCATCGTCAGGTCAAGATACCAGCTCTGCACCTTCGATTTCCGGTTTTCCAGTACTTTGACTGCCTTCTCGTTAAAGGAAACGGGTGAGAGACCAGGAGGACAGCTCAAACACTTCTGGGTTCCGCTATATGTAGCATCAACCCCGTTTTTATCCAGCTCAACCGGGATACCGCCTAGAGAGGTAACCGTATCGGCAACCAGGAGGGCATCAAACCTGTGGGCAATATCTGCTATCTCCTTCAAGGGCTGCCGGACGCCGGTTGAGGTCTCTGCATGAACGATACAGACCAGCTTGACCCCCGGGTTATTTTTTAAAGCCTCTTCAATATCCTCAGGCTCAATTATCTTCCCCCATTCTGCTTCCACCGGAATTAATTCGGCACCACAGCGCCCTATAATATCTGCCATTCTCTGGCCGAATAAACCATTGATACCGACCACAGCCTTATCTCCAGGTTCCAGTAGATTAACCAGGCAGGTCTCCATTCCGGAACTACCTGTCCCGGACATGGCAATGGTCATTTCATTTTCCGTACCGAAGACATAACGTAATAACTCCATTGTCTCATTCATTATTTCGAGAAAATCTGGATCCAGATGTCCAATCAAGGGGGTAGCCATAGCCTTCAAAACCCTGGAATCAACATTACTTGGCCCGGGCCCCATCAGGATTCTCTGATGAGGATTTAAATCATGATACTCTTTACACATAAATATTTCCTCCCTGATAAAAATTTTAATGCCAGAATATTATGTATTCCTTTTTCAGTTATATGGTAGATAGAGTAATTTGTTATAATACAAGGATTTGTTGAAATATTGTAAAAATAAGGATAATTATAATGGAGTGTTTAAAAATAAAATAAATAACCTTCCTGAATCAGTATATCACTTATTTGCCAGAAAGGCAATTTAAATATTTTTTTCTATAATCGTTACCATTTCTCTAAAATTTCATTTTAAATCTGGCCATTCTTTATTTTACTGAGCATACTATAAAAAGAGGACCCTGTAATCGGGTCCTCTAAAGTGTCTTCAGTCTGTCTGGATTATTAGCATTTTAATTAATATGAAGAATCAGGGTTATAATATTCAGCAGCATTTTCCGGAGTTATAGCCGGATTAGGAACAAAGAACTGAGAAGGTGTAACAGCGCCCATTGCCTTATATGCTGCGAAAAATACTGCCCATTTCCCCATCAGACGTGGGTCGTTCATAACTGAAACAGCGATACCCTTATCGTCTTCCATCATCCACTTAATTACGGATTTACGGCCATCAATGGAGCCAATCAGGATATCACCGAGCTTACCGGTGCTCTGAAGCCCACTAACTACACCCTGAGTTGTTCCATCGCAAGCAGCAAATATTATATCAAGGTCAGGATTTCTCATTACTATATCCTGTACTATAGGCATTGTTACATCAGGTAACCAGTGTCCAAATTTCAGACTTACAATGTTTAGGTTGTTTCTCCCATATTTTTCAAGCATATAATCGGTATATCCAGCAATTTGTCCCCATCTCCTGCGGTCAGATTCAAGTTCCTTAGGATAACCGCTTATTATAGCTGCCTTAACTTCCTTTTTATTTCCCCATTTTTCAACAACAGCTTTAGCCAGTTCCTGACCAGATTTGAACCCGGTGCCGAAAGCATCTGTTGATACAAAGGTAAAAGGAGCACCTTCCGGACTTAAAGCACTATTAACAACAACTAAGGGAATATTTGTTTCATGAACCTTTTTTATAGCAGGTAAAACACCTTCAGAATCCTGTGGGTTTACAATCAGAGCATCAACCTGTTTGGCAATTAAAGTTTCAATATCAGAGATTTGTTTCGCAATATCACCCTGAGCATCGAAAACGATTAACTCTACTCCAAGGTGTTCTGCCTCTTTTTTGGCTACGTTTATCAGGTTCTCATACCATTCACTTCCGGCTAATCTCCTCTGGGAAAAACCGATTACAAGTTTATCATCGGCAAAAACACCTTTTTCTCCGACAGGTTGATCCGGCGCTACTGTTAACATTTCATGAGTTATTTCGGGTAACTTTACAGCAGCAAGGGCAAGCTGTCCCACGAAAACCGATAATAAAACTACAGCCAAAATTAATAAATATCCTCTTCTTTTCATAATTATTTATCCTCCTTATAATTTATAATCGCTCTTCTGTTCTTTCAATTATATCTTCCTGTACCTCTTTGGCTAGCTGAGTAAAATAGGCGCTATATCCCGCTACCCTAACCAGTAAATCTTTGTATCTTTCTGGATGCTTCTGAGCATCCAGAAGAGTCTCTTTACTTACCATATTAAACTGCATCTGCATACCACCATTAGCAAAGTAATGGTCGATTAAACCTACGAACTTCCTTAAACCCGTTTCTTCATTAGACTTTAATTCAACCTTAGGCAACATTTCACCCCCTTTCAATCTAAATTTTACATCAAATGTAGTTATCCAACACATCAATGCCAAAAAGCAAACATATTAGAACTTTCCAGAAGTTATTCAGCAAATTTAGCTTGACTAAGCTCCTCTCTACCTTTCAAAACTGGACCTGACCTCAAATCTTTGGGATTAAATTTAAGATTATATAATGAACCACAGGACAGCAGTATATTATTTAACTTCGAAACGGAATTTACAGCTGCTGTTGGACCCTTCACATCAGTTCCACGCATTGGTGATTGTCCATCGGCCAGGGGTTTACCCTTTCGGCGTCCATCCGGCATGGCTCCGACTGATTTACCAAAGGCTACATTACTTGAAACGGTTGTGGTTGACGCATGCATTGTGCAGCCAATTGGCCCCCTCTTATATCTAGTATTTTTATATTTTGGAAGCTCCGAGGATACAAACCGTAAAACATCCCGGGCAAGAAAATCTACTTCATCGACATCATTACCATACTTATCTACGGACTCACATAGCTTATTAATTTCCGGGCCCGAAGGGTCAGTAGTTTTATCACTAAAATCAGTTGAAATTGCATGAAGAAGCTGAGCACCAGTCAGAACTTTATCATCAAAAACAAGTTTTTTAATGGCATATAAACTGTTCGCAACATTAGCAATTCCAATGGTTTGTTGGCCGGTAAAGTCGTATTTTCCTCCACCTTCTCTTAAGGTTTTACCCCTTTCCAGAGAGGTTTCCGGACAGGCAGCTATGGAAGAAAACGGCTCCAGGATGCCCTGTTCATAGGTATAGTCTATAATATTCTCAAAGGCTACTTCCATCTTTAGATAATAATCTAATTGATCATAGAATACATCAAGGAGTTCTTCAAAGGATATAAATTCAGAAAGGTCTTTATCATTCTTATTCTTACGCAGCCGAATTCCCGTGAGAGGGTCCTTGCCATTATAAAGGGTTAGCTCCAGTATTTTCGGAAGATTTAACCATGCACCACCTGTCCTACCGGCAAGCAGTCCGGCCGGGCCGGCCTCTGCACAGCCAATAATGCAGTAATCATAGGCATCATTAATCTCGTAACCACGGTTTATCAGGGCCGGGATATAGAGTTCATCATTAAATACGGCAGGGAAACCGGTTCCCAATCTAATTACCTTTGCCACCGCCAACTTATATTCTTCCGGTGATTTCTTATGGAAACGCGCTGTAACCGACGGCTGGGTAAGCCTGGTGTTGGCAGTGGCCTCTAGCACAAGATACGTTAGTTCATTGGTTGCATCATCTTGGGTAACCGGGTCCTGACCACCAATGGTTAAATTCTGGAACATGGGAGAACCTCTGAAATAATCGGTACAGTCCCAGCTCTTAATCTTATTAATTGTATAGATCATGACAAAGAAGTTTTCAATCAGTTCCAGTGCTTCATCCCTGGTTAAAATTTCATTATCAAGGTCATTTTTATAATAATCCCATAGAATCTGGTCAAAGCGGCCAACAGATATCCCCTGCCCGCTATCCTCAATCTGAACAACAAGGTGAATAAAATACATAAACTGTAAGGCCTCATAAAAACTTCGAGCCGGATTTGCCGGTACGTGTTCACAGGTCTCAGCAATTCTTAATAACTCCTGCCGGCGTTCATCATCTGTTTCCTGCCTGGCCATATTCCGGGCTAGTTCTGCATATCGCCGGGCAAAATTAATTACTGCTTTACAGGATAGAATGACACTCTTATAAAATTCACGCTTTTTTAATTCTTCACTACTGCTAAAGCCAAGACTCTCCAACTTTTCTTCTGCAATTTCTATTACAGTGTTCAAACCATTTTTTATTAACCATCTGTGTCCAGGACTGAAGTGTCCTACGCCCCCCTGGATATAATCCCAAATATTGAGGACACTAACTTTATCCTGAACGATAGCAAACTCTTCCGGCAGGTTATTATAAACTTTCTGCCGGTGAGTTTTTCCTTTCCACCAGTTGAAGATTTCCTGTGCTTCTTTTAAACTTTCCTTTTTATTTTCAATTTGAAAGGCATCGGCAGGCCTTTCCCAGGGATACATGGGATCTCCGTTTATTATTTCTTCTTCATACCATTTAACCTCATATTCAGGGAACAATGGAGCCCAACGCGGTTTGGAAGCCTGGTTCCCAACAAACAGGCTGCCCGGCATAATATAGATTGACATGTTTTCCAATATTTTTTCCAGACTTTTGGCCCTCTTCATGACAATCGATTCATATTCATTTTCCTTATAAACCTGGGTTATATACCTTCCTCGTTCAAGACATATCCCGGGCTCAATTGAATTAACATAGTCTATTAATTTTTCAATTCGTTCAGTACGTTCTGGTTTAGTATTTAACCCAAAGTGGTATTCACCTGGCATATAAATCCCTCCTGTTTAATTATTTTTTACAAAAAAATTATGACTCTATTCCTTACCCCTAGCCAGAACTGCTACCAGGATAATCAATCCTTTGACAATCATCTGCGGGTATGATGCAACCCCTAGTAGATTCAGTATATTGTTAAGAATACCAATGATAAAGGCTCCGATAACCGTGTTAAGAACCGTTCCACTTCCACCAACTAATGCAGCTCCACCGATAACAACTGAGGCAATAGCATCCAGTTCATAACCCATTCCCACCAGGGCTGTTCCCATATTCAATCGGGCGGCCAGGATAACCCCCCCAATACCGGCCATAATTCCAGAGATAGTATATACACCGATTAAAAAAAGTTAACCCTAATTCCAGCCAGGCGGCAAGTCTCCATATTACCGCCTATAGCGTAAACCGCCCGACCAAAAACCGTTCTTCGTAAAATAAAATTCATTAGCAGAGCAAGTAGAAACATATATATTATCGGCAGCGGTATACCTTTAATTTGCCCCGCTACACCATTAATAAAATCCATATTATATATACGCCTATCTGCACCGGTCTGGTAGATGTAGGCAATACCCCTCACAATTGACATCATCGAAAGGGTTACAATAAAGGGGGCTACCTTCCCGTAAGAAATAATGGTACCACTGATTGAACCAGTAATACCGGCCACTATAATTACAATCAAAATTGCTAATACCGGTGATATTCCGCCCTGTAAAAAACCAGCGATAAGAGAAGCAGATAAGGCAACAATTGAACCTACCGAAAGGTCAATCCCGGCAGTTAAAATTACAAAAAGCTGCCCAATAGCAATAATTGTGAAAACAGAATTTTGCAATAAAACATTGATAATGTTTATCGGATTTAAAAAAAGGGGTGATAATATTGAACCGATAACGATAATCAATATAAATGAAATATACAGATAATAATTTGAAATGAATATCTTGGTTTTTCCCCATACCTTACTCAAGTTATTTCTATTTTTATCCTGTGTAATCTTTTCTATCTCAGTAATCTTTTCCATCTCAAACTCCTCCATAATTTATCTTTTTTAAACTCTATATTGATTACCTAATAATACCAAGTCTAATTTACACCGATAGCACAAGTGATAATCTTCTCTTCAGTGGCATCACCTCGCTCAAATTCCCCGTTAATCTTCCCTTCTCTCATAACAATAATACGGTCACTGATTCCCAGAACTTCCTGCATATCGGAAGAAATAATGATTATCACAACACCCTGTTTAATTAAATGATTAATTATATTATATATTTCCACCCTAGCGCCGACATCAATTCCCCTAGTCGGTTCATCTAAAACCAGTATTTTCGGCCCACTAGCCAGCCATTTAGCTAAAACTACCTTCTGCTGATTTCCACCACTTAATTTTTCCACTTTGGTCTGTAACTCTGGAATTCGTATATCAAGTTTCTTAACATAATCTTCTGCCATCTTTTTTTCATCTTTTAAATTTAGTATTCCACGCTTACTAATTTTTTTCAAAACAGCCAGTGAAATATTGGTTTTCACATCCTGCGGCAGTATCAATCCATCATTCTTTCTTTCTTCTGTTAAGTAAGCCATCCCTACTTTAATGGCATTATAAGGGCTTTTGAAATTTACCTCTTGACCATCAATAAAAACCCTACCTTCCCGGTCGTTTCCCAAAGCCCCAAAGATTGACTTGAACAGCTCACTCCTTCCTGACCCGATTAAACCGGTAAAACATAGTATTTCACCTCTGTAGGCAGTAAAGGAAACATTTTCAACCAGGTAACCCTTGCGACCATGATCAAAAACCGAATAATTTTTCACTTTTAAAACCGGGTCTCTTCTTTTAACATTTATTTTGGGGTACATATCTTTGATATCCCGACCAACCATCATGGTTGAAATATCCTTTTCGGTAGTCTCATTAACATCTTTGGTTCCTATATATTTACCATCCCTCAGTACAGTTACTGTATCGGCGATTTCAAATAGTTCTTCAAGGCGGTGTGAAATATAAATTATCGTAACCCCATCTTCCTTTAAATTTTTTATTATCTTAAATAATTTCTCCGTCTCCCTCTCAGTTAGAGCTGCTGTTGGTTCATCAAGGATCAAGATATCATTTTCTAGCAGTAGTGCCTTCCCGATTTCGATCAGCTGTTTCTGGCCAACACCTAGATTTTTAACCAAGATACCGGGATCTAGGTTCAGGTCAAGCTTATTTAGTATCTCTTCTGATTTTTGATAAATTTTCTTCCAGTTAACTATTCCCCTTTTATTTATCCACCTGCCAACAAATAAGTTCTCTGCAATCGATAGTTGATTCAGCAGGGACATTTCCTGATGAATAACGGCAATACCAGCTTGTTCAGCATCACCTGGAGTATTAAACTTCACTTTCTCTCCCTTTATATATAACTCTCCACTAAATGAGCTGTGCGGATAATAACCGCTTAATACCTTTATTAGTGTCGATTTACCAGCACCATTTTCTCCTACTAATGCTCTAACTTCAGCCCTTTTGATATTTAAAGAAACCTGATCTAGGGCTACAACACCGGGAAACTCTTTGGTGACATTTTTCATTATTACTGCATCTTTATTAATCAAAATAACCTCCCCCTACTAACATATTATAAGACCTTTAATCCTGCCTCACTAACTACCTCTTTAAGCATTTTGATTTTTTCTTTCGTTATTTTTTCCTTCGTGAGTGAATAATCCCTTTCCAGACTTTCATATTTGCCTAGACCCAGAGTATGATAGGAAAGCAACTCCACATAATCCTTTCTGTAAAGTTCATTCTTTATAAATTTAGTAATTTTCTCTATTTCCTCTTTAGAGTCATTAAAATTAGGAATAACGGGAATTCTATAAATGATTGGTAGTCCATTTTTTTTAGCATACTCGGAAACCTTTATGACATTCTCAAGAACTAAATCATTAGAGCCTCCGGTAAATTTCCTGTGCAAAACGGGATCAGCAGATTTTATATCATAATAGATAAAATCCAGGTCATCTAAAATCATGTTTATATTCTCCCAGTCGGTAAAACCGCTGGTTTCTATTGCAACTCTGACCCTGTTGGCTCGCAAGGCCTTAAGCAACTTAAACATGAACTCTTTTTGGAAAAATGGTTCACCACCGGAAAGGGTTACACCACCACCCGTCCTATCATAAACTGATTTATCTTTTAGTACCTCCTCTAAAATCTCCTCAACGGTCATAATTTTACCGTACTGAACTCTTGCATCACCTGGACAGGCCGCTACACAGCTTAACTCCCTTTCGTTATGATAGCATTTTTCCATGCAGATATTCCTGTCAGTAATAAATTTCCCATCCTCATATTTTAAAGCATCATAAGGACAGGCTTCTATACATTTTAAACAGCCAATACATTTATTGACAAAAAAACCCATTTCTGGGTAAAGATTCTGGGTCTCAGGGTTAGCACACCAGGCACACCTTAGATTGCACCCCTTCAAAAATACCACGGTTCTTATCCCAGGCCCATCATAAATAGCATATCTTTCAATTTCGGTTACAATACCTTCGTTTTCCCCTAGGTTCATATCATTTCACCACCATTAAACTCCTGAATAAATTAACTTCGAGTCATAGCCAGAATATTAATGTAGGTAATAATTAGGCTTGTTACAAATAATTCCTATGATAATAAAAATAGGGTGCCCTATATCACAGATATAAGGCACCCTTGACCTCAACTCAATATATGTTACCAACCATAGGCAACTTATGTTACTAGACCCCTGCTTGCCATAAGCAGAGAATAAAATATTTATTTTTTATTCTGATTAAATTATAAGATATTTTAAAAATAATGTCAAACCATCGAATGTTATAAATCTCCTTTTATACTTCATTAATTAAATATTGCTCTCAATAGCTTGAGGTGTCTCCATATTTTGTGATAATATCTCAGTTCAATCTCAGTATATTATCTGCTTTAATGATTTCTTTTGCCACCTCGACAATCTTTCTGTTACTGTCCCGACTCTTTTTTTGGAGGGCCTTCATTGCCTCTGGCTCCTTTAAATTATTCCTGTCCATTAAGATACCTTTTGCCCTTTCGATGTATTTTCGTGCCTCCAGAGCATCCTTTAAATGTTCGTAGTCCTTCTTCAAAGACTGAAATTCCTCAAAACGGGCAATGCATATCTCAATCGCAGCTTTAAGTTCTCTTTCATCAACCGGTTTGACAAGATAACCAAAAACACCAGCCTCCTTTGCCTTCTCTAAAAGTTTTCTATCATGATATCCGCTGATTATTATTGCTGGTACAACAACCGCTTGATTTATTTTCTTGATAGCTTCAATCCCATCAAGATTGGGCAAGTTAATATCCATCAGTATCAAGTCAGGTTTTTTCTCCAGAACCAGTTCTATCGCTTCCTCTCCATCATTTGCTTTAGCAATTATTGAATGACCAAGACGTTTTAAAATGGATTCTATCCCCATGAGAATAAGGTGTTCATCTTCCGCTATTAGTACCCGCAATGGCTTCTGCATAAAGAAACCTCCTTCACTAAAATAAACATCTTTTAGCTGATAAGATAATTTCTATTCTTGTTCCCTCTTCCCTGTTACTTTTCTGGACAAAATTCATCTCCCCCTGAAATTCATTGATGATAATAGAATTAACGATGGATAAACCCAAACCTCGTAAATCATTAGGATCAAAATCTTCTGGCAACCCTATTCCATCGTCTTCAACTACTAAAAATATCGCCTCTTCTTTTTGCACACATTTAATAGATATATTCCCGCTATTACCCCCGGGAAAAGCATGTTCAAAGCAGTTATGAAGCAGTTCATTGATAATAAGGGCTATGGCAGTTGCTTTGTTATAGGAGATAAAAATATCATCAAGATCAAGTTTTATATTTATACTGCTATCAATATTATAAAAGTCGATAATAACCCTTACTATTTCCTGGATATTGATGATACTCCTGCCTAATTCATTCTTTGATAGCAAGTCATGAACAGAAGCAATACTTTTAACCCGAGCGATAATCTTATTAAGTATCTTGTCCAGAGAATCCTTATTTCCTCGATCAATAAAATCCTTTTGCAGTGTAATCAAACTAATAATGGACTGTAGATTATTCTTTATCCGGTGGTGGCTCTCCCTTAATAAAGCAGATCTCCCCATCAATCTAGTCTCTTCAATAGCTATCGCAGCCTGCCTTGCCAGGGTCGATAAGTATTTAGCCTCTTCTTCTGTATATATATAAAAGTTTTCATAATAAAGTTGAATACAGCCCGTCACTTGTGATCGGATCAGTACCGGAACACAGATCATAGTTTTAACATTATTTTTTTCTTCAAAAAGACTTGAAAACTCGCTGTCCTGTTCGGTAGTATAATATAAGTCATTCCCAACAATATCAAGAAGAGCTTCTTTTTTCAGTCTGGCGATTACTTTATTATTCGTACTATAAGTTACCGTATCAATAATGGTATCTGTTTTCTCATCAATCAGATTTAAAATACAGTTATCGGCGTTCATAATCTTGGTAGCATGTTTGGCAATAAAGATTAATACATCCTTCAGTTCATATTCAGATGTTAAAAATTCAGCCGCTTTAAATACGGCATCAAGCATCTGTAAATTCTCCTTACTGTTTTTATTAGTACCCTTTTCAAAATTCGGAACCCCTAACATCATATTTAATAGCTTTCGGGGGTTTTTTTTGGCCTGTTCTGATGGAAGGGTTCCGATAATATTTCCATTCGACAAGACGGTTATCCGGTCGGCTATTTTCAGTGCCTCTTCCCATTGTTTGGTTACAAAAAGTATACTTCCTCCTCTTTTTTTATGTTCTACTAACATTTTATATAATTTCTGCAAGGTTTTCACGCTTAGTCCGTCTGTCGGTTCATGCATCACAATTATTTTGTTGTCCTGCAGAAATGCTTTAGCAATCTACACTATTTTCTTTTCTTCCCTTGACAAATCTTTAATTAGTTTCTGGGGATCCAGCTCTATACCAAATTTTTCTAATAAATTTTTGGCATTTTTATTTACCTTTTTCCAGTTTATTATTGAAAAAATTCCCATCCGGGAATAATTTAATAAATTTATATTTTCAGCAACAGATAATTTATCAACCAGGTTAGGAACTTGCTCGATAAATGAAACCCCCTTAAGGCCATGAAATGAATGGTCCAAAGAAATATTTCTGCTTTCATAAATAATTTTACCCGTAATATCATTTATAAATCCCATAAGTGACTCAATAAAGGTCTTTTTCCCCGAACCATTCTCTCCAATCAGGGCTTGAATTTCCCCCTTTTTTAATATCAGGTTAATATCCCTTATAAAATATCCGTCTGTGTTAAATGCTGTTAGGTTTTTAATTTCAAGTGCGTTCATAAAAAAACACCCATTTACTGTTTTTATATTATTTAGTAATTTTTATTTATTATAACATTCTATATTATTTAATTCAATTCCTTCTTTTTTCTATTAAAAACAACAACTTCTAATCTTTTCCAATTTATTTCTGAATAGCTTTTCTTCTAGTTCTGCAACAAGTTTCTCCGTGTTTTTTAGGGTTAATTTAACAGAAGTTTCTTCCAAAGTGTTGAAATCTTCAATGAGTTTTATGCTGTATTAGAAACAGCAGGTTTTTTTATCATCTGTTGTCCTTTTTTTCACTTGTTATTCTTTTTCCAGCATTTCTCATAACCTTCAAAACATATTCATCTAATTTTTGACTTGCTTTTATTACTTCAGGTGAATGAGGCGAATTAAAAGAAAGGTAGCGGTTTATAAACCTTAATTCTCTTAATAGAACATAGTATTCTTTAGTTTCAGTATACCTTCCTTCTTTAGTATACTCATTTCCCATTTTAACAACTACTTTCCTGTTCCCCAATTTTTTTAGTATGATTTACCCCTCTAAACTGAAGGATAAAGATAATTAATACAACAACAATGCCGATCAGGTCCGTTTTCCATCCTGATTTTATTAATGTTAAGGAGGCGATTAATAATAAGACCCTCTGCCAGAGATTTAATTTAGAAAAGATCCAATTCTCCATAGAGGCTGCCAGGGCAAAAACTCCGATAATAGCCGTTATAATGGATAGAATAATTTTAAGAGGGGTCCCGATCAGAATTAGGGTTGGGCTAAATACAAACATATACGGCACGATAAAGCCCGCTAAACCAAGTTTAAAGGCCTGGAAGCCTGTTCTCATAGCATTGGAGCCGGCTAACCCGCTTGCTGCATAAGCACTAATAGCAACCGGTGGAGTGATAAAAGATATTATAGCAAAGTAGAAAACAAAGAGATGTGCTGCCATCAACGGAACACCGAGTTTAACTAAAGCCGGAACCCCCAGAGTGGCAGTAATTATATAAGCCGCTGTAGTTGGCAGGCCCATCCCCAAGATAATACATGCTATCATTACAAAAAACAGGGCCAGAATAAGGTTGCCACCAGATATGCTGATTATAAGCTGGGAAAAGCGTACTCCGAGGCCCGTCAGTGAAACTACCCCGATCACAATACCGGCAGTTGCACAGGCAGTTGCAACCGGAATAGCGGTTTTAACACCCTTCTCCATGGCCCGCAGAATTTCCTGAAGGGGAAATCTCTTCTCCCTAATAATAAACTGAATAATACTTATAGTTAGCAAGGTAATGATGGTAAAGATACCCGCCCGCATCGGGGAATAGCGTAAAAATATCAGCAGATAGATCAAGACACCCAGGGGGAGGATTAAATAAAAACCCTTCTTTAAGACCTGCAAAGGGTTGGGCAACTCCTCCCGCGGAATACCTTTTAGGCCCAGTTTGTCAGCCTCAAAATGAACCATGAAACCTAAAGAAAGATAATATAATACAGCGGGAATGGCAGCCGCCAATACCACCTCGGGATAGGAAAAACCCGCCATTTCAGCTAGCACAAAAGCGCCCGCACCCATAACTGGCGGCATTATCTGACCACCCGTTGAAGCAACTGCCTCAACAGCCCCCGCATAATATGACTTATATCCCGTTTTTTTCATTAAGGGGATGGTAAAGGCACCGGTTGTTACCACATTGGCTACTGCTGAACCAGAAATACTTCCCATTAAACCGCTGGCAAGAATAGATGTTTTTGCAGGACCACCTTTAAACTGTCCCGAAATAGCATAGGCCATCTTTAAGAAAAAGTCGCCACCTCCAAGTTCATCAAGAAATGCACCAAATAAAATAAATATAATGACAAAGGTTGCGGCAACCCCAAGGGGAATACCAAAGATCCCAGAATTAGACCAGACTAGAAAACTTATGGTCTCATACAGGTCATATCCTTTATGGGAGAAAATAGAAGGCATATACGGTCCGAAAAATACATAAACCAAAAAGACGGCTCCGACAATTACAATCGGTAACCCTATTGATCTCCTGGCAAATTCCAGTACGAATATAATTAATAGTAACCCTGCCCAGATCTCCATTTGATCAGGTCCCCAGATACCCCGGTTTAATATCTCATCCGGGCTAAGATTCATGATAAAAAAGACACCTAATCCTGTTATAAAAATAATTATTAATATATCATACCAGGTAATTTTATTTGATTCGGATTTTTTTAGAGGTGGGTAAATAAAGGCAGCAAGCAGTAATGTCCCAAATAAATGAATCGCCCGCTGTAACATTGGAGTTAAAACCCCAAAATAGGCCGTATAAAGGTGAAACCCTGCCAACCCAATTGCTACAAAAGAAACAATAATTGAAAGAATCCTGGGAAGCTTCCTCCTGCCCTGATTATTTTTGCTCTGTGTTATTTCTCTCTGTGCGTTAGTCATTAATAAAAACCCCTCTCAAGAAGATTTGGATAAAATTATTTTTTACAATACTTATCCTGAGCAAATCACCCTTTTCGCCAAAATTAATAAAAGAATAATCCTTTAAATACGGGTTAATTGATAAATATTGGGGTTCAAAATTCTTGATATTAATAAAAACTTCCTTTAAACGGTCATATCTTTGCGGAATGATGTTATAAATTCTAACATATTCATTAGTAACCTCAGTATCAGCCTTACTATACCTGGCAAACCTTAAATCATAGGTGTCTGAGTAATATTTAACCTCAACGGGGATAATATTTAAACATTTATCTGCCTTAAATACTTCTAGAACCGGAGTCCTATCATATGAGTGCAGATATCGAATAGAAAAGGTTGAGCCTTTCGGAAATCTATAATAATAAACCTTACTGCTATCTGTGTTTTCAATTTTAAGATATGGCTGATGAGGAAAGATTAAAACTAAAGCAATTATAATTTTAATCGAAACAATAAAAATTATTTTAAAGTATTTCATTCCCATCCCCCGTGTTTTATAGGGGGCATTATCAGATAATGCCCCCTATAACTATTAAACTACCGGCACTAAGGAATAAGGTTTTCAGGAATTTCAAATCCATTATCTTGGTAATACTTCACCGCACCCGGATGGAGGGGTGTAGAAATTCCATCTAGAGCAGTTTCAAGTGTAACATATTTATTTACTGCTGCATGTGTATCCTTCCATTCATCGCGGTGAGACCAGATAACATTCAGTAGCTCATAAATCTCATCTTCCGAAAAATTCGCTGTTGTAGTTGTATACATAACTACGGCACTTGTGGCAGTTCTAATTGGTTTATCCACGTTATTATAGGTGCCGGCAGGTATTTCCTTCATTGTATAGTAGGGATAATCCTGATAAAACTTGTCGTCAGCCAGTTCAATCATTTTAACGTCAAAAGAAGAGGTCAAGTCTAACAATGCTGCAGATTTTAAGGGATGGGTTATAATAAAGGCATCAATAGTTCCATCTCTTAAAGCATTGACCATCTCTGTGTCTGAAATATATTCCGGCTGAATATCATCATAGCTTAGCCCATAACTCTTGAGGATCTTTCTTGAAGCTAATTCACCCCCACTTCCAGGAGCACCAACCCCGATTCTTTTGTCTTTAAAATCAGCAACAGATTCAATCTCACTATCTGCAGAGGTAAAGATCTGAACCCAGGAAACCAGGGTGGAGAATAATGCCCTCAGTTCTTCAACTTGATGGCCTTTATACTGGTCTATACCGTTATAAGCGAAATAGGCCACCTCATTTTGTGAAATACCCCAGTCAATTCTATTTTGGCTAAGATTTCTTATATTCTCAAGAGATGCTCCGCTGGCAGCAGCATTGGCCATAAAATTTTCAGTATGATTATTAATTGTCTGTGCCATTGCAACACCCATCGGGTACAAAGCCCCAGAGGTTCCGGCCGTACCAATCGTAATACCTCGCTTGTCTTCAGCCAGGACAATACCACCCATCAAGATTGTTAACAGACTAATTACAAATACTAAACTAATTATCCGTTTCATTTTTAAACCTCCTGTTAGTATTTTTAGACTTTGATAATTAAAATCTATGCTCTTTTTAACCTCTCAATATCAGCACCTAATTGGGTCATTACTTCATAGAAATTAGGAAAGGAAATAGCAGTATATTCGGCACCATCGATGACGGTTACACCTTTTGCAATTAAACCAGCAACACTTGTCGCCATTACAATCCTATGATCATCATGACCATCAAGATATGTCCCCTGTAAATCACTTTGGTAAATAGTCATGGTGTCACCTTCAATTTCAATCCTTGCTCCCATTTTGCTCAACTCTTCTTTAATAGAAGCTGAACGATCAGTCTCCTTTAGTTTTGAAGCCCCGAGATTGGTTAACACCGTTTTACCCTTGGCCTTGCATCCTAAAACAGAGAGAATTGGAATAGCATCAGGCAAATCACTACAATCAATCTCCATACCGGTTAGTTCACTTCCACCCCTAACAGTAATACCGTCCTTTCCATTATTTCTTACCTCTACATCAGCCCCCATTTCTCTTAAGATATTAACGATCTCCTTATCACCCTGATAGTCATTCGTATCCAGACCGTATAAAGTTACTTCTGAGTCCGTTATCGCTGCTGCAACCATAGGAAAAGTAGCTGATTCCCAGTCAGCAGGAATAGTAGTTTTATAAGGTTTATAGATTTGTCCACCCCTGATAACAAATCGTTCATAATCATGGTTTTTATATTCAATGTCCTGAAGATCCAACCAGCCCATAGTCAAATCAATATATGGTTTTTCCTGAAGATTTTCAACGGTAACTTCGGTATCGCCCTCGGCCAAAGGACAGTTAATCAATAATGGTGATAACCACTGGGAGTTTATTCCGGGTAAATGTGTTTTGCCACCTTTTATTACTCCCTTAACGACAATCGGTGCGGTTCCAGTATCTCTAGTTGAGAAAGCAGTAGCTCCCAGATCATTTAAAGCATCGATCAATGGTTGTGAAGGACGGTAACAAATCTGGTAATCACCCGATAATACCGAATATCCTTCCTTAATTAAGGCTGCAGTTGCAGTAGCAATATAAAGGGTAGTTCCTGAATTTCCTACATCAAGTATACCTGCCGGTGATTTAAGGTTATCCTTACCTACTCCGTCAACGACCCAACGTCCCTCTTCCATCTTTACTTTTGCACCCAGTTTTTCACAAACCTCTACAGTAGAAATACAATCAACACCAGGTAATGGGTTCAGTATTTCCGATCTTCCTTCAGCTAGGGTTGCAATAATTACCGCTCTGGTGGTATTAGATTTAGAACCGGGAATAGTTGCTTCTCCTTCCAAATTAGATGGTTTAACAATGAATTTCATCATTTATTACCTCCTTAAATCACTAACTGTTTCATAATTTTCTTTTAATTTATTACCATATAAGTTACTAAGTAAGTAAAAACTTTTTTCAAACACCCCCCCTTATTTAATTTCTTAGCCAATATCGCTTGATATCATCTTTGAATACCTGACTACTAACTCTTTACACTCTTCTATTTCCTGGTCTGACATGATACTTTTAGGGGCAATAATACCGAAACTCGCGTAAATTGATTTATTTTTAAAGATAGGAGCCCCGATACCGACTACTCCTTTCATGGTTTCTTCATGTGCAATATAGTAACCATTCTCCCTAATCCGCTTTAATGTATCCAGAAAAACCTGCTCTGATGTTATTGACCTTTCCGTATATTTCTTTAAGGGGTATTTTTTTAGTAAACGGTATATCTCTTTTTCAGATAAATAAGCCATCAGGATCTTCCCCAGAATTCCGTAGTTTGGTGGTCTTCTCCGTCCAATTTCAGAGGTAACCCGCAATTCATTTCTGCTCTCCCTTTTGTCAATATATAAAAGCTCATCATTAAATAAACGTGCCACCAGGATTGTATGGTTTACCCTGGACATGAGTTTGTCAAGATAGATATCAATAACATTTTTTTCGGAAAAATTTGAAGAAAACACCCCACCCAGTTCAAAAAATTTAATTCCCAAACTATAAGTACCCGAATCCGCATTATAACTTATAAACCTTTTCTGTTCCAGTGTGTAGAGAAGCCTGTAAACCGTTGTTCTGTTTAAATTTGTTTTTTCTACAATTTCACTTAATGTTAATTCAGGCTGCTCAAAGGAAAAAACACTGACAATCTTTAAAGCCCTCTCCACTGCCCTAACCGTTTTTATATTTACCTCTCTTTTCAATGGACTACCTCCATGTTCTAGGTCTTTCTGTTTCACACAGTGAATTGCTATGTCATGTTTTGAACCCTTATATTATTTATTCTAGATATTTTGCAAAAATCCTTCTTATTTTCAAAAATTTTTTAATGTCACAGGAATTCATACACAACTTTATTATGGATAAATTTGGACATCAAGAAATTTTTCTCCTGGCATACAAAAACCAACAGAGATTTAATCTGCCAGGCAGAAAAAATCCCTGTTGGTTTCCGGTGTTTTTATGGTATTTAAATTATTACCTCTACATCCATTCAGCAATAACTGCAAATAGATGTTTCCGATAGTATCTAAATAGCCTGTTAGATAGCCCGGTCAATCCCTTCCTTTTTTTCCTGATCAGCCAGCTTTTTCTCCAGAGTTCTAATCCGTCTCTCCAGAGAGCTAATTGCCTCCCCGATGGGATCGGGCAGTTCGGTATGATTGAGATCCAGCTCGGGATGAATCCTCTTTCCTTCCCGGTGAATTACCCGGCCCGGAATTCCCACAACCGTAGAGTTTTCCGGTACATCCTTCAACACCACCGAACCGGCCCCGATCTTCGAATCATTACCGATCTTGATCGAGCCCAGGATCTTGGCTCCGGCCCCGACCATGACATTATCCCCGAGGGTGGGGTGGCGCTTACCCTTTTCCTTACCCGTTCCCCCGAGGGTTACACCCTGATAAAGGGTTACATTATCCCCGATCTCTGTCGTCTCTCCAATGACGATTCCCATTCCGTGGTCGATGAAAAAGCCCTTACCGATCCGGGCACCGGGGTGAATCTCTATCCCGGTAAAGAACCTTGCCAGCTGGGAGATCAGCCGCGGTAAGGTCCTTAGCCCATGTCTATATAGCCAGTGAGAAAAACGGTGGATAATAATTGCATGGAGCCCCGAATAGGTTAATAGTGCCTCTAGCAGATTATTAACTGCCGGATCCCTTTCAAAGATGGCTTTTATGTCGGCCTTTATAGTCTCAAACACTTATACCACTCCCTTTCTATTTCTATCTTAAATTGACAGCTTTCAGAGTAATAATAAAATCGCCTTTATAAATTATAATTATATCAGCTCTATAAATATTTTAAGTTAAAAACCATATTTAATACTGATATTCAATATATTTAATGCATATACTCCAAAAGATAATTTTATGAATAATATTTCAAAAACATGTATAAATATCCCGTCGTCTAGATATGCCCCACAAAATTAATCTTTAGTAAACTACTCAACTTTGTATCATAATTATACCATTTATTAACCCGGGATGCAAGAGGAATGTTCGTTATAAGAAAAAATTATTGCAAGGGAAAAATCATGAAGAAAAAAAGACCCACTTCTAATAATGGGTCCTTCCACTTTGATCTGCTCCAATCTTTTAGTTAATTTCCTAATCTTCATCCCTTAATAATCTCTATCCAGTACCCTGTAACCGATATCAGTCCGGTAGTGCATATCTTCAAAATAGACCTCATTCACACATTCGTAAACCTGATTGATGGCATCGATCATCCCGTCACCGAGGACGGTTATGCCCAGTACCCGGCCCCCGGCCGTGACAAAACCATCTCCCTCTTTTCTGGTACCGGCATGGAAAATGAGGACATTATCATGCCGGGCCAGACCTTCCAGGCCCTCGATCTTGAAACCGGTCTTATAGGCAATGGGATAACCACCCGAGGCCAGAACCACACAGATGGCAGCCCGCTCATCCCATTCCAGTTCGATCTCTTCCAGCCGGTCCTCCACAACCATCTCCATCAAGTCGACCAGATCATCCTTTAAACGGGTTAGGATAACCTGAGATTCGGGATCGCCGAGGCGGGCGTTGAAATCCAGCACCTTGGGACCCATCCCGGTAAGAATCAGATTGGTATATAAAATCCCTTTGTAGTTAATCCCTTCGGACTGAAAGGCTTTAATGGCCGGTTTAAGGATCTTTTCACAGATCTCTTTTTCCACCTCTTTTGTGACAGAGGGCACGGGGCTATAGGCTCCCATCCCTCCCGTATTAGGGCCTTCATCACCATCAAAGACTGCCTTGTGGTCCCGAGCCGGAGAAAGGGGAAGGATATGTTTGCCATCGGTAAAGACCAGGATCGAAACCTCTTCTCCTTCGAGGAAATCTTCGACAACGATCCGGTTTCCGGCATCACCGAAGATCCTCTCCTCCATAATCTTGGCAATGGCAGCCTCGGCCTTTTCCCTGTTGGTGGCAATAACAACACCCTTACCTGCCGCCAGACCTTCAGCCTTAATTACCAGAGGATACTTGGCCTGCTGAATATACTCCAGGGCTTCATCAGGATCGGTAAAGACCTCATACTCTGCCGTCGGTATCTTATATTTATTCAGGATCTCCTTGGCATAGACCTTACTTCCCTCTACCCGGGCTGCCTTTTTATTCGGCCCGAAAATCTTTAAACCACGGGCTTCAAACTCATCAACTATCCCTTCAACCAGCGGTTTTTCCGGACCTACAACGGTCAGATCTATCTTATTCTCTTCAGCCCAGTCGGCCAGGGCCTTGATATCATCACTGGCAATAGCAACCCTCTCGGCCAGCTCCAACATGCCATCATTACCAGGGGCTACATAGATCTTCTCCACCCGCTCACTCTGATAGATCTTCCAGACCAGGGCATGTTCCCGGCCCCCGCTACCGACGACCAGTACCTTCATCTTATCCCTCCTCATCTCCTGATAGCCTCTTCTCTCTTCGGCCCGGTGCCGATAATCTTAACCGGAACCTTGACCAGTTCTTCGATTCTCTCTATATATCTCCGGGCATTCTCAGGTAGATTATTATAATCCCTTACAGAGGTTATATCTTCATCCCAGCCCGGCAGGGTCTCATAGACCGGTTCACACTCAGAGAGGTGCTCTACCTCGGCCGGAAACTCCTTAATCAGCTCTCCCCGGTAGCGGTAACCGGTACAGAGTTTGATCTCCTCTAATCCCGAGAGGACATCCAGTTTGGTCAGGGCAATCTCTGTCAGGCCGTTCACCCGGAAGGCATGCCTTAAAATCAGCACATCAAACCAGCCGCAGCGCCTGGGCCTGCCCGTCGTAACCCCGTATTCATGACCCTTCTCCCTTAAAAGCTCACCGATCTCATCCTGTAATTCAGTTGGAAAGGGACCCTCCCCTACCCGGGTAAGATAGGCCTTGGCAACCCCGATGACATCATCAATCCGGGTCGGTCCGATTCCGGCCCCGGTACAGACACCGCCAGCAGTGGGATTAGAAGAAGTTACAAAGGGGTAGGTGCCGTAATCGATATCGAGCAGTGTACCCTGAGCACCTTCAAAGAAGATCTTCTTCCTCTCCTCTCTGGCCTCCTCCAGTAAGAGCGAGGTATTGGTTACATGGAGTCGTAGTTCATCGATATAGGGCTGGTATTGCTCTACAATCTCTTCAGCCTGCACCGGTTCGGAGTTATAGACCCTCTCCAGAACCAGGTTCTGATAGGCAAGGGTATCGGTTAACTTCCGGTAAAAACGGTCCTTATCCAGCAGGTCAATCATCCTGATTCCCCTCCGGGCAACCTTATCGGTATAGGCAGGGCCGATCCCCTTACCGGTTGTACCGATCTTGCCGGCACCCTTTCTTTTCTCCTCCAGGTGATCAAGCAGGCGGTGGTAGGGCATGATGATATGGGCCGTTTCACTAATAAAGAGTTTATCAAGGCTGATACCCCTCTCCCTTAAACCCTGCATCTCCTCAACCATGGCCTCGGGGTCGATCACCACCCCATTACCGATTACATTAACCTTCTCCGGGTAGAGTATACCGGAGGGTATCAGGTGGAGTTCGAACTTTTCATCACCCACTATAACCGTATGACCGGCATTATTACCTCCACCAAAACGGACAATCACATCGGCCGTCTCGGCCAGCATATCTGTGATCTTCCCCTTGCCTTCATCTCCCCACTGGGTTCCGATTACTATCTTATTTGACATTATTTGCGCTTAAACCTTGGTTTAAGCTCCCTCCTCTCCGCTAAGTGCCACTTTGTTCATGATTATGGCCCTTAGGCCAATTTTATTATGACAAAGCCAATTTGTTCAAATATTATGCCCAAGGCCAATCTCTTCAATTAGGATATAAGATAATTAATTCCTTTTCTAATCACTGTCAAAATCCAGCCTGGCAAAGATATAATCGATCTCCTTGAGGTAGGATTGATAATCAAAGATCTTATCTATCTCCTCACCGGACAGGTGCTTTGTTACCTCCCGGTCCTTTTTCAGCAGGGTCCGGTAATCTACCCGCTCCTCCCAGGCCTTAAGGGCATTTCTCTGGGCCAGCTCATAGGCCTGCTCTCTACTTAGGCCCTTATCGACCAGGGCCAGCATTACCTTCTGGGAAAAGATCAGGCCAAGGGTCCTGCCCAGATTTTCCTCCATTCTATCCTGATTAACAACCAGTTCCTTAAGAACCATATTGAATTTATTGAGCATATAATCGACCAGTACCGTACTATCGGGAAGAATAATTCTCTCCACTGAGGAATGGGTCAGATCCCGTTCATGCCAGAGGGCAATATCCTCGAGCCCGGGGATAACATATCCCCTGACCACCCTGGCCAGGCCGCTAATCCGCTCACAGATAATCGGGTTCTTCTTGTGGGGCATGGCTGATGAGCCCTTCTGCCCCTTGCGGAAACCCTCTTCCACCTCCAGAATATCCGTCCTCTGCAGGTTGCGGATCTCGGTGGCAAACTTCTCCAGGGAGGCGGCTATTAAACCTAAGTTATTTAATAGATCAGCATGGCGGTCCCGCTGGAGAATCTGACTGGAGACCGGGGCCGGAGTTAAACCCAGCTCTTCACAGACAAGCTCCTCAACCCGGGGATCGATGCTGGCATAGGTGCCGACCGCCCCGGAGATCTTTCCAATACTGATCACTTCCCTGACCCGCTCCATCCTCTTAAGATGCCGGTCAATCTCGGTATACCAGATAGCCAGTTTTAAACCCCAGGTTACCGGTTCAGCATGGACACCGTGGGTTCTCCCGATCATAATCGTATCCTTATGTAACCGGGCTTCTCTGGCAAGATTCTGCTTCAGCGCCTTAAGGTCGGCAATAATCAGATCTACGGCATCCCTCATCTGCAGGGCCAGTGCGGTATCCTTGACATCAGAGGAGGTCAGGCCCAGATGAATGTATTTGGATTCATCACCCAGGGTCTTACTTATCCCCTCGACAAAAGCCAGGATATCGTGTCTGGTGGTTTTTTCAATCTCTTTAATCTGCTCAAAATCAAGTTTTATATTTTTTTCAATTTTCTTAACAGCTTCACCGGGTATTCTCCCCAGTTTAGCCCAGGCCCGGCAGACAGCGAGTTCGATCTCCAGCCATTTGGCATATTTGTTCTCCTCGCTCCAGACCTTCTCCATTTCAGGTAGTCTATATCGCTTCAGCAAAATTATCTTCCTTTCCAGAGTTAAAATCCCCTTACAGTTTTAATCTTAGCAAATATAGCCTTTACTGTCAAGAAAGGGCCTGGCCAAAATTCAAGCAGGATTTTTATTCTCTTTCGCGAAATATATAGGAAAGGAAGGTAGATTTAATGAGAAAAGAGATCTTTATTCAACAACAAAAGAGGATAACTATATCCGGCAGTAGGAATGAACAATCCGTCGAGATCGGCAGTAGTGCGATAGATAACGGCTTTTTAAAGCAGTTCCCGGGCCCGGCCCTGGCTATCCTGCTCTATCTAATTACCCACTTGCAGAAGGGAAATTATGTCAGAACCAATGTAGCGATTATCGCTAGCTACCTCCCCGATAATTACGACCTAAAGACAATTGAAGAGGCCTTAAATTTGCTGGTTGAACGTGATATAGTAGAGATCTCTCCCCGGAGGGAGGGGGATTATACCTGCCGGATTAAGGTAAATTTAGAAAACCTGACAGCAGGCCTGGCAACTGATTATTCGGGCTGGAATAAGATGGAAGAGGCCGGTTCCACCGGCCCTGAGCTGCGCCGGCAGGTCCTGGCCAAGGCCACTCCCTCAGAGGAAGAAATAAAAGAGGCTCTCTTCAGCTTCGCCCCGCCCGGTAAAAAGGAGGAACTGGTCCAGGCGGAGATAGAGAAATGGCTGGCAGATTTCGATTTACAGATTCTTAAAGAACTTATCCGGCGGGTAGATAAATGGATCGCTAAAAATGATAATCCCCCGGAAAGGGCCTTCCATTACCTGGAGGGGATCATCGATGACTGGTACCGGAAGGAGATCTTCAGCTACCGGCGTTTAAAACACTTTGACCGCCTCTACCGGGAAACAAGGGAACTTGCCTTTACATACGGGATAAAGGGCTGGCAGAATGTTAAACCGGCCCATATGGAGACCTTTAAAAGCTGGCTTGAGGGAGATTTTCCCCTGAGCCTGCCTCTGGCGAAATTGGCCATCAGGGAGGCCGTTAAACGGAAGAAAGATGGCCAGCCCTCCTTAAAGTATATTGAGGATAATTTTATTAGACCCTGGAAGGAGGCCCGGGTTAAAACCGTAGAGGAAGCAAAAAAACTACTGAACTCCAGCGAAACTTCCAGCCAGAAAAATTCCGGAAAAATGGGCAGGGAGCAGAACTGGGAAGAACTCAACTGGGATTTTACAGACTATGATGGTTTAGGGGGTTGACTACTATGGCTACCGAAGAGAACTATTTAAAGAAATTGGAAAGGAATAATCAGGAGTTTCAACTTTTAGGGATCCTGCTTCAGTATCCGGAAAAAATTGATGAGGTGGCCGATACTTTAGAGACCAAGCACTTTCTCGATCCCCAGGCCCAGTTAATCTATGAAATCCTGCTCAATCAGTTCCAGCGCGATAACCAGATCTCCAGAACTAAGCTCTTCCTTAAATTAAAAAAAGATGGGGTTATTAAAAACCCGGAAGAGACGATTGAGCGTTTAACCTCCGGTTTTAATACAGTTGATGAACTCCTACCGACAATTGAGCTGATCAAAAAGAACTACCAGAAACAGCTACTTATCAAGGCCGCCAGGAGAATTGAGGAACTGGCCCTAAATACCGACCTGGATATCGGTGACTACCAGGCAAGGGCCCAGGAGTTAATCTTTGAGGCCACAAATGAAACGGCCGATCTGGAGAAACATATCTATACTATGGAGGAGGCCTTAATGAAGTCCTTTGAGGCCTATGTTGACCGCAAGTATAATCAGGCCGATGTAGGTTTAAGGACCGGCTTTATCTCCCTGGATAACCTGATCGGGGGTTTTAAAAAGGGCCATCTCAATGTTATCGCTGCCTCCACCAGTATGGGTAAGACCGCCTTTGCCATCAATATCGCCAAAAATGTCCTTAAAAGAAATATACCGGTAGCGATCATCAGTCTGGAGATGGATGCCCAGGAAATTGTCGACAGGATGATCATTCAGGAGGCCGGGGTTAACGGCTGGAAGTATAACCAGGGTGAGACCAGCGAGGAGGAGGATAAACGCATCTCCAAAGCCCTGGACAATCTCCACGAACTACCGCTGGTTATCTCCGATGAGAGGGGTCTAAATGTTGCCCAGATCAGGGCCCGGCTGCGTAAATTTAAGGCCCAGCTAGGTGAGTTGGGGATGGTGATTATCGATTACCTGCAGATGATCCAGCTCCCGGAGGAGCAATTTAGTAATACGGCCAGAGCCGTCGGCCAGGTCGTTCTCCAGTTGCGCAACCTGGCTTCCGAGCTTGAGGTGCCGATTATCCTTATCTCTCAGATCAGCCGTAGCTTTACCAGCCGTCAGGATAAAAGGCCGGTTCTCTCCGACCTGAGGGATTCGGGTAATATCGAGGAGATTGCCGACGGGGTTATTTTTCTCTACCGGCATGCTCATACCAGTGCCGCCGCCCGGGAAAAGGCCGAGGAAGAGGGAACGGTTAATGACACCGAGGTGATTATTGCCAAGCAGAGAACCGGTCAGACCGGCTCGGTTAAACTCTATTTTGAAGATGAATATGTCCGCTTTGTCGACCCCGCCTTGAACTGGACCGGATTCTCTCCCTTATTGACAGCTATAAAGATTACACAGAGAAAGAATTTAAGGAAAAGCTAGCAGAGATCTTCCGCTAACTTATCAAGTCTAATGACCTCTCCCCTTAACCTATTTACCGTGGCATATCCGGGTGATTTGGACCAAAGTGTTTTAAGATTACCATCGGTTCCCATGAACTCTCGTTAGTAATGGTAATACCTTCTCTTGCTGCCTTTTCACTGACGAAGTACTCATCTCCACTGAGCTGACCGTATCTGAGCATAATTGCCGCTTCAGCATCGTAAACCCCAAACTTTCCATGGCCCTGAATGATTATACAGCCAAAGGCAACCTTATCTTTAACTACAACTGTCTGTTTCGGTTGAATTGTTAACTCCTTAGCCCCGACATAGTCATTAGCATAGGAGATCCACTTCTCCGTAAATTGTTCATTTGAGCTCTCACAGGTGATTGGAGGCCTGAAATACTTTTTCTTATAATGGGGATCAATATTCTCTTCCCAGTCCATTAAACTTAAGATATAATCGATATCCCTTTTTTTGTCCTCAGGGCAGTTCTCAACCAGAAACTCATAATCATAAACTTCACCGGCAGTTATATTTTCAAAGACCGAATTAACATCACTATTCCACTGTGGTTCATATGTTAAGTAAGAACCAGGTGCATGTAAGACTCCAGGTGGAGTATACCAGCCGGTTCCCAATTGTATCCGGTAGGCCCGGGAGAGTTCAGTAATCCGGATATCACGCTTTTCATAATCCAGTAACCGCTCTTTTACCTCTTCGATAGTTACATCGGGGTCAAAGCCAAAGTAAGTAACCGGAAATTCACCAGGATAGTTGTTTAACTGACGGGGGAAATAATATGCCTCCGGTTTACTGAGAGCGCCGACCCTACCTGCAGCAACATCATCAAGATGGAGATGATGGAAGAGTGGGGTTTCATAATCAAAAAACTTAGCATACATCGGCCAGGTGCCGTATTTCTCCATCAATTCTTCGCCAATCAGGTCAGCACCCAGTTCCTCAACGGCATCTTTAAATAAAAATTTATCTTCAATATTATCTGTTGGGGCGACATAACTTAAACCTTCGTCTTCCGGTGCCAGATCTCCGTTCATAGCTGGTGTTATAGAGGAGAACCAGCGCTCCTTAATTGCACCACGGGCTGTGCCCAGGGCAAAATAATCATCTGGGTGAAGGCGTAGTCGTTTCCCCGGACGGCCAAATCTACGTGGAACAAAATTAGGGATTAGGCGCAGAATTCCTTCACCTTTTTCAAACGCTTCGTGAATCAACTTTGTTTTATTCATCTGAATCCTCCTTACAATTTACTCTTTAATAGCTTTAATCTCCCTGGTTAACTTTTCTATCTCTTCCTGCGATTCTAGTACTCCTATTTCCAATTTATAACTTCTCTTTTCACCCGGTTCAAGATATTTAAGAGTTCCATCTTTTCTTGCCAGGTCTCTACCACTTACCCAGGAATTGGCCGGTTCTATACCCATTACATAATGCCCCTGACCAACCATCTTCCACTGAACCAGATTAGGTAATTCCTTCTTCGAATAAGCTATATAAATACCTAAGCCCTGTTTATTATTAAAATTACGGTTAATCAAACCTACTTTGGTTGAACCATCAGGTAATGAGGCCAGTTCATGATAATAGACCTTTTCCTTATACCCCGGTACAGGGGCCGATACTTTGTAATAATCCTCCTGTCCAACGGCAGCTTCCTCATCCCGCGGTGTAACCGAAATACTCGGGGCAATAAATTCACTTCCCTCATCTAAAAGCGGGAACCCGATATTAAAATGATAAAGGAACATATGCTCTGTTCTTTCAAATCCTAAATTTTCAACCGTATCCTCTATAAATATTTTACTATCCCCGAGTTTTGCTGAAATTTTCCTTGTTAAGACCAGATTTTCTCCAAATACCGTTGCCTCCCGGATCTTTCCCTGAACCCATACCCAGTAATCATCTCCATCCCATTTGCCATCTACCCATACATTCCGGGCCGGGGTATATGAAGCCCGTCCATGTAGTCCCAGTTCCTCGCCATTATCTTCACAGGGAGCTCCTATATAGGTAAGACCACAGGTAGCCAGAAGGCCTCCATAAAATCCTCGTAACCAGCCCAGACCTTCAGGCTCATAAAAGGCTGAGGCAATTTCTCCGGTACTCGACATCCAGCCGAGGGCACTACCTTTAAAATCGGCATTAGATATACCCATCCCTCTTCCGGGAAGAACCATAAAACTCAAGCCGGAACCAGTACTAACTAATACCGCATCTACACCTTCCTGGTTACCATCGGTGAGTTTAACGGGCTTTGCGTAACAAACTTGAGAAATATCACCAACAAGTTCCAGAATCTGATTCTTTGTATACTCCCTCCCATATAATTTAGCCATGATAAATACCTCCTGACATCTTTTTGGCAATAGAGAAGGAAGGAGGTTAAAACCCCCTCCCTTCATTTAAAACAATCTGGCTAAATGATTAATCATATATTTAAGCTTAACCGATACATATGTTACTTCAGGTATTCATCTACATTTTCTTTAGTAATAAGTTTAACCGGTACATATGTTACTTCAGGAAGTTCTTCACCATTTAAGAATTTGATTGCTGCATCGACACCCATTTTACCCATTTCGTATGGCTGCTGGGCTACAGAACCTGCCAGTTTGCCTTCTTTGATAGACTGTAAGGCATCTGCTGTTCCGTCAAATCCAACAACCTTGATTTTATCTTCCAGGCGGGCAGCCCGAATTGCTTCATAGGCACCGAGTGCCATCTCGTCATTTTCAGCGAAGACGGCATCAATTTCTGGATGGGCCTGCAGCATATTCTGCATAACAGTCATACCTAAAGCACGCTGGGAATCAGCAGGCTGTTTGGCAACAATCTTAATGCCCTTTTCTTCCATAACCTGGGTAAAGCCTTCACCCCTGAGGGCAGGGATTTTATATCCTAGCTGACACTGGATATGGGCAACTTCACCTTCTCCTCCGATTAGTTCTGCAATATACTCTCCGGCAATTCTACCTCCTTCAAGGTTATCGGAAACGATGAAGGTTTCAATCTTGCCACCGTCGACTCCAACATCTAGAACTAATACAGGAATACCTGCCCTATTTGCTGCCTCAACAGCACTTGTTGCCGGGCCCGGATCCCAGGGAGATAAAAGAATAGCATCTACCTTCTTCTGAATAAGATCCTCAACATTAGCCAGTTCCCTGGCAGGGTCGGTACGGGCATCCAGTACGATGACCTCAACATTACCGAGTTCGGCGGCCCGATCTTTAACCCCTTCGGCAACAGTTACCCAATACTGATTACCTAAATCCTGAACAGCATAACCAAAAACATAATCCTTAGCCAGCGAAGCAAAAGAAAGTGCCAGAACTAAAACCATTACCATTAAAGAGACTGTTAAAACCCTGTTTTTACTCATTAATAAACTCCTCCTTTTTTGTTTTTGAAATTTGCCTGGATATTGTCTATAAGTATAAGAGAGCGTTCTTTAATTTTTGTTATTAACCACCCCCTTTAAAGATTCGTCGTTTTTTTAGAGCGCTGGTCAATTAAGACCGCGGCAACTATAACTACACCTAAGACAACACCCTGCCAGAAGGCATCAACATTCAATAGATTCAAGCCATTACGGATTACTCCCATAATTAAGGCCCCGATCAGGGTTCCCATAACCGTTCCTTTTCCACCTGATAAACTTGTACCACCTATTACTACAGCGGCTATAGCATCGAGCTCATATCCGTCACCACCAAGGGGATGACCCGAATTAATCCTGCCGATAAACATGATAGCCGCAAACCCGCTTAACAAACCGGAGATAACATAGACCATGATCTTATGTTTGTTGGTCTTAATTCCTGAAAGCCTGGTAGCAATTTCATTACTGCCGATCGCATAAACATATCTGCCAAAGGGGGTTTTCTTCAAAATGTAGGCCGCTATAACAAAAATGATGATTGCTTCAATTACAGGAAATGGTATGTTTCCAAGATAACCAGAACCGATGAATCTGAAACTGTCCGGAAAACCGCTAATCGGTCGTCCATGGGTATAGATAAAAGCCAGACCTCTGGCTACAGACATCATTCCCAGGGTGGTAACAAAGGCAGGCACCTTACCAATACTAATTACCGTACCATTGATTAAACCTAATAAGGCACCGAGGAGAATTCCGGTCAGTATTGCCAGTACGGGACTCCCGGTTGCTTTAAGTACTCCCGCCGAGACTACACCGCACAGACCAAGAATTGAACCAACTGAAAGGTCAATTCCTCCGGTTAAGATGACAAAGGTTGCACCGGCTGCAATTACTGAAATTACAGCTACCTGCACCAGTATATTTAGTATATTAGTGACCGTTAAAAAGACCGGTGATATTATTGCCAGTAGAACACATAATACAATTAAACCGATAAAAGAACTCAAGCCACGTAAAACATCAAGATTTAATTTTTCCCCTAATATATTTTTTTGTTTTTTCAGATTAGCTTTTTCCATCCTAATTAACCCCCATTTCTATTGCCCCTGTCGCGGCCATCATTATCTTTTCCGATGTAGCCTCTTCTCTGGTAAATTCACCCGTTTTTTCTCCTCTACACATTACCAGTATTCTATCGCTTACCCCTAAAAGTTCCGGCAGTTCTGAAGATACCATAATAATTCCAATACCTTCGGCCGCTAATTTCCCGATTAATTTATGAATCTCGGCCTTGGCCCCAACATCTATGCCGCGGGTCGGCTCATCCAGAATTAATATTTTGGGCTTCATACCAAGCCATTTAGCCAGGACCACCTTTTGCTGGTTCCCCCCGCTTAAGTTTTCTGCTAACTGAGCCAGACTGGGAGTTTTAATACTGAAACGCTCCACCAGTTCATCTGCCAGTGCTTCTTCCTGATCAGTATTTATTTCAATCCTCTTAACAAATCTCTTTAAATTAGGTAGAGTTATATTTTCCTTAACACTAAATTTTAGTACCAGACCCTGTTGACCTCTATCCTCGGGTATAAGAGCTATACCATTTTCAACCGCTTCCTGGGGATGATTTATTGCTACTCTGGACCCATTTATAAAAATTTCTCCCTCTGAAGTAGGGATTGCCCCGAAAATAGCATTAACAAGTTCTGTCCGTCCGGCACCCACCAGGCCTCCAATTCCCAATATCTCTCCGGCCCTTAATTCGAATGAAACGTCCGAAACATAACCGGGGACCGTCAGATTACGAACTTCAAGTATTGTCTCTCCTATTTCAGCTTCTATTTTGGGAAACATATCTGACATTTGCCGGCCAACCATTTTTTGGACTAGAATCTCCTCATTTAATTCTGAAATTGGCCAGCTTCCTATATACTTGCCATCACGGAGAACGGTAACCCGGTCAGCAATACTAAAAATTTCATCCATGTGATGACTGATAAAGATAATAGAGACTCCGGATTCTTTTAGCTTTCTCATGATGCCGAATAGTACTTCCGTTTCTCCCGGGCTTAATGAAGAGGTTGGCTCATCCATCACCAGCACAGAAGAATTTAAAGAAAGGGCCTTGGCAATTTCTACTAGCTGCCTATCGGCAACAGATAACTCCCCCACTATGCTCTGAGGAGATATATCTGTCTCCAGCTCTTTTAAATACTGCTGGGCCATTTTGTTTAATTCGTCAAACTTTATTTTTTTGCTTTTAGTCAGGGGAAACCTGCCCAGAAAGATATTTTCCGCTACCGATAGATGGGGAATTAAATTAAATTCCTGATAAATCATACCGATTCCCTGCTTCTGAGCATCTATGGTATTGGTAATTTCAACTTCTTTCCCCCGGACAAATATCTGGCCTGCGTCCTTTTGGTAAGCACCGGCTAATATCTTCATCAGAGTACTTTTACCAGCCCCATTCTCACCCACCACTGCATGAATTTCACCCTCTTCAACAAGAAGGTTCACGCTGTCCAGCGCTAAAACACCGGGAAATCTTTTGGTTATATTCCTCATCTCTAAGGCCACTGACATTTTATACCCCCCCTTTAAACTCTTTTGTAGACTTTCTTTCAACCAGTTTAGGCTTAACTACTTTCTTGCTCGGAACTTTTTTATCGTTGTTTATATAACTGAGAAGCATTTTAATCCCTATAGATATCATTTTGTCTATAGGTTGGGATAATGTCGTCAGGGTCGGTTCCACCATTGAGGAAAATTCTATATTATCATATCCGATAAGCGAGACATCATCTGGGACAGTAAACCCGTTAGTCTTTAATATTGATAAAATACGGAGAGCCTTAAAATCGTTGGATGCAAATATGGCAGTAGGTGGTTCCTTATAATTCATGAGTTTAATAATATCTTCTAAACATTTTCCAGACTTCCAGTCTTCTTCACTGCGGCTAATAATATATTCATCTCTTGGTTTTATACCGGCATCCTGAAGAGCTAACAGGTAACCCTTGCGCCTTAACCGCTCTGACTGAGTAAAGTCAGAGGTTGCAAAAGCAATTCTGGAGTGTCCCAGGTCTAAAAGAAATTTTGTTGCCAGGCGGCCACCATAGACATTGTCCAGGGTTATTGAAGGAATATCATAGCCCTTAATCTCCCTATCAACCAGAACAATCGGAATATCTTCCCTGGATTTAAAGTTTATAATATTGGTGAAATCCTCCTCACCTCCGATAGTAAGGATTCCGTCAACATTACGGTCTAGTAAAACCTGTAAATATGTCTTCTCCATCCCGGGGTCATTATCGGTATTGCAAATTACTGTTGTATATTTATCTTTATATAACTGACGTTCAGCATACCAGCATGCTTTTGAATAATACGGGTTCCTGATATCAGGAACTATTAAACCAATGGTATGCGTTTGTTTGGTGGCCAGACTACGGGCTACCTGATTGGGGCGGTAATTTAAAATTTTAACCGCACCGAGAACGGCCTCTTTTGTTTCCTGGGAAACAGGACCGCTTTTATTTAACACTCTGGAAACAGTGCTTTTTGATACATTAGCTATTTTTGCTACATCTTCAATAGTAATCTTCATCATCTAACTCCTTTTTTTCAATATGGAAAATTTATGCTGTCCACAAGATGCCAGAAACTATGTTATCCACATGACATAGTTTCCTTATTCCATGAACAAAACCCAAATATGTGCTATTGGGAATACCACGTGGTATAGTTTCTTCCGACATCAAAAATTATTGTTTATTGCCAAATTTTTTCTAAAAACGTTTTTATCATAAGCTTTTTAGCTATAATTGTTGATATAACAGGAATCATTAGAATTATTAATTAAAATGCTAAAACCGGTTCCACTAATATATTAATTATATTCTATACCAAATTAAACCTTGAACTGGACCGGATTCTCTCCCTTATTGACAGCTATAAAGATTACACAGAGAAAGAATTTAAGGAAAAGCTAGCAGAGATCTTCCGCTAACTTATTAAGTCTAATGACCTCTCCCCTTAACCTATTTACTGTATACGCCCTCCCATATAATTTAGCCATGATAAATACCTCCTGACATCTTTTTGGCAATATAATAATTCAATATTTAAGTGGTAATTCCTTTTTTTATCATTGAATAAAATGTGGGCATTCATGATAGTGTATACTTTTGCTTATATAACCTTTCTCCAGTCTTCAAGCCTAGAAATTTTTCCTTCTCTTCTCGCCTTTTCAGCGGCAAAGGCCATCAGATGGCTCTCCAGCGAATTTTCAATGGTGGTAAACCTGCCGGGGCCGGCTCCGTCACTCTCACTCCTGGTTTCTCCCCTTAACAGCTCGATAAATTGTTCCATTAATCCGGAGTCACCACCACCGTGACCACCTGCAGCCGCGGTCACCTTGCGTTTTTCCCCGGACTGGCCGAAACGATAGACCTCAATTAAACCCTCTTCAAAATCAGCCCTGATCTCCCCCCGGGTTCCGAAGAATTTACTGGTTCTGTTTATCTCATAGGAAAAGGCCGTCAACGCAAAATTAACCTCAATATTGCCTTCAAAGCTCATACAAACCGACTGAACCTCCGGAATATTATTGTCACACTTGAAGACACACCTGCCATAAGGGCCTTCTTCCAGGGCCCGGTACCGGCCTTCATAGGAAAGATCGGTGGTGATAACCGAGACAGGCCAGCCTGTATTCTCGCTTAGATAAATCTTACAGGCAGAGTAGGGGCAGTCCTGCTCTACCGGACAGTTGAGACAGCGGTCACCCGCCCCGGCGGGCTGATTTTCGGGAGTAAAGAATTCCAGAGAGGCCCGGGAAGAGAGTTCAAGGCATTTTTTCCCCAGCAACCAGTAAATTAGATCCAGGTCATGACAGCTCTTGGCCAGGATAATCGGGGCAGCAATATCGGTATTTCTCCAGTTACCCCGGACATAGCTATGAGCGAAGTGGAAAAAGCCGATGTTTTCTATATGGTCGACAAAGCGAATCTCACCGATAACCCTTTCCTCTAAGAGCCTTTTTAGTTCCCGGTAGAAATTGGTATAGCGCAGGACATGGGCAACCAGGATCTTACTCCCGGTCTCTTTAGCTTTTCTGGCAATCCTAACGGTATCCTTCCAGTTGGGAGCAATCGGTTTCTCCAGTAAGATCTTATAACCCCTCTCCATCGCCATTATGGCAGGCTCAACATGCATATTATCCAGGGTTGCTATAATAATCCCGTCTGCCAGTCTCTCCTCTGATAGCAACTCTTCCCAGGAAGAAAACCGGTATTCCCCGGGGATATCGTGTTCCCCAGCAAAAAGCTCCCTTCTGCTTTCATCGGGTTCAGCAACTGCTACTGCTTTAATCTCTCCAGGATGTTCTTTTATAAATTGCCCGTAGGCATCCCTTCCCCGGTTACCCGCACCCAGTACAGCCACAGTCACAGGTTTATCCATGATCATCTCCCCCTTTAAAAGGAATAGCTGAAACCTACCTCCAGAACTCCTTTAGGTACTTTCTGGGGCAACCCCTGGACCGGGGTTATCTCCTTCGGTCCAAAGAGGGTATCTTCATCACCGTAATAGACCACTCCACTGACCGTCAGGGTCAGGTTGTTACCCAGCAAATTCTGATAGGTGGGGTTTAAGAGTAAGCTCCCATCATCAAGGCTGATTACCGGCAATAAACTTACTGAAGAAAAGTCATTAATAGGGTAGCTTACATTTCCCAGTAAGAGGTTAAGGGTATCATCCCCTCCGGAAGTAAGTCCAGTCAAATTCATCCCCAGGATATTATTTAAATTATCCCTGTTGACACTTAGATACTCCAGCTGGAAGGTGATTTTCTTATCAAACCCAGAGTAATAACTGTAGTCACCGCCCAGCAGATAGACATAGCTTTCCTGATTATTCCTCCGGTAATACCCAACGGCCCCGTAAGCACCAATGGGACCCAGGTCTCCTTTGAAGGTTAAGCCGGCTCTCTTTGCCGGGGGATTGGTAAACATCCCCACACCAGGAATTTCAACAGTTATCTCCGGTTCCCGGACAAAGTTCATGGTCAGGTCATAACCCCGGATTCCGGCCCTGCCCCTTACCCCCCATTTAATCTCGTCACTATGTTCAGGGTAAGCTGCAACCAGGGCCAGGCCCGAGTTCCAGTTAAAGGGAATATATCCCTCTACGGCATCAACATACTTGCCCGAGGTCTCCTCACCCATAGCCACCGCCCCCAGAGTAAAGTCAACGGGATTGAGCAGCGAGCCAAAAGACCAGGAGATGGGCTGACGGCCCAGGGTTAAATTCAGATTAGTAAAACGGTGTCTTAAATATAGTTTTTTTACAGATATTCTTTGATCATCTCCGGTCAAATCTTTTAGCGGCGGATTAAATAACTCAAGTTGAAATTTAGCCTCCGTATTACCGAATTCCGGTAGAAATAGCTCCAGATCCAGACTCTCCTGTAAATCCGTAGATATCTCCCCATCCTCACCGACAGTACCAATCAGAGTGGTCTTTAACTCTCCCCCTATATCTGCCTGAGCGGAGAGCGGTAAGGAGAAGAGGAGAATTAATACCAAGAGCAGAAGACAGACCTTTAAAATCTTTTGCACAATTATTCCCCCCTGGTTGTTTTATTGCAAATTCTGCAGGGTAAAGGTCCCCCCCGGGATCTCCGGATTAAACTCGATGGAGATTATCTTAAATTCGGTCCGGGTATTTCTCCTTAATTTATTCTCCATGACCGATTCTGTTGGAAGCCAGCGGCCCTCAATCTTTTCGACCTTCTCTGCCCTGCTAACCTTCAACAGACGGCCGCTCTGGGCATATAGCTCCATCTTTAGACCGATAAACCTCTCCTTATCGATCCAGATCTTACGGCGGTAGTAGGAAACCTCAGCCCCTTCCTTAGCTATTCCCTCCAGCAGATAACAGGGCCGGCCGGCAAACTCTTCCTCCCCGATAACCTCAAAATTATAGAGATCGGTTAATTTATCCGACTCCATGATATCCTGGTAGGAGAAGTCACTCCCCATCATTCCCTGATTCAGCATATGACCGGAGATCTTAACAACATCCTCGGCATCGGGGAAGAACATCCAGAGGTCATCCCCTCTTTTAAGGAATTTTGTCCCACGGTCCCGGGGATTGGTAAACTCAGTTAGCCCGTCTCTGCCATCGGTTAAACTGATCATAGTTTTAACCATTTTTCTACCACCATTAATAATCACCATCTCAGACTCAACCCTGGCTGAGACGATATACTCATTATCATCACGCCTGTTAATTATCTCCTCGGCCGTAATGGCCAGAGCCAGGTTAGAAAGAAGAATAATTAACAACCCTAATACCGGCAGAATCACCTTATAATTTTTCATTTTATAGCTCCCTTCTATTGAGTCTTTGTTATCCTTTTCTAAAATTCCCGCAATGCCTCCGAGGGCTCAAGCCGGGCTGCCCGGCGGGCAGGAATGATACAGGTAACAGCAGTCACGATTACCCCCAGCAGAAAACCGTATATCATATGGGTGACGGAGAAGGTAGGATAGATTATGGGATTCATTAAAAACTCATCCCCCATTCCCGAGACTATAGCACTATAGTCAAATCCATTGACCGAAAGCACCCTGGTCACTATTCCCCCCAGGACCGCCCCGAGCAGACTGCCGGTGATACCCATGACCGTTCCCTCCATAATGAAGAGCTTTAAGATATCCCTGCTCTGCAGACCGAGGGCGGTCATCATCCCTATCTCCCGGGTTCGTTCCTTAACGATCATAACCATGGTATTAATGACCACTATACTGGCCAGTAAGACCAGAAAGACATATATAACGTCATAAATCCTGATGGCAACCTGCATATACTCCAGGACACTGTTGGCCTTATTCCAGGGCTCAACCGAATATCTTTCCTCCGCCCCTTCAGCCGTAAAGAGCTCCTTTACCCCGGGGTAAAAAGCAGCAGCCTCTTTAGCATTTGGGGTTACCAGTAAAACCTCTGTAGCCTGATCAGGCATAATTAATAGCTCCTGGGCTATGTCCAGGGGAAGGTAAAAAATAGTATCATTAAGAAGTGGCATTCCGCTTTCAATAACACCTGCAATTCGTAATGTAGCCCCCTTAAAGGAATTAAAGGAGGTATTATAGAGGATTGTCACCTTATCCCCTACCTGGCGGTTTAGTTTCTTTAAAAGCCCCTTTCCGAGAAGTATCTCCTTCTCCCCGGGCCGGATCATCCTTCCCTCAACTAATTGTTTCTCTATTCCCGTAAACTTACTCTCCTTAGCCGGGTCAACCCCCCAGCCGAGCATCGTGATCAGGTCATCATCCGTACTGGCCATCGCTCCGAATTTAATCCTGGGTACGGCCATCTCAATCCCTTCGACCCCTTCCAGCTTTTTGATCATGGAAGTTAGACCTTCACCGTTAAAACCATCTACCGGGTAGTTCAGTGAAAAGAGCCGTTCCTTCTGTCTGTATTCCTGATTAACCACCTTGATATGACCGGTATCATACTTAATATATAGCGAAAAGGTGGAATCGATAAAGCCGGTTACTAACCCCCTGGCAAAGACGACTACCATAACCGAAATAGCGATAGCAATAATAGAGACTATACTCCTGAGCCGGTTACGAAACAAATTTTTTGCTGCCAGGGTCCATAAAAATTTCATTTTTCCCGCCTCCTTTAACGATGATAGATTGCCTTGACCGGATCCTTACGGGCTGCCCAGCGGGCCGGTAGAATACTGGAGAGAAGGGCAACAACCACCCCGAAGACAAAGACGAAAATAAAGGCCCCCGGATTCCAGCCACCGTAGATCCTCTCCAGAATAGGCAGCCCGTAAGTAGTATCCTGCCCCCCGAAGGTATTCATCGATAAACCGATCTGGTTTAAGATGGTAACCCCTATTCCTCCAAAGAAACAGCCGATTAGTCCGCCGATAATCCCTATTCCGGTAGCCTCAATCATAAAGACCCGGATAATCTCACCTTCCTTTAAGCCTAAAGCCTTCATCATTCCTATCTCTTCCATTCTCTCTATAGCCGAGAGAATGGTCGTATTAATAATCCCGACGGCAGCGATAACTAAAATAATACCGAGGATAACGAAATTTTCTATATCCTGCATCTGCATCATGGCAGTTAGGGTCTCGGCTGATTCCTGCCAGGGATAGGCCTTTAAATTAAAGCCCCCCTCTGTTAAATCCCGCGAAAGTTCGGCAGCTATCTCCCGAGCTTCTTCCTTATCCCTGTTTAATCTGATGACTATCTGGCTGACCTCCTCTTCCAGGTTAAGGGCCTGCCGGGCAATATCCAGCGGAACAAAGACAGTATTATCGTTAATATCGGGATGCGGGGTTTTCAGCAACCCGGTAATTACCGCGTCAATGGTATTAAAGGTGTTTTCCTTGGTTCTGACTATCAGGGTCAGGTAATCACCTACCTTTAAATCCATCAAATCTGCCAGGCTTTTACCCAGTACCGCCTCATATTTTCCCGGGGTAAGCATCGAACCCTCTACAAAATATTCATCGATGGTCAAGACCCTTTCCGTTTCCTCTGGATTGATCCCCAACCCCATGATGGGAATCTCATCGATCCCATTATTTAAACTGGCAGAAAACCTTAACTGGCCGGCCATGGCATTAAAGCCTTCAATCTCCCTGATCTTTTTCTTTAAATCTTCACTTAAAGGGATGAGATTCTCCAGGGGGGCCTCCTGTCTCTCTTCCCAGTAGTCCGGATTAACTACCTGGAGATGGCCTGATTCCAGGTTAATAATATTGGCATAGGATAGCTCTTCTATCCCCAGCATCAAAGAGTCTGAGAGGAGATAGATAAAGATAGCCAGGGAAATAACAATTGCGGTAATAATGGTTCTCTTTTTGTGCCGGAACAGATTCCGTAAAGCAAGCTTAATGATGAACACGGATATCCTCCCCCTTTTTCTCTCTGGAGACCTTACCATCCCTGATCTCAATCAATCTGCCGGCATATTCCATTACCTGAGGATCATGGGTTGAGAAGATAAAGGTGGTACCCAGCTGCTGGTTCATCCTGACCATAATCTCCAGAACCTCATCACTGGTTTTAGAGTCCAGGTTAGCGGTCGGTTCATCGGCCAGTACTAGTTTTGGCTCCTTAACCAGGGCCCTGGCAATAGCGACCCGCTGTTTCTGTCCCCCAGATAGTTCATTGGGCCGGCGGTCTTCCAGGCCGGCGAGGCCTACCGCCTCCAGAATATCCAGTACCTTCTTTCTCATTTCACTTTCCGTCCTGCCATCTGTCAGCCGGATAGCAAATTCGACATTTTCATAGGCGCTGAGAACGGGGATCAGGTTGTAACTCTGAAAGATAAATCCGATATTATGCCGCCTGATTAAGGCCAGCTCCTTTTTGGAGAGATCGCCCAGTTCCTGACCATCGAAATAAATCTCCCCTTTAGTGGGTTTATCGAGGCAGCCAATCATATTAAGCAGGGTGGTCTTCCCCGAACCGGAAGGACCAAAGATGGTAGTAAATTCCCCCTTTTCCACTATCAGGTCAATCCCCCTCAGGGCAGGTACCTCTATCTTTCCCTGCTGGTAAATCTTTTCCACTCCCTTAAGTTCCAGTAAAGCCATTCCGCTTTTACCTCCCTCTTTAAATTAAAATTATCTCACCTTCGTCCTGCCTATCGCTTCTTTCTAATCCCGTTCTCAATCACATATAACATTTTATCAATCAACTCCATATCATTCATATTCACCTGCCCGTCTTCATATATTAATTCGGAGATTGATAAATTTATCGCTAGCAGCATCTCGGCAACAAGCCGGGTATCTATTGCCGGATCGACACCCCCCTTCTCAATACCTTTTTGCAGCATCTCTTCAAAAAAGTGAATTGCCATAGGTTTTTGATCCCCGATAATATCCTTATAAAGCTGATCACTATTCTTAATTAAATTATTGCCGATAGCATCCAGCTTGGGGTTATCCCTGGCAAAGCGAATTCCCGCAAGATATAACTCTCTTAACATCTGAAAAAAATCTAAGGAATCAAATCTCTGCAAAACATAATTTAAATACTCCATTTTTTTGTCACCTATTAATTTTATAATATACATGTAAAGATCTTTCTTGTCTTCAAAATACTGATAAAAACTTCCGCTGGCAATACCTGCCTTTTTAATAATTCTGGTAACACTGGCTTTATGAAATGGATAACTGGCAAATTCATCAATGGCCGCTGCTACAACCCTCCCTCTCTTGCTTTCGGAGAGGTTAAAAAAAGTATCCTTTGGCACCTACTCTCCCCCTTTCGGTATTAATCTGCATTTTAATGAATCTTTATTCACATGAACCCGCCTTCACATGAATTTATATTCATATTATATGGTTTCTATTACAAGCTGTCAAGAGAAAAATAGAAAAATTGTTCTAAATAGCAAAATATTTTTTCTGATCCCGGGAAAAAGAAAACCCCACAGGCAAAATACTCTGTGAGGATAATATGATTAAATGGTATTTATTTTACAATCGATAGTTTCTTTTCGTCATAGATAAGGACCTTTTTTAAGGCCTCGGTAACGGTAGAGACGGGGGTAACCTTAAGTTGGGTATCCTGATTGATATCATTGATATTCTCTTCGGGAATCAGGACCTCCTTCAAGCCGGCCTGTTCGGCAGCATGGAGTTTCTCCCTGATTCCACCGACCGGTTTGATCTTGCCCTGGATGGATACCTCCCCGGTTACGGCTAGATCCTGTTTTAAGGGTATCTCTTCAATAGCACTAATAATAGCCAGTAGCATGGCTATCCCGGCCGAAGGACCGTCAACATTGCCGCCCCCCACTATATTAACATGAAGGTCATAATCATTCATATTTTTACCGGTTATCTTGCGGACAACTGCCGCGGCATTAAAGAGGGAGTCCTTGGCCATACTTCCTGCGGTCTCATTAAACCTGAGCCTCCCCTTGCCCTTTTCATCGGCCGGAAAGGCCATCGCCTCAATCTCGATAACCGAACCGATAAAGCCGCGGACACCCAGACCAAAAATCTTGCCAACCTGGGCCTGTTCATCAACCTTGACCTTGTTACAGGGGGTCATTCGGCGGTTCTGTATGGCCTCATAGAGCTTATCTTTGGTAATCAGCAGTTTATACTCATCTTTGTTCTCATTCTCGTAGAGGACCAGGCTGTAGGCGTCTAATAACAGATTAATGGCCGTCCTCCCCTCTATAGTATAATCACTGATAATAACAGGAATTTCCTCTTCAATCTTTACCCCTAGTTTTTTAACTGCATTCCTAACAATCTTCTGGATATCCTGTTTGGTCAGGGGATTAAAAAATACCTCGGCACAGCGGGAGCGGAAGGCGGGATTTATCTCCTCCGGACTCCTGGTGGTGGCCCCTATAAGTATAAAATCGGCCGGTGCCCCCTCTTTGAAGAGTTTCTTGATATAGAGGGGGATATTCTCATCATTCTCATCAAAATAGGAGGATTCGAACATCACCCGTTTATCCTCCATTACTTTCAAAAGTTTGTTCTGGAGCATGGGATCTAATTCCCCAATCTCATCGATAAAAAGCACCCCTCCGTGGGCTTCAGTTACCAGACCGGTCTTGGGTTCGGGCACCCCTCCATCAGCCAGATTCCGCTTGGCCCCCTGGTAGATCGGATCATGAACAGAACCGAGCAGGGGATTGGTAACCTCCCTCGGATCCCAGCGCAGGGTGCTACCATCAACCTCAACAAATTTTGAATCCTCATAGAAGGGGGTATTCTTCTTCTTCTTGGCCTCCTCTAAAGCCAGGCGGGCAGCGGTTGTTTTACCTACACCCGGTGGACCGTAGAGAATGACGTGCTGGGGATAGGGAGAGGCAATTTTGGAGACCAGGGCCTTGAGGGCCAGGTCCTGCCCGATAACCTCCTCAAAGGTCTGGGGCCTTACCAGGTCCAGAGTTGATCTGTTCAGACTCCTGCTCTCAAGCTTCTCCAGCTGGGCCAGCTTTCTTAAGGTCTGGGCATTATCGGCAGTCTGTTCTCCCCTGACTATCTCCTTCTTGATTTCCTTTAAGTACTCTTTCTGCCGTCTCTGCATCCTTTCGGCGATCTGTTCCTCCAGATCCCTTTCTACCGAACGCTCGGCCAGTAGATCGGCTATCTTATTCTCCAGGCGGAGGATCCTTTCATCTAAATTACCCCGATCAATTTCAATGGTAGGATCATCATAAACAATCCGCTCCAGAGCCGTTAACCTCTCCTTGATCTTATCAGAAGTTATTAAATCAAGTACATCAACCCTACTAGCTTTCATGATAAATTTATCCTGACCGTAAAAGTCAGTAGCCTTTTTATATAAGGCCTTGATCTGCCTAAATTTTTCATCATTCTGATTGTCCTTTTCTTTTTTCTCGAACCAGCCCCGCCAGAAGGGTTTCATCCAAAATGGCACAGGATACCCCGTCCTCTATAGGGCGGGGAAAAATGCGCCTTCCCCCTTTCTGTTAAGCAAAATATGAATAATCATAACCATCAACTCGATGAAACAGAGTTAAGCCTCAACTACCTGAACCTTCAATGTAGCACTGATATCTTCATATATTTTAACATTAACCCGATGGGTACCCAGTGATTTTATATGTTCATTAAGGTCAATCTTCCTCTTATCAATCTCATAACCTGCCTTTTTGACCGCTTCAGCAATATCCTTAGTGGTTACAGAGCCAAAAAGCCGGCCATTTTCCCCGGCCTTAACGGAGATGACAAACTTCTCCTTCTCCAGCCTGGCGGCAAGCTCCTTAGCCTCAGCAATTCTTTCCTTTTCCTTGCGTTTCCTTACCTTCTCTTTATTTTTTAACTCATTTAAGTTGCTCTCGGTAGCCACTTCAGCCAGGCCTTTAGGTAAAAGATAATTTCTCCCGTAACCATCAGCAACCTTGACAATATCTCCCTTCTTGCCTAGCTTTTTAACATCCTCTTTTAAGATCACCTTCATAGTTTGTGATTACCTCCATAATTATTTTATATTAAAAACAATTCTTTGACAATAGAAATATTAACCTATCCTTCTGGCATTCAGATATTTTTTACTGTTATCCTTCCGGATTAAGTTTAATTTTTCTTAAGTTAAACCACATATCGACCAAACCCACTAGAGCCAGGATAATAAAGCTAAAGAGGTTAAACAAAACTATTATCAGGATATAGGTAAAGGTTAAGAAGGGTGGGTAATTACCCTTTGTCAGATAAAAGAGCCCAACGCCGAAACCCTGGAGAGCGGCCAGAAATAACAGGATAATATTCAGGTTTAAGAGATAGATATTAGTCTTAAATAACAGGCTGATAACAATTCCCAGTGAAACCCACCAGTGGGGAAAGCGCCAGTATTTAACCGGTTTATAAACCTTCTGCTCCAAGCCCATCCTCTTTAGATACCAGAGGGTAGCATAATAGGTCAGGCTTCCGGTGATAATCGAGGTTATTACCGTGATGGCGGGAAAGATCCTTTTAATTAAGTTTAGCTGCTGCTCCAACACAACAGAAAGATGGGAGAACTCCGGGCTCTGTCCTAAAGATTTAATAAGATCATTAAATAACTGATTATAGCTAAAACCGAAGATATAGCTGGTGGTACCGGCAATGATCAGATTAGAGATGAGAACTGCAAAAATGGTTAAAAGGAGGGTTTTCAGGGGAGAAAAGCCCTCCTCCAGGCTGGCTCCGAGGATAAAACCAATCAGGCCAAAACCAATTACCGTATATAAGCCCATAACCGCCCCCATTATCAGCCCGTTAACCACGGCAGCTACGATAATCAATAAGATAGCCCTTTTCATTCCGTGTTTTACAACTATATAGGCTATCGGTATAGGCCAGATTATGTAGATGAATAGACTTAAAATCGGTAGATTAAAGTTGAGAATTGTCAGCAAAATAATAACCATTAAGGCCTTTAAGCTATCCCTGTATAATTCCGGTATCATATGGTAAATTAACACCTCACAAACATGAAAAATAAAGGAGGCTCAAGACTAGGCCCTTTGCCTCCTTTAACTTAACGCCTCCCTATCGTTCGATAATTTACCAAAACAACTACAAATAGATGTTGGAGAGATATTTAGAAATTTTTGTAAATAAGCCTTAGTAAATCGGAAACACCTATTTGTAGCTTGTCAAAAGTAAATTCTTTCGGTTGAAATTACTATTCTCTTACATATGGTAACAGGGCAACTGCTCTAGCTCTTTTGATCTCCCTGGTCAAAGTCCGCTGATGTTTGGCACAATTGCCTGTAATCCTGCGGGGTATAATCTTACCCCTGTCAGTAATAAAACGCTGTAAGGTCTTAATGTCCTTATAATCTATTTCCTTGTCCTTATTGGCACAAAAGAAACAGGTCTTATTTCTGCCTCTTGCCATCTATATCCCTCCTTTAAAACGGCACATCGAAATCTTCATCTACTTCAAAAATGTCGTTATCATCATTATTATTAGCCTGGTAGCTGGTTTTGCTGTTGTTTTTATCGCTGGGCCAATCAAGAAAACGGACATCATTGGCAACTACCTCTGGATTGATATAGGTACGTCCATCCCGTTCGGTTCTCCTGATCTGCAGGGAGCCATCAACAGCCACCAGCCTGCCTTTACCCAGATGATGAGCACAGTTTTCGGCCAATTTACGCCAGGTAACTATCCTAATGAAATCAACATCCCTTTCACCCTGCTGATTGGTGTAATTGCGCTCAACAGCCAGAGTAAAGTTGCTGACCGGTATCCCGTTAGAAGTATACCGCAACTCCGGATCTCGAACTAGACGGCCGATCAGAATAATATGATTTAACAATTTACTCACCACCCTGGTTAAGATCTAATCTTCCTTTCTGACAATGAGATAACGCAGGACATTATCAATAATCTTGAAATTACGCTCCAGTTCATTAACGAGGTCGGCTTCACCTTTAAAGTTCATTACTATATAATAACCGGACCTGAAGTCATTAATCTCATAGGCCAGTTTCCTGTCTCCCCAGATATCGACCTCGACAATCTCACCGTTATTATCGGTAACAATATTCTTGATCCTCTCAATAAGGGCTTCCCTGGTCTCTTCCTCCAGGTCGGGCCTGAGGATAAAGGTAGTCTCATAATCACGCACCATTTCTTGTTTCACCTCCTCCATATGGTCTAAACGGCCCTGTTGAAACAGAGCATGGATGATAATTCATTCTCTATTATAGCACTCTCCGGCCTTTAATGCAATAAAAATTCAAAGGTTTGATTTTAGACATTGAACCGGAAGTAACAGATATCGCCATCCTGAATCAGGTAATCCTTCCCTTCCAGGCGAAGCAGCCCTTCTTCCCGGACCTTACCGATTGAGCCTGCCCGGAGCAAGTCATCAAAACTAACAACCTCGGCCCGAATAAATCCCCGCTGCATATCTGAATGGACCTTGCCAGCGGCCTCCGGTGCTGTAGAACCGCGCCTGACTGTCCAGGCCCTGACTTCACGCTCACCTGCTGTAAAAAAGGTAATAAGACCTAGCAGGTCATATCCTGCTCTGATAACCCGGTCAAGCCCTGATTGGGATAGGCCTAGTTCCTCGAGGAAAAGCCCGGCCTCTTCCTCCTCAAGTTCGGCAATATCGGCCTCTATTTTAGCACTGATGGTTACTACCCTGGCCTCCTCACCCCAGGCATATTCCTTAACCTCCCTTACCAGCTGGTTATCTTCAGCTCCCAGATCATCCTCATCGATATTAGCAATATAGATAACCGGTTTGGCTGTCAAAAGCTGCAGCTCCTTGATCAGTTTCCTGCCCCTTTCAGTGAAATCTAGCTGACGGATGCTTTTTCCTGCCTCCAGAGACTCACGTAATCTCTCCAGTTCATCCAGTTCCTGGAGTAATTCCTTTTTGCCGCTCTTAGCCATCTTCCGGGTCTTTTCCGTCCTCTTTTCTATGGTAGCCAGGTCAGCCAGCATCAATTCGGTATTTATCGTCTCGATATCCCTGACCGGGTCCAGATTACCATCTACATGGGTAACATTACTGTCGGTAAAACACCTGACCACCTGGGCAATGGCCTCAACCTCCCGGATATGGGCCAGAAACTGGTTGCCCAGCCCCTCACCCTCACTGGCCCCCCTGACCAGACCGGCGATATCCACAAATTCTATTGTGGTCGGGACCTTTCTCTCCGGTTGATACATCTCATATAAGATATCAAGTCTTTGATCGGGTACATTGACTACCCCGATATTGGGATCAATGGTACAGAAGGGGTAATTCTCTGCACCGGCTCCGGCCCTTGTCAGGGCATTAAAGAGGGTAGACTTGCCTACATTGGGCAGCCCTACAATTCCTATCTTCATTATTATCTTCACTCTCCATCTGCTTTTTTAATATCCTTTTCCTTTATTACTTCTTTAACACTCTTTTCAAATTTACGCCTGGGTAACATGATAATCCTACCACAGGTAGTACATTTAGCCTTAAAGTCCATTCCGATTCTGATAACCTCCCAGGTATCACCACCACAGGGGTGTTTCTTACGAAAACGGACTATATCTCCCAACTGGAAATCCCTCTTCATCCAAGATGGCGCAGGATACCCCGTCCTTCTATAGAGCGGGTAGAAATGCGCCTTCCCCCTTTCTCTAAGCAATATGAATAATCATAACCATCAACTTATCGTTCTTCCTACCCGTCTCCAGGCCGTACTGTTGCCTCCTGAGTTTCTTTAGACTCTTTTGTTAATAATACCATATGGGGATAGGCGATTTCAATCCCCGTCTCATCCAGTCTCTCTTTAATCCGCTGGCGGATATATCTCGCCATATGCCACTGTTCCATTGGAATTACCTTAGCCCAGATACGGATAACCACACTGGAGGAAGCCAGTTCCTGGACACCCAGAACAGTCGGGCCATCTGTAACGATATCACTTTTTTCCCTGGCTATCTCTCCGCAGAGTTTCTCCAGAACCTCTATCACATGAGCGGGGTCTTCCTCATAGGCAACCCCTACATCCACCATCACCCGCATATTACCGGTAGAGTAATTGGTCACCTGGGTGATCTCCCCGTTGGGAATAATATGGAGCTCTCCCCCGAAATTCCTGATACTGGTAGTTCTCAATCCTATCTCCTCTACAATCCCTTCTACCCCGGCCGTTTTTATGTAATCCCCAACCCCGAACTGGTCCTCAAAGAGGATAAAAAAACCATTAATTACATCCTTGACCAGGTTCTGGGAGCCGAAACCGATGGCCAGGCCGACAATTCCGGCGCCAGCCAGCAAGGAGGCAATGGGAAAATTAAAGATGGAAAGGATAATCATCCCGGCAAAGAAGTAAATCCCGTATCTTAAAATACTTTTCAGGAGCATAACCAAGGTATTCTTTCTCCGATCATCATGTTCTTTTTTGTTCCTCTTAATCAGTTTGACTATAAATCTATTGCCGAATTTAATCACCATTTTACTAACAATCAGTACCACAATACTGCCGATAATTTTAACCAAGTAATCCAATATTAATCCTGTGGTAAATAATTTGTTCAAATAGGTAATAAAACTCTCCCAGCTCAGATTCATTTTTAAACCTCCACGGTTTTGAAATTAAGTGAATCAAAAATTTCTGCCACGCACTCGATGTGCTAGTGTCTAGACCATTATTGCATAATTTATAATTTAAAAGAAGGTTTAGACCAACACGCTCGATGCGTTAGTATCTAAACCATCCTGGCGCAATTAAAAAGAAGGTTTCTGCAATCGGAAACATCTATTTGTAGTTTTCAACTGCAAAAAGATGATTAGAACTTTTTACACATAACTCCTGGTAATTTAAGATTTTTATCGAATGATTTTTATCGAATAAAGATAAGATAGAGAATAACTAGACCTACCATAATAATCAGAGGAACGATACAACCGGGTTCCTTATAAAAAAGCCTATCTTTGGAAGCATCTATAGTATAACTCTTCAGTTTATTGGCTTTTTTTAAGTATTTGACCGATTCCCGGTAATTACCCTCTTCCCGATAGATAACCCCCAGGTTATTATAGGCAGGTCCATAATCAGGATCAAGCTGAATTGCCTTTAAATAGTATTCCCTGGCCAGGTCCCGGTCTCCTTCCTCCCTCTTAATACTCCCTAGATTGGTGATGGCCGGGACGAACTCCTTATCGAGTTCAAGGGCCTGTGTCAGCCAGTTCTTAGCCCTGTCCAGGTTTTTGCGGTAGATGGCAATAATACCGAGTTTATTATAGACTGGCACAAAATCCGGTCTTTCCTCCTTTACTTCTATTAATAGCTTCTCTGCCTGAGCAAAATTACCCAGTTCCAGTTGCTTAACTCCCTCTTGATATTTTTCTGCCAGTTCTCCAGTTAATTTTTCCAGATACTGCTTCTCCTTCATTATACCACCTGTTTTCTAAATTAATGCCCCATCATTGTTTACAATAATTGCAAATAAAGAAGGTTTCTACTATCGGAAAAGTTGCCAAAAGGAAATTCTTATAGTATCTATTTTATATTATATTATTTAAATCCCCTGATAGCAAGAAATTTATGCCTGTTGATAGTGTCAAGTTACTTTTGGATTTTATTTACACTCCCAGCCAGCACGGAAAAAGCTGTTTTTCTGTTTAACCGAAGGAAGTTTAAAACAGGTTGAGGTTAGCTGAAACTAAAACCATAGTGGAGTTTTTGCCCGTAACCGATATAGCTGATCATAAAAAGAAGTCATCAAACTCCATAAAAATGGATAAATCAAAAAGGCCAAGGGTTTTAATCTGGTCCCGGTCTAGAGCTGTTATGAAATGCATATTTTTGTCACGCAAGAAG
>JARRCS010000023.1 GCA_029981855.1 Halanaerobiales bacterium | reverse complement strand
ACCTTTTTAAAATTTCTTGGTTTTACATTAGAAGATCTTCTTGATACTTAAGTAACAAAAAAATAAGGGCAGTTTATAGCATAGGGTGCGAAATGTGAGTATTAATATAAAAGTTAACAATATTTAATTTATTAATTATAAAAAAAGCAAATTCTTTCAACCTGCGTAATAGGTAATTAACATAAACCCTGCCCAAAAAATATAATAGAATCCTAGGGTATATGCTTCCGGTTGCGTTCAATATAACCGATTAGCCGCTTATAATCTCTGCTCCTTTGAGTCCTAGACTAAATTCATATTTACATTTTTTCTTTAGATGATACCAATCTAGGATAATCCTGAAATGTGGTAGCCAGGCGAACATCTTGAAAATTATATTATATAATATAGATCGCGAGCACCATCTACAAAAAACTGCAGATAACAGGTATTAAGTAAATTATTATGTAAGAGGAAGGCAATCAGGATTCTGGGCACCTGAGCTGTATTCGCCCCGTTTAAAATATAAGAATTACCTTAGAACTATTAACTTTAAGGTTATGCATATTAAATTCGAATTTTCCTATTTCTCCGTCAATTTTGAAATCTGACATGGTAATACCTCCTAATATATTTTTGATATCATCATACCAGATTTGAACATAAATGTTCAGTATTAGAGTATATGTTTGATAAAAACCTATTATACAGCTGGCCCAAATTTAATGTTATATTATGGAGATAATGTGTTTTTTATAAATGTTAGACATAATTGGATTGCGTATTTATATTGTCATAGATAGCTTAGCTCAGAGGCTTTAATCATTTTTAATTTCTATAACTCTGACAAATCCGTAATCAAGTCTATGCTTTAATTGACAAGCTGTAGAGAAAAATGATAATATAATACTGAAAAAATAATACACTTAATGTTTTAAATTCAAATATTAACTGAGGGTGAGAAAAGATATGAATAAAAAATATGTAATCGGTTTAGATTTTGGCACTGATTCGGTTAGAGCTATTCTGGTTAATGTCGAAACAGGAGAAGAAGAGGCTAGCAGTGTAGCTTATTATAAGCGCTGGTCGGAGGGTAAATACTGTGACCCCGGGCGGAACCAGTTCCGTCAGCATCCGCTCGACTATCTAGAAGGAATGGAAGAAGCTATTAAGGGTGCCCTGAAAGGACATTCCGAAGATATTGCAGAACAGGTAGTAGGAATCGGGGTGGATACCACCGGTTCAACCCCCTGTGCGGTTGATAGAGAGGGAATACCACTGGCTCTACTGGATGAATTTAAGGATAATCCTAATGCCATGTTTATCCTCTGGAAGGATCATACTGCAGTCAAAGAAGCAGAGGAGATCAATAAGCTGGCCAAGAGCTGGGGAGGAGAGGATTTCACCAAATATGAAGGTGGTGTCTATTCTTCCGAATGGTTCTGGGCAAAGATACTCCATGTGCTGCGGGAAGATGAAAAAGTAAGGGAGGCAGCCTTTTCCTGGGTTGAGCACTGTGACTGGATTCCGGCAGTATTATCCGGGGAAACTGATCCCCTGACCATTAGGAGGAGCCGCTGTGCCGCCGGCCATAAAGCAATGTGGCATGAAAAATGGGGAGGTCTACCGGATGAGGAGTTCCTGGTTAAACTGGATCCCCTCTTAAAGGGAGTCAAGAAGAACCTTTATACAGAAACATATACTTCAGATGAGAAGGCCGGGGAATTAAGTGAAGAATGGGCAGAAAGGCTCGGGCTGAAACCCGGAATAGCCATTGCAGTGGGTGCCTTTGATGCCCATATGGGTGCTGTCGGCGGAGGTATCGTCGAAAAGGCTCTTGTTAAGATCATGGGAACCTCAACCTGTGATATTATCGTGGCTCCCGATGAAGTAATCGGAGACAAGCTTATCGGTGGTATCTGTGGCCAGGTAGATGGATCGGTAATTCCTGGTACAATAGGGCTGGAAGCCGGTCAATCCGCCTATGGTGATGTCTATGCCTGGTTTAAAGACTTACTCTCCTGGCCGTTAGATTCCATCTTACCGGAGATAGAGGGTATTGATCCATCAGTTGCTAAAAAAATTAAGGATAAGATTTTAATCAAGCTTACCGAAGAGGCAAGCAAATTAAAGATTGAAGAAACCGGTTTGCTGGCCCTTGACTGGCTGAACGGACGGAGAACTCCCTATGCCGATCAGACACTGAAGGGAGCGATTATCGGCCTGACACTGGGTTCAACCGCACCGAAGATCTTCCGCGCCCTGGTAGAAGCAACTGCCTTCGGCGCTAAAGCCATTAATGAGCAGTTTATTAAGGAAGGAGTAGAGATCGATCAGGTTATCGCCCTGGGAGGTATTTCCCAGAAGAATGACTTTGTCATGCAGATTACTGCCGATATTCTGAACAAACCGATCAAGGTTGCTACTTCGGAACAGACCTGTGCTCTGGGAGCTGCCATGTTCGGAGCCGTTGCTGCCGGTATCTATGATACTGTAAAAAAAGCCCAGGAAAAGATGGGAAGCGGTTTCAATAAGACCTATTATCCGGACAAAGAGAATGCCGAAAAATACCAGAAATTATACGAAAAATACCTCCTACTGGGTGAAACTTTAGAAGACCAGTTAAGAAACCTATAAATTCAAACGCCTTTAAGTAAGAGATCCCTACTGAACAAACTCAGTAGGGATTTTTTTGCATTAAACTACTATTTTATACGACAGACTACTATTTCCCAGGAAGGTTACCACCTTAGATCGGGGTTTCTTGCCGCCTTGACCTCATCCAGTTTCCTGACGGTGGTATTATGGGGGGCGTTTTTCACCAAATCAGGCTCTTCTTCTATTTCCCGGGAAATATTTATCATAGTTTCGACAAATTTATCAAGGGTAGAAATGTTCTCGGTCTCGGTGGGCTCGATCATCAAGGCCTCCTTGACCACCAGCGGGAAATAAATGGTCGGTGCATACTGACCGTAATCCAGGAGCCTTTTGGCGATATTCAGGGTACTGGCCCCCTTCTCCTTCTGTCTACTGCCGGAGAGAACAAACTCATGGAGGCTATTCTCCTCATAGGGTAGTTCATAGACCTCCTTTAGTCTGGCCTTCATATAGTTGGCATTGAGTACAGCATTCTCGGTGGCCTCCTTCAGTCCCCGGGCGCCGAGGGCCCTGATATAACTGTAGGCTTTGAGCATTACGGCATAATTTCCGTAAAAGGCATGGACTTTACCTATAGAATGGGGTCGGTCATAATCCCAGTAATAAAAATCACCCTCCTTTTTCAGGACCGGTCTGGGCAAATAGGGAGCAAGAAACTTCTTCACTCCTACCGGTCCGGAGCCGGGTCCTCCCCCTCCATGAGGAGTAGAAAAGGTTTTATGCAGGTTGAAGTGAAGCACATCGAAATTCATATCCCCGGGTCTGACATATCCCATAATGGCATTCATATTGGCTCCATCATAGTAGAGAAGCCCCCCTGCCTGATGAATTATAGAGGCAATCTCTAGAATATCCTCCTCAAAGATACCCAGGGTATTCGGATTGGTTAACATCAGGGCGGCTACCCTTTCATCAACAGCCTCCCGTAGATTATCCAGGTCGATCATCCCCTTTTCATTGGAGGCAATCTCTATAACCTCAAAGCCTGCCATGGCTGCGCTGGCCGGATTGGTTCCGTGGGCCGAATCAGGTACGATTACCCTGGTTCTCTCCTCGCCCTTTTCCTCAAAATACTTTTTAATAATCATCATCCCGGTTAGCTCGCCATGAGCCCCTGAGGCCGGCTGAAGGGTAATCTCATCCATACCGCTGATCTCTGCCAGATACTCTTTTAACTCATAGAGGATCTCTAAGGAACCCTGGATAAGTTCCTCATCCTGATAGGGATGTAACCTGATAAGCTTCTCCAACCTGGCTATATCTTCATTTATCTTGGGATTATACTTCATAGTACAGGAACCGAGGGGATAGATCCCGGAATCGACACCGTAATTTTCCTGAGAGAGGGCGGTATAATGCCTGACGACATCAACCTCACTAACCTCAGGTAGTGCTGCCGGGCTCTCCCTGATAAATTCAGAATTTAGAAACTCATCCAGCCCGGAATCGGGTACATCCAGTTCCGGTAAAGAATATCCCTTCCTGCCCGGACTGCTATAATCCTTGATCAAGGGTTCAGTCATTAGCAATCACCTCCAGGGCTTTAAGATACCTGTCAAGTTCCTCTCTGGTCCGTTTCTCGGTTACACAGATTAACAATCCCTCTCTCTCATAATCAAACCTGGAGATATCAAGTCCGGCTAATATCCCTTTCTCCAGCAGTTTTTGTTTTACCTCGGCTATAGCTACCGGGGTTGTAATCAGGAACTCATGGAAGAAGTTATCCCTGTTGATAACTGTAAATCCCGGCAGGTTATCAATTCCTTCTGCAAGATAATGGGCCTTTTTTAGGGATTGCTCCGCAACCTCCCGGATTCCCTCCTTGCCCATTGTAGCCAGATAGATGGTCGCCACCAGGGCATTAAGGGCCTCATTGGAGCAGATATTTGAGGTGGCCTTCTCCCGCCTGATATGCTGTTCCCTGGTCTGAAGGGTCAGGACATAACCCCTCTTGCCTTCCACATCGGTTGTTGCCCCGGCAATCCTCCCCGGTAGCTGGCGGAAGTATCTCTTTTTGGTTGCCATATAGCCTAAAAAGGGTCCGCCGTAGCTAAGGGAATTTCCCAGAGACTGCCCTTCTCCTATTACAATATCGGCAGCAAAGTCGGAAGGGGGTTTTAAGATTCCCAGGGCTATGGGATTAGCAATTACGATTAACAGGGTATTTTTTCGAGAGGAAAGAAGTTCCTGGATGACCTTCATATCTTCAAGAGACCCGAAAAAATTGGGGTACTGGACCACAACCGCCCCGGTCTCTTCATCGAGCTCTCCCTTCAGACTCTCGAGATCGGTCGTAGTTCCGGCAAGCCCGATCTCCTTAAACTCCAATCCCTGTTGACGGCCGTAGGTTATGGCTACTTCCCGGTAGGCCGGATGAATACCTTTGGAGATAAGTATCTTCTGTTTTCGGGTAAGCCTGCTGGCCATCAAAACAGCCTCTCCTGTCGCTGAACCGCCATCCAGTAGTGAGGCATTAGCAATCTCCATTCCGGTTAATTCGCAGATCATACTCTGAAACTCGTAAATAGCCTGGAGGGTTCCCTGACTTAATTCAGCCTGATAGGGGGTATAGGCGGTATAGAATTCCGAGCGGGAGATCAGGTGATCAATAATGCTGGGGATATAGTGATCATAGGCCCCAGCCCCCAGAAAGGATACCAGCTCTTCCAGTGACCTATTTCTAGCCGCCTTCTTTTTAATCTCCTTCAGCAATTCCAGCTCGGAGAGACCGGCAGGTATATTGAGAGGCCGGTCCAGGACTACAGCTTCAGGGATAGCAGAAAAGAGGTCTTCTATCCTCTCAATCCCGATGGTTTTCAGCATCCTTTCCCTTTCAGCCGGAGTATTTGATATATAATTCACCCTTTACTCTCCCTCCTCCAGGAATCTTTCATAATCCTGATCATCCATCAACTGGTCAAGTTCAGTTTTATCAGCAAGTTTGATCTTGATCAGCCATCCGCCTTCATAGGGCTCTTCATTAATCAACTCCGGACGGTCAAAGAGTTCTTCATTGATAGCAATAACCTTCCCACTTGCCGGAGCATAGACATCGGAAACCGCCTTGACAGATTCAATCACTCCAAAATCATCAAACTGGTCAAACTCATCACCTACCTCGGGAAGTTCCACAAAGACAACATCCCCCAGTTCTTTCTGGGCATAATCGGTAATGCCGATGGTTGCCTCATCACCCTCCACCAGAATCCACTCATGATCTTCACTATAAAACAATTCTTCAGGTATTTGCATCTTATAATCCTCCTTTATTTTCTCAGGCCCACAGGCCAAGTTATTATAATTAAGAAGTAAGATTATTTTACAAAGGGTGTTTCAACTATCTCGGCCGCTACAGGCCTTTTACGAATAACGATCTCAATCTCCTGGCCGATACCGGCCTTCTCCCTTTTAACATAACCCAGACCGATACTTTCCCTTAAGGTCGGTGAGAAACTACCGCTGGTGACTATACCTATATCTTCTCCATTAGCCTTAATCTTATAACCATGTCTGGCAATTCCCCGTTCAATCAGTTTAAAGCCAACCAGTTTCTCATCATAACCCTCTTCCTTATACTTCAAAAGGGTTTCCCTGCCGATAAAATCCTTCTTAGAAAATTTTACAGTCCAGCCCAGGCCCGCTTCTAGAGGGTGTCTATTCTCATCAATATCATTACCATAGAGGCAGAACTTCTTCTCCAGCCTCAGGGTATCCCTTGCTCCCAGACCTGCTGGTAATAATCCGTATTCCTTACCGGTCTCCATCAGCCTGTTCCAGACCCTGACCGCATCCTCTGTTTTCAGGTAGATCTCATATCCGAGCTCTCCTGTATAACCCGTTCTGGAAAGGATAACCTCTGTTCCGGCAACCTCCCCCCTTTCAAACCAGTAGTATTTTAAATCATCCAGCTTGATTTCGGTTAGCTGCTGCAGGATATTCTTTGCCTCCGGTCCCTGTAAGGCCAGCTGGGCATAATCTGCAGATTGATTGGTAATCTTTACATCCTCAAAACTATTATCCTTAACCCATTCAAAATCCTTATCTGTATTGGCGGCATTTACGACCATTAAAAACTCTTCTTCCCCTAACCTGTAGACTAAAAGATCATCCACAATTCCACCATCGGGATAACACATCGGTGTATAAAGTATCTGACCAACTTTCAACCTGGCAGCATCATTTGTTATTAGATGCTGGATGGTAGCAAGTGCCCCCGGACCGGCAAAATGAATCTCCCCCATATGGGAGACATCAAAAAGCCCGCATTTTTCTCTAACGGCCTGGTGTTCCTGCAATATACCTGTATACTGCACAGGCATCTCCCAGCCACCAAACTCAATCAACTTGGCGCCTAACTCCCTGTGAACCTGATTTAAAGGGGTTTTCTTCATCGATATCCCTCCTTCAGATGTATTGAAATTTGTTCAGAACACATTGGGCTTCAGTCATAATTATTAGCAAAATATGCTTTCCTTAACATTAAAAATAGGGAACCAGAAAAATATCCCCGGCTCCCTCTGTCCTCAAAAAGTTCAGAGTATCGTCCCTTCAAGATACTTCTGCCTGAGAGTTTTGGTGACTTACTCGTCACCTTATCCCCTTCGGCGCCTATACAGGTCTCTCTCCTGAAGCTCATCCGATCAATATGTAATTTAATTCCTTTACATCTTCTAAAATATATATTCGTAATCAATTTAAAATATCCTGCATATTGTTTTACTTTTTTTGCTCAAGAAAACACCTTCTCCCTGAGGTAGAGAATAAAGAAATAACCGAGGATATAAAAACCCAGGTAACCGAAAATGGGATAAAGTTTCTCCACCAGGGTTGAAAACCCCGAAAGGACAAGAGGCAAAACAAATAAGCCCGAGATTAACAGGCCAGACTCATATTTAATCTTAATGAGAGAGATCAATCTCCTAGTAAAGGCATAATAATTGGCTATAGCGGTTGAAACCATAGCAAAGTAAAGGGCAAGGATATAACTTAGACAGATAACCTTACCTCCCTTCAGTGCCAGGTAAAACATGGGAATTTCCTCCTGAGGAGAGCTATGGAAGGCTGTAATTAGCCCCATAAAGATAATCAGATTCAAAAGAAATAACAGGCCTCCGCCCCAGCTGCTGCCCCTGATAATATCTTCCCTCTCTTCCCGGTAAACTATACCTGTCATAGCCGCTACAGCAATCACCAGATTATAAGAAACATAGAGAAGGGCATCAATTAACCAGTCTGGTTTTACCGGTTTAATTATTAATAGGGTTTTAAATTGCTCTACCCCTGTAAAGGAGAGATAATTTACCACTGTAATGATGGTTGTCAGTAGTAAAAAGGGAATCAGCAGGCCGTTTACAACAAATATTCCTTCAACCTTTAGATAGAGGGTTACCAGAACAAAAACAAAGGCAACGAGCACCCCCGTAAAATAAGGAAAACCCAGCAGATTACTAAAAACAACCCCGCTACCCGCCAGCATCACTGATACGCTTCCCAGCAGAAAAAAACCATAGATGAGATCAAATAACAGAGGCAAAGGTGCCGGTAAAAAATTATAAAAAAGCCGGTGATAACTCTCAATATCTAACACCTTACCGAGCTGGAATAGTATCGGACCCAGGACGGTAAAACTAATACCTACGAGAATAACCCCCAGTAAACCGTTAGCCTGATGCCTGGCAAAGAAATACCAGATCTCCTGTCCGGAGGAAAAACCCGCACCCACGACTGCCCCCACATAAGTAAAGGCTATCCCCCAGCTCTGCCTTTTTTTCATGCCCTTTACCTCCCTCTTAATATCTATGTATTTCAGAGGGAATAAATTAATGAATTAATGCTGATAATAAAACATATATATTAAACAAATTGGCCTTCTGCGGCGCACTCGATGTACTAGTGTCTAAACCATCATTGTGTAATTTAAAAACATAGGAAATTTCTTTTTTAAAATTGCAAATAGATGTTTTCGATTCAGTAGAAATTTTTGATTCGCCTAAGTTCATCTCCGCTAAAAATTCAGGCTTCCTAATCCACGGGTCCTCCTAACCCTAGGATTAGCTCACCACCTCCTGTGGTTCGGCCTGATTTTTAGCTCCGATTCACTAAGGCTCATTTACAAAAATTTCTAAACATCTCTCTAACATCTATTTGCAGTTGTTTGAAGGTAAAAAGAAAGTTGCTGAACGATAGTGATGCATAATTTAAAAGAAGGTTTAGACCAACGCGCTCCTATACACTGGTACTGAAACCTTCCTAATGAAAAAAATATAGAAGATTTCGGTGAGCCAGAATTTATGTGATTAACAATAACATAAAATTCCTAGGCATCAAAAAAAACTGTAAATAGATATGGAGAGATGGAGGATGTCGGAAACTATGTTATTCATATAACATAGTTTCCTGGACATTCAAAAAGGGGGGAAGGAAAATGTTATTTGAAAAAAACAGAGTCCATGTAGATGATAAAAGAGCTGCCGTTATCCTGCATTCTATCATTTATAAGCAAATACTTAAATTAAATTATCGCCCGGACAGGGAGTTAATTATTCTCTGTATTGGAACCGACCGTTCAACCGGTGATTCCCTCGGGCCCTTGACGGGGACATTACTCTGCAAATTAACCCCCTTTCCGGCGACCATTATCGGTAATATAGATAACCCCGTTCATGCCACCAATCTGGAGGAGGTTATCGAACTGATCTTTGAAAAATATAAAAACCCCTTTATTATAGCTGTTGATGCCGGTCTGGGCAAGCAGAGCAGTGTAGGTTATATCGATGTAAAAAAAGGTCCCCTGCAACCGGGGACCGGAGTAAATAAAAAACTTCCTGAAATCGGAGATATGCATATAACCGGACTTGTCAATGTTGGTGGTTATATGGAGTATCTGGTTTTACAGAGCACTCGTTTAAGCATCGTCATGAAGATGGCTGAAGTGATAAAAGATGCAATCAAGCTATCGGTGCTAGCTCTTAAGGAAGAAAGAAGTGTTATTGATTAGTGGCCGCAGCCTCTTTTTTCGCTTTATTTGCCTCCCTCTTTAAGGAATTGATGCCCTCCCCTTTATTTTTAATTATTGTACTTGAACCATCGAAGTTTGCCCCCTCTTCAATCTTCAGGGTCTTAGTCTTGATATCTCCGCTAACCTTACCGGTAGCTAGAATTTCAACTTTATGGCTAGCAGTTATATTGCCGCTTGCTGTACCGGCAACTATGATATTCTGTGCTTCAATCTCTGTTTTAACCTTTCCTCCCTCACCAATAAAGAGATCACCCTCGGCTTTAATGTGACCTTCAATCTCTCCTTCAATTCTTAAAGACCCCTTTGTATATATATCTCCTTCAATTTTTGTGCCCGTCCCGATTATAGTCTCTACCTTGCTTTTAGTCTTTTCCACCTTTTGATCTTTCTTATTCCCGAACATAAGCCTTACCTCCCTATGTATTTTAGCGGATTTTGGGGAATATTGTTTTTTCGTACCTCATAATGAAGATGTGGCCCTGTACTGCTGCCTGAATTTCCGCTGAGGGCAATTACCTGTCCCCTCTTCACGGCCTTGCCTTTCCTCACCTTCATTCTGTTCAGGTGGCCATATCTAGTCTCAAAACCAAAGCCATGGTCGATTATGATAACCCATCCATAACCATTCATCCAGCCAGCAAATTTTACTATACCATCTGCTGTAGCCAGTACCGGAGTATTATACCAGACCCCTATATCCAGTCCCTCATGAAATTCCTGCTTTCCTGAAATGGGACCAATTCGCCAGCCAAAGTGAGAGGAAATAAAACTATCTCCCTTATCTGCCAGGGGCCAGATATCTGGGGTGGCAGCCTTTAAATTTTTATATTCCCTGACTGAATCCTTTAATTTTTCAAGTTCCTTCTTTTGTTCCGGAAGTTCCTTTTTGATTAGATAGATATTTTTTTTCGTCTGTTTGATTAATTCTGCCGGTTGCCGATAATACAGGTGAAATTCACCTCCGCCCATAGGTAGTGTCTGTTGAAAAATGTTATAATTGGAGGAAAACAGAGTTTGCAGCTTAAGCTCAACCTCTTCATCATCCTTTTCACTCAAGTCAATCATGTTCTTAATTTCCTTATTAAACTCCCTTAACTTAGTTAGATTCTCCCTTAACAATTCCGTCTCCCGGCTTAAAGCATAGAGTTCATCCTTTAACCTCTGGTTCTCTTTCCTGACTCCTTCCAGGGTAGTTAGTTTATCCGATAATAATAGATAATTATTATGATAATGTTTATAAAGACCAGTTAATATTCCAATAGTTAATATAATTGCCACGAAGATAATAACCGGTACTATACGGCGAATGGAAAAAATCTTTACTTTATATCTTGGTGCTGGGGTAATGATAATATCCAATTTTTCAAAAAGATAAGACCAAAGGGTTTTTACCGAGCCCAACTATCCTTCCCCCCCTTTCACATTATAATTTTCTTTGTTACCTAATAATTCTAGTATAAAGTATTAAAAATTAGTTGTGCTGGCATGGGAAATTACAGATTATTTTTTTATATTTATATTCATTTCACTACCTGATATGTGATGAAGAATTTTGGTCTTCCTAAAGAAAGATGGCAGCAGCAATAACGGCTATTACTAATGACGGAAGGAGATTACCCACCTTTATCCTGGTGGCTCCCATCATATTCAAACCGATTGCCAGAATCAGGAGACCTCCTGTTGTCGTCATCTCATTAATCATCATCTCGGTTAGGAAGTTCTGGACCCAGGATGCCAGCAGGGTAATTCCCCCCTGATATAGAAAAACAGGAATGGCGGAAAAAATCACCCCGGCTCCAAAGGTTGCAGAAAAAGCAATAGAGGCAATTCCGTCTATAATCGATTTATTGAATAAAATGGTTGGGTCATTATTTAAGCCATCCTGAATCGAACCCATTATTGCCATCGCCCCAACACAGAAAACGAGACTGGCCTGGACAAATCCCTGTACAAAAAGGTCATTTTCGTTATTAAACCTCTCCTGTATAAGCCGACCTAGATTATTTAACCTCCTTTCTATTTTAAAAAGCTCCCCGATAATCCCTCCAATCACCAGACTGAAGATGACAATAAGTATATTTTTAGTCTGCAGGGCCATCTGCAAACCGATCAGTATAACGGCCAGACTTAAACCATACATAACGGTCTGCTGGATATTTTTCGAAAACCTATCTTTAAAAAATAACCCTATTATACTCCCCAGAATAATAGTAATGAAATTTACAATAGTCCCTATCATAATTTACTCCTTCATAAATTTCTACGATCCCTAATTAAATATATCTAATAATTCCTGTTTTAACTCTGGTCTGGTCAAGGCAAGTATCAGGTCCCTTCCCTGAATCCTGGTTGTTCCACGTGGAACAATAGGTTTATTACCCCTTAAGATGGTTACCAGAACCGCTTCTAGAGGAAGATCGATATCCTTGATTTTTTTATCTATGACAGGGGAATCTTTAGAGACGGAAATTCTAACCAGTTTTAATTTATCCTGGTCTTTATTCAGGAATTTCTCCAGATCATTTATGGTTACTTCCCGGTCCACTAGTGCCGATAAAATTGCGGCATCACTGAGGGCAACATTGACACCGAGCCATTTAAACAATCTCTCATTACCGGGGGTATTTACCCTGGTAAAGGTCCGGGGGATATTATACTGCCTCTCTGCCAGCTGACAGATAACGAGGTTATCCTGATCATCCTCTGTAACCGCTAAAACCGCATCACATTCCTTGATACCTGCCTTCTCCAGTACTTCCTTTTCCGATCCATCTCCCCAGACAACCTCAATCCCGTATTTATCCCTGATCTGATTAACCTTGTCTTTGTCCTGCTCTATTAAAACAACCCTATAATTCTTATTGAGAAAATCATTAATTAAATATCTACCAACTTTTCCTCCGCCAACAATAATAATAAACATTTTTACACCTCATTTTGAGCATTTCATATTGTAATTATGGTAAATTATATATTTGAGATACAAAAGAATAAATTGGTTTCGCCATAAAATTGGAAATCAAATTACCAATTTTATTACATTAAGGTAAAATTGATAATATTTCAGCTTAAAGCCTCGTATCAATTGTAAATTTGTTGCGACGCGCTCGATGCGCTAGCACCGAAACCTTCCTAGCATAAAAATAGAACAGACTGGTCTTCGACCATAATAATTTTACAAGGTAAATTTGATGATACCCGAAATTTTATTATCAACATAATTTCCTATAGCCATTTAAAGAAGGTTTCAGTGAACCAGAAACTTCACTCTCCGAGTACTACAATTTTGACATTAAGGTTGTGTTATCCACATAACATAGTTTCCCAGGGATTAATAGGCCTCTACCGCAGAATGTTTCACGTGAAACATCTGGGATTAAGAAAGAAAAATGTAGAATGAAGGGGATAATTATGGTTTTATAGGTATATAAGAAGAATAATTAGGAATTAAGTAGTCTAACTGAAACAGAATGAACTTAGCTGGCATTCATCCGCCTCAGCAGTTTTTCAATATCTTTATAGGTATCACATTCAATCATAATCAGTCTCTTATCTTTCCTCTTTTGGACCCTTACCTTTGTTCCGAGGTAATCGGACAGTACCTTTTGCACATTTAACCATTCGGGCTCCAGCGGTATTTTCTGATATTTATTACCCCTCTCTCCATTTTTATTATTTAGCTGCTGAATATATTTCTCGGTTTCTCTTACCGAGAGATTATTTTTGATAACATAATCGGCAACTTGAATCTGCTCTTCCATATCTTTTAAAGATAAAATAGCCCGGGCATGGCCCATAGTGATAGTTTCACGTGAAACATAGATCTGAACCTTTGGGGGCAGTTTCAGTAACCTGACTATATTGGCAATGCTAGAGCGGCTCTTACCAATCTTCCGGGCCACCTCTTCCTGAGTCATATCAAACTCATCCATCATCCTCTGATAGGCCTGAGCCTCCTCTATCGGATTAAGGTCCTCCCGCTGGAGATTCTCAATTAAGGCAATCTCCATCATCTGATGATCAGAGTATTCCCTGATAATAGCAGGAACCTTTTTCAACCCGGCCAACTCGGCAGCCCGCCAGCGCCTTTCACCAGTAACAATTTGATAGAGATCAGGACTGACCTGTCTTAAGGTTATTGGCTGAATAATTCCATTTTCCTTAATTGATTGGGCCAGATCCTTCAAACCCTCCTCATCAAATTCCTGCCTCGGCTGGTAGGGATTAGGTTCAATCTGCCGGATAAAAACCTCCCTGATTTTCCCGTCAGCATCATAACCTTCCTCAAGATTATCATTCCCGCCGATTAATGCACCCAGACCTTTACCTAGCCTGTTTTTACTCATTGTTAGTCACTTCCTTTGCTAAGGCCATATAAGCAATGGCGCCCTTAGAATTAGGATCATAAGTAATAATTGGTTGTCCAAAACTGGGGGCTTCACTTAACCGGACATTTCTGGGAATAATCGTTTCATAGACCTTGTCTTGAAAATAGTTTTTAACCTCATCAATTACCTGCTGAGATAGATTGGTTCTGGCATCATACATGGTTAATAAAACCCCTTCTATCTGCAAATCCGGATTCAGGTTATTCTGAACAAGATTAATCGTCTTAATTAACTGTCCCAGTCCCTCCAGGGCGTAATATTCACATTGAATCGGGACTATAATCTTATCAGCAGCCGTTAGGGCATTGAGGGTTAAAAGACCTAAAGAAGGCGGACAGTCAATCAGGATGTACTCGTAATCAAAATCTATATCATTAAGCACTTTTTTTAACCTACTCTCCCGAGATATCATGGAGACAAGCTCAATTTCAGCTCCGGCCAGATCGATATTAGCCGGTAACACCGATAAATTTTCCGTAGCGGTCGGCAGAATAGCCTTCTCAATATCAACCCCATCAATAAGGACATTATAAATGCTATATTCCAGTTTATTCTTGGTAAAACCTACACCACTAGTTGCATTGCCCTGAGGATCGATATCTATTAATAAGACAGGTTTTCCCAGTTTGGCAATACAGGCCCCTAAATTTACTGCTGTCGTGCTCTTACCCACCCCACCCTTCTGGTTAACAATGGCTATCTTCTTCCCCAAACAAATCACCCCTTAGAAAAATATTTAATTCTTGGGCAGCCGAATTCTATATTCGATATACCGGTTGTCCTCTTCTTTATCAACCTCTACCTTTAATCCAGCAACCTGCATCTCTTTAATGGTCTTTTTTAAGGTATTAGTAAAGACTCTTAAATCTTTACAGACGGTAATCACCTTTCTTTTCCGGCTGTCCTTACTTAAAAGGTCATTGACCAGTTTTTCAGTCTCCTTGACGGTAAGCTCCTTTTCTTTAACCTTTTTAATAACCTCTATCTGTTTGTTTTTATCCTTTAATTTCAACAAAGCCCTGGCATGGCGCTCGGAAATAAGATCAGAATTAAAATGCTTACGGACATCAGTATGTAGGTTTAACAGGCGTAATTTGTTGGCAATAGTGGATTGACTCTTGCCGATCCTTTCAGCCAGCTCACTCTGGGTTAGGGCGAAATTTTTTATCAGCTGCTGGTAGGCTTCAGCTTCCTCTAAAAAGTTTAGGTTCTTCCGCTGCAGGTTTTCAACTAAAGCAATCTCAGCTACCTCCTGGTCCGAAAAATCCTTAACTACAGCAGGTATCTCCTTTAATCCTAACTTTCTGGAAGCCCTTAGCCTCCTTTCACCAACAATTAACTCGTAAATATCTCCACGGGGCCTGAGGGTTACAGGTTGGATAACACCGTAAGTTTTAATGGAATCCGCCAGTTCTTCAATCTCTTCTTCATTAAAATCAGTACGAGGCTGGTAAGGGTTAGGTTTAATCTTATCAAGTGGGATCATCATTACCTGGTCTTTATTTTTATCGCCCTGGAGAAATGGAAATTTCATCTTTTTACCTCCAATAACTATCTATAAATTTCTTCATGAATAAAAAATTTCCTGCTTAAAGTGGACGTTTTTTTGGAATTCCAGCCCGGCGGGGGTATTTAGAAGGCGTGCCGGTAACCTTTTTAAGGAATATAATATATCTCTCACCTTTAAGATCAGGCACTTTAACCTCCTTAACCTCCATCAATTGCCCACCCAGCAAAGAAATAGCCCTTTTAGCTTCCTCAAGTTCAACTTGAAAGTCAGGCCCCTTATACAGAGCAACAGACCCGCCTTCCCTGGCAAAAGGGAGGGTATACTCACTTAATATATTTAAAGGGGCTACCGCCCGGGAAACAACCCAGTCAAAACTACCGCGATAATCCTGATCCTTACCAAGATCTTCAGCCCGGGAATGAATAGCCTTAACCCCGGAAAGACCCAGCTTATTTACCAGTTTTCTTAAGAAATTTATCCTTTTGGCCAGCGAATCCAGCAGAACAAGCCTGATATTAGGAAAAAATATTTTTAAAACCAGACCGGGAAAACCGGCACCAGTCCCTACATCGATTAAACTATGACCTGCTTTTAGTTTTCTCTCACTTAAAAGGGTAAGGGAATCAAAAAAATGCTTGTTGATAATCTCACAGGGCTCATCAATAGCTGTCAGGTTATATTTCTTATTCTCCGCAAGGAGAAAATGCATATATTCCCACAGCATCTCTAGGTACTCTTTCCGGTAGCCGATATTCATCTTCCTCAGGCCTAAAATTAGCTTCTCTTCGAACTGATGTTTATCCATAAATTTTACTCCTTAAAAGTTAATATACTGTAAATAGATGTTGGAGAGATGATTGGAAACATCTATTTACAGCCTTTAATTTCACTGGCGTTTCATCTGCTCCAGATAGATCATTAAGACAGAGATATCGGCCGGAGAAACGCCAGAAATACGCGATGCCTGTCCTATCGAACGAGGCTTAATCTTATTCAATTTCTCCCTGGCTTCAAGCCGTAGATTCTCCATTCGGTTATAATCGATATCCTCCGGAATCAGCCTGTCTTCCAGTTTTTTAAACTGCTCAACCTGAACCAGCTGGCGTTCGATATAACCCTTATATTTAATCTGAATACTGACCTGTTCGATAACCTCCTTCGGGCATTCGGGGAGCTCAGCAGTAAAATGCTTTAAATCATTGTAACTAAGCTCCGGTCTACGCAGTAATTCTTCCAGGGTAACGGGCTTGGAGAGGTCACCGCTGCCAAGCTCCTTTAACCTTTCCCTGACCTCAGCCGTAGGGGTCACCTGATTATCCTTTAAAAAGGAGATTGCCTCCTCGATCAGCTCTAACTTCTTCAGAAAACGCTGATACCGTTCCTCAGAGATTAAACCAAGTTTGTATCCGATAGGGGTCAACCGCTGGTCAGCATTATCCTGTCTTAAAAGAAGACGGTACTCGGCCCTGGAGGTCATAATCCGGTAGGGTTCGTTGGTGCCTTTGGTAACAAGTTCATCGATTAAAACCCCGATATAGGCCTCAGATCGTTTTAAGATTAGCGGTTCCTTGCCCTGCAGACTCAAAGCAGCATTGATTCCGGCAATTATCCCCTGACCGGCGGCCTCCTCATAACCGGAGGTACCGTTAATTTGCCCGGCACAATATAAACCTTCAATCTCTTTGGCCTCCAGACTCAGTTTAAGCTGGGTCGGATCAATACAGTCATATTCTATGGCATAGGCGGGACGCATGATCTCAGCCCTTTCCATCCCCGGGATGGAACGAACAAGCTCTATCTGGACATCGACAGGCAGGCTGGTAGATAACCCGGAAATATAGTATTCATCAGTTGATTCTCCCTCAGGTTCTAAAAAGAGCTGATGCCGTTCCTTATCGGGAAAACGGACCACCTTATCTTCAATTGAAGGACAGTAACGGGGGCCAACACCAACTATATCACCACTAAAGAGAGGAGTTCTCATTTTATTATCATGGATTATTCTGTGGGATTTTGCCGTAGTATAGGTCAACCAGCAGGAAACCTGCTCCCTGCTGAGGGGCCTTGAATCAAAGGAAAAACACAGCCCCTCCTCCCCCTTCTGTTCAATCATTTTGGAAAAATCAAGGGAGTTTTTATTAACCCGGGGTGGGGTCCCGGTCTTGAAACGGCGTAGCTCAAGACCTATCTCCCTGAGGGAATCGGATAGTTTATTGGCAGGATACTGCTGGTTGGGACCGGCATTAAAGGTAGCTTCCCCAATGATAATCTTTCCCTTTAAAAAGGTACCGGTAGTCAGGATCACCTTTTTACCCCGATAAAAGATTCCTGTCTTGGTAATAACACCTCTGACTCTGTTATCCTTTACCACTATTTTCTCGACAATCTCCTGTTTCAGGTCAAGATTATCCTGTCTTTCCAGAACCCGTTTCATCCGCAGATGGTATTCCTTCTTGTCAGCCTGTCCCCTTAACCCGTGCACAGCAGGACCTTTACTGGTATTTAGCATTCTGATTTGAATCATGGTTTCATCCATATTTTTAGCCATCTCTCCACCGAGGGCATCAATCTCTCTTACTATATGAGATTTTCCTGGTCCGCCCAATGACGGATTACAGGGCATAAAGGCAACATGGTCAAGATTGACTGTTAAAGTTAGTACTTTAAAGCCCATCCGGGCAGGAGCCAATGATGCCTCACAACCGGCATGTCCGGCCCCGACTACTATAACATCATAGATAAAAGGGTATGTATAATTGTAGTCGTAAGTCATATATATACCTCCATTTCCAGAAGTTAGTGGTAAGAGGTAAAGTTAACAAACTCCAACCACCAACTTATAATTTCTAATCTCCAACCTTTGACGGCTCGATGGCCTAATACTGCAACCTTAATGTATTCTAATGGGAATGCCACGTGGTAAAACCACATTACGCAACTTTCAGTGCAACTACTACTTGCCCAGACAGAAGTCAGCAAAGATACGGTCTATAATATCCTCAGTAACGGTCTCTCCGGTAATCTCTCCCAGGCCATCCAGACAATCCTTGAGATCTATGGTTAAAAAATCATTGGGAAGCCCTTGATTAAAGGAATCGATCACCCTTTTAATCGCCTGCAAAGATCTCTCCAGAGCATTTCTATGCCTGGTTCTGGTAATAAGGACCTCCTCATCACCCTTAAGTTCTTCATCAAGAACCTCATCAATGATAGCATTTTTTAATTCCTCTAATCCCTTCTCTTCCTTGATAGAAATCTTGAGTAAAGGATGTTCGGCAAAGTGTTCATTAAGCTCTTTTTCATCAATATTCTCTTCTAAATCGGTTTTATTGACAACAATTATCACCGGTTTATCCTTAATTAAATCATATATCTGTAAGTCCGTCTCCGTTAATCCCTGAGATACATCCAGCATCATCAAGATTAGATCGGCCTTCTTTAACGATTCCCGGGCTTTTTCCACCCCGATCTTTTCTACCATATCCTGGGTCTCCCTGATACCGGCAGTATCGATTATCTTTAAGGGAACCCCCTTGATATTAATATATTCCTCAATGATATCCCTGGTAGTACCGGGGACATCGGTTACAATCGCCCTTTTTTCCTCCAGCAGGGTATTCAGCAAACTGGATTTACCTACATTGGGTTTACCAACAATAACCGTCTTGATTCCCTCCTGGTAGATCTTCCCCTGGTTGCTGGTAGCAAGGAGTTCCTCGATCTTCTCCTTGATTTCAGTTAGTCTCTCCCCCAACCGGGATGACTCATAACCCTCAATCTCATCCTCGGGAAAATCTATAGAAGCCTCCAGATGGGCCAAAATCTCAATGACCATCTCTTTAATCTCATCAACCCTGACCGATAGCCTGCCATTCAAATGATTAAGAGCCACATCAAGGCCCTTTTCGGTCTTAGAATTAATCACCTCGATGATACCCTCAGCCTGAGCCAGGTCAAGCCGACCATTTAAAAAGGCCCTTTTAGAGAATTCCCCCGGTTCGGCTAAACGAGCCCCATTTTTCAAGATCAGCTCCAGAACCCGCTGCAGGGGAACCATTCCCCCGTGACAGTCGAATTCCACCACATCCTCACCTGTAAAAGAATGGGGTTTTCTCATAATGATGGTAATGACCTCATCGGCTATTTTTCCCGTATCAGGATCTATAACATGACCATAGTGAGCGGTATAGGTTTTGGCCTCTTTAAGACTCTTTCTACTAACCCCTTGAAAGATTCTGTCGGCAACCTCCAGGGCCTTAGGACCGCTGATTCTGATCTTGCCGATACCGGCCGCTCCAAAGGAGGTAGAGATCGCAGCAATCGTATCCTCTTTTAAAATAGACATATCTAACACCTCACTATCATTCAGCAACTTGTTCTACCTTAAAACAACTGCAAAAATGAACCTTAAAGTCAGCAAAAAAATCTATTTGTAGTTACTAAAAATGATAACTTAGAAAAATACAAAGAAAACCCAGCAGGGTCCCCCACTGGGCTTATTTTAAACAGAATTTTAATTAATTATCCGGTTGACTTTCCGCCACTATCATGACTCTTCGATATGGTTCCCTTCCTTCACTATAAGTAGTGACCCGGTCATCCCCTCTCAAGGTCATATGAATAATCCTTCTCTCATGAGGGGGCATCGGTTCAAGCATCACCTTGCGCCCTGTTGATAAAGCCTTTTTAGCTAATTTGTTTGCCAGTCGCTCCAGGGTCTGTTTCCTTCTTTCCCTGTATCCTTCGGCATCCAGCAAAACCCTGTAATATTTTTCGGTAGCCTTGTTAACCACCAGTGATGTCAGGTACTGAAGGGCATCCAGAGTCTCACCCCTGTGGCCAATAACAATACCTAGATCCGGGCACTTAATATTGTAAAAGACTTGCTTATCATCGGTTTCTTCGCTAACAACCTCAACCGTTACCTCATCAAGCGGCATATTGGCAAAGAGGTTATCCAGAAATTCCTTGCCTATCTTAACAGGGTCAACTTTAACTTTAACCCTAACAACCGCATTTTTACCGCCAATCAACCCGAAAATTCCCTTTGAACCCTCATCGATAACTTCAACTTCAGCCTCTTCTCTGGTAATACCTAACTTTTCCAGAGCCAGGGCAACCGCCTCTTCAACGGTCCTACCTTCCTGTTTAATAGAATCCATTACTTTTCAACAACCCCCTTCATTTCAGGGTCTCTATAGATTATAAATTGCTCAACAGCGGTAAAGACGGTAGAAGTTAACCAGTATAGAAGTACACCTGCCGGTAATTGAAAACCGATAAAGATAATCATGATGGGCATAACCCACATAACCATATTATTCTGGGATCCGGCATTACCGGAAAACTTCTGGGTAATCATGGTCTGACCGACCATAGCCAGTCCATTGATTATAACCAGGGCAATATCGGGTTCAGCCAGAGAACCACCAGTCAGCGTCCCGATCCAGAGGAAACCAACCTCTCCCATAACATCTTTTAGACCGAGAATAGAACGATATAGAGGAATAATAATTAATAGCTGCAAGATCATCGGTAGACATCCGGCAGTAGGATTAATATTATTCTCCTGATAGAGTTTCATCATTTCCTGTTGCTGTTTTTCCTTATTATCCTTATATTTCTGCTGAATTTTTTTTATTTCAGGCTGTAAGTCCTGCATTACCTTCATAGACCTGGTTTGTTTAACAGTCATCGGGTGTAAGAGCAATTTAATAATCAATGTAAAGATAATGATAGCTAGTCCATAATTATTAACTAAACCATTTAAAAAAATTAAAGCCTCAGACATTATATCTCCTAACCAACCAAACATATAAGATTTCTCCTCCTATTCTAAAGGGTCATAACCTCCCGGATTAAAAGGATGGCAGCGGAGTATTCGCTTTAAACTTATCCAGCTGCCCTTAATAGGCCCGTATTTTACTATGGCAGCCTTTGCATATTCAGAACAGGTTGGGTAGAAACGACAGGTCTTAGGTGTCCAGGGGGAAATTACCTTCTGGTAAAATAAGATTAAAGCGATTAAGAGTTTCCTCACAGAAATAAACACCTCTTTTATATAAATTATACCTGTTACTGCCAAATTCCTGCTTTTTTTAATAAATTGATTACATTTTTTTCTAAGTCATGATAATCCAGTTTGACTACCGGTTTACGGGCGATAAATATTAGATCATAACCCTCTTTTAAATTATTCTTTAAACGTATAATCTCCCGTAATCTCCGTCTCAATTTATTCCTAACAACTGCTTTACCAATTTTTTTGCTGATAGAAAAACCAACCCTGTTCTTATCCAGATTATTAGGAAAATAATATAAGACCAGATTATGATTAGCACATGATCTGCCACGGGAATAGACCCTTTTAAAATCCCTGTTTTTTTTTAAACTGTCCACAAAGTAGACGACCCCCTGCAAGTTAATTTGTTCCTATTTTTTCCCAAAAGTTAGAATTTAATGTATTAAAGCAGCACGGAAATGAGGGAATACATTTAAATTATATGTTAATTAAACAGCAGAGTCAAGACAATTTTAGGTTTATCCCCATAACTCATTTTTGTTGATAAACTGTTAATAATCTGTTATTATATTATTAGTAAATGTAAGCAGAAAAACAGAGATTATTGCTATATTGGGCCTTTGGTCCTACAAAAATATGTTTGTAAATAATCATTATCCACAGGTAAAAGTTATCCACAACCCAGATTTTTATTATTTCACCATCATTTCATCCAGGTTATCCACAAAAACAAGTGTTTTTATCCACAGACTGTTGATATCTAACCATAAAAAGGGATTGTCTGTGGATAAGTTCCCTCATAATTCACATCCTAATCTAAGATCCTACTGATGATAATAATAGTTAGCCTGTGTTTTTTGTGGATAACCCTTAAAGTTATTCACATTTTTGTGGATAACCTTTTACTTTGTTCTTTTCTAGGAGGTTTTATCATGGCATTTTCACAGGAAGAACTGAATCATATCTGGCAAGAAACCTTAAATAAAATTAAGGAAAAAGTGAGTAATCCCAGTTTTAAAACCTGGTTTTCCGATACAGAACCCTTAAATTTAACGGATGATAATGAGTTTATCATCAAGGTTCCCAATGATTTTATTAAGGACTGGCTTGAATCCAGGTATATCAAACTAATTGAAGAAATTATCTATAATCTAACAACCAATAAATATCAAGTTCTGCTGCTGACACCGGAAGCGATAAAGATGGAAGAAAATAATCAGCTTAAGACCAATGATAACTCACTGGAGATTACGGAAGAAAAACTTAGGACAGATAATAAAAAAAGAAGAACCTTTAATGGATTAAATCCTAAATATACCTTTGATACCTTTGTTATCGGTAATAGTAACCGTTTTGCCCATGCTGCATCTCTGGCTGTGGCCGAGGCACCGGCCAAGGCCTACAACCCTCTGTTTATTTACGGTGATGTTGGTCTGGGCAAGACCCATCTGATGCAGGCTATCGCCCACTTTATTCTTGACCATACCCCTGAAAGCAGGGTAGTTTATGTCTCTTCAGAGACCTTTACGAATGAGTTAATTAATGCCATTAAAGATGATACAACGGTAGAGTTCAGGGATAAATACCGGAATATTGATGTTCTCCTGGTTGATGATATTCAGTTTCTTGCCGGCAAGGAGCGAACCCAGGAGGAGTTCTTTCATACCTTTAATGCCCTGCATGAAGCCAACCGGCAGTTAGTCATATCCAGTGACCGCCCCCCCAAAGAGATACCTACCCTGGAGGAGCGCCTGCGCTCCCGCTTTGAATGGGGTTTAATTACCGATATACAAAAACCTGACCTGGAGACAAGGATAGCCATTCTGCGCAAAAAGGCGGATCTGGAGGAATTAGAGGTACCGAATGAAGTAATTATCTATATTGCCAATGAGATTCAATCAAATATCAGAGAGCTTGAAGGTGCCCTGATTAAGGTTATCGCCTATTCTTCCCTTGTTAATAAGGAAATCGATATAGAGCTGGCCCAGGAAGCCCTCAAGGATCTGGTCTCTAAAAATAATCAGATGCCACGGGAAATAACTATCGAATTGATTAAAAAAGTGGTTAGTGATTACTATAACCTGGAGCTAGAGGATATGGATTCTAAAAAAAGGACCCAGAATATAGCCTTCCCGCGTCAGATTGCCATGTATCTCTCCAGGGAATTAACCGACCTGTCACTACCACAGATCGGTGAGGAGTTCGGAGGTAGGGATCATACCACAGTACTGCATGCCCATAATAAAGTAGATAAAAAGTATAAGGAAGAAAATGATTTTCAAAAAACCATCGATAAATTAATTGAAAAGATTAAACAAGCCTAAGCTGTTGATATTCCTCTGGATAAACTGTTGACTAACTGTGGATAATTTTTTTTGCTTTCTTGCTCTGTTAGTATGTGGATAATCATAAAAGGGCTATTAACAGCTTGTCTACAGCTAACTTTCTTGATATACCTGAGTTTAATCATCTTTTCAACATATCTACAGGCTCTATTACTATGATTACTGGTTTAAATATATATTATTTTAATACCATAAAAAGTAACTTTTTGAAATACAAATAGATGTTTCCGATTGCAGAAACCTTTTTTATTACTTGTGCATTGTTGGTTTCTGCACTAGCGCATCGAGCTCGTCGGTCTAAACCTTCTTTTAAATTAATACCTCACTTCATTCGGCAAAATTTTTGTAAATGAGCCTTAATGAATCGGAGCTAAAAATCAGGCTTCCTAAGCCAATTTATTCATGTAAAGATAATGGAGGGGTAACAATGTTACTGAATATTTTTCAGAAGGAGCTTTATCAAGGTATCCAGATTGTTCAAAGGGCTGTTTCGGCAAAAAGTACCTTACCCATTTTGACCGGTATCTATCTAGAGGCAAAAAAGGAAAGGGGTCTGCATCTGATTGCTACAGACCTGGAGATAGGTATAGAATATTGGGTTAAGGCAGATATTAAGGAGGAAGGAGCTATTGTCCTCCCGGCCGACCAATTAACCGGTATCATCAGGGAATTACCGGCGGCAGATATTCATTTTGAAGTTGACCCGGAGCACTACCGTTTATATTTAAAGTGTTTAAACTCCGAGTTTAATATTAAAGGCTACCAACCGGACGAGTTCCCCCAGTTACCGGAAGTAGATCAGGCCCAGAGACTAAGTGTTCCGGCAGATATCTTTAAAGAAATGGTCGATGAGGTTAAATTTTCTACTTCAACAGATCAGACCCAGCCGTCCCTGACAGGTGGTTTAATGGCCATCAGCAGGGAAGATATCAGGTTAGTTACCACCAATACCTACCGCCTGGCTTATAGCAGGCATAAGCTGGAGAATGATCTTGAGAGAGATATTTTAGCTATTTTACCGGGAGGTACCCTAAATGAGTTATCCAATTTAATTGTTGCTCAAGGGGAGATAGAGATAATTATTAATGATAACTACGTCCGCTTTAACATTAATGATATAGTCTTGATCTCCCGCTTAATAGAAGGAAATTTCCCCAATTATCAGCAGGTCATACCGAAGGAATATAATACAAGGCTTAAAGTTGACAGGGATGAGCTGCTTAAAGCCGTGAAAAGAACCTCTCTGATTGCCCGCCTGGATTCCAATGTAATCTCACTTTCGGTAAAGACAGATGAGATGAATATTACTACGGTTGATTCTGATTCCGGTGATGCCCATGAATCCCTGGAGATAGAACTTGAAGGTGCTGAGCAGAAGATCAACATTGATGCCGGATATTTACTTGATGTTTTGAAGGTGTTAAAAGATGATGTGGTTATTATGGAGATGATAGGACCCTTAAATCCTCTAACCATTAAAAAGAGTGAGAATGATAATTATATCTATTTAATTATGCCCGTACGCCCGGGGTCATAAGGAGGAAATCTATGCAGGATATAAGGATTAAAACCGAGGAGATCCAGCTAGACCAGTTTTTGAAATGGGCCAATCTGGTCAGTACAGGTGGAGAGGCAAAATCATTGATCCAGGCAGGAAAAGTGAGGGTCAATGGAGAAATAGATACCAGGAGATCCCATAAATTATCGGAGGGAGACCTGGTAGAGATTGCCGGGCAGGATGAAGTCTACCGGGTGATTAGGGAATAAATGTATTTAGAGAAGATTCTTTTAAAAAACTACAGAAATTTAAAGGAAAGCTTACTGGAATTAAATTCTAATCTTAATATCCTGGTAGGTTATAATGGTCAGGGAAAGACAAATTTCCTGGAGTCTATCTATCTTCTAGGAACGGGTTCCTCCCATCGAACCGGTCTTGACCGGGAGTTAATTAACTGGGAGGAGGAAAAGGCCCTGATTCAGGTTTTACTGGTCAGAAAGGATCAGAATCTGAAAATATCAATTTTGTTAGATGGTTCACAGAAGAAGATTGAGATTAATAATACTCCTATAGAGAGGGTTTCCGAACTGATCGGAAACCTGAATGTTGTTTTATTCTCTCCCGAGGACCTCAATCTGGTTAAGGGGGGGCCTGCTAACCGGCGAAGGTTTCTTGATGTAGAGGTATCTCAGGTTAGTTCTTATTATTATTATCTGCTGCATAAATACAACCATGTTCTAAAACAGAGGAATAACCTTCTGAAGGATATCAGAGATGGAAAGGGGAATAAGGAGCTTCTTGAGATTTGGGATGAGAAACTGGTCGAGTTAGGTAGTAAGGTTATCTTAAAGAGAATGGAAGTTGTCGAGAAATTAAAGATTTTGGCCCGTTTAACCCAGCGCCGGATAACTAATGGCGTTGAGAATCTGGTGATTGATTATCAACCGGGCTTAAAGGGAGAGATTGACAGAGAGAGAGTTAGTCTAATATTTAAGCAGGATTTAGTAAATAATAGAAAGATAGAGCTAGAGAGAGGTTATACCTTGGTAGGACCGCACAGGGATGATCTTGTCTTTAAGATAAATGGAGTGGATGTCAGGAAATACGGTTCACAGGGGCAGCAGAGAACAACTGCCCTGGCCCTAAAATTAGCAGAATTGGAGTTTATGAAATCAGAGACGGGGGAATACCCCATTTTATTATTGGATGATGTTTTTTCAGAATTGGATGAACTGAGGCGCAGTACCCTGTTAAGATTAATTGCCGATAAGATTCAGACCTTTATTACAGCTACCGACCTCAATAACCTGAAGGGGATCAATGAGGGATCATTTCATATCTTCAGGGTTGAAGAGGGGGAGATATATAAAGAGGGGTGAGAGAAAAATGTTTTTACACTTAGGAGAAGGTAAGATGATACCGGCTAAAGAGATTGTAATGATCGGTAATCTGGAGAGTACTAATGATTCCGAGATTACCAGGGAGTTTTTAAATATATCGAAAGAAGAGGGCTTTATCGTTGATTATTCTGAGGGAAATCCCAGGTCTTTTGTTCTGACAGGTGAAACTATTTATCTTTCAATGATATCCTCCAACACCCTGGCCAAGAGGATAAATGATGGATTGAGGGGATTATAATGGCGGATGAGAATTTTAATCAAGAAAAAGGTAGATATGAAGCAGAGAATATCGAGGTTCTGGAGGGCCTGGAGGCAGTCAGGAAAAGACCGGGGATGTATATTGGCTCTACCAGTATTGAAGGACTTCACCACCTTGTTTATGAGGTGGTAGATAATAGTATAGATGAAGCAATGGCAGGCTTCTGTGATGAAATTGAGGTAATCCTTGATCCCGGTAATATTGTTACCGTTAGAGATAACGGCCGGGGGATTCCGGTTGAACCCCATCCTAAACTGAAGAGGCCGGCGGTTGAAGTTGTTTTAACCGTTCTTCATGCCGGAGGTAAGTTTGGGGGAGAGGGTTACAAGGTAACGGGAGGATTACACGGCGTAGGTGTTTCCGTTGTCAACGCCCTTTCGGAATGGCTCGAGATTGAGGTTAGCTGGAAGGATGGGAAGGTATACAGACAGCGCTTTGAGCGCGGTATACCTGTTTCTGAGCTAGAAGTAGTTGCTAAAGCCGAAGGCCGGGGTACAGGTACTACTATCACCTTTTTGCCCGATGGAGAGATCTTTGATGATCTGCAATTTAGATATAAGATCCTGACCCAGAGATTGAGGGAGCTAGCCTTTCTTAATAAAGGGGTTAAGATTACTATCAGGGATAAAAGGGAAGAAGAGGTTAAAGAGGATGAATACTGTTATGAGGGTGGAATAATCTCCTTTGTTAGGTATTTAAATAAAAATAAAACAACCCTTTTTGCTGACCCCTTCTATCTGAAAGAGAAGGGTGATGAGGGAGAGGTAGAGATCGCCCTGCAATATAATGATGGATTTATCGATAATATCTTTACCTTTGCCAATAATATCAATACCCATGAGGGTGGAACCCATCTGAGCGGTTTTAAGACCGCTCTAACTAGGACTATTAATGATTATGCTCGCATCAAGGGATTCTTAAAGGATAATGATGAGAATCTTTCCGGTGAGGATATTAGAGAAGGGATTACGGCTGTCATCAGTGTTAAACTGAGTGAGCCCCAGTTTGAAGGACAGACCAAAACAAAACTGGGTAACAGTGAGATCAGAGGTTTTGTCGATTCAGCCCTCTCTAGAAATTTAAGTACCTTTCTGGAAGAGAACCCCAAGATCGGTAAGATCATCGTTGAAAAGGCCCTTAATGCCGCCAGGGCAAGGAAGGCGGCTAAAAAGGCCCGGGAACTTACCAGGAGGAAGAATGCCTTGACCACAACTGCCTTACCGGGTAAACTGGCTGATTGTTCCTCCCGGGATACCAAACAAACCGAGATCTATATCGTGGAGGGTGACTCGGCCGGTGGTTCGGCTAAACAGGGGAGAGATAGGAGATTTCAGGCTATTTTACCCCTGAGGGGTAAGATTCTGAATGTAGAGAAGGCCAGAATAAACAAAATCTTAAATAACGAGGAGATCAGGGCCCTGATAACGGCCATCGGAACCGGGGTTGGTGATGAATTCGACATTGAAAAGACCCGTTATGGAAAGATAATTATTATGACCGATGCTGATGTAGATGGGGCTCATATCAGGACCTTGCTTTTGACCTTTTTCTATCGCTATATGAGGCCGCTGATCGAAGAGGGACTGATCTATATTGCCCAGCCCCCTCTTTATAAGGTGAAAAAAGGGAAGAGAGAGGATTATGTCTATGATGATAAGGCCTTAAATAAGCTTTTAGATAAGATCGGACGGGATAATATCTCGATCCAAAGGTATAAAGGATTAGGAGAGATGAATCCCGAGCAGTTGTGGGAAACCACCATGGATCCCGAAAATAGAATTATCCTGCAAGTGAGAATTGAGGATGCTATTATTGCTGATGAAACCTTCTCAACCCTGATGGGAGATAAGGTTGAACCGAGAAGGGATTTTATTCAGGCTCATGCCCATGAGGTACAGAATCTGGATATTTAGAGGAACCGTAAATAGATATAAATTGCTAGAAGGTAGGTGAAAGAATGGCAGAAGAATTAAACAGGGGTAAGGTGGTACAGGTTGATATCGATGAGGAGATGAAGGGTGCTTACCTGGACTATGCCATGAGTGTAATCGTTAGCAGGGCCTTACCCGATGTGAGAGATGGTTTAAAACCGGTCCACCGGAGGATTCTTTATGCTTTATATGAACTGGGGATGACCCCCAATAAACCCCATAAAAAGTCCGCCCGTATAGTGGGAGAGGTTTTGGGAAAATATCACCCTCACGGTGATGCTGCGGTTTATGATACCATGGTCAGGATGGCCCAGGATTTTTCCTACCGTTACCCGCTGATCGACGGCCACGGTAACTTCGGTTCGATTGACGGGGATTCAGCTGCCGCTATGCGTTATACCGAGGCCAGGATGTCGAGGATCACTACCGAGTTATTAAGTGATATCGATAAGGAGACGGTAGATTTTATTCCCAATTTTGATGAATCATTAAAAGAACCGACTGTTTTACCCTCCCGCTTACCGAATCTACTGATTAACGGAACTTCCGGGATAGCGGTCGGAATGGCCACCAGTATTCCGCCTCATAATCTGGCTGAGGTAATCGATGGGGTAATCGCCCTAATTGACAAACCGGAGATTGAGATTGTTGAGCTGATGAAGATCATAAAAGGCCCCGATTTTCCTACCGGTGGTCTGATTATGGGCAAAAACGAGATCTACAAGGCCTATAAAACGGGCCGGGGAAAATTAACGGTCAGGGCTAAAACAAGGATTGAAGAGACGGATACCGGTAAGGCCAGGATTATTGTCGATGAGATTCCCTATCAGGTTAATAAGGCCCATTTGATTGAGAAGATCGCCGAGCTGGTAAGGGAAGAGAAGCTTACCGGTATTAGTGATTTAAGGGATGAATCTGACCGCCACGGTTTAAGGATCATGATCGAGCTTAAAAAGGGTGAGGTGCCGAAGGTTATTCTCAACCAGCTATTTAAATATACCAGGCTGCAGGTAACCTTCAGTGTAATTATGCTGGCCCTGGTTGATGGAATGCCTAAGATTTTAAACTTAAAGCAACTACTTGAACATTATTTAGAACACCAGAAGGATGTAGTCACCAGAAGGACCAGGTTTGACCTGGATAAGGCCGAAGCTAGGGCCCATATCCTGGAAGGCTACAGGATAGCCCTGGCCAATATAGATGAGATCGTCCAGTTAATCAAGGAAGCTCCAGATGTTGAGACTGCCAGGGAGGGTTTAATTGGGAATTATGATTTAAGCGAAAAACAGGCCGAGGCAATTCTGAGAATGAGGCTGCAGAGCCTAACCGGTCTGGAGAGGGATAAGATTGAGGCCGAATATAAGGAATTGAAAGAGAAGATTGCCTATCTCAGGTCGGTGCTGGCAGATGAAAGTAAACTGCTGGCAATCATCAAGGATGAGCTCAATGAACTGAAGGAGAAATACCGGGATGAGAGGAGAACCGAGATCATTGATAAAGCCGTTGACCTGGATATTGAAGACCTGATAGCAGAAGAACAGGTGGTAATTACTTTAACCCATCAAGGTTATATAAAACGGATGCATATCGATACCTATCGCAGTCAAAAAAGGGGTGGTAAGGGTATCATCGGCCTTAATACCAAAGAAGAGGATTTTGTAGAGCATATCTTTACTACCTCAACCCATCATTACTTTCTCTTTTTTACCAATAGAGGTAAGGTCTACCGCTTGCGTGTCTTTGAAATTCCTGAGGCCGGCCGGCAGGCCAGGGGTACGGCCATTGTTAATCTGCTTGAACTGGAAGAGGGAGAGAGGGTAACAACTGTAATTCCCATCAGAGAGTTTGATGATGAGAGATACCTGATTATGGTTACCAGAAACGGTTTAATTAAAAAGACCCCTCTTATCGAGTATGAATCCCATTATAAGGGCCTGATCGGGCTCAATCTGAGAGATGGTGATGAACTGATCGATGTTAAGTATACCGATGGGAAACAGAATATTATCATCGCCACCCATAAGGGTAAAGCCATCCACTTTAATGAGAAAGACGTTAGATCTATGGGAAGAATTGCTATGGGGGTTAAAGCAATAACTTTAGAGAAAGATGATTATGTCATCGGAATGGGAGTTGATAGTGAAGGGGATGACCTGCTGGTAATTACCGAAAAGGGTTATGGTAAAAGAACACCCCTGACCGAATACCGCCTCCAGAATAGAGGGGGTAAGGGATTGATTACCGCCAATATTACCGAGAAGAATGGAAATCTTGCCGGAATCAAGGTTGTTAGAGATGAGCAGGAACTGATCGTTATTACCAGTGAAGGAATCATTATCAGAACCGATATCGATGGCATCTCCCGGATGAGCAGAAATACCCAGGGGGTTAAGGTAATCAGGATCGAGGAGGGAGATAAGGTGGTCTCCCTGGCCAAGATTAACCCTGAACCGGGGGAAAATGATCAGGCAAGTTAAAAGCAAGACAGGTTGAGGGATAAACTTCCCTTAACCTGTTTTTGTTTGCCTGGATATTATGTTATGGTAGTTAATAAAATAATTTGTTTTTTATCTTTATTTCCCGGGAAATATTGCAAAATTTATTCTATAATCGTCAAATAGGGATATAATCTCCTCAGAAAAAAATAATTAAATACTATTAGGAAGTTCCTTTTTTAAAATGCAACGATTCAGTGAAAATTTTTTGATGACTCTAAGTTTCATCTAGTCAGTGTTTATGTAGGGAGTTGTTTGAAATGTTTATAGATTTGCAGAATTATCCTTGACAATTTCAAAGAGTGATGTTAAGATATTATCTGTCGCTCTTAAAGAGGAAACAAAGCCCTCTTTGAGGGCATAAAAATTCTACTTGACAATTCAAGGAGAGATTGCTA
>JARRCS010000022.1 GCA_029981855.1 Halanaerobiales bacterium | reverse complement strand
TGCAAATAGATGTTTCCGATTCAGTGGAAATTTTTTGATGACTCTAAGGTTCATCTCCGTTAAAAATCAGGCAAACTTATCAAATGGGTCATCCTGACCTTTGATAAGCTCGCCACTTCCTGTGGCTCGACCTGATTTTTAACTTCGATTCACCAAGAGTCATATACAAAAAATTTCCAAACATCTCTTCAACATCTATTTGCAGTTGTTTGAAGGTAAGTAAGTTGCCGAACGATAGTGAGGCACTAATTCAATATTAGGACAAATTAGCGGAAAGGAATTTCATATCAAGGACATGAAAAGCGGAAATTGATTTCCGGTTTTCATCAAAAAATCTCCAGATTTACTTTTGAAACGATTAGGACATTTTGTTCTTAGCCTATCGCTATATTTAGGGCTTTTGAATCTGATGAGCTTTGAGGCAGGGATGAAAGGACCAGTATGGCGGACGCTCCGGTAAATCATTAATTTTTTCCTGATAAAAACATAAGAATTTTGTCTAGTTGGTACGGAAATTGCAATTTAAAAATTATAGATTGCGCGCGCGCGAATAATTTAAAAAAATTTTTCAAAGGAGGATACCTTTTTAATGAAGAAACTAGTTACATTATTACTGGTTACAGTTTTGGTCTTTAGTATGGCTAGCATGGCTTTTGCTGAGGAAACAAAGTATCCCGAGAAATACAAGGGAATTAAGGTCGGTATTACCTTTATGACCACCAATAACCCCTTCTTTGTAGCAATGTTAGACGCAGTTAAAGAAGAGGTTGAAGGTAAACTTGGCGGTACTGTTATCGTTTCTGACGGTCAGTTTAACGTTGCCAAACAGATTGCTGATGTTGAGGATATGATTGTTCAGGGTATCGATCTCTTACTCTTTAATGCTGTTGACTCTGATGCAGCTGAGCCAGCAGTTGTTATGGCTAAAGAGGCCGGAATTCCCGTTGTTTGCCTTGATGTTGATGCTGCCGGTCCCCGTGATATGTTTATCGGATCCGATAACTATCAGGCTGGTGTACTTGATGCTGAGTACACAGTCAAGCGTCTGAATGGTAAGGGTAAAGTTGTTATCATCAACGGTACCCCGGTTACTTCCGTTCGTAACCGTTATAAAGGATTTATGGATACAATCAAAAACTATCCCGGTATCGAGATCGTAGCCGAGCAGAATGGCGAGACCAACCTGACCAAATCCCTCGAGGTTACTGAAAACGTACTTCAGTCCCAACCAGAAATCGATGCTATCTTCGGTATCAATGATCCGACAGCTTTAGGTGCCTTAGCCGCCGTACAGGCAGCCGGTCGTGAAGATGAATTATTCATCACCGGTGTAGACGGATCTCCTGATGGTGTTCAGGCTATCCTGGATGGTACAGCAATGGCTGCTACCGCCGCTCAGGATCCGGCCAAGATCGGCCGTCTGGGTGTTGAGTACGGTATTAAGATTCTTGAAGGCGAAGAAGTACCTGATTACCTACCTGTCCCGGTTAAATTGATCACCATTGAAAATGCTGAAGGATTCCACTGGTAATATCCAAAAGATAGGGGCCCCTTTATGGGGCCTCCTAATAATCACCAGGAGTGAGGTGCCTTGTTATGGAAAACATCTTAGAGATGAAGAATATCAATAAACAATTTTACGGGGTTCAGGCCTTAAAGAATGTGAACTTTTCCGTAAGACCTGGAGAGGTTCATGTTCTGGTTGGAGAGAATGGAGCAGGGAAATCAACTCTAATGAAGATCCTTTCCGGCGCCTATCAGATGGATTCCGGTGAGATCTATTTTGCCGGGGAGAAACTGGACATTAAAACACCTCTTGATGCCCAGGAGAGGGGAATCAGTATTATCTACCAGGAATTCAACCTGATTCCTGGTCTGAGTGTGGCGGAAAATATCTATCTGGGACGCGAACCCTTAAAGAAGTCGGGTTTAATCGACTGGGATCTTTTATATAAAAATACCAGGGAGTTGCTGGACAGATTACAGGCTGATATAGATCCCAGAACACTGGTTAGTCAGTTAAGTGTTGCTGAACAGCAGTTTGTAGAGATCTCCAAGGCTCTTTCCTTTGATTCCAAGCTGATTGTCATGGACGAACCTTCAGCAACATTAACTCCCAAAGAATTAGAAAGGTTATTTGCCGTTATTAGAGATTTAAAATCACAGGGAATAGCAATAATCTATATCTCACACCACCTTGATGAGTTATTTGAGATCGGTGACAGGTTAACCGTTTTGCGAGATGGAGAATGGATTACTACCGATAATATCGAAGATGTTGATAAAAATTATATTATAAAAATGATGGTTGGAAGGGAACTGACAAATTCCTATCCCCCCCGTGAGGTTACACCTGGTGAGGTTGTTCTGGAGGTTAAGAACCTTACCAGAGAAGGGGTGCTTGATAATATTAGTTTTTCGCTGCGCCAGGGTGAGATTCTGGCCATTGCCGGATTAGTCGGTTCCGGCAGGACAGAACTTGTTAGAGCATTATACGGGGCAGATCCTAAAGATAGCGGAGAGGTTATCTTTAAAGGCAAACCTATCCAGATTGACTCTCCTAAAGATAGTATTAACCATGGAATTGGACTATTACCTGAAGACAGAAAACAACAGGGCCTTGTTTTAGGTCAGTCTGTAAGAAATAATATTACACTGGCCAGTCTTGATAAATTAATAGATAGGATGCTGATTCGTGATAATAAAGAAAAAGAAGCTGTTCATAAATATATAAAAGACCTGGGGATAAAGACCCCTTCAGAGGATATTCTGGCTATGAATTTAAGTGGTGGGAATCAGCAGAAGGTTGTTCTTGCCAAGTGGTTATTTACCGATAGCGAGATTTTAATCTTTGACGAACCAACCCGGGGAATCGATGTTGGTGCTAAATATGAGATCTATGTGTTGATGAATGAATTAACAAAACAGGGTAAATCAATTATTATGATCTCCTCAGAGCTGCCGGAAGTAATTGGTATTAGCGATCGTGTGCTAGTCCTGCATAAAGGTAGGATAACCGGAGAGTATCACAGGGGAGATCTAAGTCAGGAAAAAATTATGAAGAGTGCTGCAGGGGAGGTAAATTAAAATGGATGCAAAGGCAAATGTTGCAGAACTTAGAAATTCCGGGGGTTTTCTCTATCGGATAAATAATAGTTATTATAAACCGGAGATTTACGCAGGTATCGGTTTAGTTCTTTTGTCTATTATCCTATCTTTTGCCAGTCCTTATTTCCTGGAATCAAGGAACCTGATTAACCTAGCCCGTCAGATCTCGTTATACGCTATTATTGCTTCCGGAATGACTTTTGTTATTCTAACAGGGGGTATTGACCTATCTGTTGGCTCTATCGTTGCCGTAACCGGAACCTTTATCGCCGGTTTTATTAAAAGCGGGATGCCAATTTTAGTTGCCGTTATCCTGGGATTTGGTATCGGTCTTTTATTTGGCTTATTTAACGGATTTATTATAGCAAATACCCGGATCCCGGCTATTATCGTTACTCTGGCTTCCATGTCTATGGGTAGGGGAACGGCACTGCTTTATTCCAACGGATACCCTATCTCCGGACTGCCAAATAGTTTTAAGGTGCTGGGTAGGGGTTATTTAGGTCCTTTTCCCATCGCGGTTTATATTATGGTTGTTATCTTCATTCTGACTTATATTGTGCTGAATAAAACCAAGTTCGGCCGTCATGTTTATGCCCTGGGTGGTAATGAGGAGACAGTCCGCCTTTCTGGAATTAATGTTCGAGCCCTCAAGATGAAGGTCTATGTTATATCCGGTCTGATGTCTGCGATCAGTGGTTTAATCCTTGCTTCCCGTCTCGGGTCCGGTCAGCCACTATCAGGAGATGGCTGGGAACTGGATGTAATTGCGGCTGTTGTTGTTGGTGGTACCGATATTGCCGGTGGTAGGGGTACAATTATCGGTACGATAATTGGTGCCTTTATTATCGGTGTTTTGAATAACGGTTTAAATCTCTTGAATGTTTCGCCTTACCTGCAGTTAGTTGTTAAGGGTCTGGTTATTATCGGGGCCGTCTTTGTTCGGGCTGGAGTGAATAAGGCAAAATAATGGGGAACAGGATTCCGGAGACTGATGATTAATGATAATGACCTGGGTGAAGGCTCAGGTCTTTTATTTTTTCCTGTCTTGCGGCATATATATTAATAGAAGAATAGATTCATCTTTGGGGGGTTTAAGATGAAGTACAGGATGATGGGCAAAGAGATAAGGCCCGTGAAAAATGCCCTGGTTTTAAGTGGTGGTGGGGCAAAGGGTGCCTATCAGGTCGGGGTAATTAAAGGAATGCTAGCCAGGGGGATAAAGCCCGATCTGGTTACCGGTTCCTCAATCGGGGCTTTTAATGGAGTATTGCTGGCTGAATTTATTCATCTCGGTTTAAGTAATACCCAAATCGCTAAGAGGCTGGAAGGAGTCTGGATGGAGATTGATGATTTTCTAACCTTTAACTGGTACGGTATCTTAAGTAACCTCTTTACCCCCTTTGATATTCCCTCAATCTATACCAATAAAATAATCAAGAGGGTTTTAAATAGCTACATACCACGTGAACGTAAATTCTCTGATTATACAAGCTGTCAGCTCAGTGTTACTGGTACTAATTTAAATAAAAAGGAGTTAACGGTCTTTGATTTTAATTCCGCTGTCCCGGTCAATAAGGCTGTACTCGCTTCAATGGCCTACCCCGTAGCCTTACCGAGTGTCAGGATTGGTAAGGACCATTATATTGACGGGGGTGCTCTGGATAATGCCCCTCTTAAGGAGGCGATTCTCTGGGGGGCAAGGAATATTTATGTTATCTTTTTAAAACCCCTGCATCTTATTGAAGGTGGAGATAACAATGGGGGAGAAGAGAGGGAGGACTTTTCTGCCCTGGATGTTATCGAAGAGTTTGTTGATTTAGCCACAAGTAAGCTAATGTACGGTGATTTACATAAGGCGGAAAAATTAAACCAGCTGATAAAGTTATTAAATAAATATGAAAAGGTCCTACCGCGGGGATTTTTAAGCGAGATTCGCCGGCTCTTCGGGTTAAAGTTTGGGGATGGGAAAAGGATTATCCGGATTGTGAAGATTGCCCCTGATAAGGTTTTAGAACCGCCGGGAACGATGGGTTTTGATCAGAAGGAGGCAATAGCAGAATTAATCCTTAAGGGGGAGAGGGATGCCGGAAAATGGCTAAGGCAACACCTATTGTCGAAGAGAGCATTAATTTAAGCTGGAGCGGATTATGGTCAATGCCTTTAACAGGGTCTATGCTGTTTATCAGAGTAAAAAGGTAAATATGCGGGTTGCCGCCTACGTGGTAGCTATCGAGAGATTAAAGGATGCCATGCAGGCCAGGGGCTGGGTAGGGTAAAACTAGATTGGTATACCGGGAGGTTTTTTTGAGTAAGGTTTCTTATATTTAAATAAAGGAATATTTAAAATTATGGAGAATGATTATAATACGAATAAAAGCCAAGAGATAAGTAAAAAGGAGCGATAACCATGGCTGACCTAAAGACTCAAATAGTCCATTCTCTGTCTGATAACCCCTGGTATAACCTGGCCCTAGAGGAGTATCTCTTAAACCAGGTAGGTAAAAGTGAGGTGATCCTCTACCTCTGGCAGAACCAGAATACGGTGGTTATTGGCAGAAACCAGAATGCCTGGAAGGAATGCCGCTGTAAAGAGCTGGAGGCGGAGGGCGGTAAACTGGCCCGCAGGTTATCCGGAGGCGGGGCTGTTTTCCATGACCTGGGAAATCTTAATTTTACCTTTATTGTGGACAGGGACCTCTATAACCTGGAAAAACAGCTGGAGGTAATCCTGGAAGCTGTCAGAAACCTGGGAATTGAGGCCGAGTTTTCCGGGCGTAATGACCTGCTGGTTGCAGGCAAAAAATTCTCCGGTAATGCCTTTTACTTCACAGCCGATTCCGCCTATCACCACGGCACTATTTTAATTAATACCGATTTTAAGAAACTGGTAAACTATCTACAGGTTTCTAAGGAAAAGATTAAGGCCAAGGGGATTGAATCGGTTCCCTCCCGGGTGGTTAATCTGCTGGAGTTAAAACCTGACCTGACAATCGGGAAAATGAAACAGGCTATGGAGGATAGTTTCAAGAGGCTTTACGGTGGGGACTGTGAGAAACAGGAGTTAAATCCCACTGTCCTTGAGGAGCTTGAGGATTTATATGAGAAATACTCTTCCTGGGAGTGGCGGTATGGTCAGACACCTGATTTTGATATCATCTTTGAAAACAGGTTCAGCTGGGGAGGTATTGAGCTGGGGTTGAAACTGAAGAAGGGCTATATTAAGGAAGCGGTTATCTATTCCGATGCCATGGATTTAGCATTAATCCAGGAGATCTCATCTGTACTGGTTGGGGTTCCCTTTAAAATCAATGATATAACCTCCAGCATTGACAGGCTTGCAACCGATTCAACGCGGAAAGAGGTTATTAAGGACTTAAAGGAATGGTTAAGGAGTAAGGCTATTTAAATCAATCTAAAAAAGTTTTAAGATTAATCATGTTAATACTATAATGTAGAGAGATGCAGAGAGGATTTGTTTTTATTTTTCTTATCCTGGCTTTTTCTAGCACTTTTTTACCTGGGGGCTCTCTGCTGGCCAAGAGATATGAGATATCCAATTAAAAGGTTAAAACCTGTAAAAACTGTTCTGGTATGATGATCATTATAAAGGCGTTAAAGGAATTAAATTAAAGGAGGTAGATTAGATGATTCATTTGACTGGGAAAAGAAGTATGCTGGTTATACTGTTGGTACTGGTCTTTTTAATTACTTTAGTTAACGGGTCTCTTCTGGCGGCTACTAAAAAGATTACTGTTCAAACACCCCCAGTAGCTTCTGCCCTGCCCATTTTATGGATGAATGAAACGGGGGTTCTGGGAAATGATATCGAACTGGATATCAAAATTTCCCCTGATCATCAGCGGGCAGTTGCCTTAATTGCTAAAAATGAGATCGATATGATGATCACCGGGGTTAATGTAGGAGCTAAGATCTTTAATAAGGGTATTGATGTCAAGCTATTAAATACAAATATCTGGGCTGTTGATTATCTTTTAACCAAGGGCTTTAAAGCGAGTAGCTGGGCCGATTTAAGGGGAAAGACCCTGAGTTTGCCACTGAAGGGAGGACCGCTGGATTTTCTCGCCCGTTATTTCCTGAACAAAAACGGTGTTGATCCCGAAGAGGTAAAGCTGGTCTATCAGCCTTCAGCTAACGGAGCCCGTTACTTCCAGCTGGGCAAACTGGACTCCATTATTCTGCCCGAGCCCCTGGTTACAGTTACCTTAGCCAAAGCTAAAGATGCCTATCTATCTTTAGATTTACAGCAGGAGTGGGCTAAACTGCATAACGGTGATGACCGGATCCCTTATGTCGGGCTCTTTGTCAGCGGGAAATTTTCCCGGGAGAATGCTGAACTGACCGAACGGTTTAATCAGTATTATAAAGAAGGTGTCAACTGGGTAAATAGTCATCCGCAAAAGGCTGCTGCTCTGGGGGCTAAGTACTTTAATCTGCCGGTCAAGGTTATCAGGGCCTCCTTTAACAGAATCAATTTAAACTGTTACCCGGAAGGTGAGAGCTTTAAGCTGATTGAAGCCTATTTTAATGAGATTCTCAAGATTTATCCGGAGTTGATTGGTGGTAGGTTACCAAATGAGTACTTCTACTTCTAAAAGATATAACTTTACGATCAGCACCACCGGGTTGTTGGTGGTGCTTCTTTTCTGGCATCTTCTGGCCAGGAGGTTTAATCCCCTGGTCTTACCTTCCCCGGCAGAGACCTGGACAGCCCTTAAGGAGCTTGCAGTATCAGGCAGCCTCTTTACTAATCTCTGGATTACGGTTAGAAGAACCCTGATCGGTTACGGAGCCGCTATCCTGACAGGTTTTACCCTGGCGGTAATCCTGAAAGCTAGCAGCTTCTGGCAGCTGGTCTTTAGACCGCTAATAACCATTATCCAGACGATCCCCCCTATTGTCTGGCTGGTCTTAGCCGTTATCTGGTTCGGTATTGCCGAGGAGATCACTCCTATTTTTCTCATTTTTGTGGTAACCTTTCCGGTTATCTTTATCAATGTCTTTTCCGGACTGAAGAGTATCGACCTTTATCTAGTAGAGATGGCCAGGGTCTACCGCTGTACCCGTCGCCAGGTAATTCTTGATATCTATTTACCCGCTTTGATCCCCCATCTGGTTTCTGCCGTCAGTATCGGACTGGCCTTTGCCTGGAAGTCAAGCGTTTTTGCCGAATTTATCGGCAGTTCAAGTGGGATTGGTTTTGCTTTAAGTATGGCCAACAGTAACCTGGAAACCGAGGAACTCTTTGCCTGGGCCCTGGTTTTGGTAGGTTTGATGTTAATTTTCGAGTATCTGATAATTCAACCCATCCAGAGATATGTTACAAGGTGGAATCGACATGGAGAATAGGGTTCTGGAAATTACGGGAGTAAAAAAGGTATATGATTCACTGGAGGTCCTGGAGGATATTTCTCTCTATCTGAAACAGGGAGAGATCGCCTCTTTACTGGGGCCTTCGGGCTGTGGTAAGACGACCCTTTTCAGAATGGTGGCCGGGTTAACCAAACCAGACGGGGGAAAAATTATTCTAAAGCCCGGTAGCAGGGTTGGTTATGTCTTCCAGGAGCCCCGTCTCTTACCCTGGAAGACCGTTGAAGAGAACCTGGTCTTTGTCCAGCAGAATTATCTGGGGGAAGAGGAGGCCAGGTTTATCAGAGAAGAGTTGCTAACAGCTACCGGGTTGCTTGATTTTAAGGATCACTATCCTGCCCAGCTGAGCGGAGGCATGAAACAGAGACTGGAGTTAATCCGGGCCCTATCGATTAAACCGGACCTGCTGCTCCTGGATGAGCCCTTTAAGTCTGTTGATACCCATTTAAAGATAAAATTAAGGGAAATGATTCTTAACTTCTGGAAAGAGGAGGGGCTTAGCCTGTTTCTGATCACCCATGACCCGGAGGAAGCGGTGCTGATGGCCGACCGGATCTATCTTCTTTCCGATAAACCGGGCCGGGTTATTAAGACGTTGGAGTTTAATAAACCCCAGCAGCAGAGAACCATCAAGGATGAAGAGCTCTATAGTGCATTGGAGGAAATAATCAATATATTTATGGAACTGAACGGAAAATAGGTAGAGGAAAAATACCTTTTAGAGAAGAATATACCTATAGAGGACATTATAAAAGGGGGCAGGGACGATGAAGATCGGATTGGTTCCACTTATATCTCCGGTTCATGATCAGGAGAGGATTGATCAGACTCTAACAGGTTTTATGGAGGGTTTAAACCAGTTTGATATTACAGAATTATCCTTTAATCAACTGGATGAGGTTGAGGAATATGATCTTGTTTTGGTTTTTGTTAAATCCGGGGGTACGGAAAATCAGTTTAAAGATATCTATCACCGGTTACCACAGCCGGTATACCTCTTGAGTACCTCATTACATAACTCACTGGCTGCTTCCATGGAAATCTTAAGCTGGATTAAGTCAAGAGGGGGTAAGGGTGAGATAATCCACGGCAATTCAGAACAGGTAAAGAGCAGGCTCATGGCATTATCTTCGATTAATCAGACCCGGCAGAAGATGAGCAGTGCCACCCTGGGTTTGGTCGGAGAGCCTTCAGATTGGCTGATAGCCAGCAGGGTTGATCCAGAGAAAGTCAGGGAAAGATGGGGTTTAAGGATAATGAAAATCAAGATGGAGGAGTTAATAGAGCTATATCATCAAACAGATTCTACCCGGGCCAGGGAGGTGGGCCAAAAATTTGCCGAAGGGTCCCGGGGTATGGTGGAGAATAGTGAGGAGGACCTGTATCAGGCATCCAGGGTTTATCTGGCTTTAAAGGAGATTGTGTTGAGATATGATTTAAATGCCCTAACCCTCCGCTGTTTCGATCTAGTAACCGGGTTAAAGACTACCGGCTGTCTGGCTCTTTCCCTTTTAAATAATGAGGGGCTAATTGCTGGCTGTGAAGGGGATATTCCGGCTACTGTCAGTATGCTACTGGCCTATTATCTGACCGGTAGGCTGCCCTTTATGGCCAATCCCGTATCTCTGGATCAGGAGCAGAGAACGGTTAACTTTGCCCACTGCACTGTGGCCACCGGCCTTGCAGAAGGCTATAAAATCCGTTCTCACTTTGAATCAGGAATAGGAGTAGGGATTCAGGGCATGCTGACACCGGGGCCAGTTACCATCTTTAAAGTTGGGGGAAAGGACCTGGGAGAGTATATGGTAAAAACGGGCGAGATACTGGAAAATACCGGTAATCCCAATGCCTGCCGGACCCAGATTAAGGTAAGGTTGATTACGGGTTTAGACTACTTCTTAACTAGACCGTTAGCTAATCATCATATTATTATTCCCGGTGATTATAGTGATTTAATCTATAATTACTTCTCTTTGACCGGGGAAGTGTGGGACCTGCGGTTTTAACGCTAAAGCTCAAAATGAAGAGTAAAGAGAGGAGATTACAAATAATATATTGAATAAATATATGACAATGTTTACATTGAAATAAATAGCATTTCCCCTCACTTTTGCCGGAAAGAGGCATATAAATAAATAGGGGGGATTCGTTATGATAAAGGGTGTAAAGATAAAAGGGTTAACCAAGCATCTGGATGACCGGGGTTTTTTCATGGAGATCCTGAGGGATGATGATCATCTGCTGGCGAGATTCGGTCAGGCTTCCATGTCTTTAACTTACCCCGGGGTAATCAAGGCCTTTCATTATCATAAAGAGCAGGATGATCTCTGGTTTTTTTCTTCGGGTAATGCCCAGGTCGTCTTATATGATTTAAGGCCTGAGTCCACCACTAAAGGGGAGAGGAATATCTTTTATATGGGTGAGGATAATCCTATTTTACTCCTGATCCCGAAGGGGGTGGCTCACGGTTACAGGGTACTGGGTAATAAACCTGCTACCATCATCTATTTTACTACCCGGTCCTATAACCGGGAGGAGCCTGATGAATACCGGATACCCTGGAATGACCCGGAGATCGGTTTTGACTGGAGGACCAAAAACAGGTAGGTGTTAGAAATGAAAATTCTTATAACCGGTGGGGCGGGTTTTATCGGTTCTAACTTTATCCGCCACCTTCTGGAAAACTATAATGATGAGATAGTTAACCTCGATAAGCTGACCTATGCCGGAAACCCGGAGAATCTGGAGGAGATAGAAAATAACCCGAATTACAGTTTTATAAGGGGAGATATAGGGGATCCGGAGATAGTTAATCAAATTGTTAGCCGGGGGATCGATATCATCGTCAATTTCGCTGCCGAATCTCATGTCGATCGGAGCATAGAGGATCCGGCAATTTTTCTCAAAACTAATGTACTGGGGACCCAGGTTCTGCTGGAGGCGGCCCAAAAATACCGGATCAGGAAGTTTATCCAGATCTCTACAGATGAGGTCTACGGCTCTTTAGGTCCAACGGGTTATTTTACTGAAACAAGCCCACTGGCCCCCAATAGCCCCTATTCTGCCAGCAAGGCAGGGGCAGATCTGCTGGTCAGGGCCTATCATCAAACCTACGGCCTACCGGTGAATATTACCCGGTGCTCCAATAATTACGGACCCTATCAGTTTCCCGAGAAATTAATTCCCCTTTTCGTAACAAATGCTATGGGAGATAAAAAACTGCCCCTCTATGGGGACGGCCGGAACATCAGGGACTGGATTCATGTTAAGGACCACTGCCGGGCGATAGACCTGGTAATGAGAGAGGGTAAGGAGGGGGAGATCTATAATATTGGAGCAAACAGTGAGCGGACCAACCTGGAGATAACCCGGGAAATACTGAGAATTCTGCAAAAACCAGAATCCCTGATCAGTTTTGTCCGGGATAGACCGGGGCATGACAGGAGATATGCCATTGATTCATCAAAGATCCGGGAGGAGTTAGGCTGGCAGCCCCAGTATGACTTTACTACGGGACTTAAGGAGACCGTCAGATGGTATCAGGAAAATACCGGCTGGTGGAAGAGGATTAAATCAGGTGAATATCGAAGAAAATATGGAGAGAATGGATAAAAGAAGATTAAAGAAAGGTGGTGAAAGACCTGGTTGGTGGTCTGGTAACAGGAACAAACTATTAGCTAGTCGATAATCCTGTGAAGGCTACTTAATGTAATTGCATAGATTGAAAAAACCAGGGACTTAAATGGCTCAGGAAGACGTCAAAGCAAAGGTTTTAAGAAATGGGGTTATAGTTGCCGGTCATCCCAGGAGTGGTACCTCTCTGGTCTGTCAGCTGGTTGAGAGTGCCGGGGTGAAATTTCCCTCCGATTTTGAGGAGGATGAATATAATCAAGGCGGGTATTACGAACTGGCACTGAGCAAAGACCTTTCCAAGCGGCTACTGGAGCAGGCCATGACCGTGGAGAACACAATTGATATGAATAAGATAGTTGACAGATTAAATAGTTACCGGGGTCCGGCGGGTTTAAAATTAGTCAGGATACCGGCTATCTTTTTTTACCGCCATGTCGCTAAAAGACTCAGGGCGGTCCTTGTTTACAGAAATCCAGCGGATGTCAAGGCCAGTATGCTCAGAAGGGGTATCTCCCGCTTCTCAATTAGCTGGGTAGAGAATAATAATGCCCTGATTGCTGCCTATGAGAATATTAAGGAGAGTATTATTATCAGCTATGAGTCTATTCTGGCAAAAGAGGGCTGGGTAGAGGAAGGCTTTAAAAAGCTGGGATTAAATGTTGATTTAAGTATAATTAAACCGGAGCGGCGGACCCAGCAAAGGAGCCGGGTTTTAATTACCGAGGAAGAAAAGCAGCTCTATAAAATCCTCCAGGAACTGGAGAGGGAGAGCTGCTGCATTAAGTAGATATTATTTTTTCAGCCGGTATATCCTTGCCTCATAGGGGCGTAAAGGTATTTCTCTGATTCCTTCATTTTTTTCAACCGGGTAATTGCTGATTAATAGCTCTTTATCCCCATACTCTATATCTTCAGGTAGATGGAATCTTGCCGGCCTTGTAAAGAAGTTAAGAATAACCAGTAAAGAGTCATTTTCGAGTCTTCTCAAATAGGCATAGATGTTTTCATCTTCCGCCAGTATTAGCTTATAATCACCGTAGACGATGACCGGGTTTTCCTTTCTTAGTTTGATCAGTTTCCGGTAATAATAAAAGATGGAATCTGGATCCTTTAAGGCCCGGGAGACATTAATTTCTTTGTAATTGGGGTTTACCTTAATCCAGGGTACTCCTCCCGTGAAACCGGCATTGGGGCTATCATCCCACTGGACAGGTGTCCGGGCATTATCCCGGCTCGTCCGGTGGATAGCTGCCATTATTTTTTCTTCCGGTACACCCTCTTTTTTCTTTTCCCGGTACCAGTTCAGGGTTTCGATATCCCGGTAATCGGCGATGGTCTCAAAGGCAACATTGGTCATCCCGATCTCTTCACCCTGATAGATATAGGGGGTACCGGGGAGGGTATGGAGTAGGGTTGCCAGCATCTTGGCCGATTCTACCCGGTATTTTCTGTCATCACCGAAGCGTGAGACCATCCGGGGCTGGTCGTGGTTACTCATATAGAGGCTATTCCAGCCCTTTTCCTTCAGCCCTTCATACCATTTGGTGAATATCTCCTTTAGTTCTGTTAATCTCCATTTTCTAGGTTTCCACTTTGTCGATTGGCGGTCAATTTCCATCAGTTCGAAGTGAAAGAGCATATTTAGTTCATTACGGTCAAAGTCAACATATTTTCTGGCTATTTCGGGTGTAACACCGGGGGTTTCCCCGACGGTCATGATATCATAGTGAGAAAGAACCCTTTTGTTCATCTCCTGTAGATATTCATGGACCCGGGGACCATTGATATAATAGCTGTCATCCTTGCTATATTTCTCTCCCTTTTTAATTCTACCATCAGGTAACCCCTTAACCTTGGAGATCATGTTAATAACATCCATTCTAAAGCCATCAATCCCTTTATCCAGCCACCACCTCATCATATCGTAAACCTCTTCTCTGACCCGGGGGTTTTCCCAGTTAAGGTCGGGCTGTTTCCGGGAGAAGAGATGGAGGTAGTATTCACCGGTAGTCTGATCATATTCCCAGGCTGAGCCTCCGAAACGGGATCCCCAGTTATTGGGAGGTTGGTCATCTTTACCCTTTCTCCAGATATAATAATCCCGGTAGGGGTTGTCCCGGGAAGAACGCGATTCGATAAACCAGGGGTGTTCGTCAGAGGTATGATTTACTACTAGATCCATAATAATTTTCATACCTCGTTTATGCATCTCTGCTATCAATCTTTCCATATCCTGCATGGTGCCGAACTCGGCCATAATCTGGCGATAATTACTGATATCATAACCATTATCATCATTAGGTGAGCTGTAGACCGGCGATAACCAGATAATATTCACACCCAGTTTTTTCAGGTAATCCAGTTTCCTAATAATCCCCTGCAGGTCACCAATACCGTCTCCGTTGCTATCATAGAAACTCCGGGGGTAGATCTGATAGACAACCCCTTCCTTCCACCATTTTCTCTCCATAATAATCCCTCCAGATAAACTTAGTTTAAGCCCTAATTTAATCCTGCAGGTCATATTTCTGGAAAATATAGTATCATCTTTTCTTCTTGAATTATATACTAAAGTAGGATAAAATTAAAGTGACATATGTTAGTTGGCCATAATTTAAAATAATTTATCCTGACCGGCAAATTTGACTGGAGGTACTTCATGAAAAAGGGAATCATAACTGGAATTATTATTAGTATTTTAATTATTTATGGTGGATATAGCCTAAGTACTGGCTCAGAAACTGAGTCTGCCGTCTTCCAGAGTAGCCGTCAAGTTCAGGTAAGTGTTAAAGTGGGGGAAGAAAGTCAGTCAAAGAGTGTTAAAATAACCAAAAACAAATTAAAGGAAATCAGGGAAGAACCGGAAGCTGTTAAGCCGGAAATTGTCGAAGAGGATAGGCAGCAGGAACAGGGGATAGAAGCAGATGGAAACCAGGAACAGGAGATAAAAGAAGAAGCAGAAGAGACTGTAAAGCGGTTTTCTCTAATTGACCAGATTGAGGAATACCGGGTGAAAAAGGGAGATAATCTCTGGGATATTGCCCGGCGCTACGGTATTGATGTTGATACAATTATCGGTGCCAATGACATAACTAATATGAACAAAATTAAGCCAGGAGATATTATTAGGATTTTACCGGTCAAAGGGATTCTTTATAAGATCAACCCCGGCGAAAACCTCTGGACAATTTCACGGCAGTTTGATATTGATATAGATGAAATCGTTAAGGCTAATAATATTGCCGATCCCGACCTGGTGAAACCGGGGAGGTTACTCATCCTCCCGGGGGCCAAGCCTGAATTCGGCTATAAAGAAAGGCTGCAGAGGAAGTTTATTAAACCCGTAAATGCCAGGATATCCTCCTATTTCGGAGGCAGATGGGGAAGAATGCATGAAGGAATAGACTATGCTGTCAATCTCGGCACCCCTATTAAAGCAGCTGGCTCCGGTAAGGTAATCTACAGCGGCTGGGCATCGGGTTACGGTAAGACCATTATTATTGAACACAGGAAGGGATTAAGGACCCTCTATGCCCATAATTCTGAATTGCTCGCTCACAGCGGGGAGTGGGTAGAGCAGGGAGAGATTATTGCTAAATCAGGGAATACAGGCCGTTCTACCGGTCCCCATCTCCATTTTGAGGTCCAGATTAACGGTAAACCGGTAAACCCGCTATCTTATTTAAGGTAAGTGTCTGAAAAGTGATGTCGAAAAGGGCTGGTCTTCTGGAAAACCACAAAAACAACATAAAGATGACATTAAAAGGCAGTATAAATATTTGAGTAGGAAACAGGAAAAAAGGATGTAGAAATAGAATAGAGACATTAAAATGTACCCTTGTTTCTATAACAAGAAAGATATATAATAAGAAAAAATGCTATTTTTTTCTGGGAATAGACGGGGGAAGTCAGAAATAATGTATACAAAGTTATTAATATTAATATAATTAGGATGAAATACTTTGGAAGGGGTGATTGTGATTAAATCTTTAAGGGAATACCTCTATTTCAAGACTAAAGAGCGGGTTGAATTAATTAATATTACCGGTCAGGTGGAGGAGATTGTCAAAAAAAGCGGAATTCAGGAAGGGTTGTGTCTGGTTAATGCCATGCATATAACAGCCAGTGTATTTATCAATGATGATGAACCCGGTTTACATAATGATTTTAAGAGATGGTTGGAGGAACTGGCCCCTCATGAACCGGTATCTCAATATCAGCACAACGGATTTGAGATAAATGCCGATGCCCACTTAAAGAGGCAGATAATGGGCAGAGAGGTTGTGGTGGCAATTACCGGAGGTGAGCTTGATTTTGGTCCCTGGGAACAGATCTTTTACGGAGAATTTGATGGTCGGCGGGAAAAAAGGGTCCTGGTTAAAGTAATCGGTGAATAGATTATGCTGGCTTTAGAGAAGATAATCGCTTCCTTTATATCACCACCCGGTCTCTTTATCCTGCTCTGGTTAATTATTACCATTTATCTTATGGCCAGGGCAAGGTCATTTTTAATTAAGTTTCTGGCTTTTTTCACCCTGCTATTAATGTTTCTTACCTTCTCCGGCCTTGGTATCAAGATTTTTCTCATACGGCTGGAAGATACATATCAGGATCAGACCGGGAGTTTTACCCGGAGCTATCCTATTGTTATCCTGGGTGGAGGAATTAATTACGGTTTTGGCAGGGGAGAAGCGGAATTAAACTCGATTACCTTACAGAGGTTAGTTAAGGGTTACCGCTTATTTAATAAACTGGGTGGTTCGATAATTTTTACCGGTGGTATCGGTGTGGGCCAACAGGAGATAAGCGAGGCCGAAATTGCAGCTGAATGGTTAAGGGAGATGGGGGTACCGGAAGATAAGATCGTCAGGGAAAGCAGGGCCCGGTCTACCTATGAGAACGGGCTCTATGTTAAAGAATGGTTAGATAATCATAATTATCATGGCAGGGTATATCTGGTAACATCAGCCGTCCATCTACCCCGGGCCATGATGGTTTTCTATAAGCAGGGAATAAAGGCGATACCGGTTCCTGCCGGATATCTTAGCAGCCACCGCTTAAGCTGGCTTGACTACCTGCCAAACCGGGCAGCCTTAAATGCCAATCTGGCGGCAATCCATGAATGGGCAGGTATTCTCTGGTACAAATTTAGAGGCAGAATATAGGAAGGAGTTAGATTTACTTGTAACAGATGGTTCCGATTTTCATGGTGTGAATTCGCCGGGGGTGGAGATGGGTGATGTTCAGATTACGGATGATCTGGTAGAGAGGCTCAGGGAATTTAAGAGAAACAAATAAAGCCCCTTTAAAGGGCTTTTTTTTAATGCCTAAAAAGATAAATCACAAATCTACCGGGTTCTCCATATTATATAAAGGAGGTTATCTCTGGAGTGTTATAGGAGTCAATCTCCTAAAAAAAGAGGATTTTAAGAGTGTTTATAGTATCTTTATTAATAGGATAAATTACATAGGGGGTATTTATTGATGATTGAGCCACATGGCGGTAAACTAATCAATAGAATAGTTTTAGATTCTAAAAGGGATGAACTGCTGGTTAAAGCAGTAAAAATGCCCAAATTGGTCTTAAGCAAACGGGATCTAACTGAGGCAGAGAATATCGCCACCGGTCTATATAGTCCTTTAACTGGTTTTATGAATGAAGAGGATTATAATAGTGTTCTTGAAGAGATGAGGTTAGCCGATGGGACCGTCTGGACTATTCCTGTAGTACTGGGTGTCAGCCGCCAGGAAGCCGAACAGCTCGTTATTGGTACTGATGTAGCCCTGACCGGTAAGTCAGGCAGAATTTATGCTATTCTTCATCTTGAGGATAAATTCCAGCCAGATAAAAAAAGGGAGGCAGAACTGGTCTATAAAACCAGGGATGAGACCCATCCCGGGGTGGCTAATCTCTACAGGCGTGGTGAGGTCCTGCTAGGCGGTACGATCTCAATGCTTAACCGGATAGAACACAAGCTATTTAACCAGTATAGAGTGGATCCTGCTCAGGTCAGGAAGGACTTTGCTGCCAGGGGATGGAAGAGAGTTGTTGGATTTCAAACTCGAAATCCAATCCACAGGGCCCATGAGTATTTACAGAAGTGTGCTTTAGAGATTACCGATGGGCTTTTCTTATCTCCGCTTGTTGGGGAGACAAAGAGTACTGATATTCCGGTCGAGTACAGAATCGAGAGTTATGAGGTAGTTATGGATAAGATCTATCCACCCTCCAGGGTCTATCTGGCCGTATTTCCGGCAGCAATGAGGTATGCCGGCCCCAGGGAGGCTATTTTCCATGCTCTCTGCCGCAAAAACTACGGCTGTACCCATTTTATAGTCGGGCGTGACCATGCAGGTGTGGGAGATTATTACGGTACTTATGAGGCTCAGGAGATCTTTGATCAGTTCAAGGATGAAGAGATCGGGATTACCCCCTTGAGATTCGAGTATTCATTTTACTGTACTAAATGCGAATCCATGGCCACTTCAAAGACCTGTCCCCATGATAAGAAGTTCCATATCGGTTTAAGCGGAACCAGGGTCAGGGCTATGCTTAGGGAAGGGAAACGCCCACCGAAGGAAATGACCCGCCCTGAGGTTGCCGATGTTCTAATCCGCGGTATGGCAGCGGCTAGCAGTACGACTGCTACCAAGCAGTAATAGAGTTAGAGTATTTTTAATGAAAGGGTGATAGGATATGCGTGCCCAAAAAGGAGTTACCGTCTGGTTTACCGGCTTAAGTGGTGCCGGTAAAACAACAGTTGCCAAAGAGGTTGAGAGAATCCTCAAGGAACGAAATCTATATGTGCAGAGACTGGATGGGGATATTGTCAGGAAGAGCCTGACCAAAGACCTGGGTTTTAGTAAGGAAGACAGGGACAAAAATATTGAGAGAAATGCCTTTGTAGCCAAACTCTTAACCAAAAATGATATCATAACCCTCTGTTCCTTTATCTCCCCTTACCAGGAGGCCAGAGATAAGGCCCGTAAAGAGATTGAAGAAGTGGGAGGGTTTATCGAGGTCTTTGTTAATGCCCCTCTTAAGGTCTGTGAAGAGAGAGATGTAAAGGGATTGTATAAGAAGGCCCGGGAAGGAAAGATTGAAAATTTTACAGGGATCTCTGCTCCCTATGAAGAACCTGTTAATTGTGATCTGGAGTTGAGGACCGATCAGGAAACAGTTGCCGAGAGTGCGGCCAAGGTTATAACCTATCTGGAAGAACACGGATATATACCTGAAACTAAGGATTATACCACCGAGGAAGAAGAGCTAATTACCGAAAGGCTAAACGGTCTCGGTTATCTTTGATAAGGGAGGAATTTGCTATGAGCGATAAGGCAACCATCAAAATTCCCCGTAATCTCTATGAAAAGCTCAAGGAAGTTATTGAGGATACCGGGTTTAATAGTGTAACCGAATTTATTGTTTATGTAATGCGCGACCTGATATCGACAACTGAACTGGGTGATAAAGAGCAGAACGAGGTCTTCAATGACCAGCAGTTGACCCGGCAGGAGATTTATTTAATCAGGAAGAGATTAAAGAGCTTGGGGTATCTGGATTGATACCCTGCATTTTTGTAGAATATTTCCATTTTATTTGAGGCATATTATATAAAGTACAGATACTTAAAAGGTATATCCAACTCTCCAACATCTATTTGTAGTTTTCTTTGATATTTGTAGTTTTCTTTGATGCCTAGGAATTTATGTTATTAATAATATAAATTCCGGCTCACCAAAACCTTCTTTATATTTTTACACTATGAGGTTTCGGAAACGATAGTGATTATTAATTTAATTTAGGAGTTGAAAAAATATGAGTATAAAAATAATTACCGATAGTGCTGCGGATCTACCAGAAGATATTATTAAGGAATACGATATAGATGTACTTCCTTTACTGGTTTCTGCAGATAAAGAAGTTTATAAAGATGGTGAAACCATAACCCCCCGGGAGCTATTTAATAATATGAGGGAGGGTAAGGTCTATAAGACCTCCCAAGTTCCTGTAGGTGATTTTCTGGCAAGGTTCAAAAAGTATGCTGAGAATAAGACAGGCTGCCTTTATATTGCCTTCTCCTCCGAACTTTCCGGTACCTATCAGTCGGCTGTAATTGCCAGGGAACAGGTCAGGGAAGAATACCCCGACTTTGATCTGGATATTATTGATACCAGGTGTGCTTCTCTGGGAGAGGGGCTGGTTGTATATAAGGCGGCCGTGATGGCCAGGGAAGGGAAGGATAAAGAGGAGATCTTAAAACAGGTTAAATTTAATGCCGGGCACATGGAACATATCTTTACTGTTGATAATCTGGAATATCTGTATCGGGGTGGCAGGGTAAGCCGTACCACTGCCTTTGTGGGTGGTCTGTTGAATATTAAGCCTGTCTTGAATGTAGAAGATGGCAGGCTGGTACCAATTGATAAAAAAAGAGGCAGAAAGAGGGTTTTTGAGAGGATGCTGGAACTGATGGAAGAGAGGGGGGTAGATCTGGCTGATCAGACTATCGGGATCAGTCATGGTGATGATATTGAAGGGGCGGAGTCTTTAAAGGAAATGATTAGAAAGAGATTTGGCCCCGATAGCTTTGTCATTAATACTATCGGGGCAGTTATTGGTGCTCATGCAGGGCCTGGAACATTAGCAATCTTTTTCCTGAACGATAGAAGGGACAATCTGGCTTAGATATAATCTTTACTATAGAGCTTGATATATCTATAATATGCTATTAAAAACTATTGAATTATATTACTGCAAAATTGTCAACCTATTTTTATAAAGATAACAATAAAAAATTTGCCATTTAATGTAATGTGCCGGAGGCCAATTTTTTTCCTTGACAAGCTATATTTTAGATGTTAATATAATATACAATAAATATAACCACAAAATAATAATTAATCATCAAGAGTGGTGGAGGGACTGGCCCGAAGAAGCCCGGCAACCTATCATTAAAGATGATAAGGTGCTAAATCCTGCATCTCCGAATAACGGAGGTGAAAGATGAGAGGAATATTATCCCCTCTCATGAGGGTTTTTTTCATGCCAGCCACTTTTGAGTGGCTGTTTTAATTTTAATTAAATCATGATTCTGTAAGAATTTGCAAACTACAATATAGATGTTTTCGCTTGCAAAAACCTTCTTTTTATCTACGCAAAGATGGTTTTTGCACTAGGCTATCGAGGCCGCCGGGCTAAACCTTCTTTTAAATTACGCAATGATAGTTAGACACTAGCGCATCGAGCGCATCGCAAAACATCTCTCCAACATTCTATTTGCAGTTGTTATCGAACGAAGTAAAGGTAAATTATATCAGTTAGGTCTGATGAGAAAGGTGATTTTAATGATAGAGATTAAAAACCTGGTTAAAAAATATAAGACCAGGCAGGAGGAGATTACTGCCCTGAACAATATTAATCTCAAGATAAATGAGGGGGAGATCTTTGGGATTATCGGCCCCAGTGGTGCCGGCAAGAGCACCTTAATCCGGACGGTTAATCTCCTGGAGAAACCGAGCAGTGGTGAGATATTAATCAACGGTGAGAATATAACCTCTCTGGCACCGGATTTACTTAGAAAAAGGAGACAGAAGATCGGAATGATCTTTCAGCATTTTAATCTTCTGAATTCCCGTACCGTTAGAGGTAATGTCAGCTTTCCTCTGGAGATAGCCGGGGTAGCTAAAGCAGAACGGGAGAAGAGAGTTGATAGATTAATTGAGCTGGTGGGTTTGGCCGATAGGGCTGATCATTACCCGGCCCAGTTGAGCGGGGGACAGAAACAGAGGGTTGGTATTGCCCGGGCCCTGGCCAATGAGCCAGAGTTACTATTATCTGATGAAGCAACCTCCTCCCTTGATCCGGAAAGTACCGGGTCCATTCTGGAGCTCCTGGCCAGAATCAGAGATGAGATGAAATTAACAATCTTACTTATAACCCATGAGATGGAAGTAATTAAACAGGTTTGTGACCGGGTTGCCGTGATGGAGAAGGGAAGGATTATTGAAGAGGGAAAGGTAATAGACCTTTTTGCCAATCCCCGGCAGTCTCTGACCAGGAGGTTTATCAAGTCAATCATTGACTTTAACTTCCCGGAAGAACTCTTTAAGGATCATAATGGTGGAGAATTGATCAGGGTTTCCTTTCTGGGGAAATCTACCCATCAGCCCCTGATCTCCTCTTTGGTTAAGACCTTTGAGCTGGATGCCAATATTCTCTACGGGAAGATCGATGATATCCAGGGAATTCCCTTCGGCACCCTGATACTTGAGCTTGAAGGGGAATATAATCAGGTTTTAAAGGGAATAAACTACTTAAAAGGAAAGGGATTAACGGTGGAGGTGTTAAGCGATGACGGAGCTCTTGACCAGGCTGTCCAGGTATAATCAATTAATGCTCGCTGGGATCAATGAAACCCTTTATATGGTCGGATTTTCCCTGTTAATTGCCGTAATTATCGGTCTACCCCTGGGTTTTCTGACGGCGATTACTAGAAAGGGTCATATTATGGAAAATACACCGGTCCACAAGGTGCTCGATTTAGTAATAAATATCGGGCGTTCAGTACCTTTCATAATCTTGATGGTAGCGGTCATTCCCTTGACCAGGGTTATTGTCGGCACCTCCATCGGAACGACTGCTGCTATTGTACCCCTGGCACTGGCGGCAATACCCTTTGTAGGAAGAATTGTTGATAATGCCCTGCAGGAGGTCAGTCCTGGGGTAATCGAGGCTGCCCAGGCTATGGGGGCTACTCCCCTGCAGATTGTCTTTAAGGTTTTATTTTCAGAATCATTACCGGCAATCATCCTGGGGATTACCTTAACGGCGATTAATCTAATTGGCTATTCGGCTATGGCCGGAGCTATTGGAGGGGGTGGTCTTGGGGATATAGCGATCAGGTATGGCTATCAGCGTTTCAAGGTTGGTATTATGATTGAGACAGTTATCATTTTAGTTATACTGGTTCAGCTGGTACAGTGGCTGGGCAATCTACTGGCAAAGAGGTTCGATCATAGATAATTGATGCAGTCCAGATTAGTGAGCAGGGAGAAGTAAAAAAAATTATAAAGATAGGAGAGATTACCATGAAAAGAATCTTAATAGCTTTAGTATTAGTAGGTCTGTTGGTTTTGGCTGTTGGTGTTAATTCCGTACTGGCAGAGGATAAGGTGCTTAAGGTCGGGGCTACACCGGTTCCCCATGCCGAGATCCTTGAGTTTATTAAGCCGGTCCTGGCTAAGGAAGGTATTAAGCTGGAGATAGTCGAGTTTACCGATTATGTTACTCCCAATTTGGCTCTGGCCGATGGCAGTATTGATGCTAACTACTTCCAGCATGTACCCTATCTAGAGCAGTTCAAAAAGGATCATAATCTGGATATTGTTTCACTGATTAAGGTTCATATTGAGCCCTTCGGTCTCTATTCAAAGAAGATAGATCATATCAATGAACTACCTCAGGGTGCTACCATTGCCGTACCTAATGATCCTACAAATGAGGGCAGAGCACTCTTGCTATTAGCCAGTAAGGGAATTATTAAGCTGGCCGAAGATGCCGGTCTTGAGGCTACCCCTCTTGATATTGTAGACAATCCTAAAGGGTTAAAGTTTGAAGAACTGGAGGCAGCTCAATTACCAAGAGTCTTACCTGATGTAACCGCTGCCTTTATCAACACCAATTATGCTCTGGAGGCAGACTTAAATCCCCTTGAGGATGCCCTGATTATTGAAGGAAATGAATCACCCTATGCCAATATCCTGGTTGTAAGGTCAGAGGATGAGGATAATCCATTACTAAAACGTCTGGCTGAGGTATTAACCAGTGAGCCCGTTAAAGAGTTTATCCTGGATAAGTATAAAGGGGCGGTCGTGCCGGTATTTTAATGCTATTATAGCGGAAAGCAAGAATATCCTGTAAAACCAACCTTATAGGTGGGCACTATTGCCCACCTTTTAATAAATATAGTCATTAGCTTAACTTATTCTTTTATGAAACTATATAAGTCTTACTTAAATATTGTCTCCTGCTTTAATCTCAGGAATAAATATACCAAAAGGTACAGAAAGAAAAATGGCGCAATATTATTTCCTTAAACAAAATACTTGATCTCTGCTTCGGGAAAGTATTCATTGATGGTTTTTCTCATAAAATCTTCAATCTCCTGTCGGATCTCCTCTGGATAAACATATTTCCCGTAACCGAACTGGCCATATTTAAACTGACGGGTCTCTTCATTCATGGGCAACTCGGTCCGGGGATAGATTTTCTCAATAATTTCCTTGGCTCGCCTGGTGAAACGGTGGGTAATCAGTTCAAAGGAGATTCTTTTCCCTTTATTATCTAAAGACTCTTTTAACTTGCGTATTAAGTCTTTATATTCATCCTGCCAGCCGTCATAGATAAAGATGGGGGCAATCAAAAAGCCCAGTGGATAGCTGGCCTGAAAGACTTTGCTGGCTGCTTTAATTCTTTCCTCTAATAGCGGGGTAGTCGGTTCAAATTTATTTATGGCATAGTTGCTATTGAGGCTAAATCTAAACTCCGTTCGTCCTCTGTGCTTAAGATTAAGTAATGATTCTATATCGGTAAACTTTGTCACAAAGCGGAAATGGCCTAGTTCTTCTCCAGCAAAAAACTCGATACATCTGGCCAGTGACCCGGTCCATCTCTCCACCGGCAGCGGATCGGAGGTGGCTGAGCCCTCAAAGATGGTGACTTCCGGTTTTCTTTTTTCTATATATTTTTCCGCTTTATCCAGTATCTCTTCTAGATTGACATAAATCTTGATATAGGGGTTCTTTCCCAGATTGGTGGAGAGATAGCAATAGTGGCAGTGGGCGGGACAACCGGTTACCAGTGGTAGTTGATAATGGGCAGAGGGTTTGCAGGACTGAAACTTCCCCAGAGAACGGACAGAAACTATCAGGGTCTTTTTGGCCCTGATAAACTTTTTTCTAAAGGATACGTTATTTTCGAGAGGGAAGGGACCTCTGGGGGCTACTATATGAATTTTAATCTTCTCTTCTTCCTTAAAACTTTCATATAATTTTTTGCCCAGGGGATATTCCAGGGCATTTTCCCGAAAGATTACGGTTGTTGGCTTAAAGGGTTTCATCTTCTTACTCCTTAAATTATTTTGTATAATGGGAAAAAACTTCTTGCTAATAACTAGTATTCCTTAAGATAAGTTATTTTTTCATCTTTTTTATGTCAGGTAAATTATATACAGATGAATTCTGGGGATAATTTACGACATCAACAAGCGAAACCAGTTTGTTCTTATATCCGTAATTAATATCCGGAAAGCACGATAATTCTGAAAAACTCGACTAATGGCCTGGATTGTGGTATGATATCTATATAATAATAGAAATAGAAATAATAATAGAAGTTTGTCATAGAGGCATCATTAAAGATATATTACAGGATTTTCCTTTTGGAAAACTATAAATAGTTGCTTCCGATTGCAAAAAAATTCTAAACATCTCTCCAACACCTATTCAAAGTTACTGGCGAAGGGAAGAGAGGTATTAATTAATACTCTGGAAAGGAGTAACATGGAAATGAGCAAAAAAAGCCTCTTTAGCCTGTTGAAGATAATTCGTTATTTAATGGCACATGATGTTGAATTCAGCAAGAAACTCTTATTCTTCGTACCAATTCTTTATCTACTCTTGCCTTTTGACCTGATAGGGGATTTCTTCCCTCTGGCCGGACAGCTCGATGATGTGGCTGTATTTGTACTAATGTGGCCGATCTTAAAGAGTTTATTGAGTAATTATTTTGATAATGGCTATAATGATTCACCCGGTCAGAGTAAGAAGAAGTATAAAGATGCTATCGATATTGATGAAGAGGATTATGAAGTCGAGTAAACAGGCAAGCATTTTATCCATTGCTGGAGTGCAATGTTGGGGAAAGATGAATAATGAGGGGTAGAGACCAGGGAGGGATAGAATGATAATTACAGTCACCTTGAACCCGGCAATAGATAAAACCTTAAAGGTTGATAAACTCAAGCCCGGAGAGTTAAACAGGGTTAGGGAGGTTGATATTATTGCCGGGGGTAAGGGAATTAACGTTGCCAGGGTAGTTCACCAGCTAGGTGAACCGGTGGTAGCTATGGGTTTTCTCGGTGGTGATACCGGCCAACAGATTGATAGGTTTTTGGAAAAGGAGGGGCTGGCCCGGAATTTTACCTGGACCGAGTATCCAACCCGGGTAAATATGAAGATTCTGGAGAACGATGACAGGGAAACGGAAGTAAATGAACCGGGCCAGGTACTGCCTCAGGATTTTCAGGTATTAAAGAATTCCCTGAAGGTACAGCTTAAAGAGGCCAGCCTATTAGTACTCTCGGGTAGTCTCCCCCAGGGAGTACCTGAGGATGCCTATAATCAGCTAATGAAACTGGCTAATCAGAATAATGTTAGTGTCATTTTAGATACCGCCGGTAAATCTTTAAAGTTAGGTTTGAGGGAGAAACCTTATTTAATTAAGCCCAATCTACATGAGGTTGAGCTTTTAATAGATAAAAGGATTGATAGTACTGCCGGTATCTATAATGCAGTAGATTACTTTATTGGTAAGGGTGTCAGGATTATAGTTATTTCCATGGGTAGTCAGGGGGCCGTTTTTGCCGATAGAGATGAGCTTATCTGGGTGAAGGTGCCTGAAGTTGAGGTATCTCAAACAACGGTTGGGGCAGGAGACTCTATGGTTGCCGGCCTGGCTATAAAATTATTAAGAAAGAGCTCATTAGAAGAGATGGCCAGGTTTGCTACTGCTCTGGCTACTACCTATGTTAAAACAGGGAGAAGAGATAAAATAGAGCTTGCCGGAATTAAAGAGATAGAATCACAACTTACATTAGAATATTTAAAATAAGGAGTGGTCCAGTTGATCCGGGATAAGGTGAAATTAGCAAACAAGACCGGTTTAAATACCCGTTCCGCTAAGGAGATGAATGAAGTCTATCAGGGTGTCCCTGTATCAAAAGGAATTGTTATCGGGAAGGTATATAAGTATCTTAAAGAGGAACTAATTATCGAAGATTATCCTATTTCTGAGGAGGAAGTCCTAACCGAGCTTGAAAAATTAGAGGAGGCCAGGCAGAGGGCTAACAGATTCTTAAAGGAGATTAAAGAAAAGGCAGCCAGTGAACTGGGTTCAGAGGAGACCAAGATCTTTGATGCCCATATCAGTATGCTTAATGACCCTGTAGTTTACGGAGAGATGAAAGACCTGATTAAAAAGGAAAAGATTAATGCCGGGGCAGCGGTAAAAAAGGCCATCCAGAGGATAACGGATAAATTTTCCAGGATGGATAATGAGTACTTTAAGGAAAGAATAAAGGATATCCAGGATGTAGGAAATCACCTCTTACGGGCCCTGACCGGGGAGATAACCTCCCTACAGAATCTGCCGGAGGATTCGATTATCCTGGCCGAGGATCTGACTCCTTCCGAGATTGCCCTGATTGATAAAGATAGGTTAAAGGGTTTGATTTTAAGTAAAGGGGGTAAGACCTCACATACTGTTATTATGGCCAGGGGGTTAATGCTGCCGGTAATAGTTAATGTTGAGGGAATTCTCGATAAGGTTGGACATGGGGAGAGGGTCATACTTGATGCCCTGTCCGGCGAGATAGTTGTTGAGCCCGACCGGGAGCTCTTAGATAAATATAGAGAGAAGATCAATAAATACTACCGGAGACAGCAGAAATTATTCAGGTTAAAAGATAAGTCTGCTACAACTATAGATGGTTTTACTATCGGATTATCAGCAAATATCGGCACAGATGAGGAATTGAGGGGGGTTCTGGAGGTAAATAGTGAGGGTATAGGCCTTTTTCGATCCGAATTCCTATATATGAATACCGAGGAGCTGCCTGATGAAGAGAAACAGTTTAAGGTATATAGAGAGGTAGTTGAAGAAATGGCCGGCAAACCGGTAATCATTCGCACCCTCGATACCGGTGGTGACAAGGGTCTACCCGGTCTTGAATTACCTGATGAGCTGAATCCTTTTCTTGGCTGGCGGGCAATCCGGATTTCCCTTGAGAGAAGGGATATCTTTAAAACTCAGCTTAAAGCTCTTTTAAGGGCCAGATATTACGGTAATCTCAAGATTATGTTTCCTTTGATTTCTTCTTTAGAAGAGTTAAGAGAGGCGAAAAGAATACTCAAGGAGGTTAAAGGGGAACTGGATAGAGCGGGGATTCCCTATGACCCTGATATTGAGGTAGGAATGATGGTTGAGGTTCCCGCAGCCGCTATCCTGGCAGATATCTTTGCCAGAGAGGTTGATTTCTTTAGTATCGGAACAAATGACTTAATCCAGTACATTGTTGCAGTAGATAGAACCAATGATAAGATTGCGAATCTGAATACCCCCTATCACCCTGCAGTATTGAGGGTGATAAAGGAAGTAGTTGAGGCAGCCTATAGAGCCGGTATCTGGGTAGGTATCTGTGGGGAGGCCGGTGGTGACTCCCTCTTAACCCCATTTTTTATCGGCCTGGGGGTTAATGAACTGAGTATGAGTGTTGGTGCTATCCTGGAGATTAAAGATGTAGTCAGGCAGCTTAAGAGAGAGGAATGTAAGGGGATTGTTGAGGATGTTCTTAAGCTGTCAACTGCAGAAGAGGTTAAGGAATATTTAACTGAAGTCAGAAAGAAAAAGAGCTATGAAATCTGAGAGTGTTTCATAGCTCTTTTATCATTTAAAGATCTTTTTTCATCCTTTAGTTCATAGATTTAGTTAAAAACTGTATGCAGTTTATTCTACCGGATAAATTATTAACCGCATTTGGACCAACCGCAGTTTCTGCAGACGGAGCAGCCGCCTTCGTGTTCTAGCTCATGTCCGCATTCCGGACAGACGGCGTGATTATTATAGGTAGAACCATTCGGGTTCCCTTTCGGCCTGTCCTCTTTCTCTTTGTGATTAAATTCCAGCTTTAACCCGGATAGGATTATCTTTCCATTATCGGTGTTATTAACAAAGCTTTCAATGGCCCGTCCAATGGCATCCGGGCAGGAGAGGTTAGAGACATCCTTTCTAATCATGGCGGCCTCACACCTGATCCCTTTCAGCTGGCCTGTTACTTCTTCGATGGGAACACCGCTTCTTAGAGCCAGTGAGGCCAGCCGGCTGATGGCCTCTGACTGGGCGTGACAACCCCCGCCCTTGCCGGTGGTGGTAAAGACCTCACAGATACCGTGGTTATCGGAGTTGATCGTAATATATAGTTTTCCGCAGCCGATATTGGTCTTTTCGGTGGTTCCGAAGGTAACTTTGGGCCGGGGCCGTTTTCCTCTGCTTGTTTCTGAAACCCCGTTCTTTTGATTTTTGGTTGCCAGGACCTGCTTTGAACGGCTGCCATCCCGGTAGATGGTAACTCCCTTGCACTTCAAATCATAGGCCATGGTGTAGACCTTTTTTACATCCTCTACCGTGGCGTCATGGCGGAAGTTTACCGTTTTGCTGACGGCATTATCTACCGATTTCTGGAAGGCAGCCTGCATTTTAATATGCCATTCCGGCTCGATATCGTGGGCGGTAACGAAGATTTTTCGTACGTCTTCTGGTATTTCCTCCATCTCCTGGATGGAGTTGTTTTCGGCCACCCTGGCCATCAGTTCCTCACTGTAAAAGCCCCTTTCTCTGGCAATCTTTTCGAAGATAGGATGGACCTCAATTAGTGTATCATCCAGCACATGTCGTTCATAATTGATGGCAAAGAGGGGTTCGATACCGCTGCTGCAACCGGCAATAATACTGATACTGCCTGTAGGCGCGATGGTAGTTGTTGTCGCATTGCGCATAGGTTCTTTATGGATACTACCTTTAATATTGGGGAAGGAGCCCCTTCTTTCAGCAATCTTTCTCGATTCATCATGAGAGATTTTTTGGATAAAGGCCATAACCTCACCGGCCAGGTCGACTGCCTCCCGGCTATTATAAGGTATTCTCAAGATGATTAAGAGATCACTCCAGCCCATAACCCCGAGACCGATCTTACGGTTACCGTAGACCATTTCCTTAATCTTTTCCAGGGGGTATTCATTCATATCGATAACATTGTCGAGGAAACGGGTTGCAACTCTAACGGTGTATTCCAGTTTGTCATAATCGATCTCAGCATGATCTTTATTTTCTTTAACCATATGGGATAGATTGATCGAACCCAGATTACAGGCCTCATAGGGCAAAAGAGGCTGTTCTCCACAGGGATTAGTACTCTCAATCTCTCCCAGATGAGGAGTGGGGTTATGTCTATTAATCTCATCAATAAAGATGATTCCCGGTTCACCATTTTTATGGGCCATAAAGACTATCTTATCGAAGACCTCCCTGGCCTTTAACCGCCCGGAAATTTCCCCGTTGCGGGGGTTGATCAGGTTGTAGTACTCATCATTTTTCACTGCTTTCATAAATTCATCGGTAACGGCAACTGATATATTAAAATTATTTAACTTATTTTCCTTCTCTTTAGCTGTAATAAAATCCAAAATGTCCGGGTGATCCACCCTCAGGATCCCCATGTTGGCCCCGCGGCGTTTGCCTCCCTGTTTAACGGTATTTGTGGCGGCGTCAAAGATCTCCATAAAGGAGATGGGGCCACTGGCAATTCCGCCGGTGGTTCTTACGATATCATTCTTCGGTCTTAAACGGGAAAAGCTAAAACCGGTACCCCCGCCGCTCTTCTGGATTAAGGCAGTATTTTTAACCGCGTCAAATATTCCATTCATACTGTCTTCTACCGGCAGGACAAAACAGGCACTTAACTGCTGTAAGTCATTATCGGCATTCATTAATGTTGGTGAATTGGGTAGAAAATCAAGGTTTTTCATGATTTCATAAAAAGATTCCTCGTCTTTTTGAGGATCTTCGCCATATTTTTCATTGGCCAGGGCAATATTTCTGGCCACTCGCCTAAACATTTCATCAGGTGTTTCAATTAGCTCACCCTCGGTATTTTTCTTTAAATAGCGAGCTTCTAAGACCTTAATGGCATTTGGTGTAAATCCTCCTTCTGACATAAGCATCACCTCATATGTAATTATACCTCCAGCGAATAAATATATTATAGCATTTTATGTAGAAATAGTAAAGCAAAATATAACTATATCTTGTATGATTAGATAGTAAACATACTATATGTTGTGGTTGGCTCTGGTTTAATATATATGGTCCATTTTTACTAAATTCTTCTTTATTTAACCTTATTTTAACCTTATCTTCATTTAGCTTTAACATTGGCCTAGTAATAATTTGCAGTAAATATTTCTAAAGTGTATAATAAAGTAGAATAAAGTAGAAAAAACATTTATATATTTACTGGAGGTAGGAGATATGCTAAGAAATAGTTTAAATGTGAATGTTATAGAGTTAGCCAACCGTAACACTGGTGAGACCCCGGCTATTTTAAAGAGATCAATTAAAAAGGAAAAACAATACCTTATTGGTTTGGCAAAGCAGAGGGAAAGAGTTTAAGATGTATTATGTCTATATAGTTGAATGTGCTGATGGAACATATTATACGGGTTATACCACAGATATTGAACGGAGGGTAGAAGAACATAATAGAGGTGAGGGTGCCAAATACACCAGGGGTAGATTACCCGTTAAACCTGTTTATCAGGAGGAGTTTAAAACTAAAAGCCAGGCGATGAAGCGGGAGGATGAGATCAAGCATTTGACCAGGAGTGAGAAGGAAAACCTGATAAATAAATCTAGCTTCAATCAGAATAATTAAAAATCCCGGCAAGACCGGGATTTAGCTTTTTTGGAAAAAAATCGAGATATTCTAGGTTCACTCAATAAATTCATCACTAATTAAAACTCACCGACAAATTTAGGCTCAGGTTCCAGTCTGACTCTGCTTTTTTCGTAGACCCTCTCCTGGACCATCCTCATCAGCTGCCTAACATCACGGGCGGTAGCATTACCGAGGTTAATAATGAATCCGGCATGTTTTTCCGATACCTGAGCATCACCAACCCTGACTCCCTTCATCCCCGCTTCTTCAATTAACGGCCCGGCATAATAGCCCTCCGGTCTCTTAAAGGCGCTTCCCGCACTGGGCCATTCCAAGGGCTGTTTTTCCTTGCGTTTCTGGTTTATTTCCTTCATATAGGCCTTTATCTCTTCTCTATTACCCGGCTTAAGTTTTAACTTAACCTTTACGGCAATCAGAGGTTTTTCCTGCAGGATACTGTACCTGTATGAAAGCCCTAATTCCTTTTTCTTTAATTTCATTTCTTTCCCGGAGTAGTCCAGTAATATCGCTTCGGTTATTATATCCTTCATCTCCCCACCGTAGGCACCTGCATTCATATAGAGGGCTCCACCCAGGGTGCCGGGTATTCCGCTGGCAAATTCCAGCCCGGTTAGACCGGCCTCCATAGCTTTATTTGCCAGTGAGGAAAGGGTTATTCCGGCTTCAGCTATTATTTCCTTTCCTTTAATCTCGACCCGGTTTAGCTTTCCGGTATAGATGACAACACCTCTGAATCCCTTATCGCCGACAATAATATTACTTCCTTTACCGAGAATAAAGAGGGGCAGCTGATAGTTATTTAAGAGAGACAGGGCTTTCCTGAAGGCGGGAATTGTCCGGGGGGCAAGAAAAATATCAGCAGGCCCGCCGATCCTAAAGGAGGTATATTTCTTTAGCGGCACATTATATCTTACCTCCAGATTATCTATCTTATTCAGCTTGTTTTCCAGACTGCTATCATACTGCACCTTTGCCACTCCCTTCTTAGGGGCTCTATTTTTATCTGACTAAATGGTCGAAGACTAAATTGGTTTAAGGTTTCAGCAAGGTTAAATTTCCTTTTTATAATACCATATCTTTGAAAAAGAACCAAGGAAAATATTGTTAAGCACAGGACCACGTCAAAGTCACAATAGATCCTGATATATCAAGGTTCCCAGAATAGTACTGGTAATTTTAATTAATTTGATGTATAATTTAAATATGATGAAGAAC
>JARRCS010000006.1 GCA_029981855.1 Halanaerobiales bacterium | reverse complement strand
TTTTTTGATGACTCTAAGGTTCATCTCCAGGAAAAATTTAGGTTACCTAATTCAATGGGTCATCCTGACCCTGAATAATCAAATTGGCTTCGCCATAATTCTTTAATAAGGTAAATTTGATAATGCCATAAACTGGGCATCATGCTCGCCACATCCTGTGGCTCGCCCTAATTTTTCCTTTCGATTCACCAAGAGTTATATACAAAAAATTTCCAAACATCTCTCTAACATCTATTTGCAGTTGTTTGAAGGTAAAGCGTACTATTGTCAATAGTTTTTTGAAAAAAAGCGTAGACTATCCCATTTTGCCAAAATGTAAAATTTTGGCAACCACCTAACAAGGAACCATATGATTCTGCAACTCATCAAGTATAGTTTATGGGTGTCGATCTGGGGTCCCTCGCTTTTTTAACCCACATTGATGCAAACTGGCGTAAAATACTAACTTTTTAGTTTAACGTACTTAATTCGCATTTATGGAAGCGAGGGGTATCACGCTTTACCACGAGGTTCTGGTTATCCTCAAGTAAGTTTCGATATCCCCTCGACATTCCCATAAACTAACCTAAGAGTGCAAAATGTTTTTGGGTTGAACTTAACTTGCTAAATGCTTAAGACTAATTTCTAGTTGCTTGATCAAAGTTTTGGCTGCCAAATTCTTATGGTCAGGATTTTTCATTTGTCGAAGATATTACAGGTTAGAGGTTCGCCTTGCCAGAGAGGGGGGATCAAAAAGCTTTCTGTCCCTTAACATAGCAAAGGCGACTTTAATAAATTTATAATATCTCCCGTCAAACCTACTATGACTAGAAAGAACAGTTAGTAGAAGGCGCTTTGAATAACTGGAATAATAAACAGGTTGGCCGCAATGTCAAGGATGATGTTTCTTCTTTAGATGAGGCCAAAGAAAAAATCAAAGAACTAGAACAAAAGTAAGAGAAACTGGAAGAAAAATTAAAGCAAGCTACAAAGGAAAGTGCTATCCATAAGCTGCAAAAAGAGTATCTTGAATTCCGGTTAACATAAACAATGGGTCTTAGATGAATATACAGATTATCAGGATATTCTTGAAATAATAGAGTATGTTTCCTCTTTAGACATAGCTTATGCTACTTCTTTAACTGGCAAAATAGAGCCGAAGATGATCAGTTAGAGGATGAATCTTCAAAACCAGATAATAGCCCAAAAGCAACAGAGACAGATGATTTAATTGAAGCTTTAAAGGTTATCATCAAGCATTCGGACTGGGGAGGAGAAAAGGTAAGCCAGTATTTACTCCTGGAAGAAATCTGTTATCTTTCTCTTTCCACAATCAACCGGATCAAAAGCAATTTAAAGGTATATCTGGAAAAAAACAAGATAAATTTTGTTCAGCGTTACGAGTTTATCAATCCCAATGACTGCTGGGCCCTTGATTTTATGGAGTTTAAATGGGGTGATGAAACTCTATGCCTATGCTTTATTTTGGATGATCATAGCAGGTATATTGTTATAAGACACGCGATTTGACAGCGGCAAAGACTTAATTTTTGGCAGGAATAACAAGTATTTTGGACAAGAAATATTGCAGTTTTTAATCCTTGACAATGAGCCTCCGTGCACATGGTTTAGCCATTTAGGGCGGAGCTAGGTTATGAATGGCTTTATGATGGCTCCGTTAATCACATTGTACCATATGCACCTTCATTGTAAAGGACAAGCCCTTTGGGTTAAAAACTGCTGCTACAGTCAAATATCTTGTCCAAGCTACTGTCAAATCCATGTCCAAAAATGACCGATTTACTGATAAGGTTCATGTCCTATAACAACAATATAAAGAAATGGCCAAGAGACCATTTCTTCCGTTACTGTTCCTACTATTGCACAAAAATATCCTCGAGCCCATAAATGTTGTCCCCAATATCTTTTTCTAAGATGCGGAAATTTTTCTTGCAAAAGCCTTGATGAGCTTTCTTTTAGATATTGTATTATTTTAGCTGAGGATAATCGGGTAGGGCATGAAATTAGCATGTGTACATGATCCCGTCCTACACTTCCTTTGATGATTATTATATCTCGACTCATACATATTTGCCTAAGTAGATCACGGGTTCGTACTGCAACTTCTCCTTTTAAGACTTTGTATCTATATTTTGTAACCCACACGATATGATACTTGATATCGCTAATTGTATGCGAATTTCTTCGATAATCAGGCATATACTGCTACCCCCTACATTTAATGATAAGGTGACAGTTAAATTATGTCAACGCTAAAAGCTGTTCGTCTGAAAGACGAAGGTTTTAGACCCGGCGCCTTGAACAATAAAATAGAAATGGAATAAGGAAAAATATTTTATAAAGTTAAGAAGGAATTTTTACATTAATATAGAATAGAATATAAATAAGTAATAAGGTAATAACAACTTGACATTAATAGAGAAATATCTTTTAATGTTAGAGCAAGGATCATTTTGAAGTATTAATAATTGACTAATGCGGAAAAAGGGGAGGTTTGAATGGCAGATAGCTTTTTAGATAAAAACACACCTATACCATTATATTATCAGTTAAAGGAAATTTTAAGGGAAAAAATTGAAACAGGGGAATTGAAACCGGGAGATTTACTTCCTTCTGAAAGGGAATTATCGGAAAAATATAAAATAAGTAGGCCCACAATTAGACAGGCATTAAAAGAATTAGTTAATGAGGGTTTGCTCTATCGAGAAAAGGGAAGAGGAACATTTGTATCCGAACCTAAAATAAATTATGGATTTATACAGAAGTTAACCACTTTTTACGATGATATGGTTGAAAAAGGCTATATAATGAGAACAAAAGTTTTAGAAAAGGATATTAAGCTGGTTACTAAGGTGATAGCAAAAAAGTTAAATATTGAGGAAAATGAAAAAGTTATATATATTTCGCGTATAAGATATATTGAGAATGAGCCAATTGTAAGTGTCGTAAATCATATACCATATAAATTATGTCCTGATTTAATAAATGAAGATTTAGAAGATAAGTCACTTTATCGAATTCTTGCTGAGAAATATGAGTTAGTTGCTTATAAAGCGAGGGTTACCCTGGAGCCCATTGTAGCGTCAGAGTATGATTCGGAGCTTTTAAATATAGAAGAGGGCGCTCCGATACACTTAATGCAGAATATAACTTATACTAAAGAAAATATAATAATGGATTATTTTGAATCACATTTTAGAGGAGATAAGGGAAAGGTTATGGTTGAGCTATATAAATAAATAAGGATTTTATCAATTGATTTAAAATATAATTACAGGGTTAAATGTAATAACAGGTTAACATTAAAACGTTAACTACTAAAACTTTATATATTTACCTTTTTTACAATATTATTCAAGCTGAGGTGCGGCCGGGCAAGGTCATATAGTTTAGCTAAGTTGTTCTCGATCAATCAAAGGTAGTGTGAGTTCTTTACTCTTGAAGTTTACCAGGAGTTCTTCCGGTGAAATGTGTTCAATATTTTTTTCTCGTATTCGGTAGCAGGCTCATTAAAGTGAGTAGCAATAGCTTCACCAACTACTGACTGTTCTGCAAGCTCAAACTCTTTTTTTAAAGACTCAACCTGAACATTTATAGCTGTCTTTTCTGGAAGGGAGAAAAAACGGTTACGTCCCTTCCTGTTTTGCAAGATATCTACCTCCAATTCATATTTTTTTTACACATTTTTTTACACAGTTTTCATACTTTTTACGTACCTTGGCCATTCACCACTGGTATTCAACGGTATTAAACTGATAATATAGTTCTATATATTTATTAACTAGGCGTCTGGAACAGCCCAGTATTTTACGGATTTCAGCTGGGGTTAAACCTTTTTCTTCGAGAAGTCCAACTACTTTAGTAAAGGTATCGATATCAGCAAGGGCCGGTGAAAAACCACAGCGTAGTTAATTCAGCAATAAATTTTTCTCGAGTGTTAACATCACCTGGACATTCAATTTTGGAGAGACTTGTTTGATACTGTTTAAAGAATTTGTTATCAATATAATTACTGGCAATCTCAATATATTCTTTAACCAATTCTTCAGGTATATTAAAATCTCTGGCAAGCTTTGCAGGAGCTTCATCTTTTCTTTGACTGATATGACGAAAAGTATATAGATTTGTTCCCAGTCTGTCTGGCTAATATATAGTTCTTTACGTAATTTTTCAAGATCCTCACCCTGCAGGTAATGTTTAACACAGTAAGACTGACGGAACATGGACATATTATCAAGGTACTTACGCAGAATCATAGGTAAAGGTACCCTGATACCTTTATCCCATAACTCATGAAGTCTATCACGCAGGGCCCTATCGGTAATCTGGGTCAGAAAACAAAGCCGTTTCATATCAAGAAGACCACCCTGACAGTAGGCTTCTTCGATTATGCGTAAACAACGGTCCATTTGCATGGCTTTAACACCGAATTCTTCAAAGAGTTCAATATCACTATAGGCAACAGGAATTAAAGTGGCCATTTTAGTTTCTTTTTGAGCATGTTTGTGATTGTTAATACCATCGATGATTTCAAATCTGATTTGTCCTTCAGCAGTATCACAGAGATTGTTTTTAAAGTAAGTAAAGCAGGGTTTGGCTACAATTTCAGCCTCCCTTTGCGTAAAGCCCTGTGTTTGCCTAAGCTCAGTGACTAAATGTCCAAACAATGATTTAGATTTAAGTGAATGAACTTGTTCATGGCGTTTTTGACGGTAACGAAGTTGTCTACCCATTACTATCCCCCCATAAATATTGATAGTACCATTATTACCATAAACAGGTAACGCTATAAGAGATTATGGGGATTTTATCCATAAAATTATACTTAAAAGGCATCTTTAAGATTTCCAGGGAATAAAAACCTCTCTCCTGGAAATAATGGCAAATAAGAACCCAATATTTAACACCGTGAATTTAAAAAGGATTCACACACCAGACGGAAAGATGCCTTTGATAGGTGGTCTTCCCTTTTTATTATATTATATAGAAAACCAGTAGTGGGAAGGAGGTACAATTCAAGATGATTTAATTCAAAAATTAACTGAAAAAGCAATTCAGTATTTAATTAAAATCATCTAAACCAACATATGTTCATCCCGGAAAAGACATAAGGGAAAATTATGGTTGTATAAAATTTAATTCCGGGTTAGAGGTTGAATATCATATGACCCCTGAACCGTGGCAAAATGATGAGATCCTTAAAAAGTTAAAACCCTATTCATTAATAGTTAATGCTACCGGTTTCGGTAAAGATAGACCGGGTTCGTCCTTAACGGATTCCTGTCAATTTCCAGAAAAAAGTCTGGTGTGGGAGATTAATTACCGGAGTGACCTTAAGTTTATGCATCAGGCCCTGAAACAGAAGGAGGAAAATTTTCATGTTGAAGATGGCTGGATCTATTTTATCCATGGTTGGACTCAGGTAATAGCTGAGGTTTTTCATATTGATATTGATGAAAAGAAATTCAGCAGGCTTGAGAAGATAGCCAGTGATATCAAAAATGGATCAGAAAAACAAAGGAGGTTCGTTTAAAATGATCTCAAAAATAGAAAGTTTAAAAAGGATAGCAGAAACGGGTATTGTAGCGGTAGTCAGGGCTGAAAATCCGGAACAGGCCCTTAAAATTGCAGAAGCTGTTAAAGCCGGTGGTATTCAAGCTATTGAAATAACCATGACTGTACCCGGTGCGATAGATGTTATTAAAGAGCTGGCTGAAACTTATAGTAATAACGAAATTTTAATTGGTGCAGGTTCTGTTTTAGACGCGGAAACCGCCCGTTCCTGTATTCTGGCAGGTGCTGAATATATAGTTGGCCCGGCATTGAATGAGGAGCTCGTCAGGTTATGTAACAGATATCAGAAGGTAGTTATGCCCGGTGCCATGAGTGTAACAGAAGTAGTAAAAGCTATGGAAGCAGGTGCGGATGTTGTGAAAGTATTCCCTGCAACCTTATTTGGTCCTAAAATTATTAAAGCAATTAAAGGTCCTCTTCCTCAGGCACCCCTGTTACCTACCGGTGGTGTAAATGTTGATAATGTAGCGGAGTGGATTAAAGCCGGAAGTTTTGCCGTCGGTGTTGGTAGTGCCTTGACGGCGGGAGCTAAAAGGGAAGATTATGAGGAGGTAACGGAAACGGCAAAGGAATTTATTAAGAGGATTAAGGCAACCAGAGAGGAAATGTAGATGTACTTTTTATAATTATTTATAGAAGAGTCTGTTTGAAAAGTATTATTTTCGAAAAGCTAGTTAGCGCTCGGCCGATTAAAACGGAACAATCGGGAACTAGGCCAAGCTTAATTAAGGTTGTTTTTCTGTTTAACCGAAGGGACCTTAAAAAGGCCCTTAATCGGCCGAAACGAGAACAGGAGTGGAGTTTTTGGCTGATGCCAATTAGCTTTTCGAACACACTCTAGAAGTAATCTGAGTGGGAATAGAGTTAAATTTTTTCTTATCGGAGAATAAAGAAGACATATTTTAAAAAATAAAATTAAGGAGGCTAAATTTCATGTTTTCAGGAGGATATACGGGAAAACTAGTCAGAATTAATTTAACAGACAGGACAATCAAGGAGGAGAAGATAAACCCTGAATGGCAGAAAAAATTTCTAGGGGCCAGGGGTTTAGGTGCCCGGTATTATTATGATGAAATTGGTAAAGACATTAAACCATTATCACCCGAAAACAAGTTATTTTTCTTCACCGGGCCAGTGACCGGTTCGCCGGGGCCTGCTAGCACAAAAATAGGCCTGGTTACCAAATCGCCCGAAACAAGACAGTACCTCTGTTCTAATGGTGGTGGTTATTTCGGACCGCATTTAAAAAAAGCCGGTTATGATGGACTCATAATTGAAGGAAGGGCTGACCAGCCCGTATATATTTTAATTAAGGATAATGATATTCAGATCAAGGATGGAAAAAAGCTCTGGGGTAAGACTACTTTTGAAGTCAATGAAATACTAAAGGAAGAGGTCGGTAGGGAGGACCAGGTCATGTCCTGCGGACCGGCGGCTGAGAATGGAGTAGTACTTTCCTGTATTCAGATCGGTGAAAGAAGTATCGGCCGGGGAGGCGCCGGAGCGGTTATGGCTTCAAAGAACTTAAAGGCGATAGCTGTAAAGGGAACGGGAGAGGTCCCGGTCAGCAATCCGGAGAAATATAGAGAAGTTTGTAAGGATGCAGTAGCTTATGTAAGGGAGACAAAAGCTAATCATACCAAATATGGTACGCCCCAGTATACTGCCGTGATGAATGAATTCGGTGCCTACCCAACCCGTAATTTCCAGACCGGTGTCTTTGAAGGTGTTGATACAATCCGGGCCGAGTATATGAAGGAGCATTATTTTGTAAAAAATCAGGCCTGTTTCAGGTGCCCGGTAGCCTGTTCCCAGCTATGCGAAGTAAAGGAAGGCCCCTTTAAAGGTGCTAAATCCGACCCAGAGTATGAAACGATCGGTACCCTGGGTGCTGTCTGTGGAGTAAGTGATTTTGCTGCCATTATCAAAGGGAATGAGCTCTGTGATGAGCTGGGTATTGATACTATGTCAGTTGGGGTAATTATCGGTTTTGCCATTGAGGTATTCGAGAGAGGATATATAACAAAAGAAGATACCGGCGGAATAGAGCTTAAATTCGGTAATGGTGAAGCCATGGTTAAGATGATAGAGAAGATAGCCAAAAGGGAAGATATCGGTGACCTACTGGCAGAAGGGATGCTGGGTATCGCCGAGAGGAGACCAGAGCTAGAGTATTATTTGATGCATGTTAAAGGTCTGCCCCTGGCCGCCTATGATCCGAGGGGATTTTATGGAAATGCCCTAACCTATGGCACATCCAGCCGGGGGGCCTGTCACAATGTTGGTGGCTGGAGTATCCGGGCGGAACTAATCTCTGGGGATTATGACCGCTTTGCCGTTGAAGGCAAGGGAGAATTGCTTAAATCCATCCAGGATACAAGGGGTTATATAGATTCCCTGGGGGTCTGCACTGTAGTCAGGAGCGGTTATGGTTTTACAGACCAACCTAAGGGTAAGGCCCTGGAGTATCTAACAGGTTATGATTTTACCCCTGAGCTGATGACCATTGGTGAGAGGGTTTATACAATGGAGAGATTAATTCTTAATCGGGAAGGCAGATTCAGAAAGGATGATATGATTCCCGAAAGGCTAAGGAAGGAAAAGATGCCTGAGGGCCAGGCTAAAGGGCATGTTGTCAGCGATGATATCTATAATAGACTGCTTGATGATTATTATGAAGCCCGTGGCTGGGATAAAGAAGGCCGGCCGACCAGAGAGAGGCTGGAAGAACTGGGTATTAGTGATTTAGTCTGAGTAATTTAGTTTACTCTTTAAGAATAATTATTACCGTAAGAATCAGGTGAAGAATCTTGAAAATTACAGTAAAGTATTTTTTGGAATATGAAGAGCTCTCCGGCTCCCGTTATGAAGAGTTTTCTTTTGATAAAGATAAAATAAGTGTCAGGGAGGTATTTAGGGAGTTAAAAAGAAAATATAATATTAAGTATGAAGATGTACTAAACAAAGGGATTATTCTAGTAAACGACAGGTCAGTGACCCAGCTTGATAGAGAAAATACCTTACTTAAAGATGGTGACAGACTGATACTTATGCCTATGATTTCTGGAGGTTAGTTTTTGAATGCCCAGGAATTTATGTGGATAACATAAATTCCGGCATCAACAAATTTACATTATTAATGATTATGGCGAAACCAATTTGTTCTATTTTGGGAAAGTACAGGTCTTTTAATAAAGGGTCTGTACTTCTCTGGTTTTATTTTATTTCTGTAATAATTAGACGGAAAAATATTTAAACTCAATCACAATGAAAGGAGTAAAATAATGAAGGTATTAATTACTCCCCGTTCTTTTGCCTTGACCTCAAAAAGACCCCTGGAGATGCTTGAGGAGAAGGGTTATGATATTGTAAAAAATGAGACTGGTAAACCCCTTAACAATAGGGAGATGTCAGTGCTTATCAAGGACGTTGACGGCATTATTGTTGGTATTGATGACCTGAATGGTGAAATTATTAACCAGGCCAGTAAATTAAAGGTTATATCAAAGTATGGAGTGGGTGTGGATAACATTGACATAGAAACGGCAACAGCCCGGGGGATCGCCGTTACCAATACACCGGCCGCCAATAATGATGCAGTGGCTGACCTTGCTTTTGGATTGATGTTAGCATTGGCCCGTCGAATTCCTGAAGCCGACAGGGAGACTAAAGCCGGTAACTGGAAGAAGATTATCGGAATCTCTGTCTGGAGGAAGAAGTTAGGGGTGATCGGTCTAGGTAAGATAGGCAGGCAGGTTGTTAAACGGGCCAGGGGTTTTGAGATGGATATTTTGGGGTATGATGTATATCAGGATGAGGATTTTGCCAGTGAATATGGTGTCAAGTATGTTAGTCTGGAGACTCTTCTTAAAGAGTCGGATTATATAACAATTCATACTCCACTGAATGATGCCACCAGGGGTCTCATAGGGTCTAAAGAACTGGAGATGATGAAGGAGGATGCCTTTTTAATTAATACCTCCCGTGGAGGGATTATTGACGAAAGGGCTCTTTATGAGGCTTTAAAGAGTAATAAAATAAAGGGGGCGGCACTTGATGCCTATGAAAAGGAACCACCGGAGGACTCTCCCTTAAAGGAACTGGATAACATTATAATGACCTCACATAACGGGGCATACACAGAAGAGGCTATTGCCAATATGGGGATTCAGGCAGCTCAAAATCTGATTGATGTTCTGGAAGGCAGGGAGCCGGAGAATAGAATTAATTGAATGTATTTATCTAAATGTAATAGTTATTAATGAAAGGTAAAAATTCATCTTTAGAGGGGGATCTATGCAAAAGAAATATAAACTGGTAGTTTTAGATATGGACGGAACTCTGCTTACAGATGCTTCAACTATAACAGGGGTAACTATCGATTTTTTAAACTATCTCCATAAAAAGGAAATAATCATAGCCTTTGCCACGGCCAGGGTTTATAGATCGGCCTGGCGATATGCCGGGTTATTTTCTTTTAATATCCCGTTGATAACTACCAATGGCAGTTTAATCAAGGATTCCCGGGGTGGGAAGGTATATTTTCAAAAAAGGATACCCGTTTCAGCGGCTAAAGAGATTATTGCTAGATGCAGGGAGATGAATCTCTACTACAAGGTTTATATAGATAGTGTTCTTCATGTGGCAGGACCTTCTGAAGAGGCAATCAGCTTTGCTGACAGGCATCAGATAGATTTGAAAATAACCGGGAATATAGGTGAAATTCTGGAGGGTAATCCTCCGGAGATGATTGTAGTTCTGGAGGAACCAGCTCGAATTGATAAATTTATTGAGGGGAATAAGGATTTACTGGCCGAAGTTTCGTATATAAAATCCGAGGCTAACTCATTAGAGATCGGACCGGCAGGGGTTTCTAAGGGGAGGGCGGTTAAAATCCTGGCTCAAAGGCTGACGAAATATATTTTTATTTCAGCTCTATCTTGACCTGGTTACCGTGGTCATTAATGTTTATTCTAGTTCCCCTACCTTCCCTGATTAAACATCTTATAAGGCCCTTTAAATCAAATTCATTTTTTATCCATTTTTGCATAGTTTTCCTGGGAATAAAGAAGAGAGGGACAGATATAAGGAATACAGGCAGAGTAAGGTTAAATCCTTTTTTACCCTCTTCTGCTATTTTAATTTTGATAAAACGGGCCTTTTTTCTGCTCATTCACGTCACTCCTTTGCTAAAAGGTAGGCCAGCATCTATTAAAAATATTATACCTTATATGCCATAGATTTTCAATTAATTGACAGAAGTACTCCCGGGCCAGTATAATATAAAAGGACATAAATTACATATCTCTGAAAAAGGGGTTATTAATTAGTGAAATAGCGTGCTCAGGAGAGGCTTACAGGTTAATACGGTTTTTAAACAGAAAAACAGAATATGTTATCTGCAATAATATAGTCTTAAAGTAATGTAATAGAGTTTTAATAGAGTGCTACGAGATATAAATTTTTAGGTATAAAAGGCATAAAAGTACAATTATTGCATCTTGACAAATTTACTGCTTCATAGTAAAATTTAATCTAGAAATTTGCCGGTGTCCGGTCATTATTTCTAATACCGGTCTTGAGAAATGTACTGGTCTCAATTCATGATTTCCGGCTGTAGTTTTCTCTGATCAACCGGCCGTTTTTAGCCGCGAAAAAAGTATTTGCTTTTTTCTCTTCTTTATGTTAATATAATATTTGCTGGTTAATAAAGTAGAATATGTGCCCGTAGCTCAACTGGATAGAGCGTCTGACTACGGATCAGAAGGCTGAGGGTTCGAGTCCTTCCGGGCACGCCATTTTTGAGATCAAGCAAACTATACCTAAATATATATGCTTGATATCAAGAAATTTGCATTAGGCAGCTATGGCTGGATAATTAATTTTAGGGACTGATAGGTCAGGCTATGCAGGAGGATAAGCCTCTATGTTTATGGGCTATTAAGTATGAAGACGAACAAACAAACAACTGATAATAAAACTGACGAAGATTATATGAGACTGGCACTGGTAGAAGCAAAAAAAGCCCTGGCTCTGGAAGAGGTTCCTATTGGGGCTGTAGTTGTCTGTGCTGGTGAGGTAGTGGGTAAGGGTTATAACCTAAAGGAAAAGGATAATGACCCTACTGCTCATGCCGAGATTATTGCTTTAAGAGATGCTGCTAAAAACCTGTCGAGCTGGCGTTTGGATGGATGCCAGCTATATGTTACTATAGAACCCTGTCCGATGTGTGCCGGGGCTATTATTCAGGCCCGGATAGAGAGGTTGATTTACGGTGCTGATGATCCCAAGGCAGGGGCGACAGGTAGTCTTTATAATTTAGTAGAGGATGAAAGATTTAACCATCAGGTTGCTGAGGTTAAAGGAGGGGTTCTGGCTGAAGAATGCCGGGATCTGATGAAGTCCTTTTTTAGTAAGTTAAGAAAAACTAATAAGTAACTTAAGAAAAACCCGTTAGCTTGAGAAAAACTCATGCTGGAAGGGTGGGTGAGTCTGGCTGAAACCGCTCGACTCGAAATCGAGTAGACATTTAACCGTGTCTCGAGGGTTCAAATCCCTCCCCTTCCGCCATTAAGTTTAAAGGTATTTTTTAATTGAATTTTTTCAACTTCTAATGTCTAACCTCCAACTTCTAACTTCTAACTTCCAACGTGGAGAGGTGTCCGAGTCTGGCTTAAGGAGCATGATTGGAGATCATGTGTAGGCCCTGTTGCCTACCGAGGGTTCGAATCCCTCCCTCTCCGCCATTTTATTTGAAGAAAATGACCGATTGGCCGTAGATTAATTAATGAAAAACTCCAATTAGTGAAAACTACTGCCGGGAAATTATCTTAAGAGTAACATGATCTACTTTAAGAGTAATATGGTTTAACCCGGCATTATAAATAAAGTTTTGGCCGTACTAGATGGGGGGGTAGCGGTACCCTGTAACCTGCAACCCGCTATAGCAGGATCGATGCCGTGCTGAGGGTTTACCCTTGTGGGGTCTGCCCCTGATAAGTGGTGTTGACGATTGGGTCTTACGCAATGGAGCTTTATGAACCCCGTCAGGTCCGGGAGGAAGCAGCGGTAAGTAAATGTCTTCATGTGCCGTAAGGGTGCCTGGTCCGAGCTAACTGTCAGGGTAACGCCTGGGGGGGTGAATTCGAGGTAGGTGTACGGCCGATTTTTTTGTTTTATTTGCAGTTAGAGGCAGGAAAACAACCACCTATCCAGAATATTTTAATATGAACCACATTGTTTTGAACCTCTAGAAGGGTGACTGTTTATGACTTTTCTCTCACTATACCGCAAATACCGGCCCCGGAATTTTGAGGATCTGGTCGGCCAGGAACACGTTGTCCGAACCCTAAAAAATGCCTTGAGAAATAAGCGGATAGCCCATGCCTATCTCTTTGCCGGCCCCAGGGGAACCGGTAAGACCTCTACGGCTAAGGTATTTGCCCGGGCCTTAAACTGCGTTCACGGACCGACTGCCGAGCCCTGCGGTGAATGTGATACCTGTAAAAAGATTCAGTCCGGACAATCGATCGATGTTATCGAGATAGATGCTGCCTCAAACCGCGGAATAGATGAGATTAGAGTTTTGAGGGAGAAGGTGAAGTTCTATCCCAGTGAGGGAAGCTATAAGGTATATATTATCGATGAGGTACATATGTTAACCAAGGGGGCTTTTAATGCCCTGCTGAAAACCCTGGAGGAGCCGCCGGAGAATGTAGTCTTTATCCTGGCCACTACTGAGCCCCACAAGGTAATCGATACCATCCTCTCCCGCTGTCAGCGCTTTGATTTCTCCTTATTATCCCTTAATGATATCCGGGCAAGGCTGGAATATATCTGTCAGGAGGAAGGTATAACATATGAAGGGGAGGCCCTGCAGATTATTGCTAGAAGCTCCAAAGGCGGTCTGCGGGATGCCATCAGCCTGCTGGACCAGGCCATCTCCTATACAAATGCGAACCTGACGGTTGCAGATATCCAGCAGATGCTTGGCAAGGTAGATGAAGAGGTATTGAACCAGTTCTTTAATCATATAATTAACCGTAATTCGGCAGAGGCTTTAGAGCTGGTAAACCAGCTCATTAACCGGGGTTACGGGGTTTCCATCTTTGTCAGCGATTTAATCGAGCATGCCCGTCAGCTCTTATTAATCAAGGAATGTGGCATCTCCTCTCCCATTTTTGACTTTACGGAAGAAACACTGCATAGGTTAGAGCAGGTAAGTCAATCTGTAGATTCAAGCAGATTGATCAGGATAATTGAGATCTTGACCGGAATGGAGAGGGACTTAAGCTATACGGACCAGCCCCGTTTAGTAATAGAGATCGGGGTAGTGAAAATGGTTTCCCCTGAGGTCGATAGTACACTGGAAGGCCTCAGGACCAGGGTGGCCGAGCTGGAAAACAGATTGAAAGGAATGGAAGGTAGGAAGGAAGATAAAGTTAATAGAGCTAGTAAAAGTGAAATAAACGATGAGCTAGATAAAAAGACCGATAGAAAAATTAGAACTGAGCAAGTGGAAAAAGACAAAAGAGGAACCAAAATAAGTGAGCCGGTTTCCGAACTGGCTGCGACAAAAGATGACACTTTTACCATAACATTGGACCAGGTGAGAAAGGCCTGGCCGGCTATTTTAAAAGAGGTTAAGGAAAATAATATCAGTGTCCAGGCCTATTTATTAGAGGGACAACCGCTCAAGGTAGATGATGATACCATATATATTCATTTTCCCGAGGATAAGGGTTTCCATAAGAAGGGGGCCGAGAGAGAGGAAACTCTAATCAAGAAGGCTATCAGCAGGGTGCTCGGCCAGCCCTGCCGGTTAAAATTTGAAATTGCCGGACCTAAAAAGGAGGTTGTTAAAAAAAAAGAGGAAATAAAGGCGGAGGATAATCTTGTTGACAGGGTTGTAAAACTCTTCGATGGGGAGCTAATAAAGGTTAACTATAATGTATTAAAGGATTAAAATTAAAGATATAAGGAAAATATCTTGATGCCGGAAACTATGATAGCCACATAACATAGTTTGCTAGGCATTAATTAAGGAGGGTTATTTTCAATGAATATGAATAAACTGATGAAGCAGGCCCAGCAGATGCAGGCAAAAATGGCTAAGATGCAGAAAGAACTGGAAGCTAAGACGGTGGAGGCTTCTGCCGGTGGTGGAGTTGTTAAGGTTGTTGTTAATGGGAAACAGGAGCTGCTGGATATTAAAATCGACCCGGATGCCGTTGATCCGGAGGATGTAGAGATGCTCGAGGATCTGATCCTGGCTGCAGTCAATGAGGGAATGCGCAAGGTTGCGGATATGGTTAACGAAGAGATGGCAAAACTTACCGGTGGGATGAACATCCCGGGGATGTTCTGATGCGGTATTACCCCCAGCCCATGGGGAAGTTAATTGGCGAATTAAGTAAGCTGCCGGGAATCGGGCCCAAAACGGCTCAACGGCTTGCTTTTTATATACTGGGTTTGAGTTACGGGGAGGTTAATGAATTATCCCAGGCATTGATTGAAGCCAAAGAGAAGATCAGGTACTGTTCTGTCTGTAATAACCTGACCGAAACAGACCCCTGTGATTTCTGTGCGTCTCAGGACCGTGACCGAAGTATTATCTGTGTTGTTGAGAGCCCGAAGGATGTGATAGCCATGGAGAAGACAGGGGAGTTTCACGGCCTCTACCATGTCCTGCATGGTTCTATTTCTCCCATGGATGGGATTGGCCCGGAGGATATCAAGATTAAAAACCTGATACCGCGGATCAAGGAAGGGGTTGAAGAGGTCATCGTAGCTACCGACCCCAATGCTGAAGGGGATGTGACCGCCATGTACCTGGCTAAATTACTAAAACCCCTGGGGGTCAAGGTTACCCGGATTGCCCACGGCCTGCCAGTTGGTGGTGATCTGGAATATGCCGATGAGGTCACATTGTCCAAAGCCCTGGAGGGAAGACGAGAGATATAGGGATGTAAAAATTTAATTCTAAAATGAGTAGGATCTATCCTTAAGTCAGTGGAGCAGTCTACTGGCTTTTTTTAATGCTGGGGGTTGTTGGAGACTACTTCAATAGCCTTTTTAACTACCGAGACAGCATCAATATTAACTTCATTTTCAAATTTAGCTATCTTTGTCCCTAGGTCATCCTTACGGTCGGCAATATATTTTGCTGGTAAGCGGTTTAAAGCATAAGCAGCGATATCTAACAGACATTGATGGCAGGTGCAGATATTATTATATTCAGGCTCCTGTAGCAGGGCCTTCATAGTTTTAATTACAATCTCTTCAGTATGATTATTTAAATCCTTTTTCATTCCGATAAAATCAATAAAGCTATTTGCCTTCTCATTCATGGGAAACACTCCCTTCACCCTAAATTTCGGGGAAAATTAAATTGCGATTCAGATGTCGGAAAATATTCATGAAATCAAATCCTGTGTATAATTTCCTACATTAAATAATATTCTAGATAAAATGTAAAAAATCCTCTTTGATAAAAAGAATGTTTTGTGATAAAATTATTTTTCATAAGGATATAACTTTTATAAGGAGATGACATCATGGAAGTATGGGTTGTAGCAATTGTATTTATTTTCACTTACTGCCTGATAGTTTTAGAAAAGATAACTAAGGCAACGGCAGCCTTTAGCGGAGGGATTCTCTTAGTAGTTTTAAAGATTATCTCCCAGGAAGAAGCCTTTGAATTTATCGATTTTAATACCATTGGTTTATTAATTGGCATGATGTTAATTGTTGGGATTACAAGAGAGACAGGGCTATTCCAGTATATTGCAATTAAGGCTGCTAAATGGGCGGGGGGAGAGCCTAAAAAAATTATGATTGGCTTTGGTTTGATAACAGCTATTGCCTCTGCCCTGTTAGATAATGTGACAACGGTTTTGCTGATAGCCCCGGTAACTATGGTAATTAGTGAGACCATGGATATTAATCCGATTCCATTTTTAATGATAGAGATTTTAATGGCGAATATTGGTGGTACTGCCACCCTGATCGGTGATCCCCCAAATATTATGATCGGCAGCAGTGCTGATCTCAGTTTTATAAGTTTTATAACTAACCTAAGTCCTGTAGTTCTATTAATTAGTGCTCTTGTAGTACTTTTAATGTTAAAGATGTATAAGAAGGAGCTGGAAGTGAGTAAAAGGACCAGGGTGAAGATCCGGAGGTTTGATGAAGGTAAGGCGATTAAGGATAGAAAATTGATGTACCAGTCCCTATTTGTTTTAAGTCTGGTTATGCTTGCTTTTATGTTTCATGATTTAATCGGGATTGAGACAGCCAGTGTTGCCCTGGCTGGGGCGGCTTTATTGTTATTAATTAGTGATATCCGTCCCGAGCATGTGTTCAGGGAGATAGAATGGCCGACAATCTTCTTTTTTGCTGGCCTTTTTGTTCTTGTAGGTGGCTTGGAGAAGGTCGGGATAATCGACTGGTTAGCCAGGAGCACCTTGAATATTACTAAAGGTCATTTTATTTTAACGACCCTGTTTTTACTCTGGGTATCCGCCCTGGCCTCAACTATCATTGATAATATTCCCTTTGTAGCAACGATGATACCTTTAATTCATGCTATCGGTCAGGCAGGCGGCCCCGGTTTAAATATTCAGCCTTTATGGTGGGCCCTTTCTTTAGGGGCCTGTCTGGGAGGAAATGGTTCACTGGTCGGTGCCTCGGCAAATTTAGTGGTAGCAGGAATAGCCGAGAAGAATCATTACACTATTGATTTCAGGTCTTATCTTAAGGTGGGATTTCCCATTATGATTATGTCAATTATCATTGCTACAATATATGTTTATTTGCGGTATCTAATTTAAGATATACAATTCCCATCAGGGGTGTTTTTCTTTGAGTTGAAAGAAGGACATTTGCAAAAGAGCTAGAATTAATATATTAAACTACAATAAACTACGCTCATTCTCATAATCCTTTCTAATATTTAAAATATTCCTTCAACACAAGGAATTTATGACCTTCATTTATAACACAAGATTGTTCATTAAATCGGGGTAATAAAAAGGAGGGAAAATAATGATAACTACCGTTACCCTAAATCCTGCTATTGACAGGGAGTATTTTGTTTCGGCAAACATACCCAAGGAGCACAGGTTTATCTATGATGAACAAGATATTAGAGTTTATCCGGGAGGAAAGGGTCTGTTAACGGCCATTGACCTGAAGAATTTAGGCTATCCTGATGTTCAGAATATCGGCTTTGTCGGTGGAAAACAGGGGCTCTTCTTTGAAAAAATGGTTCAGGAGTATAAGATAACGACCAATTATGTCTATACTGATAATGAGATCAGAAATAACGTCTTTATTATCGGCAAAGACCCAGTAACCTATACCCATTATAATGATTATACCTATAAGGTTGACCGTGAGGATGTTGAGGAGTTGGTCAAGAGGTTTAGACGGGGGATTGTTGACAGTGATTTTATTATTATCTCGGGCTCCATTCCCGAAGGGGTGGATTTTAATATCTACCAGCGCTTAATCGAGATCTGTAATGAGCTAGGTAAGGAGGTTTACCTACAGGCCAGCGGTGAGGCTTTAAACCTGGCTCTCAGTGAGAAACCGAAGGTAGTAGTTCCTTATTTTAAGCACACCCGTAAGATCCTTGATGAAAAGGTGGTTGAGTTTGCCGATTACGTCAGGATGGGTAGGAAATTACTGGAGAGAGGAGCTCAGTATGTTATCCTTCCCTATCACTGTGACCGTTTACTCTTTGCTGGAGACAGGGTATATTCCCTCTCACCGGTAGATTTTTGTTTAAAGAACTGGTTAGGGACAGGTGATGCCTATAATGCGGGTTTTTTTGATTATGTTTACCGGAACGGTTTTGATTTCGTAGAGGCTAATAGATACGCCGGGGCTGCGGCTTTAAATATTGCCGAGCATAAGACAATCTTTCTTAATAACAGGAAGGAGATTGAGGATAACTTAGGTAGGATTATTATTAAGGAACTGGAGGTATAGGTATGAGCACTGTCAAAAAATATATGATGCGCACCCTGGTCTCCGTCTGTGAAGATGATATCCTGGAAGATGTTATCAAAGTCATGTATAAGTCTGAGATGTCCGTTCTTCCGGTAGTAGATAGTGAGAATAAATTCCTGGGAACCATCTACAGTAAAAATATCCTCAAGAATATTATCCCCGAAAAATTCGGCTTTTTAGATAGCAAGCAGTTATTATATGAGATTAATCATGCTGCCGAGAATCTATCCGATATTAAAGGGCGTAAGGTCAGCGAATATATGTCAACCAAAACCATGGCTGTTAGTGAAGAAGATAAGATGTATAAGATAGCTGATATAATGCTGGACAATAAGGAATCCATTCTCTTTGTAGTAAATGAAAGAGGTAATCTCCGGGGCTATATTTCCAGGGCCGATATCTTATATTATCTACTTGCAGTAGCGAAAGAGGAAGAGACGGATTAAAATACCGGGCCGGATTCATGGCAAAATATAAATAACTAATGAGGTGTCAAAGATGAGTACAGATTTAATAGAGGAAATAAACAGATTTCAGGAATGGTTTATCACCTATCAGGTCAGTAATAAAGTAATCTATGTGGTCGGCTTATTAATGATTTTAGCCCTGCTGATAGTCTTGCTGGCTAAGAAAATCAAAATACCGATCGTTGTTGGCTATGTTTTTCTGGGTATTTTATTGAGCATAAATATTGTCGAATTAGCACCTTTTATGACTCCTGAGCAGAAGAAATGGTATGCCTTTACCGTCGATAGCTTTGACTATATTGCCCATATAGCCCTGGCCTTTATTGCCTTTACCATCGGTAGTGAATTATCGGTCAGGGTATTAAAGAGACTGGGGAAGACGATTGTCTATGTTGTAATCCTGGAGGCTACCGGGGCCTTTCTGCTAGTTACCCTGGCGGTACTGGCATTGGGCAAACCCATGTATCTAGCCCTTCTGCTGGGGGCGATCGCTTCAGCTACCGCCCCGGCCGCTACGGTTATGGTGCTAAGGGAATATAAGGCAGAAGGCATTTTAACCTCAATGATCCTGGCTGTAGTCGGTATCGATGATGCTATTGCCTTAATTATCTTTAGTTTGGTGGAGCCGGTGGCCCTGCTTCAGTTTTCGGGGGAGAGTAATATTGCTTTTGCCCATATTCTGTTTGAGCCTTTAACGGAGATAATTGGTTCTCTGGTTATAGGTCTCTTGATCGGTTTTCTTTCGCAAAAATTTATGGCCACTATCGATGATAAGACCAAGAAGATTCTAACTCTGGTTTCAACTGTTGTCGGAGGCTCGGCTCTTTCTATTCTCTTTAATCTATCACCGTTGATTACCAATATGGCCGTCGGTTTTGCCTACCGTAATTTCGCGCGCAAGAATCTGGGGATCGGGGAATATATGGATACTCTGACTACACCTCTGTATGCAATGTTCTTTATTTTAGCCGGTACGGAAATTCGCTTTAACAGTGTTTTTTCCTTTACTTTCCTGACTCTGGCCTTTGCGTATCTCTTTGCCAGGATGGCCGGCAAGATTAGTGGTGCATCCCTCGGGGCCTATTTAGGAAAGGCCCCGGAGAAGATTAAGAAATATATCGGTTTGGGCCTACTACCTCAGAGTGGTGTTGCTATTGCTCTGGCCTATACTGTACAGAAGGATTTTGCTACTGCCCCCGAGGTAGGAGTACTGGTTTTTAATATCCTTTTATTTACCGCAACCTTAACCGAAGTATTTGGACCTTTTGCCACCAGATATGCTATCTTTAAGGCCGGAGAGGCCCGTGAGGTTGAGAGTGAGGCTTATGAAGCCGGGGTTGGTTTGTGAAAAATCAGATCTGAGCATAATTTACTGATCATTAAAATAATATTTGGTTATCTATTAATTTGTGGTGCCGTGTAACTCCCGGCGCCATTTTTTTTGCTGCCATCAATCAGCCCGGTATTATCACAAATTAGATTTAATTGCTTCAATATTAATAATCTCCAACATACTCCGGGATATTTATTGTATAAAGGCAATTTATTGTGTTAACAATAAGTAAGGAGAGTGGAGGTGTTTTTTTGTTCGGACATTCTTTACTATATTTATCCCTGGCAGCATTAGCAGGACTAACCATGGCTGTTCAGGGTTCAATCAACTCGGTGCTGGGGAAAAAAATAGGTCTGGTGGAGACCACCTTATTTGTTCACCTTACTGCTACAGTTATCTTAGTCATTATTTTATTCTTTACCTTTAATCAAGGCATATTAAATCTCTTAAGACAGGTTCCCTGGTACCTCTACCTGGGCGGATTTTTGGGAGTAGTTATTACCTATACGGTTGCTATCAGCATACCCAGGCTCGGTGTAGCTGTAGCTACTACAGCGATCATCGCGGCTCAGGTATTGACTGCCGCTATCATCGATCATTTTGGATTCTTCGGACTGGAAGAGGCACCCTTTAACTGGCTTAAACTGCTGGGGGTATTTTTTTTAGCAATAGGAGTCAGGTTATTACTGGGTTAATGATTCAAATAATTATTCGATCTATATTGCCCGGATACCGGTTTGAGAAGATTATCTACTGGTTAATGAAGTTTGATTAAGGAGGGTCTTGGGTGCAACTGGTTTCTATTAAAACACAGTTTCTAAGTTGGTTTGCCAGGATTAAGGAGAACTGGGAACCCTACCTGGAGAAAAAAATGATTATCAAGGAACACGAGCCTGACCTCAGGGAGAGAATCAATGAGGCTTACCAGGAATGGGTGGATGCCCAGAATTATTTCAATAATGTCTCTGATCCTGTTCTGGTTGATTATGCCTCTTATCTGCTCCAGGCAGCAGAGAGTAAGTATATGTACTTATTAAATAAAGCAAGAAAGAGGGAAAAAAGGGGGTAATTTAATGGGTACAATTAAAGCTATGAAAGCTGTAATCGAAACTTAAAAAGGATAATTAAGGCCCCATTTGAGAGTGGGGCCGGTTTATTTTAATGTCTAGCGGGAAACGTTTCTCTCCGGGTATTTGACAGCATAATACCAGATTAAGATACTTTCAACCCCCTCGCCCAGGGTAAAGGCCAGGGCGCCGAATACGGCCGGCTGAACCGATAATTTTAATATACCAAAGAAAATGGTAGAAGCAACAACTACTATATTAACAATCTTGGCAATACCGATCAGGGAAGTTGTCCGCCGGTTCATCAGCAGTCCCCAGTAGGATTCGCGAAAGGAACGTATCAGCGGGAATAAGGCAAAGGCAAGTAAAACCCTTTGAGCTATCCGGGCAATTTCATCTGAGACACCGATAACATCGATAAGCAACCAGTTACCCAGGGGGCTTAAGGCGATAACTGAAATGATCAGCAGGAGCACTAAACCTGTAAGCAAGGAAAAGTTCATAACCGGTTTCCAGTTTATATCCCCGGTTCCTTCCGTATAAATCAGTGATAGCTGATGCAACATTCCTATAGGTCCGCTTATTGTGGCAATTAAGCCCCAGGCTACACCGTAGGCTGCCAGTGACTGGGTTGCCAGGTTGCTGCGGGCGATTCCACTCTGAATGATAGGCTGGAGAAAGGCACCCAGAGAGATCATTAATCCCAGAGGAATAAAGAATTTAACAATCTCCGCTAGAACCGGATTATCTTTGTTACGTTTCGGCATTTTCTCTATGGCAAGGTCGAGATTATTAAAATAATAAATTAGACTACCGAGAATAAAGAATCCCTCAATGCCGATACCTGTAACCCAGGTTAGACTGCCGGCAACTACTCCCAGGACTAGCCTGGTACGTACTGCATACCAGAGAAAGAGAGAGATTATTATTAAACGCAGGACAATCCCGGGAACAAAAAAATTGGTTTTTCTTACAGCGATAGCTATTCCCTGATGGGTGTTTCTCAGTACCTGAACCAGTGGCAGGAAACAGGCGATCCGCAGGGCTGCATAGGCAAAGGAGATCTGGTTGTCAGCAGTTAATCCGATCATATTTCTGAAGATCCATTCACCCAGAGGGGTATAGGCTAGCAGCATTAAGAGGGAGAAGAGAATTCCTCCAACCGCCCAGGTAAACCTTATTATTTGCTTATAACTATCACGGTCATCAACATAAGTTACAACTAGCTGCAGACTCATCAGAGTGGGGGAACTGATAATCATTACTATCCCTTTGACAACGGTAAAAACGGCAATGCTTTCTTCAGGAAAGGGTAGCCGGGCCAGGGCAGCATTAATAATAGAATGGGTTAGACCGATCATGATCGGGGTGGCGGCAAGCGGGAAAAAGAAGCGAAATAATTTTTTGTAGCTGATAGCCTTTACCTGTTCTGACATTACTATGACTCCTTTTCTTTATGCCCCTGTGGTTAAAAATACGATGTACTGTAACTCAAACAAAGGGCCAAATTTTCTGGCGGAAAAAATGCAGTTAGATATTTTTCCCGGTATAAAAGTATAATTTTTTATACATCAGGAAATTACTTAAATTTTACCAAGAAAGCATCACCCTTGTCAAAGGGCAGGGATGAATTAGATCCCTGATACTAGTCCTTGACATTATACCTCCAATTTGTTAAAATAGCTTAAATAATCAAGAACTAATAGGCTGTAAATCAGCTGCAAAAAGTTACATAACAACATAAATTGCTGAGAATTAAAAATTTCACAGTTTTTTCATCCTAAGCCTAAAAGGAGGGGTAATGTGGATAAGATTGTTAAGGAAGGTCTGACCTTTGATGATGTCCTGTTAATACCGGCCAAATCGGAGATTTTGCCCCGGGATGTAGTTACCAGGACCAGATTAACTAAGGATATATACTTGAATATACCCATAATTAGTGCCAGTATGGATACGGTTACTGAATCCAGGATGGCAATTGCCATGGCCCGCCAGGGTGGAATCGGTATTATTCACAAGAATATGAGTATTGAACGGCAGGCGGAAGAGGTAGATAAGGTAAAACGTTCTGAAAGCGGTGTTATTGTTGATCCTTTTTACCTTACACCTGATAAACCGCTCAGTAAGGCCGAGGCCTTGATGTCCAAGTACCGGATATCAGGGGTTCCGATTGTTGATAAGGATAAGAAACTGGTTGGGATAATTACCAACAGGGATTTAAGATTTGTCAAGGATTATGAGCGGCCCATCTCCGAGGTAATGACAGCGGAAGGCCTGGTAACTGCTCCGGTGGGGACAACGCTTGATGAGGCAAAGGAGGCCCTCCAGGAACATAAGATTGAAAAATTACCCCTGGTAGATGAAAATAATGTTTTAAAGGGTCTGATTACCATTAAGGATATAGAGAAGGCCGAAAGGTTCCCCAATGCCTCCAAAGATAAACAGGGCCGGCTGATTGTCGGGGCAGCTGTGGGAGTTGCCGAAGATACTGACGAAAGGGTTAAGGCTTTGGTAGAGGCTGAGGTTGATGTTATCGTAATAGATACGGCTCACGGGCATTCAGTAGGTGTTCTCCGGACAGTTGATAAGATAAAATCTAAGTACCCTGATCTGGCTGTGATAGCAGGTAATGTGGCTACCGCCGCTGCAACCGAGGACCTGATTAAGGCCGGTGCTGATGTGGTTAAGGTTGGAATCGGCCCCGGTTCTATTTGTACCACCAGGGTAATAGCCGGGGTAGGTGTTCCCCAGATAACGGCTATCTATGACTGTGCTGAAAAGGCTAAGGAATACGGCATACCCATTATCGCCGATGGGGGTATTAAATACTCCGGTGATATCGTTAAGGCCCTGGCTGCCGGCGCTGATACCGTCATGTTGGGTAGCCTTCTGGCCGGTACCGAGGAGAGTCCGGGAGAAATGGAGATCTATAAGGGCAGGAGTTATAAGGTTTACAGAGGAATGGGTTCCCTGGGGGCTATGCAGGAAGGGAGTAAAGACCGCTACTTCCAGGAACAGGAAGATACCAAAAAACTGGTCCCGGAAGGAATTGAGGGACGGGTACCCTTTAAGGGGCCCCTGGCCGATACTATTTACCAGTTAGTAGGAGGTATTAGGGCCGGTATGGGTTACTGTGGAACCAGGACCATTAAGGAACTGCAGGAGAAGGCGGAGTTTATCAAGATTACCTCTGCCGGCTTAAGGGAGAGCCATCCCCATGATATCACAATCACCAAGGAGGCTCCTAATTACTCTGTGGATTAGTAAAAACTGTGCTAAATGGGAAAAGCCTCTGTGTAATGAAAATTTGATTCTACATCTTACGACCGATAGCTAATTAGTTCAGCAGTTAATTTGTTCAGTAATTAAAAGGAAAAAAATATATGTAATTTCAGTGAAAATATTTTTTTGAGGGGGGAGTAAAATGGAAGAGATTATGAAGACGGTTGCCGGATTAATGGCTGTCTCTGCCCGGACCGCTCCTAAAGCCGCCGGTAAGGATTTTGTGGAGATTAAGATTATTGAGGGAGAAGATCTGGATTTTCTGGCAGATAAGATGGTGGAATACGGAGAGGAAACCGGTAAGAGGAATTTTGACCGGGATGGAGAGAATGTCAGAAACAGTGATGCGGTACTACTACTTTCTCTTAATGAACCAGTCCCTGTCGGACTTAACTGCGGTGCCTGCGGTTATGAGCGCTGTGCAGACCTGGAGACTAAGGCAGGCCCGGAATTTGCCGGCTCCTTATGTGCCTGGCGTATTCTAGATCTCGGTATAGCCCTGGGTTCGGCAGTAAAGACGGCCAGTTTACTTAATGCTGATAACAGGATTATGTACAGGATCGGGGTAATTGCCCGTAAATTTAAGATGATTGAAGGCGAACTGGTAGTTGGTATACCTATTGCTGCCACTGGTAAGAACATCTATTTTGACCGGAAATAAATTAGTTTAAGGAATAAATTCCTTTTTCAGGGAGATTTCCCGGGAAAAATAAGAATCACCACTTAAAGCCAGCGGTAAATTATTCCGGAATTTACTGTTGGCTTTTTTTATCTTACCTCAGGCCAAATAGTTTAATTGACTATCATCAAGGGATTTACCCTTCGACCTTAGATCTCTGTAAAAGCCAACAAAGCCAATTTCGTAAAGTTGTAACCAATTTAACAGCACGGGTCCGGCTAAAAATACTATTATATTTTTAACAAATGGGAAATATTAAATTTAGGAGGAGTTGCTTATGGCAGATAAATTACAGAAAGAGAAACTGGTTATTATCGGTGGTGGGCCGGCAGGACTAACTGCTGCTATCTATGCTGCCAGGGCTGGACTTAATCCCCTGGTGCTCATGGGCCCTGAACCGGGTGGGCAGATTACCCTCACCTCAGAGCTGGAAAACTACCCGGGATTTCCGGAAGGTATCAATGGATTTGAGCTGATGCAGAAGGTTATCGAACAGGCGGAGAAGTTTGAGGCCCGGCTGGCCTATGAGGTAGTTGAGGAGGTAAGGTTTGCAGGGAAACCCTATCAGATTAAAACAGATGTTGCAGAATATCAAGCAGAGTCCGTTATTATTGCCACCGGAGCTTCCCCCCGTAGACTGGGACTTAAGAAGGAAGAAGAGTTTATCGGCAAGGGGATTTCCTACTGTGCAACCTGTGATGGGGCCTTTTTTAAGGATCAGGAGGTTGCTGTAGTCGGTGGAGGGGATGTTGCCTTAGAGGAGGCTAATTACCTGAGCAAATTCTGCTCCAAAGTTTATCTGATTCACAGGCGTGATCAGTTTAGAGGCACCAAGATTCTAGGAGATAGGGTAAAAAATAATCCCAGGATTGAGATTCTGTGGAATACAGAGGTCCGGGAGATCCTGGGTGAAGAAAGGCTAAATGGCCTGCTGGTAGAAAACAATAAAACCATGGAAAAATATGAACTGAACGGTGTCCGTGGACTCTTTATTGCAGTAGGCTATAATCCCAATACAAAATTATTTGCTGGAGATCTGGAGCTTAACGAGAATGGTTATATAATAACCGATGACCAGCATATGACAAACCGGGAAGGTATTTTTGCCGCTGGAGATGTCCAGGACCCGTATTACAGGCAGGTAGTTACATCTGCCAGTAGCGGTGCCAAGGCAGCCTTGGAAGCGGGAAAGTATCTGGATAGTCTGGAATAACCATCATACTGCCACTATGTAATTTAATTAAATTAAGGCTGGTTGATATCTTCTTCAAAAAGATCTGCCTTGACTTCCTTAACCGTTGTCAGGGAGACGCCTAGCTTTTCCGCAATTTCATAATCATTCATCCCAGTAGACCAGGCGACCAGAAAATCGTGCTGGTCTACCTTTTTTCTTTTCTGTCTATCTTCTACCTTCATCCCTATCCACCCCCTTTATTCATATAATTTTGAGTAAATTAACTATTAGTAAAAGGCCTCCGGAAGACTGGAAGTAGGGCTAACTTCTATCTTTCCTCCCCAATAATACCATAAGTTTATTTATAGTATGCCCCTTTATTATCTTTATATGCGGCAAAAGTTCCAGGCGGGATTTTTAAGCGAAGCCTTGATTTTGAAGTTGTAATTTAATATCATAGGAAATTTAAACATCTCTCCAACATCTATTTGCAGTTGTTTGAAGGTAAAGCAAGTTGCCGAACAAAGTGAGGCATTAATTGAAATTTGTTCAATATTATGGTCGAGGCTAATTTATTCTAAAAAAGGGATTTTGCCCTGAATAGAGAATATATTAGTATATATAAAAAGAAAAGCGTTAACCAGTCTCTGGCCAGAAAATTAAGTCAAAATAATATCAGGAAAAAGCAAACAAAAAAGGAGAAACGTCATGAAGGGTAAATTAATTGTCATAGAATCCGGAACTGATGCCAGCGGCAAGGCAACCCAGTCCGAGAAACTTTACAGGAGGTTAAAGAGAGAGGGATATCAGGTGCATAAGGTGGAATATCCTAACTATCAGAGCCAGTCATCGGCCCTGGTCAGAATGTACCTGCAGGGAGAGTTCGGGCAGAATCCGGAGGATGTCAACTCCTATGTCGCCTCTACTTTTTTTGCCGTTGATAGATATGCTTCCTTCCATAAGGAATGGAAGAGGCTTTATGAAGAGGGGGATATAATTATTGCGGACAGGTATACCACCTCTAATATGGTTCATCAGACATCAAAGATTGCTGATCTGGAGAAGAGGCAGGAGTTTCTCGACTGGCTCTGGGACCTGGAGTTTAATAAATTTACTCTTCCTGTACCTGATATAGTGATCTTTCTGGATATGCCTCCCGAGCAGAGCCATACTTTAATGAAAGGAAGGAAAAATAAAACCAGGGATATTCATGAAAAAGACCGGCAGTATCTATTGGAAACATATAAGAATGCAGACTGGATTGCCGGGAAGTTTAACTGGCATAGAATTAACTGTCTTAAGAATGGAGAGTTAAAGTCAATTGCCGAGATTCATGAGGAGATTTACCGGGTGGTCAAGGCCATTTTATCGGGTGGGGAGTGATTATCATTAAAGAAGGGAGAAATGAGCAGATGAAAATGGTGATTGCTGTTGTCCATGATCATGATGCCCAGGATTTGATGGATGCCCTCAATAAGGCAGGTTTCAAGGCTACCAAAATGGCAAGTACCGGGGGATTTTTACGGGAGGGTAATACGACCTTTATGGTCGGTACCGATGCAGAGCATGTAGAGGAGTTAATTGAGATTATTAAGGAGAACTGCAAATCCCGAAAAAAAACCATTGCCCCCATGTCACCGGTGGCCAATTCCCTGGATAGTTATTATTCTTTTCCCATGGAGGTTCAGATCGGCGGTGCTACGGTCTTCATCCTTAATGTGGAGCAGTTTTTAAAGATCTAGAACGGGAACATCTCTCCAACATCTATTTGTAGTTATTTCCGAAAGGAAAGAGATATTATTTTTTACAGGGATTGACATTAAGAATGAGTAAAGTGAGGGTTAATAGATGAGTTTTAAGGATGTAATCGGGCAGGATGCGGCAGTTCGTATTTTACAGGATGAACTGGCAACCGGTAGGGTAAATCATGCCTATCTCTTTCTCGGTAAGGAGGGGGTAGGTAAGAAGACCCTGGCCTTTCAGTTTACCAAGTCTTTAAACTGTCAGGAGAGCAGGCTCGATAGCTGTGAAGGGTGTCTGGCCTGTAGAAAGATCAACCATGCCAACCATCCGGATGTCAAACTGTTGACGATTGAAGATGGTAATACCATCAAGATCGAACAGATCAGGGAGCTGCAGCGCGATCTAGCCTATAAACCCTATGAGAGCTCCCGGAAGGTATACATTATCGACAGAGCAGACCGGATGACCCCGGAGGCCGCAAACAGCCTGCTGAAGACCCTGGAAGACCCCCCCGAATATGCCGTTATCATCCTGCTGGCCGAGGAGCTGAATAAGCTCCTGCCTACGGTGATTTCCCGCTGCCAGCAGATCCATTTAAATACCCTTACCCGGGAGGAGATTAAGGAGAGGCTGCTGGAGTCGGGTATTGAAGAAGAGCAGGCTAATTTGATCTCCCGTCTGGCAGATGGCAGCCTGGGCAGGGCGCTGGAGCTGTCGGAGGACGCGGAATTTATGGATACCAGGAGCAGTATCCTGGAATTATTAATTAGTTTGCCGGAAATAAATACCATTGAGCTCTTTAATCAGGTAGACAGGCTGGTCAGCTTGATCGAAAAGGGCTTTCCTTTATTTGATTTGATATTAAGCTGGTATAGAGATATAATAATATATAATCAGGGAAATTGCGAGCAACTGGTTAATTACGACTATCTGGAGAGAATGAAATCACAGCAGGATATATATACTATAGAAGATTTGGTGGCAATCATCACTTTAATCAATAATACCAAAGGATATATTGATTTAAATGTCAAAAAGGATCTAGCCTTACAGGTAATGTTATTCAAGATTCGAGCCAAGAGATGCAAATGACCCGGAAGGTTTTAAATAGAGACAAGAGGTGTAAATAGACATGTATACAGTGGTTGGAGTAAGTTTTAAGAAAGCAGGAAAGATCTATTATTTTGATCCCGGAGAGATCGAGTTAAAAAAAGGAGACCATGTAATTGTAGAGACTGCCCGGGGAATTGAATATGGTGAGGTTGTTCTAGGAAAGAAGGAAGTTACCGAGGAGGAGATTGTAGCCCCTTTAAAGAAGGTGATCCGTAAGGCTACAGCGGAAGATCAGGCGAAGAATGAGGAGAATAAACGGCTGGAGAAGGAAGCTTATTATATCTGCTTAGAAAAGATCGAAAAACACGGCCTACCGATGAAACTGATCGATGTAGAGTATACCTTCGATCATAATAAAATCATCTTTTACTTTACGGCAGATGGCCGGGTGGATTTTCGCGAACTGGTGAAAGATCTGGCCCGGGTCTTTAAAACCAGGATTGAACTCAGGCAGATAGGGGTGAGAGATGAGGCTAAGATGATTGGCGGTATGGGTATCTGCGGCCGGCCACTCTGCTGTACTATCTTTCTGCGGGACTTTGACCCGATCTCCATTAAAATGGCCAAAAAACAGGAACTCTCCCTTAACCCGGCTAAAATTTCCGGAGTCTGCGGCAGGTTGATGTGCTGCCTTAAGTTTGAGTCCAATGTCTATAAACAGCTTAAGAAGGAGATGCCTGATATTGGTGAAACTGTCGAACTGGATATCGGTGAGGGTGAGATTGTAGACCGTAATCTGGTCAAACAGACGCTCAAGGTCGATATCGGGAATGATGAATATGTTGAGGTTGATTTAGAAGAGATCAATGGGTATGAATCGAATTAATATCTTACTTAGTTAAGATTTTCTGGCAATTTCGCAAAATAGGGAGAGACTGTAATGGATGAAGAGATTTTAAGTGCCCTTGCTTATTTTCAGGAACAGCTGGAGGAGATGTCGCTCAGGTTCCAGCGGCTGAAGGATATCACCTATAATCTATATAAGGAAAATGAGAGATTAAAGGAAGAGAATGCTGAACTGAAGGAGCTCGTCTTTGAGAAAAAGAATGACCGGAGGGGGGCGGGCTATTCCAATCTAATCCGTCTCTATAATGAGGGGTATCATATCTGTCATCCAAGTTTTGGTGAAAAGAGGAAGGGCGATTGTCTCTTTTGTCAGCAATTAATCGAAAACCGGCTAGAGGAGTAGTAGATATGGAAGAGATACACTTTTTAATCCCCGGAAGCTTAAGGATAATTCAGAACTCCAGGTTTTTTAAATTCGGTAATGACTCGGTCTTTCTGGCCAATTTTACCAGGGTTAAAAAGGAAGAAATAGTGGTTGACCTCGGTAGTGGCAGTGGAGTAATTCCACTGCTTTTGGCATTCAAACAAAATCCGGCCCGGGTCATCGGTCTGGAGATCCAACCCGCCCTGGTTGAGATGTCCAGACGCAGTGTTAGGATGAACGGGCTGGAGAATGTTATCGAAATAATCGAGGGGGATTTAAGGCAGGCGACAGATTATATTGAGCCTGAGAGTGTGGATGTGGTAGTTACCAACCCCCCCTATATGCCTCCTAATAGCGGGAAGATTACTAAAAATAAGGAGATAGCCATTGCCAGGCATGAGATTCATGCCAGTTTAGAGGATGTCATCAGGGCAGGGGCCGATCTTTTGAGATTTGGCGGGCGGCTGACCATGGTCCACCGCACCCTGCGTCTAGTCGAGATAATGATTCTTTTGAGGGAGTATAATCTGGAACCGAAGAGATTAATGATGATCCAGTCCAGGTTAAAGACCGGGTGTAAGACATTTTTGATCGAGGCCAGAAAGGGGGCCAAACCCGGGCTAGAGGTTGAGCCGGCCCTGATAGTCTATAAGGAGAATTCCAGTGAATATACTGATACGGTAAAACGAATCTATGGAGAGGATAGTCATGAGTGAGAGAGGGAAACTATATATATGCGGGACACCGATCGGGAATCTTGATGATATCTCCCACAGGGCCTTAAAGACCTTGCAGGAAGTTGACCTGATTGCCGCAGAGGATACCCGGAGGACAGCCCGGCTCTTAAATTATTTTGCGCTCGATACTCCTCTAACCAGTTATCATGAGCATAATGAGCAGGAAAAGGCCGGTAAGCTATTATCGATGCTGGAGCAGGGAAAAAACCTGGCTCTGGTTAGTGATGCCGGGATGCCGGGAATCTCCGACCCCGGTCTGATAATTATTAAAAAGGCCATTGAGGCGGGGATAGAGATAATACCTGTACCCGGTCCGACGGCCGCCATCTCTGCCCTGGTCGTCTCCGGCCTGGATATGGAGAGATTTATCTTTGAAGGCTTTCTCCCGCGCAAAGGCAAGGAGAGGCAAGAACGGCTAGAGGAGCTTAAGCGAGAGACCAGGACAGTAATCCTCTATGAATCACCTTACAGGTTGAAGGAGACCCTGATTGAGCTTTCATCTGTACTGAGAGAGAGAAGGCTGGCGGTGGTCAGGGAGCTGACCAAGATACATGAGGAAAAACTATATGGGACTGCTGAGGAGATTTTGACGAAAATAGCGGATAGGAAGATCAAGGGAGAGATAGTTATCGTAATTGAAGGAATAAAAGAGGTGGAGCCCGAGACCGAAGGCTGGGAAGAACTTAGCATTATGGAGCACCTTAAATTAATGATGGAGAAGGGCTTAACGAAAAAGCAGGCCATCAAGGAGGTTGCCCGGATCAGGGACCTTCCGAAGAGAGAGGTTTATAAAGAAGCGGTAGCAATCGGCCATGTTGACAACTAGTAGAAAGTTTAATAAAATTAGAGTAAAATTAAAACTATAGAAATTTCCTTTTTGAAACATCTCTCCAACATCTATTTGCAGTTGTTTGCTAATGGAAGTGAGGTACTAATTGAAAGAGGTTGACCTGTCATCATCCAGAGGATAAAAATCAGAGTGAAAGGAGAAAATCGATGGCTAAGGATACTTTCTATATAACGACCCCGATCTACTATCCCAGTGATAAGCTACATATCGGTCATGCCTATACTACGGTGGCTGCTGATACCATGGCCAGGTATAAGACAATGCAGGGGTTTGATACCATGTTTCTGACCGGTTCAGATGAACACGGGCAGAAGATTGAGCGCAAGGCTGCGGCTGCCGGCAAAGAGCCCAAGGAGTATGTAGATGAGATCGTGGCAACCTTCAAGGCTCTCTGGCAGAGGTTGGGAATTGACTATGATTATTTTATCAGGACGACAGAACCGAGGCACGAGAAGGTTGTCCAGGAAATCTTTAAGAAGATCTATGATAAGGGGGATATTTACAAGGGGAAGTATGAAGGATGGTACTGTACCCCCTGTGAGAGTTTCTGGACGGAGAGGCAGCTTGCAGAGGATAAGACCTGTCCGGACTGCGGCCGGCAGGTTGAATGGGTGGAGGAAGAGAGCTACTTCTTTAAACTGAGCAAGTATGCCGATAGACTGCTGGAGCATATCAAAAATAACCCTGACTTCATACAGCCGGAGAGCCGGCGTAATGAGATGATTAACTTTATCGAACAGGGCCTGGACGATTTAAGCGTATCCCGAACCACCTTTGACTGGGGCATCCCGGTTACTATTGATGATAACCACGTTATCTATGTCTGGTTTGATGCCTTGAGCAACTATATCACCGCTATTGGCTACCTGACCGATGAAGAGAATTTTAACCATTACTGGCCTGCCGATATCCATCTGGTCGGCAAGGATATCCTGCGTTTTCACACCATTATCTGGCCTATTATCCTGATGGCCCTCGATCTGCCTCTGCCCAAAAAGGTCTTCGGCCATGGGTGGTTGCTGACCAAAACGGGTAAGATGTCCAAATCCAAGGGCAACGTGGTCGACCCCAATATCCTGATTGATGACTTCGGGGTTGATCCCATCCGCTACTACCTGTTACGGGAGGTGGCCTTCGGTACAGATGGTACCTATTCAACTGAGGCCCTGATTCAGCGGATCAATTCCGATCTGGCCAATGATCTGGGTAATCTGCTTAACCGGACCATCAGTATGGTGGAACAGTATTTTGACGGTGTTATCCCCGAAGCAGGCCAGGCAGAGGATGTCGATGATGATCTGAAAAATTTTGCCAGTAAGACAATAAAGCTGGTTGAAGAGAATATGGAGAAACTCCGCTTTACCGTAGCTCTGGAGGAGCTGTGGAACTATATTCGGAGGGCAAATAAGTATATTGATCAGACAACACCCTGGATTCTGGCCCGGGATGAGGATAAAAAGGATAGACTGGGCACGGTGTTGTACAATTTACTTGAGTCTCTGAGGATTATCGCCGGTCTTTTGAAACCCTATCTAATAGAGACCCCTTATAAGATCGGGCGGCAGATGGGAGTTGAAGAGCTTATCAGAAAGACCAGCTGGGATGACCTGAAGGAATGGGGGGTTTTGCCCGCAGGGACGAGGGTTAATAAGGGCGAACCGATCTTCCCCAGAATAGATCTGGAGAAATACTTTGAAGGGGTTGAGGATAAAGTGAGGGATGAGAAAATTTTCAAAGAAGATACATCTAACCATACTGCTGCAGAGGCCAAAAAAGCTAAAGCAGAAGCTAAAAATGAAGAGAAGGATTTAGTCAGTTTCGAGGAATTTACCAAACTGGATCTGAGGGTTGCAGAGGTGCTCGAAGCCGAGAGGATTGAAGGTAGTAACAAGCTCCTGAAACTTCAGGTTGATCTGGGTGAAGAGCAGAGACAGCTGGTGGCCGGTATAGCCAAACACTACCAGGCCGATGAGCTGGTCGGTAAAAAGATAATCATGGTAGCCAACCTGGAGCCCGCAACCATCTTCGGAGTCAAGTCCAACGGTATGATCCTGGCTGCTTCAAATGAGGAAGGAGATTTAACACTAACTACCGTGGAAAAGGACATCAGCAATGGTAGTAAAGTAAAATAACGGTTTAGATACCGGAACCGGAGAACAGTTTCTGCTAACCCATCTGGGAACAGATGGGTTTTCCGCTTCTTTACCTGAAATAAGGGAAATTGCTGACATCTACCTTATTTTTTGTTATAATTATAATAACCTAACTAGAAGATGATTAAATTAGAAGATTTTTAATAGATTCAAACCAACCTATTAAAGGAGTGAAGAAGAGTGAAGAACCGTAGTTCCATACCCAGGGCAACGGTAGAGAGATTACCATTATATTACCGGTGTTTAGACAAACTGGAGACCTTTGAAGATGTTGAGGTTGTCTCCTCCAAGGAGCTTGGTGGCAAGCTGGGAATCCCCTCGACCCAGGTCAGAAAGGACCTCTCTTATTACGGGGAATTCGGCCGCAGGGGTGTTGGTTATGATGTGGCCTCTTTAAAAAAATCCATCGGTAAGATACTGGGGGTAAATAGACTGTGGCCGGCTGTTTTAATCGGGGCGGGTAATCTGGGCAGGGCTCTGGTTAATTATCAGGGATTTGCCAAAATGGGGCTTAAGATTGCCGAGGTCCTGGATGCCGATCTGGGTAAGATCGGGAATAAAATTGGAGAGATTACAGTTAGAAGCATGAAGGAACTTAAGGAGGTTGTTAAAGAAAAGGATATAAAAATAGGGATTATTACCGTACCGGCAAGTGCAGCCCAGGAGGTAGCTCAACAGCTGGTTGACGTAGGTATTAAATCCATCTGGAATTTTGCTCCTACCCGGTTAATTCTTCCCGAGGATATAGTAGTCCGTAATGAGGACCTGGCTGTAGGGATTGTCAGTTTAATCTACCATCTCAGCTGGGAAGAAGAGGAATAGGCATCCTTATTCTATCTTCTGATAAAAAGAAGAATATACCTTTTTTAAACCATATTTTTCCGGGTTAAAGATAAATTCGGTATTACCTAAAAATAAATATCCGCCTGGCTTGAGAGCCGCGGAAAATTTCTGGACCAGTTTCTCTTTAAAATCTTTAGTCAAATAGATAAAGAAATTGCGGCTGAGAATCAAATCCCAATCATCCGGATAGGGCTCATTAATTAGATCCTTTATTTCAAAGGTTACCCGGCTGATAATACTCTCTTTCAATTGATATTTATTGGCATTACCCGGAAGAAGGGTGAAGTATTTATGTAATAAATGATCAGGTACATTTTGTAAGGAATTTAAACCATAGATTCCCTTTTTAGCCACCTCAATTATATTGGGATCCAGGTCACTGGCCAGGATCTGATACTGGTTTGTTTTATACTTGAGTTCTGCTAAAATGATAGCCAGGGTATAGGGCTCCGAACCGTTGGAACAGGGGGCACTCCAGATTTTAATTCTACTACCGGACTTAAAAAGGGCAGGGAAGATATTTTTCTGGAGGTAGGAAAAGTTTTCGGGATTACGAAAGAATTCGGATGTGTTAATGGTAAAGTGGTTCAGGTAGGCAGCTCGAAAATCCTTATCCTTTTCCAATCGTTTAAGGCATTCGTCATAATTGCTAATATTATAACGGCGCATCAAGCTATCTGTCCTGCGCTGTACTCTATTTAATTTATATCCATCTAGCTTTAAGTTGAGTATTTTAGTGGCTCTATCCTTGAATTCATTAAAGGTCATCGACATCTAAAATCTCCTTTCAATTAATTCGATTATCCTGAAGGGAATCTGCTGCAGGGGTAAGATTTCATCGTAGGCATTGGCTTTGATGGTAGATCCGGGCATACCGTAAACCAGGGCGGTGCTTTTATCTTCCACAATACCATAACCATGATTATTTTTGACAACCTGCATACCTTCTGCACCATCATGGCCCATTCCGGTTAGGATGACACCGATTACCCTTTCTTTAAAATGCCTGCCGGCAGAGGTAAGCATGTAGTCCACACAGGGCCTAACCCCCCATTTGGGTGGAGCCTGGTTTAGAATTATCCCCCCGTCCTGGTTAACTTCCAGATGGTAGTTGCCGGGGGCAACCAGGGCAAGCCCGGGCTCGATACGGTCAAATTCGGTAGCTTCCTTAACCGTAATGGCCGATTCCTGGTTAAGTCTCTGGGCCAGGGAGGTTGTGAATCCGGCCGGCATATGCTGGACAATGATCAAGGCTGCCGGAAAATCTGCCGGGAAGACAGGGATAATCTCCTTTAAAGCTTTGGGGCCGCCTGAGGAAGCCCCGATGGCGATTATTGGGAAATTATCTCGCCTTATTCTTTTAACTTTGTTCTGATAGGGCCTGATCAGTTTAATATTACGCAGGGGTTTATCCAGAGCGGCTGCTGCCCTTATTTTTGCCAGTAATTCCTTTGTTATATCACTAATGTCAGGGGAGATAGAGCCTGAAGGTTTGGGAATAAAGTCAAAAGCACCTATTTCCAGGGCGTTTAATATTATCTCCCTGTTGCTCAGAGCACTGACCATGATTGTTGGTACCGGGTCGGAGGCTGCCATGATTTTTTTTAATGTATCGAGACCGTTAAGGACGGGCATTTCAATATCAAGAGTAACTACATCCGGGGTTAATTCCTTAATTTTCTTTAAAGCCTCTTTCCCATTCCGGGCAGTTGCAATAACCTTTAAATCGGGTTCGTTTTCAATAGTTTTTTTAAAGAGCTGTCTCATAAAGGCTGAGTCATCTACAACCAGTACTTTAATCATTGATTTATTCCTCCTAGTTGAGTCTAAGTACTTATTTCGCCTTTTTTAGCAAAAATCCTGCAAGAAGTGTGGTGAAACCATGGAAATGGAAGTTTCGGTGCTGGCTAGCGGTAGTTCGGGAAATTCTATCTATATCTCAAATAGCAAGACAAGGATTCTGATTGATGCCGGTCTGAGCGGTAAGGAAATTGATGAGCGGTTAAAAAAGATCGGTGCCTGCGGTGAGGAGCTGGATGCAATCCTGGTTACCCATGAACACTCAGATCATATTAAGGGGGTGGGGGTTTTATCCCGCCGTTATGACCTGCCTATCTATGCCAATGACCTGACCTGGCAGGGAGCTGCCCCATCTCTCGGTAAAATAAAGGAAAGAAACTGCAGGATCTTTCAGGGCGATTTTATGGTAGGGGACCTGGGGATCAGGCCCTTCTCCATTCCGCATGATGCCAATGATCCTGTGGGCTACATAATAAATTCCGGTGAAACCAGGGTCGGGGTTGCTACCGATATGGGTTTCGTTCCGGAACGTGTAAAGGATTTATTATGGGGCCTGGATATGTTAATTATTGAGGCGAACCATGACCTGGAGATGCTGATGACTGGTTCTTACCCCTGGCCTTTAAAACACAGGATAAATGGGGAGAAGGGTCATCTTTCCAATGATGATACGGCAGCACTGCTTCCCAAATTGATTAACAGTAATTTCCCCTGTATATTATTGGCCCATCTAAGCAAAGATAATAATATACCGGAACTGGCTTATATAACTGTTAAAAATAGCCTTGAGGATGAAGGGCTTTATATTGGGGAGAATCTACAGCTCAATTTGGCCTTCCGGGAGCGACCGACTCAATTATACAGGGTTGGTTGAGGGGTGGTTCAAGGATGAAATCCTTTTTCAAAAATGACAATGGAGTTAACTGGCGCTATTTCCCGCTGTTTTTATTAATAGTTTTTATTATTGCAATCCTCCTTATCTATCTATTGATCCCTTCCTTTTTTACGGAGCCCGAGGTCAGGAGGATACCGATAATTATAAATGAGGAACCGGATAAGGTTGAGGATGCCCCTCTGGTATTTGTTAAGGATTACGATGCTTTTCTTAATATCTCTATGCATTACTGAACCTATTTGTAATCTGGAACTGGACTATTTGTAGTAAGGAGGGGTCTTAATGGAGATTAATATTCTGGCTGTTGGTAAGGTAAGAGAAGACTATCTGCAGATAGGTATAGATGAGTATGTAAAGCGCTTACGTCCTTACACCAGGGTAAATATGATAGAGATTACTGATGAAAGGATACCGAATAATTCGGATAAGGGCCAGATTGAGCAGATAAAGGAGAGGGAAGGGGAACGGATTCTGGCCGGAATTCCTAAAAACACCTATACCATTGTCCTCGATGTCAAGGGGAAACCGATGGCCTCTCCCGGACTGGCTAAATCAATTAAGAACCTGCAGCTTAAGGGTTATAGCAGTATCACCTTTATCATCGGTGGCGCTCTGGGATTAAGTAAGGAAGTACTTAAGGCGGGGGATTACCGCCTTTCCCTCTCCCATATGACCTTCACCCATCAGATGGTCCGCTTAATCCTGCTGGAGCAGGTCTACCGGGCCTTTAAGATAATACGGGGTGAACCGTACCACTTGTGATGCGTAAAAATCGGAATAAAAGAGGGATCTTCATCATCTGGGATCCCTCTTTTTCAGTATCACCACCCCGATTTAATATTACCGCCTCAACAGCGACCTGGCCTTCACACAATTTCCCACAATCTTGCGATATTTTCTTGACATTTATAATTTAGTCTATATTGTAAAGAAATAAAACTAATTGGGAGGTAATTGTATGAGAAAGTTATTAAATTGTATTGCCTTGATTATCTTAGTAATGAGTGTTTCCTTACCTGTAGTGTCTGCAGAGGTGAAAAACCTTGACCTGGAGTCAGCTATAAATATTGCTAAGGAGCAAAACCTGGAGCTTAAGCTAGCTACTCTCAACCTGGAAAAAGCAAAGCTGGAATATCAAAAGAAGAAGGCTAATAATTTATTAAATCAGTCGCGATATAGTGAACTGCAGGCAGAATATAATTTAAATGTTGCAGAAAATACATACCAGAATACTATAAATACTGTAATAAATAATACTATTCAGCAGTATACAAAACTCTGGTTATATAATTTAGACCTTGAAGTAAAAGAGAAAAAAGTGGAGGTAGAAAAGTTTCTGCTTGAAGAAGCTAAAGCACAATATGAGATTGGTGATATAGGGAGTGTTGACCTCTTAGAACAGGAAAATACTTATAAAGATGCTGAGTTTGCACTGGAAACCGCCAGAGATGATTATCAGCAGAATCTTAGGGAATTTAAAACAACTCTGGGACTTACCGAAACTGAACCGGTACTGGCTGATCTGAAACATCCAGAGGTGTGGCAGATTACAGAAAAGGAAGCAATTAATGCTGCCCTGGAAAATAGTATAGAACTGCAGTTGAAGGGAGAAGAGCTGGAACTGGCCAGGATAGATCTGGAAAGGACTAAAGTCTCCTCAGCAGAACTGGATAAGGAACTTAAAAAAATTGCTCTGGAGTTATCTCAGGTAGATAAAGAAAAAACCAAAGAGGATATAATTAACTCTGTTCAGGAAACATATTATCAATTTAAGCAGGCAGTTAAAAATATGGGGTTGAAGAAAGAACGATTAACGGAAGCTCAGGAAAAGTACCGTTTAGTACAAAAACAATACGAAATTGGCTTATTAACTATAACAGATGTTCTTCAATATGAGATAAATATGCTGCAGGCAGAGTATGAATACAAAAATGCTATTGCCAGTTATTATCTTGAAGAACAATCTCTAAGACAGACAATAGGTCTCCAATCAGAGGTGTTTGCTAATGAAATTAGTGAAGACGAATAAAATATTAACAGTTTTAGTTTTGCTAATACTGGTATTTACATTAAGCGGAATAAGCACAGCATTAGAGCTTACACTGGAAGAAGCAATAAAACAGGGTTTGAAGAAAAATAGTGATTTAAGGAATTTGGAAGAAAATATTGCCGGTCTGGAGAGGGATCTGGCCTTAATTAAAGCCGGACAGGATTGGCAGGTTAAAATGGGAGCAGACTATGGATATACTTTTGAAGATAGTAATAATAGGATAGAAGAAAACAGGGTAAATTTGGGGATAAGCAGGGTCTTTTCTTCAGGATTGACGATAGAACCGGAAATTACTGTGACAGAAAATGACTCTAATCCTGATTTATCTATTGCTCTTCGTTACCCCCTTCTTCCTTCGGTGCCAACAGAGTCAGCCAAACAATATTATAAAATAGAACAGGAACTGATAAAGGCACAGGGAAAATTGTCACAGGAAAAGGCAGCTAAAATTATATCCTGGCTGGAAAAATATTTAAATCTAAGCAGATTGACAGAAAAGCATGAAGTTTATCAGCAGGGGCTGGAACTGGCTGAGGATAATCTCAATGAAGTATTATTAAAACAAGAAATGGGCGAAGCAGGTCGGGAAGAAGTCCTGACGGCACAAATAAGTCTGGCAGATGCCAGGTATCAGCTGGATGACCTTGAAAAGCAAATTGAAGAAGTAAAACTATCTCTTTACCAGGAGCTCGGTTTAGAAAAAGAACAGGAGCTGGTTATTGATGATCAATCTAAATTGATTGCTCAACTAAGTGAAAAGGCTGAACAGCTTACAGGGCAGGAGTTAGATGAATCAAAATTAATGCCTGCTGTTGAACAAAATAGTTATGAATTGTTAGCTAACCGTATTGACAGAGAGGTTTTAAAGCAGGAGTTAGAATGGTTAAAAGGAGAAGGAAAGACGGAACTAAATTTAAGTGGAAATTATAATAGTAAAGAAGAGGAAATATCTATTGGTTTAAGCCTGTCCTATAACCTTTATGATGGAGGGCAGCGGGAACTTAAATATGAGGAAAAAGAGGTGGAAATAGCTAATAATCTGGCTGAATATAATGACCTTTATGCTGCACTGGAATTGCAGCTCAAACAACAGATAAATAAAGTTGAACTTAGCCAGTCTAAACTACAGCAGGAAGAATTAAAACTGGAAAAAAGTGTTTACGAGGAGAAGGTAGGCCGTCAGCAATATGAAATGGGTTTGATTGACAAAAATGATTATGAAGAGCTTTGTCTGCAGAGAAAAGAATCTGAAATTAATTTTAAAAGTTTTCAGGACCAGCTTTTAATTAATAAAATTGAATTAATAACATTTATTAAAAGTGATGATATTTTGGGAGGGTTTTAAATGATAAAAAAGCACTGGAAATTAATAGTTATAATTATACTGGTTCTGGCTACAGCAGGAGGGGTTTATTATAAATTTTATTACCAGAGTGAAGCAGCCGGACAGGAGGTAATAAATCCCCGAATGGTAGTAGAGGTCAAAAAAGGGAGTTTAGAAAAAACTATTGCTGCCACTGGATATGTGGCTCCAATTGAAGAAAAGAATCTCTCTTTTCCTACCCGGAGCAGTGGGAGTACTAAAATTAAAAAAATATATGTTGAAGAAGGTGACCGGGTAGAGGAAGGTCAGCTTTTGATGGAACTTGATAAGACCGAGGCAAAATTAAATTACATTAAAGCACAGAACGCCTACAATAAAGCAAAAATAAATGGTTCCAATAGTGAAATTGAGGAAGCCAGGCTTAATTTGGAACTGGCCAGAGAGGAATTAGAAAATATGGAATTAACAGCCCCCTTTGACGGGGTAATAACAGATATAAATGTTGAAGAAGGGGGTTATTATACCAGCGGTACTGCTGCTACAATTATAGATAATAGCAGATTAGAAGTTGAAGTATCTATTGAAGAAAGTGATATTCCCAATGTCAAGCTGGGTCAGAAGGCAGTAGTAACTCTGGAATCCCTGCCTGGTAAAGTAATTACCGGTCAGGTAGTAGAAATTGCCGATCAAGCAGAAAATAATAGTAGTATTGTGACCCTTCCGGTAACAGTATTGCTGGATAACAGTGATTATGATATTAAATTAGGCGTATCAGCAGAGCTTGATATTATTGTTGGCAAGGTAGAAAATCAGGTTGTTGTGCCTATTACTGCAGTTATCAATCAAAATGGGAGGGAATTTGTAATTAAGGTGGATGATGAGGGTAGACAGCAGCTTATACCTATTAAAACTGGCTTAAGTAACGGCCTTAAAATAGCTGTAGAGTCAGGCCTGCAACCAGGAGATAAAATAATTGTCAATACCTATCAGCAGGCGCTGAAGGAGGGTATTATGCCTCAGCCCCAAGCAAATCGGCCGGCTGGGTTTATGCCCGGTGGCGGTTTTGGAGGAATGAGGGGAGGGCGACCATAATGCTTAAAATTGAAAATTTAACCAAAATCTATAAAAATGGGGAAATAGAAGTAAAAGCCCTTAAAGGTATATCCTTTGAAATTAAAAAGGGAGAGATGGTTGCCATCATGGGACCTTCTGGATCTGGCAAATCAACTTTAATGCATCTTTTGGGCTGTCTGGATAGGCCTACTTCTGGGAAATATTATTTAAAAGGAAATGATGTGGCAGGTTTGGGGGATGACCAGCTGGCTGATATTCGTAATAACTATATTGGTTTTGTCTTTCAACAATTTAACTTACTTAGCAGGACCTCAATCCTCCATAATGTTGAAGTGCCTCTTATATATGCCGGGGTAAAGAAAAACAAGAGGCGCAAAATTGCTACAGAAATGCTGGAAAAGGTTGGTCTGGGCCATCGTCTTAAACACTATCCTAATGAAATATCAGGAGGGCAAAAACAACGGGTGGCTATAGCCCGGGCTTTAGTAAATAATCCTGCTCTTATACTGGCTGATGAACCTACAGGTAATCTGGATACAAAAACGGAAGAGGAGATTATGAGGGTTTTTCGTGACCTGAATGAACAGGGGCATACTATTATTCTGGTAACCCATGAGGATAGTGTTGCAGAACATGCACAGAGAATTATATACCTGGTAGATGGGGAAATTAGGAGAGATGAGGTGATAGCCTAATGTTATTAGAGACAATAAAGATAGCTATTCGTAGTTTATGGAGTAATAAAATGAGGACACTGCTTTCTATGCTTGGAATTATCATTGGCGTTGGAGCAGTAATAGCTGTTATTGCTATTGCCTCAGGTACACAGGAACAGGTAACCAGCCGTATTGCTGATTTAGGGTCAAATCTTATTACAATTAATAAAGGAACTACCAGGGGTTATTTTGGGCGGCTCAGCACTACAGCAGAAGAGGTTTTTACCCTGGAATTAGGAGAAGCTATAGAAGAATTCTGTCCCTCAGTTACCAGGGTAATACCGAAGAGCCAGGCTTCTGGATATTTTATAATGGGTGATAATAATATACAGGCAAGTGTTATTGGTACTACTGTGGAATATCAGAATGCAAATAAGTATTATCCAGAAAAAGGGAAATTTTTTAGCCAGTATGACCTTGATAATGCTTCTAATGTAATTGTATTGGGTTCAGAACTGGTAGATGAGTTATATGGTGATGTTAACCCAATCGGTTCCAAGATTACGTTTTATTATAATAAACATACCTTCATTTTTAACATAATTGGGGTCATGGAAGAAAAGGAAAGGGGTATTACAGGGGATTTTAATTCCAGTGCTTATATTCCTATTACAACATATCTTAATATGATAAGCAACAGTAGATATATAGGAAGTTTTATAGCCCAGGCAGCATCAGCTGATGAGGCTGGCCAGGCGGTAGAACAGATAGAATATATGTTAACTAAACATTTTGGTGGAGATGAAGAATTTAGCCTTATGAGCCAGGATGAACTGTTGGATACCATTACCGAGGTAACCGGAAGTATGAAATTGATGCTCAGTGGTATTGCAGCCATTTCACTCCTGGTTGGTGGGATAGGGATTATGAATATTATGCTGGTTTCAGTAACAGAAAGAACCAGGGAAATTGGTATTCGTAAGGCACTGGGTGCAAAAAGGCGAAATATTCTTAGTCAGTTTTTAATTGAATCTTTAACTTTGAGCAGTCTGGGAGGAATAGTTGGTGTTATTATTGGATGGCTTGGTGCTTTTGGGGTTGCTCAAATAGGGGGTTGGCCTCTAATTATTTCGGTCCCTACTGTAGTATTGGCCTTTAGTTTCTCCTTACTGGTTGGTGTGTTTTTTGGAATATATCCTGCTATTAAGGCTGCAAAACTAGACCCTGTTATAGCGCTTAGTTATGAATAACTTCTAGAGAAAATTTCCTACCGTTTCTTTCTAAATTGAAAATATTTTTTGCATCGGTTATACTTTAATGGGGAAAAACTTATAACTGAAGAAGGTGAAAGCATGAGTTTTAAAATATATCTAGTCGAAGATGACGAAAACTTAAACCGACTATTGACATCTTACCTGGAAAATGAAGGTTGGCAAGTAAAGTCCTTTTTAACAGGGGTAAAGGCGAAAAAGGCTATTGTTGATAAACCTCATCTCTGGATACTGGATATCATGCTCCCCGATATTGATGGCTATCAACTTATAACTGAGATTAAGGAAGATGATCCCCATCTTCCTGTTATCTTTATTTCGGCCCGTGATGCTGACTTGGACAGAATTATCGGATTGGAAAAAGGCAGTGATGATTACCTGGCCAAACCCTTTTCTCCAAGAGAGCTGGTTATCAGAACTCGCAAACTACTGGAAAGGATTTATAAGGGTCACGACAAAGAAGAAAAAACAATATTATATAATCAATACAAAATAGCTTTAAGTAAAAGAGCGGTTTTTACTTCTGAAGGTGAAATAATTGAACTTACATCCCTGGAGTTTGAGCTCTTAACCTACTTATTAAGAAATTTGCAGCAGGCCTTATCAAGGGAACAGATTTTAACCGCTGTATGGGGTGACAATTACTTCGGAACAGATAGGGTAGTTGATGATCTGATCAGACGTTTAAGAAAAAAACTACCCCTTTTAAATATAGAAACCATTTATGGTTATGGTTACAAGCTGGTGAATCCGTATGCGTCGTTTGAAGAATAAACCCCTGGCCGTTCAAATCTGGATTATCCTGGGGATAGTATTAGGGGTTTCCGTTGCTCTGCTTACAGTTCTATTTCCGCTAGTATTAAGGAAGTCATTTACCACTGAGACCTATGCCAGAATAGAAGATTCTCAGGAATATTTTTTAAACTATGGTAGTGCTGATTTGCTAACAGAAAAAGCAGATTTAAAAGTAAAAAAGAAGAAACCACCACATTTACCCATAAGGGTAGTAAACCATTTTTTTCTAGCCGATCAAGGTGAAATACTGGGTCGGCATTTAGACCCGGATATTTTGGAAGAAATAAAGGTTGATGTTCAGAATCAACAGCAGGAAATAAAGCACTATTCAAGAGAAATAAATAACCAGAAAATTATGTATGTAGTCAGAAGAGCAGAACTGAATGGAAAAAGTGGTTATTTGGTTTCTTTTTTGTTGGGCAGGTATAGAGATAATTTTGTTCAAACAACCTTGCGGAGTTTAATTAGCATTTTGGTTTTTGTCCTCCTTATTAGCTGGGTTGCTTCAATTTTTATAACCAGGTATCTAACTAGACCTTTAGTACAACTGCAGGCAAAGGTAAAAGAGATTGCAGTACGAAAATGGGATAAGCCAGTTTCCCTAAACAGGGGAGATGAAATAGGTAAACTGGGTGAAACGATTGAATGGATGCGCTGTCAGTTAGTGGAACAGGATCGGAAACAGCAGTCTTTTCTTCAGCAGGTTTCTCATGAACTAAAGACACCTATCATGGTTATCCGTAGTTATGCCCAGTCCATTAGTGATGGAATTTTTCCCAGAGGAAATCTTGAAAATTCTGTAAAAGTTATTGAAGAAGAAACTGAGAGATTAGAAAAAAGGGTTCGCTCCCTATTAAATTTGACCAAGTTTGATTATCTGTCTACTCACCGGCTGGAAAAAAAGGAATTTGACCTGGCTGAATTGGTAAGGAAAACAATTAATAGTTTTAAATGGCGCAGCTCTGACATTAACTGGGACATTAATCTTGTTACAGCAGTTATTAAAGGCGATGAAGATAAGTTAAAAATTGCACTGGAAAACTTACTGGATAATCAAATTAGATATGCTAAAGAGACAATCAGGATAAATTTAAACAAAATTAATAAAGCAAACGAGTCCTATATTCTTCTTAAAATCTGGAATGATGGGCCTGAGATTGAAAAAGAGATTATGGAAAACCTCTTTAAAAAGTATAAAAAGGGAGATGATGGGGATTTTGGACTTGGCCTGGCTATAGTAAAGCTAATTGTTGATATGCATCAGGGAATGGTCTGGGCCAGGAATGAGGATGGAGGAGTGGCATTTTATATAAAAATGTAACGTTAAAAATTACTTGTATAATTTATTTTTTGCAGTTATAATATTAAGGTATTACCATAATTATATTTTTAAGGAGGTCGTGCGGAATGATCAGATTAAGAATAATTGTGATAAGACCGGTCAGTAATACTATAATGGATATTTTTTATGCACGGCCTGTGTCCATTACATAGTTTTTCTTTTAAACAATAAATAGCCACAGGCAGTGTATTCTATTTCTGCCTGTGGTTTTTTTAAAGGTATATTTTGAATAAATTTCCTTAAGTGCTAATCTGGAAAAAACTTATAAAATATATTGATAGAGGCAGGATATTGTGTGGTTTTAATAGAAATATATATTATGAAAGTTTTAAATTTAATTTTTTCTTAACTTAAGCAGGATTATCAGGGGTGGCGTCGAATATATATAAACATAAATGAATAATTATGCAAAAAGGTCTGTATCTTTTCCGGGTATTTTAGAGCGGCTTATTGAATAATTTAAAACTGAAGGGGGTTTTAAGAGTAAGGAGCTAGAAGGAGGTGTTGGGTACTCTAATTCCTTGGAGGATAAAATTGACCTTAAAGAAGAGAGAAACGGTAAGAAAGAATAACGGTACGGATAAAAGTATTTTAGAATATAATCTTTAGGGGGTTATCTAAATGAAATTTAAATCAATGCTTATTGTATTATTGGTAGGTATGCTGGTTCTGGGTATGGGGACAATCGCTCTGGCAAAGACCTATATTGTGGGAACAAGTGCCGGTTTCCCGCCTTTTGAATATGTTGAAGACGGAAAGATTGTTGGTTTTGATATAGATTTGATCAAGGCTATCGGTGAACTTAAGGGTTTTGATGTTGAGGTTAAGGATATAAGTTTTGATTCCCTGATCGCCGCTCTGAAGACAGGGAATCTGGATATTATTGCTGCCGGAATGACGATTACTCCGGAGAGGGAAAAGGTTGTCGACTTCTCTATCCCCTATTACTCCGCAAATCAGGCAGTAATCGTCAAGGAAGGCTCGGGAAAGAACTTGACTGCCCTCTTCGGTAAGAATGATGTCGGTGTTCAGACCGGAACCACCGGTGATCTCTGGGTAACCGAGAACCTGAAGGATAAAGGGATTCTCACCGGTAGGGTTGTCCATTATGATACCTTTGTGTTGGTTATCAGTGATCTGATCAATGGTAACCTTGATGCCGTTGTTTTGGATACCCCGGTTGCCAAGAGATTTAGCGAGCTGAAACCGGTAGAGATAGTTGCTGAAATAATTACCGGTGAGCAGTACGGGATCGCTGTTAAGGAAGGTAATAGCGAACTCCTGCAGATGATCAATGAGGGTATTGAAGAGCTAAGGGCATCGGGTAAGATGGATGAACTGATCGATAAATACTTCGGTAAATAGATGACTGCAAATAGATGTTTCCGATTGCAGAAACCTTCTTTTTACTTACGCATGGATGGTTTCTGCACTAGCGCATCAAGCGCGTCAGTCTAAATCTTCTTTTAAATTGCGCAAGGATGGTTTAGACACTAGCACATCGAGTGCGTCGCAGGAAATTTTTTGATTACTCTATTTGCAGTTGGTTGAGGGTAAAGCAAGTTGCCGAACGAAAAAGAGAGTAAAGAAGGTGTTTGGTTATCGATAAACTACAGCTGGTCTGGAGCTCCCTTCCCAATTTACTGGAGGGGGCTCTAGTTACTATTAAATTAACTATAGCCGGACTGGGTTTAGGGATTATCCTGGGTCTCCCCCTGGCTTTTGGTCAGATCTACGGTAATTATCTGATCAGAGGATTGGTCTCGGTCTATGAACGGGTACTCAGGAGCATACCTTTGCTGGTAATCCTCTTTTTAATATTTTACGGTTTTCCTAATGCCGGGATAAAGTTTTCGCCCTTTATTGCAGCTGTTCTGGGAATCGGGTTAAGGAGTGCTGCCTATCAGTCCCAGATTTACAGGGGAGCGATCCAGTCTGTCAGCGGGACTCAGATGAAAGCAGCCCTTTCACTGGGGATGAACCGTGTGCAGGCCTTCATCTATATTATCCTGCCACAGGCAGTCCGGATTGCAATTCCTCCCTTTGCTAACGAGGCGGCAATTGTTTTGAAGGATACCTCGCTTGCCTATGCACTGGGGGTAATTGAACTACTGCGCCATGGAAGTTATATTATAGCTACTACCTTTGAGCCGATGACAATCTATTTGACAATAGCCGCAATATATTTTATCATGACAGTAACGATTAATACTATTCTCGGCAAACTGGAAGAGAGGATGAAGATACCCGGGATCGGGGTTGAAGGGGGGTCCAGATGAGCAAAAAAGAGATTCTTAGAATTGTAGACCTGCATAAGAGTTTTGGTGATAATGAGGTGCTAAAGGGGATCTCCCTTTCCCTGAAACAGGGAGAGACCAAGGTGGTAATTGGCACCAGCGGTACCGGGAAGAGTACCATGTTAAATAATATCAATATGTTGATCCCGCCAGATAAGGGGCATATCTATCTGGAGGATGTTGATGTGACAACCACTCACGATATCAGTAGGATCAGGCAGCAGATCGGGTTCGTCTTTCAGGATTTCGGCCTTTTTGACCACCTGACGGCAAAGGGGAATATCATGATCGGTTTGACTAAGGTCAAGAAGATGAAAAAGAGTGAGGCGGAAGAACTGGCCATGTTCGAGCTGGAAAGGGTCGGGCTACAGGATTTTGCCGATTCTTATCCGGCGCAGTTATCCGGTGGCCAGAAACAGAGGGTAGGTATCGCCAGGGCCCTGGCGATGCAGCCGAAGTTAATCCTCTTTGATGAGCCTACATCTGCTCTCGACCCGGAACTGATCGGCGAGGTTTTAACCGTTATGCGGGATCTAGCCAGGGAAGGAATGACAATGCTAATCGTTACCCATGAGATGGGGTTTGCCAAATCAGTCTCTGATGAGATCATCTTTATGGAGAACGGAAAGATTGTGGAGCAGGGCCCGCCGGAGCAGCTTTTTAATAACCCCAGGGAGGAGAGGACAAAAGAGTTCCTCTTTAAACTGAACGAGCTTTACGGAGAGGGGGGTGCCTGATGGCAGATTTTTTTCAGCTTTTTATGGATAGCTTTCCCGCCCTGATGGATGGCCTGGGAGTTACTATCATGCTTACGGTAATCTCTATAATCCTGGGAACGGTTCTCGGCATCTTCCTTTCTCTGGGCAAGGTCTACGGGAGTAAGATTGTTTCCGGTGTTATTACCGTTTTTATCGAGCTTATCCGGGGAACACCCCTCCTGGCCCAGCTTTTTATCCTCTATTTCGGCCTTCCCCCCTATGGGATCAGGCTGCCCGCACTGGCCGTTGCTCTGATCGGTTTTACCATCAACAGTGGCTGTTACCAGGCGGAGTATCTCAGGGGCTCGATCCAGTCGGTCAGTTCAGGACAGATTCGGGCTGCCCTTTCTATCGGGATGACGAAATGGCAGGGGATAAGATATATCGTCCTTCCCCAGGCCTTAAGGAGGGTGATCCCTTCCTGGACTAATGAATTTATCTATCTTTTAAAATATACCTCACTGGCCTATATTATCGGTGCCCCTGAAATGATGACCCAGGCCAAGTTTATTGCCAGCAGGAATTATGAATTCTTTAAGGTTTATTTAATTGTTGCTCTAATCTATCTGGTAATCGTCCTCTTCTTTACCCAGCTGTTTAAATGGCTGGAGAATAAGGTAAAGATTCCGGGATTTGAATATATACGTTAAGGTTAACTCCGGTTTTGGGCCGGAGTTTTTTCTTTCCCGGCCTTACCTATCGTGGATAAAAAAGACAGGTTGGGCTCCTCGAGGAAAGTAAAAACAGTACTTATTTGAGGGTAAGCCCATCAGGTTTTTGCGTGTTATAATTTATAACCGGTACGAATTAGGGTAATAATATATATTGCAAAATTAGGTCAAGGAAGAGGAAGAGCAATTAATTTAAAGGATTGATAAAGATGGAAAAGGCGCCTGCAGAGACCAGGGTTATACTGGGAATGTCCGGTGGAGTTGATTCTTCGGTAGCAGCCCTGTTGCTCAAAGAAGAGGGCTATGAAGTTATCGGGATTTTTATGAAAAACTGGGACGAAGAGGCCGAGGATGGTTACTGTACGGCTACAGAGGATTATGAAGATGTAAAAAGGGTCTGCCATCAGATAGGAATTCCCTATTATACGGTTAATTTTGAAAATGAGTACTGGGACAGGGTATTTAAATACTTTTTGGAGGAATATAAAAGGGGTCGGACCCCTAACCCTGATGTTATTTGTAATAAGGAGATAAAATTTAAATCCTTCCTTGATTATGCCCTGAAGCTGGATGCCGATTACCTGGCTACCGGCCATTATGCCCGGATTGATTATCTGGAAGGGGGGTACCGCCTGCTCAGGGGTAAGGATCCCGATAAAGATCAGACCTATTTTCTCTGTACCCTGGGTCAGGAACAGCTCGCCAAAACCCTCTTTCCCATCGGTCATCTAACCAAGAAAAGGGTCAGGGAGATAGCCAGGGAGGCCGGACTGAAGACGGCTGAAAAAAAGGACAGTACCGGAATCTGTTTTATCGGTGAGAGGAATTTTAAGGAGTTTTTGAGCAACTATCTACCCGCCCAGCCGGGAGAGATCAGGACCCTTTCCGGAGAGGTTATCGGTCGGCATGATGGGCTGATGTATTATACCCTCGGCCAGAGAAGGGGCCTGGGTATAGGCGGGGGTAAGGGTAACGGGGCGGGAGAGCCCTGGTATGTTGCCGGTAAGGATCTTAAGGAGAACGTTCTTTATGTTGTCCAGGGAGCAGATAACCCGGCCCTATTTTCTTCCGGGCTGCTGGCCACCGACCTTCACTGGGTAAGCGGGGAAGCCCCAGCTGAATCCTTTACCTGTACGGCTAAGTTCAGGTACAGACAGGCCGATCAGGGTGTCACGATCAATTTAAAACCGAAAAACAGCTGTGAGGTTATTTTTGACCGGCCCCAAAAGGCTATAACCCCGGGTCAGTTTGCTGTCTTTTATCAGGGGGAGGTCTGCCTCGGGGGTGGGATTATTGATTCTAGTTTTACGGAAAAGGATTGATTAGTTTTATAAGCATCTCTCAACATCTATTTGCAGTTGTTTGAAGGTAAAGCGTAAGTTTCTGAACGAATGTCAGGCATTAATTTAGGCCACAGGGTTATCTTTTAGAGGTAATCCTGTGGATTTTTTGTTGCAGATTATGTATTAATCCAATTTATTTCTCCCATTATTCTGCAAAAAAATAATGCAAAAAGTATTAAATATTGATAAACTAATAGGGAGGGGGGTTGAATTGGTGACCAGAATTTTAATCATCGAGGACGAAAAGCAGCTTGCCCGGCTGATGGAGTTAGAGTTAACCCATGAGGGATATCAGGTTGCTGTAGAGTATAATGGAGTAGATGGGTTGGATAGATTAAAGGAGGAAGAGTTTCAGCTGGTTTTACTTGATATCATGTTACCGGAACTGGATGGAATTGAGGTCTGCCGGCGAATTCGCCGTTTCTCCGAGATCCCTATTATTATGGTTACGGCTAAAGACGGCATCTCTGATAAGGTTAAAGGGCTGGATATCGGCGCTGATGATTATATAACAAAACCCTTTGCCATAGAGGAGCTTCTGGCCAGAATCAGGGCCCTGCTCCGGCGCCAGCAGAATGGTTATCAGGAGGACAACCTGTTACAGGCCGGTGACCTGACTGTAGATACCAGCAGATATCAGGTCAAACGGGCCGGTGAGGTAATTAAGCTCACCAAGAAGGAGTATGACCTCTTGGTCTATCTCCTTAAGAATAAGGGAATCGTTCTCTCCCGGGAAGAGATTTTGAATGAAATCTGGGGTTATGATTACCTGGGAGAGACCAATATAGTAGATGTCTATATCCGTTATTTAAGAAGTAAGATAGATGAACCTTTCTCCAAAAAATTAATTCAGACCGTCCGGGGAGTGGGTTATGTTTTAAGGGATGATCAGAAATGAAGTCCATCTTTACCTGGAGACGAAAGATCTCCGGCAAGCTAACCATTATTTATGCAGCAATGTTTATTATCGTTTTATTGATCTTAAACGGGGCGGCCCTGCTAGGTTTAAGGTATTTTGTTATGAATAATGCCAGAAATAATCTGGATAATACCATGGAATTTATCCTCACCCGGATAAATGCCGGCTTTGATCCCTATGATGCGGACCTTTTGCGGGAGATCAGCCGGAGTGAACCGAAGATTTACTTTCGCCTTCTCTCTCCAGGAAGAATGATTCTGGCCCAGTCTAATCTATTAAAGGGGATCGATATCCCGGTCGAGCAGGGGTATAAAAACCTCAAGATTGACGGCCGGTCTTTTATCTACCGGAGCAGTTTGATTATTAAGGAAGGGATATTTATCGGTTACCTCCAGGCGGTCAGAGAGATGACCCTGGAGTACCGGTTTTTAAGGGTGCTCTTCGGCATTCTGGTAACCACCAGTCTGGTGGGTAGTATAGGCGCTATCTTTATCGGTTATGCCGTCACCCGAAAGACCTTACAGCCGATCAGCCTGCTAACCAATACCGCTCGTAGTATCAGTGTTTCTGACCTGGGACAGAGGCTGGAGATTAAAGGGCCGGAGGACGAATTAACTGACCTAGCCTGTACCTTTAACTCCATGTTAGACCGTCTGGAGGACGCCTTTAAGAAGCAGCAGCAGTTTGTCTCCGATGCCTCCCATGAATTAAGGACCCCGATATCGGTTATACAGGGTTATATTAATCTACTTGACCGTTGGGGAAAGGATGAGGTTAAGGTCAGGGATGAGGCTATTACGGCGATCAAAGAGGAGGCCCGGAATATGCATTCCCTGGTGGAAAATCTATTGTTTCTGGCCCGGGGGGATAGTGATAAAATAGAGGTCAAAAAGAGTGAATTCCCGATGAATGAGCTGATAGAGGAACTTATCAGGGAGTCGAAAATACTGGCCGAAGGGGTAAGGGTGTATACCCGGAATAATGATCTGGTCAGGTTTTATGGTGACAGAAAGTTAATTAAACAGATGCTGAGGGCTTTTATCGATAACAGCCTGAAATATACACCTGCCGGAGGCGAGGTCAGGGTTGATTCCTATGACAGGGGGGACCAGGTGGAACTGGTTGTGGAAGATACCGGTATCGGAATCCCGGAAGAGGATTTACCCCATATTTTTGATCGTTTTTACCGGGTAGATAAGGCCCGCTCTGCTCAAAGGGGCGGTACCGGCCTGGGGCTGGCCATAGCAAAATGGATTATTGACAATCACCAGGGTGAGGTTAAGGTTGAGAGTACGATAGGAGAAGGAACAAAGGTTAAGGTGCTATTACCGCAAAAAGCTATTTAATTAAAAAACCGAAAGAGCCAGCTGTTTAACAGCTGGCTCTCTTAAAAAAAGGAGGATAAAAAATGAAAAAATGTATTATCCCCTTATAAAACAACAGAAACCTTTCTTATTTAATTATGGTCTTATAAGGGGTCATCAATATTGTACAACAAAATCAGATATTTGTAAAGGGGAAAAAGAAATTTTTTTGGATTTTTTAATATCCAGGAAATAATCCACAAGATTTATGTCAGGATTATGTCGATTTGAAAAGCCTCTTTTGTGTGGAAAAATATACTAAAAATTTTTGTGAATACTTGCACAAAACTATTTTTTGTGTTATACTGAATATGAAAAGAATAATCTGAGTGACCGGGGTAAATTATTAACCTGCTCACAAGGATTTATAATCTAAGGTTTCTTCCTGTGTTTAAGGGATAGCCTGAAAACAGGGGAAGGGTATTTTCTTATGCCTCAATAAGCCCTATCTGTCTTTTCAGGTAGGGCTTTTTTGTTGGCGTGGGAGCTTTTTTAGGGACTAAGTTAGGTTTTCTTTTAACCGGACAGAAAAAACATAAAAGGGAGGTAGTATAAAGATGCAAAAAAGAATTGGTGTGATTGGGATTGTAGTTGAGGAACGTAATAAAGTAACAAAAAAGCTTAATGAGATTTTAAGTGAGTTCGGGGAAATAATTATCGGGAGAATGGGTGTGCCTTCCCGGGAATTGAAGCTATCGATTATTGCCCTGATCGTTGAAGGAACCCCGGATGAAATAGGTGCTATGACAGGGCAGCTGGGAAATCTCCCGGGAGTGACCTTAAAATCCGCCCTTACCTCTAAGGTAACCGAGTAGGGCATAGTTTTATTCTCAAATTAATTATTTTAATAGGGGGGAAATGTTAAATGGCTATAGGGGAAGATTTTAATTACTGGCAGGGTGAGTTCGGTGATAATTACAGGACCGGGGTTTGTGATTATATTAACGATGAGAAGGTGGAAGAGATATTAGCCAGGGCAGCAGAACCGACCAGGGGGGAGATTAGACGGATTATTGATAAGTCTCTGGAGCTTAGAGGACTCACACCGGAAGAAGCGGCAACACTATTACTGGTTGAAGATGAGGAGCTTATTGACGAGTTTCTGGAAGCCGCCCGTCAGATTAAAGAGAAGATCTATGGCAAGCGGCTGGTATTATTTGCGCCCCTATATTTTGCCAATATATGCAGTAATAATTGTCTTTACTGTGGATTTAGACGGGATAATCAGGAAGTTCAGCGGAAGAAGCTAACCCAGGAGGAGATTAGAAAAGAGGTTGAGGCTTTAGAGAGGGAAGGACATAAGAGGTTACTGGTTTTAACCGGAGAGTCGCCAGCTACGGATCTTGATTATGTTATTAAAGGGATAGAGACTGCTTACCAGACTAAGACGGAGAAGGGAGGAGAGATCAGAAGGATTAATGTTGAGATCGCCCCTTTATCTACCGAGCAGTTTAGAGAGTTGAAAAAGGCTAAAATAGGCACTTATACCTGTTTTCAGGAGACATACCACCGGCCTACCTATAAAAGAATGCATCCCGAGGGCCCCAAGGCAAATTACGAGTGGCGGTTAACGGCGATGGACCGGGCTCAGCAGGCCGGTATCGATGATGTTGGTATCGGGGCTCTTTTCGGGCTTTATGATTACCGTTTTGAGGTAATTGGTCTTTTGCTCCATGCCGAATACCTTGATAAAACCTACGGGGTGGGCCCCCATACCATCTCTGTACCCAGGTTAAACCCGGCTTTAGGCACCCCAATTCAGGAACCACCCTATCCTGTCTCCGATGAGGACTTCAAAAAACTGGTAGCAGTTCTTCGTCTAGCAGTACCCTATACGGGGATAATCTTAACTACCCGGGAGAGTGAGGAGATGCGGAATGAACTCTTCTTACACGGGGTGTCCCAGATAAGTGCCGGTTCTCGAACCACCCCCGGTGGTTATGATGAGAACGAGGAGAGAAGACATGATCTAGAGCAGTTCTCCCTCCATGATCTAAGGCCGATCGATGATATTATTATTGAGATAGCCAGGAATGGGTATATTCCCAGTTTCTGTACTGCCTGTTACAGATTGGGCCGGACCGGACAGGATTTTATGGATCTAGCTAAACCGGGTAAGATTCAGGAGTTCTGCAAACCCAATGCCATGATGACCTTCAAGGAATATTTAGTAGATTACGGGACGGAGAAAAGTAGGGAATTCGGGGAGAGGTGTTTAGCAGAACAATTAGAGGAATTAAAGAAAGAGCATCCTAAACTCGCTTCGAAAATAGCGGAAAACCTGGAAAAGATTGGCCGAGGAGAACACGACCTGTATTTGTAAAAAAATCCGGTTTTTAAAGTCAGATAACTTCGTTTTTGCAAATTACAAATAGCCGATTCATCAGGAGTCATATACAAAAAATTTCCAAACATCTCTACAACATCTATTTGCAACTATAGCTGGGAGAGAGTAAGGCATTAATATAATTCAAATGAAAATTTTTTAGAAAAGGGGTTGATCTCAATGCAGGAGACACCGAAGGCCAACCGGCCCCATATCGGGATTTTCGGCCGGCGAAATGCAGGGAAATCCAGCTTAATCAATGCCTTGACAAACCAGGAACTAGCTCTAGTCTCCGATGTAGCCGGGACTACCACCGATCCCGTCTATAAGGCTATGGAGCTATTGCCTTTAGGCCCGGTAGTGATGATCGATACTGCCGGAATTGATGATAGGGGGACTCTGGGTGAACTGAGGGTTAAAAAGACGATGGAGGTTATCTGCAAGACGGATCTGGCAATCCTGGTTATCGATCCTGCTACCGGAGTGGGTGACTTTGAAAGGGGGCTTTTCAACCGCTTAAGGGAGAAGAACATAGCAATTGTCGTTACCATTAATAAGGTTGATTTGTATAAAAATAAGCTGGCGGAACTGAGAAAGAAGATTGAAAGGGAGTTCGGGATAGAGCCCGTTCCCGTCAGTGCACTAAATAATGAGGGGATCGAGGAATTAAGGGACACTATAGTGAGAAAGGCTCCCCTTGATTATGAAGAACCCTATATTATCGGGGATTTAATTAAGCCCGGGGATACTGTTGTCCTGGTAACCCCTATCGACCTGGCAGCACCTAAAGGGAGACTGATCCTACCCCAGGTACAAACCATCAGGGATGTACTTGATCATGACGGAATTGCAATTGTAACCAAAGAACGGGAACTAAAAATGACCTTAAGGAATTTAAAGGAGAAACCCAGGATTGTTGTTACCGATTCTCAGGCCTTTATGAAGGTAGATGCCGATGTACCCGATGATATTTTGCTGACCAGTTTTTCTATTCTCTTTGCCCGTTATAAGGGGGATTTAGGGATCTTTTTAGAGGGAGCTAAAAAACTGGAGGAACTAAAACCAGGAGACAGGGTCCTGATAGCCGAGGCCTGTACTCACCGCAGGCAGGCCGATGATATCGGTACGGTGAAGATCCCCCGCTGGCTCAGGTTAAAGGTGGGTAATGAACTGCAATTTGAACATGTCTCCGGACTGGAGTATCCGGAAAATCTTGGGGATTATGACCTGATCTTACACTGCGGGGGCTGTATGTTAAACCGTAGGGAGGTAATCTCCCGGCTTGAAAAGGCCCGGAGGGCGGGAATTCCGGTAATTAACTACGGGATGGCCATTGCCCAGCTTCATGGGATTCTGGATAGGGCCTTAAAACCCTTCCCGGAGATACATGCCCTGTGGCTGGGCGAAAGAGACCTATTGGAAAAAGCCTGGTGAGCTTCAGGAGATGGAATAAGAGGATTAATTTGGCGAGGGGGGATTAACATTGGCAATAAAGAATGAGGGGAGTACTGGAGGGGGATGTTTTATAGAGAAAGAGAGCGGAATCAGTTCTAAAGAAAAGGAGGTTAGTGTTGAATCCGGAAAAATCAGAATTGAGTCAGATAGTATCGGGGATAAGGAGATACCAGCAGAGGCCTATTTTGGTATTAATACATTCCGTGCTTTAGAGAACTTTTCGGTTAGCTCCTTCAGGGTGCATCCTGAATTAATCAGGGCGATAGCGGCCATTAAAAAGGCTGCTGCCATTACCAATTTTCAACTGGGTTTATTAGCAAAGGAGAAGGCAAAGGCTATTACCCGGGCCTGTGATGAGATAATGGCAGGTAGGCTACAGAAGGAATTTAAAATTGATGCCTATCAGGGTGGGGCTGGAACCTCAACCAATATGATGGTAAATGAGGTTGTTGCCAACCGGGCCCTGGAGATTATGGGTGAAGAAAAGGGTTCCTATGAGATCATTCACCCTAATGATGATGTAAATAAGGGTCAATCGACCAATGATGTCTATCCCACCGCCCTGAGAATTGCCGTCCTTAAATTACTGGATCCCCTGACGGAATCCTTTGCCTCCCTCCAGCAGGCTTTACAGGAGAAGGAGGCGGACTTCGCCGGAATAATCAAGCTTGGTCGGACCCAGCTTCAGGATGCCGTCCCCATTACCCTGGGGCAGGAATTTGCCGCCTACGCAGAGGCTATCGGGCGGGATCGCTGGCGGTTATATAAAATAGAGGAGAGATTGAAAAAGACTAATCTCGGGGGTACGGCCATCGGTACCGGTTTAAACACCCCTCAGGCCTATATCTTTAAAATTTCCCAGAACTTAAGACAGGTTACCGGTTTGAGTCTGGCCCATGCTGAGAATATGATAGATATTACACAAAATATGGATATCTTTGTCGAGGTCTCTGGCCTACTAAAGGCTGCTGCCGTTAATTTAAGTAAGATTGCCAGTGACCTCCGGCTTCTTTCTTCCGGACCCAGAGGGGGTATAGCTGAGATAAAACTGCCTGCGGTTCAGGCTGGCTCCTCCATAATGCCAGGCAAGGTTAATCCGGTTATCTGTGAATTAATTAACCAGATCTCTATCGAGGTTATCTCCGCTGACCAGGCAATTACCCTGGCAGCGAGAGACGGTCAGCTGGAGTTAAATGCCTTCAGTCCTCTGATTGCTCATAAATTACTCAATTCCCTGGAGATTATGAGAAGGGGAGTAGATATATTTATCGCTAAATGTATCAAGGGGGTTGAAGCAAATCCTGAGAGGTGTAAAGAATTACTTGATAACAGTCTGGCTAGGATAACCGCCCTGGTCCCCTATTTAGGTTATGATAAATGCAGTAAACTGGCCTGTAAAATAATAGAAACAGGGAAGGACCTTCAGGAAGTAGTTATTACAGAGGGGCTCTTATCCCGGAAAGAGTTAGATGAAATATTTAATAAGGAAACGATGACCAGGCCGGGGATTATTAAGATTAGTGACCCATAATTAGGACGGGAAATTGTTCCGGCAATAATTAAGAGATTTGAAGAACATGGCGAAGGAAATAAAAGAGTATTAAGGGTAGGGGGAGGATTATGATGTCTGAAAATATAAATAATACAACAATAAATTGGTCTAATGGCCATAATCATCCAAAAGGAAAATTTGGTAATACCGGAATTCATGTTATGAACAATAACATAAATTCCTCGGTCTTAAAATTGCTGGATAAGGCAGAAAGAGAACATGATCTATCAATAGATGAAATAGTTACCTTATTAAAGGTTAAGGGTGATAATTTTACAATGCTCTGTCAGAGGGCTGACCGGGTCAGGGCTAAATACCATGGTAAGGAGGTTCACTTAAGGGGGATAATTGAGTTTTCTAATTATTGCCACCGCAACTGTAAGTATTGTGGCCTGAGAAGGGATAATCAGGATTTAAAGCGTTACCAGCTCACTCCGCAGGAGATAATTGAGATGGCTCTGGAAGCGGCTGACCTCGGTTATAAAACCGTTGTCCTGCAGTCGGGAGAGGATGGGTATGATGCTGATAAGATAGCTCAGATTATAAAGGAGATAAAAGAAAAGGCCGGTATAGCGATTACCCTCTGTGTTGGAGAGCGGGATTATGAGGAATATAAATTATGGAAGGAGTCCGGTGCCGACCGCTACCTACTGAAACATGAGGTGGCTGACCCTGAACTCTATCATGAACTCCATCCGGAGATGGTATTTGCAGAACGGATTAAAAGGCTGGAGTGGCTTAAAGAGTTAGGCTATCAGGTGGGCAGTGGAAACATTACCGGCCTCCCCGGTCAGGATGAAGTGATAATTGCCCGGGATATTAAATTATTTCAGGAGTTAGATCTGGATATGGTAGGAATAGGCCCCTTTATCCCCCATCAAAATACACCGCTAAAGGACCGGCCTGCAGGTACAGTCGAGATGACCTTAAAAACGGTTGCTGTAACCAGGTTGTTATTACCCCTGGCCCATATCCCGGCTACAACCGCCCTGGGGACCGTAGATCCCGAAGGGAGACAGAAGGCCCTTAAGGCCGGTGCCAATGTGGTGATGCCCAACGTTACGGCAACAAAGTACCGTCCCCTATACGAGATTTATCCGGCTAAGATCTGTATTGGTGAAGAAGCAAAAGACTGCCGGCAGTGTATCGGGGGAATCATCGCCTCTCTGGGACGGGTTGTCAGTACTGATTACGGTCATAGTTTAAAACATGGGTTCCGGTAGGAGGAATCTTTACTATTGATGCTGCTTCGGCCTATATTATTACACAATGTAGTTCGCCTTACATTTTCTGTCTGTAGTATATATTAAAATAAATTAAAAGAATAAACTATAAATAATAAAGGGGGAATTTCTAATTATGAAGTCCAAACTTATCTGGAAGGGTGATCTTGGGTTTGTAGCTAAGGGTGGTTCGGGTCATGAGGTAATAATTGATGCCGCCGAGGAGAGCGGAGGACACGATCAGGGGCCGAGGCCGATGGAGCTTTTACTGCACGGGCTGGCCGGTTGTACTGCTATCGATGTTGTCCTAATTCTAAAAAAGATGAAGGTTGAGCTAACAGATTTTAGTGTTGAGGTAGAGGGGGAAAGGGCAGAGGAACACCCCAGAAGATTTACCAGAATCCATTTAAAATATAAATTAAAGGGAAAGGGGTTAACGGAGAAAAATATCTCCAGGGCGATTAATCTTTCCCAGGAAAAGTACTGCTCTGCAAGTAATTCCTTTAATGCCGAGATAACTTCTTCCTATGAATTTGAAAATATTGAACAAGGGCAATAATGAAATTGCAGTAATATTTTGGTATAATAAAGAATAGGAAAGGGGTGATGGAATCCTCTGGCGGATAGTTTGACAATTAAATATTGCCCGTGGTATAATTTTATCAATATCATTAATAAATATAGGGGGAGTAAATAAAGATGGAGAAGAAGAGTAGCCGAGTATTATTAATCGGGGTAGTACTTAGTTTGCTGGTTTTATCGTTAGTTAGTTTTAGTGTTGCTGCTAAAGAATTGAAGGTGGGTATTATTCAGATTGTAGAACATCCTGCTCTTGATGCCGCCAGACAGGGATTTATTGATGTTATGAGTGAAAATGGTTATGTAGAAGGGGAAAACATAATCTATGATTATCAGAATGCCCAGGGAGATATGTCGACTGCTAATACGATAGCCCAGAAGTTTTCGATAGATAAGCCCGATCTTATCCTGGCTATCGCGACTCCTACTGCTCAGGCTGTAGCTAATGTTATTAAGGATATTCCTATCTTAATTACAGCTGTCACAGATCCTGTTGATGCCGGGTTAGTGAATTCTGCAGAAAAACCGGGAACTAATGTCACCGGGACAACCGATATGAACCCGATAGATAAGCAGCTCGAACTGGTACTTAAATTTAAACCCGAGGCCCAAAAAGTAGGTATTGTCTATAATGCCGGTGAGAGTAATTCTGTTGTCCAGGTTAAGATTGCCAGGGAGGTTGCTAAGGACTTAGGAATAGAACTGATAGAAGCTACAGCTGATACCAGCGCTAATGTCCTTCAGGCCGCCCTATCATTGGCTAACCGGGTTGATGCCATCTATGTACCAACTGACAATACGGTAGTTTCGGCTATCGAGTCTGTCGTTATGGTTGCTGAGGAATTTGACCTACCCATGATTGTAGGGGAAGATAATTCTGTTAGAAGTGGGGGGCTGGCAACGGTTGGTATCGACTATTACCGGCTGGGCCGCCAGACCGCCGAAATGGCTCTCAAGGTGATTAAGGGTGAAGCTGAGCCGGCAACAATGCCGATAGAAAGGCAGAAGGAAATGAAACTGGTAATTAATGCAGAAGCTGCCAGGGCAATGGGAGTTACCATTCCGGATGAGTTAAAGGAAGCGGCGGATGAAATATTGACCGGAGCTGAGGAATAAGGCTTAAATCAAAAAAAACAAACAAAATTAACGACCTCGCTCCCTAGGGGGCGGGGTTGTGTATTGGTTTAGTTTGATGTTAGGAGTGTAATTATGTGGATTAATCTTTTTATGAGAACTATTGAACAGGGAATAGCCTTTAGCCTCCTGGCCATGGGTGTTTATCTAACCTTTCGCATCCTGGATTTTCCTGATTTAACAGTTGAAGGAAGTTTCCCCCTGGGGGCTGCTGTGGTCGCCAAATCAATTGTACTGGGGGTTAACCCTTTCCTGGCTACTCTGCTGGCCTTTATTGCCGGCGGTATTGCCGGCATAATAACCGGTGTAATTAATACTAAGCTCAAGATTGCCGGGTTACTTGCTGGTATTTTAACCATGACTTCCCTCTATTCGTTAAACCTAAGAATAATGGGTAGATCCAATATACCTCTGTTAAGAGAACCAACTATTATACGAATTATCGAGGAATGGGGCATTAGCTCCCGGTTTGTTGCATTGATAACCTTTATTCTGATTGTTTTATTAGTAAAAGCACTTATTGATTATTTCCTTTATACTGAGGTCGGTATGGCTATCAGGGCAACGGGTGATAATCCGGTTATGATTGAGAGCCTTGGTGTAAATACTGATTATATTAAGATTCTTGGTTTAAGTATGGCCAACGGGCTGGTTGCTCTTTCCGGGGCTTTAGTTGCCCAGTATCAGGGGTTTACCGATGTGGGAATGGGAATAGGAATGATCGTCATCGGGCTAGCATCGGTTATTATCGGCGAGGTTGTTATCAGGACCAGCAGGATACCCCTGGCTACCCTTGGGGTAATTATCGGTTCAATAATTTACAGGCTGGCGATAGCCATTGCCTTACAGTTAGGCTTTGCCCCGACCGATTTGAAGATTGTTACCGCTATTTTGGTAATTATGGCCCTGGGGGCACCTTCCTTAAGAAAGTTTATGATCCAGGATGAGTTTGCAGAACACCTGCTGGAAGAAGGTGTTTCCGATGTTAAAGATAACTAATCTTCATAAGGTCTTTAATTATGGCAAGATAAATGAGAATTATGCCCTGAGGGGTGTTAATCTGACCTTATCCAGAGGGGATTTTGTTACCATCATCGGCAGTAATGGTGCGGGCAAATCGACCCTGCTCAATGTGGTAGCCGGTAGCTATCTTCCCGAGATCGGCCAGGTTGAAATTAATGGCCAGGATGTAACCAAATGGCCGGTAAATAAGCGGGCCTTCCTGGTGGGGCGGGTTTTCCAGGATCCCCTGAAGGGGACGGCTGCTGAAATGACCATTGAAGAGAACCTCGCACTGGCTTCTAAAAGGGGCAAGAGGCGCGGGTTAAGGTTGGGCCTAAACCAGGGGCGGAGACATGAATACCGGGAGATGTTGAGTCTGCTGGGACTCGGTCTGGAAGACAGGCTTGAAGATCCGGTTAAACTCCTCTCCGGTGGACAGCGCCAGGCCCTGACCCTGCTAATGGCCACTCTCGGTGATCCGGAGATCCTGTTACTGGATGAGCATACGGCTGCCCTCGATCCCAAAACCGCGATCCAGATTATTGAGATTACCGAAAAGGTTGTGGAACAGAATAATTTGACAGTTTTAATGGTTACTCATGACCTGAAACAGGCTCTGGAGATGGGCAACAGAACCATTATGATGGACCGCGGCCAGATTATCCTGGATATTAAGGGTAAGGAAAGGGAAAATACTACAGTTCAGGGGCTGCTTAAGAAGTTTAATGAAAAACGGGGCCACGAGTTTACCAATGACCGGGTACTGTTGAGTGAATGAAATTCCTTTATAATTATTACTAAAATATACTATTATATTATTGGTATATATTTCATTAAATCGGAAGTTAAAGATAATGATGAGGATGCGAAAGGATGGTGCCTGATGCCTGATGTAATAACGATGGGGGAGGCTTTAATAGATTTTGTACCTCAACAGGTGGACTGTTTCCTGGAGGAGGTCAGTGATTTCCACCGGGCTCCCGGGGGAGCTCCGGCTAATGTGGCAGTGGGGCTGGCCAGGCTCGGGGTTAATACGGGTTTTATGGGTAAGGTAGGTAACGATGCCTTCGGCAGGTTTCTGCAGAGAACACTGGCAGAGAATGAAGTCGACACCTCTCAGCTGATCTTGACCGAGGAGGCGATGACCACCCTGGCTTTTGTTTCCTTAAGGAGTGATGGGGAGCGGGATTTTGCCTTTTACCGTAAACCCGGGGCTGATATGCTCTATAGAACCGAAGAAGTAGATTTTAATTATTTAAAAGGGGCTAAAATATTTCATTTTGGCTCAATTTCCTTAATTGTTGATCCGGCAAAAACAACAACCCTTGAACTGGTTAAATATGCGAGGGATAATGGTATTATGGTTTCCTTTGATCCGAATATCAGACCGCCCCTTTGGGACTCGCTAGACCAGGCAGTCAGGACAATCAAAGAGACTCTTCCTCTGGCTGATATGGTCAAGGTAAACGAGGAAGAGCTGGAGATCTTGACTGATGTCAAACTTGATGTGCAAAATATGGATGAGGCCAGGGAGCAACTTAAAAATGCCTGCCGTGAGATTTATGAAGAGGGACCGGAGCTGGTAGTTGTTACCCTGGGCAATCAGGGAAGCTTTTACTATTCTAACACCGGCAGCGGGTATGTCCCGGGCTTTAAGGTGAAAGCTATCGATACTACCGGTGCTGGGGATGGTTTTGTAGCTGCCGTTTTAAGTAAGCTAAGTGCTTTAATTACTAGTACTATTAATGATAGTTCTTTAGAAAATAACACTGCAAACTCTAATATTGCGGGTTCTAACAGTTCAGGCTGTAGCTGGCTCGGTAAGATCAGCTCGGAGGAACTGGAGGAGATTCTTACCTTTGCCAATAAAGTCGGAGCTATAACCACTACCAGACACGGCGGAATACCTTCCCTGCCGATGTTAGAAGAAGTAGAAGAACTGGAAGTTGAATAAATTGCTATCATAATCCAGGGTGTATGTCCTGGATTTTGCTATTGAATTTTCTGTAATTATACATTATAATATAAGTAATGTATATGATAAATTGGCATTATTCTGATGATGGTGCCATGTGGTAGTATAAAAAGGAGGTTGGTGGTAAAGATGAAACGAAAACAGATTTATATCACCAAGGAGTTAGATGAAAAGTTAAAAGATATTGCCTATATTTTGAACAGGAGCGAATCTGCTTTGATTCGGGATGCTCTAGATGAGTATTTAATTGAAAAAGAAAGGATCATAAAGGAAAATAATAAAAAAAATCCCCTGATGAAGCTAGTGGGACTTGGTGAAAGCAAAAGAAATGATTCTTCCGAGAACCACGATAGGTATTTATATCTGGAGGCAGATGATAAATGATTGTTTTTATTGATACCAGCGGTTGGTTGGCAGTTGCTATAAAAAATGATAAAAATCATCGAAAGGCAGTAAATTATTATAAACGAATCTTAAATGAGGGAAATTTGTTAATAACATCGGATTATATTATAGATGAAACAATAACCAGATTGAGATATGACCTGAGTTATGGAAAGGCAATTCAGTTTAAAAAGTTAATTGATCAGGCAGAAGATGAAGATTTGTTGCGCATAGAATGGATTGATAGAAAAATATTTGATAAAGCCATCAGTATTTTCAGGAAGTATAATGATCAGTTGTTTTCTTTTACAGATTGTACCAGTTTTGCTCTCTGTGAAGAAAATAATATAAAAAATGTTTTTGCTTATGATGATGATTTTATCACAATGGGTTATATCCTTCCATATTCTTGATTTTGGGAAATGCCTGGGAATGGTGCTTGAAGAGGTTATTTCCGGTGGAAGTTGTAATATATTTTTGAGATAATAATTATAAGATGACATGGTGGATAATTTATACCGGGGGGATGATATCTATTAATTATTTTTTTTCGTTAAGGGGCAGAATGTGATATAATTATCTTGAGGAAGATGACAGTTTAAGGGGTATTTTTATGAGTTATGCTATTTTACCGCGAGGAATTGAAAATGGAAGCGAAATAATTGACGGGATATATAGACAGATGTGTATGATTAATCTCTTGCAAGGCAAACACAAACTCATCCCGGATTGTAAGTTTAAGAAATTTAACTTTAGCAAGACGGAAGGTAAGAAACGGCTAAATGATACAGAAGCTGGCTGCGGTGATGTGCTTGATGCTAACAGATATAGTTTTGTTCCGCTTAGTTTCTCCGGGGAAGATCTGGAATTGATCTATCTTTATGAAAGGGATGAGATCGTTTCCTATCAGCAGGAAATACAGCAATTATTAAAAGCCCGGGAGGGGGGGCAACATTATTTTGCTTTCCTTAAAAGGATAGCTGTAAAGGATCTTGCCGGGAGTAGATATTTTACCCTTCCCGTTCCCTGTTTTTCCGGGCAGAACCTCTATAGATATGAGGAGATTGCTAGTAAATTGAGTGAAAATAAGTCCTGGATTGAAGAACTGGTGAAGTTTTATGCATTTTTAACCGGGGAGCTAATTCAGGTAGATATTCACGGATTAAAGCCTGGGGATTTCCTCTATGATCGGGCAGGAAATCTAAAATACTTTCTCGGTTATCATTCCCTGACTCTAAAAGCAGACAGTCAGGGGTTGCTGGAGAATAATTTAAACTCACTGGCACAGCTACTTTACCATTATTATATCGAAGATACGGAAAAGCAACAGGCTAAGCTCTATCAGCAGAGCTGGTTTGAAAAGATAGAGGGACGCCTGATTGAACCACTGGTTTACGGCGAGACAGCTCATAAGCTATATCAGGATTTTACGGAGATTTTAGCGGATCTTAAGGGGGAAACAAGCTATTCCTTGAGCCGGAAAAGGATAGGGGTCTTTCTGGATGTAGCTAATATTTTCACTCCTATGTATTTTGCTGGCGATAAAATGATGATCAATTTTGATAGACTGCTGGCAAAGATTTACGGCAGAATTGAAAGCCGGAAGATCCGGAAGAAAGTAGCGGTAATCTTTCTGCCGGGTTATGAAGGTATGCGGGGTGAATACATATTTGAATTAATACTGAATATTAAGGAATATCTTGAAGAATACAGTTTTAAGGTAATTACAGTCGAAAGCGATAGTTTAAAAGCCAAAACCATAGTTGAGGGTAGAGAAGTAGATCTTGATGACTTAAAGCTCCTCGAGATTATGAGGGATTCCCGGGATGAGGTTGACAGTATTCTTCTATTGACCGGAGACAGGCATTTCTATAATCTAGCTAGGGAGTTTCAAGAGGAGGGGAAGGAAGTCAAAATTATTTCTGTAAGCCCGGAGAGTACTTACAAAGGTTTTATCAAAAACTTTAAGCACAGTTATCTAGATGAATACTGGGATTGTATCGAGTTTATCCATAATGAGATAGAGTGAAATAAATAGAGTAGTAGATGGCTTGGAGTAGTAGGTGGCTTGAAAGTAGAAGGGAGAGACCCTGGCAAATGGAAATTTTTGAGATTATCAAAGAAGGAATTATCAATGATGAGATAAGCTATTTCGTCTTTCAGGTGCTACTTACCCTGTTTGTCATAGATATCGGTTTGTATTTTATTATCTGGATTAATCTCCTCTATTTAAACTGGCAGGTGCAAAAGGGCTCAATCTACAGATTACCTCTTCGGAAGATAATCCAGGGGTTTGAAGAACTTTTAAAGATATCTACCCACCAGATAAATACCAGGGCCTATGTAGAGGATTTTTTCTCCAGTTATAAGGCAGTTCTGTTTCCCCTTCCCCTGATGGCGGTCATCAAAATCCCGGTGATCAGTACGATAAAATTTATTAAAAATACGGTTTCTCTCTTTATACTGGTAGGTGTTCTGGGGACATTTGTCGGTATCTACACCTCACTGGTAAGCGTACTTAATTCCGATATGCCAGGGAATATCCTACCCGGTCTGGAGAGTATTGCCCCCGTGCTCTCCGGAATGGGGACGGCCTTTGCCACCAGCATTGTCGGTATGAGCCTTGCCCTGCTAACAACCTTTCTTCTGAAACTATTTAATGCCGAACAGTTTCTGGCTGGTATTATGGTCAGACTGGAGAATTACCTTGATAATGAGATCAAAATTAGCAAGAAGTCCTTTCTGGTTAAGCAGCTACAGAAAATTTCCCAGACCATGGAGACGGGTTTTGCCAGAATGACAGATAATACTGCTAAGATTTATGAGGCCATCAAAGGCTTTAAGGCCTTTTCTGCCCAGTTTGAAGAGGCGGCCGTCCATATGGAGGACTTTAATACTAACCTTGCCGGCAGTATGGATGATCTGAAGGAATTTTATCAGATAAATAAGGAGTTTACCGAGGAATTCAGTGAAGATGTTAAAACCATCAGCAACAAATTCGATAAGTTGTTTATGAGTATTGATGAGCTGGCCGGACAGCAGGCAGAGATGCGTAAATTCTTAGAAAGCAGTAATGAGATGCAGGAGAATAATATTGCCATTCTGGAGGATATCCAGCAGGAGATTACCGAATCACAAAAAGAGTTTGCCAGGGATACGGCCAGATTAGATAACCTGCTGAAGGTAATTGAAGATACCGCAGGTAGGCAGCAGAAGATAGCAGCCGGTTATCAGGAGGTCTTAAAGACGATCCGCTCTATCAGAGAGGAGCTGGCAGCCAGTTTTGCCGGTAATGTGGATGAGTTGAACCGGACGATGGAAGAGATTAAAAACAGCTATCACGATGATATGAACAGGAATATCAAGACCTTTGCCGAACACGTCAGTTTATCCAATAAGATTATTAACAGGGGATTTGATTCACTGGTCAATAAATTTGAAAACCTGGACCTGCTCCTGGGGAAATATCTCAGCGGACTGGCCTTCAATGCCAGTGACCTGGAGGGGGCAATTAATGAGCTGAGTCAGGCGGTTAAATCTGTTGAGACTAATATTAAGGAGCATAACCGGTCAATCCAGGAATTAAGGGACTTAATCCGGGAAGAGAGAGCAAACTGGGAAGAGAATACCCAGTCAATTCAAGAATTAAAGAATTAATCCCGGATGGCTGAAAGCAAGAGTACTAATAGGTGCTGTCAGGCAAGAAGATAAAACGATAATGTAAGGCCCGGAAAGTTTACGTTATACGGAAATTTTTACTATGTCTGGTGATATTGGTAAACAGGAAAAGGTTATAGGGAAACAGATTAGGAGGAAACTATGCTTAGTCAGGAGAGAAATCTTTTAAATACACAGGAGAATGAAGAAAATTTCTGGCCTACCTTTACGGATCTTTTGAGTGTAATCATTCTGGTTATCCTACTAGTGCTTGTCTCCTATATCTTTGTAGCCCAGATCAGTACCAGGAAAACCCAGGAAGTACAGCAGATGATCAACACCAGAATAGATGAAATCATCGGCTTCCGGGAGAAGATAGCCAGGGATTTGAGCCAGAAGTTTGCCGATTCCAGACTGGCGATTAACCTGGACGAGGATACCGGGGCCATTACCTTTAGTGGTGAGGTTTTATTTGAAACCGATTCGGCAGTAATCAAGCCCCAATTTAAGAGAATGCTTGAGGAGTTTATCCCCAAGTATGTTGAGGTGCTCCTGGACGGGGAATACCGGGATAATATCTCCCAGATAATCGTTGAGGGCCATACCGATGACAGAGGAAGTTATATGTATAACCTTGATCTGTCACAGCGAAGGGCCTTAAATGTTGTTAAATATATCTTAAGTGATGAGTTTCCGGATTTTAAGTATAAAGAGATACTAAAAAATTATATTACAGCCAACGGGAAGTCAGAAAGTGTCCTGATTAGGAATAAGGATGGTAGTATCAACCGGAAAAAGTCCCGCCGGGTGGAGATTAAGTTTAATATCAAGGACCAGTATTTTATCGATAAGATGAGGGAAGTTGTCAACTAGATAAAAATTTCCTAACATCTCTCTACATCTATTTGCAGTTATTTTTGAGTAAGTTACCGAACGGAAGCAAGGCACCAATCCAATTTTGCCATATAATTACAATAGTGGTATAATTAAATTAACGTTAGTTATGAAATGATAGAAGGTGTTAACAAGCAATTAAAAAATTTGAACTTTTTAGAATATTATGCAGGAATTATTTAAATATCATTGAATATATATAGTAAGAATTAAATCATATTTAACGGTTTTACTAATATATACTTATTTATGCCCCTGCAGGTAAATTACGGTATTAAAAGGTTATAGCCGGAGGTCAATCTATTTAAACTTTGACATTAAACAAAAAATGTGGGAGGTAGAAGATGATAGATTTAAGCATCAACGAAAAACAGTTGGATAAAGTGGTGGAGCGGGCCAGAAAAAGGAATATCATCATCCCGACCTTTGCCCAGCAGAAAAATCCGGAGCTGATTCCGGATATAATCAAAGAAAGGCTTAAAGACATAGGTTTATGGGATATTAACTCCTATAATCTCTTCAGAATAACCTGGAAGAACGAACCCCGCAAGCAGGGTGGTCTTTACGGTGGGGTTAATTTTATAGAGCTGCCGGAGGAATTAACCGGGGTTAAGGCCAGAATTATCGGGCTGGTGGGCAAATGGTTTCCTACCGGGGCCCATAAGGTGGGAGCAACATTTGGCTGTCTGGTACCGAGACTGGTGACCGGCCAGTTCGATCCCACCTATCAGAAGGCTGTTTGGCCCTCTACCGGCAACTACTGCCGTGGTGGTGCCTATGATGCTGAGCTTTTAGCCTGTGAGTCTATTGCTATCCTCCCGGAGGGGATGAGTCAGGAACGCTTTGACTGGTTATCACAGGTGGCCGGTGAAGTAATTTCCACGCCGGGAAGTGAGAGCAATGTCAAAGAAATCTTTGATAAGTGTTGGGAATTAAGGGAGACCAGGGATAATGTTGTTATCTTCAATCAGTTTGAAGAATTCGGGAACCATCTCTGGCACTATGAGGTCACTGGCCATGCCATGGAAGAGGTCCTTGAGGAGGTAATGGGGCCGGGGGATAATTACAGTGGGGTTGTCTTAACCTCGGGTTCTTCGGGAACACTGGGATGCGGGGATTACCTGAAGGAACTCTATCCTCAAAGCAAGATAGCCGTCGGTGAGGCCCTGCAGTGCCCGACCCTGCTCAACAATGGTTTCGGTGCCCACCGGATTGAGGGTATCGGCGACAAACACGTACCCTGGATTCATAACGTTAGGAATACCGATATGATAATTGCCATCGATGATAATAATACCATGAACCTGATTAGGCTTTTTAATGAACCGGCCGGTCAGGAATACCTGAAGGAACAGGGGGTCTCCGCCAAGATCATAGAAAAACTTCCTCTGCTCGGTATTTCGAGTATTGCCAATGTTATTTCTGCTATCAAGTTTGCCAAATACTACGAGTTGACGGAGAGGGATATTGTCCTGACCGTCTTTACCGATTCTATGGAATTATACCAGTCCAGATTAAGGGAACTGGAGGAGGAGCACGGTCCCTATGAAAAGATTGATGCTGCTGTAGATTTCCACCGGCACCTGCTGGCCTTGACCATAGATAATATGCGGGAATTAGACTACTATGATCGGAAGCGGATTCACAACCTGAAATATTATACCTGGATCGAACAGCAAGGCAAGGATCTGGAGGAGCTAAACGCCCAGTGGTATGATTACCCTGCTTACTGGGAAGAGATTCACAATCAGGTAGCCGAAATAGATAAGTTAATTGAGGATTTTAACCGGCGTACGGGGTTACTTTGATGGATGTTCATTCGAGAGGGTCTTAGGGGAGAAGGTGTTATAGATGAAATACGTTAGCAATCTGGTCTGCATAAACTGCGGGAAAAGATATCATCCCGAGCCTGAGCGGTATCTCTGTCCTGACTGCGGTGACCGGGGGCTGCTGGAAGTAGAGTATAATTATAAAAAGATAAAGAAAGACTGGTCAAAGGAGGCTCTGGAGGAGGACCGGAACTATAATATCTGGCGTTATCTGCCCCTGTTACCGGTAGAATCGGATACACCCCGTCCCCCCTTGAGGGTGGGCTGGACTCCTCTATATCAGAATGAAAAACTGGCTGCCGAGCTGGGTTTAAAGAATATCTATCTCAAGGACGATGGGCTAAATCCTACCGGATCATTAAAGGACAGGGCCTCCGCCCTGGCCGTGGTCAAGGCCCGGGAGGCAAGGGCTTCAACGGTTGCCTGTTCTTCAACTGGAAATGCTGCCTCTTCCCTGGCTGGAAATATTGCCTCCATGGGAGGAAGGATGAAGGCGGTTATCTTTGTACCGGAGAGGGCGCCAGCCGGCAAGGTAACCCAATTACTGATCTACGGGGCCAGGGTTGTTTCGGTCAGGGGCTCCTATGAAGAGGCCTATTACCTCTCCGATACCGCTATTAAGAGATGGGGCTGGTATAACCGGAATGCGGCCATTAATCCCTATCTGGTGGAGGGGAAGAAGACGGTGGCCCTGGAACTGGCCGAACAGTTCAACTGGCAGATGCCCGACTGGCTTACCTTCTCTGTCGGTGATGGCTGTACGATTGCCGGGGCCTGGAAGGGGTTACATGACCTGAAGGAGATCGGGTTTATTGACCGGATCCCCCGTCTGCTGGGGGTGCAGGCCGAAGGGTGTGCCCCAATTACCCGTTCCTTTAAAACCGGGGAACCTCTTAAGGTTACCACCGAAGATACCCTGGCCGATAGCATAGCAGTCGGTAATCCCCGGAACTACCGTAAGGCTATTAACGGTATTAGATACTCCGGGGGAGAGATGGTTAATGTCTCTGATGACGAGATCCTGGAGATGATGAGATTGCTGGGCAGGACCACTGGTATTTTTGGTGAACCGGCAGGTGTGGCCGGCCTGGCCGGGGTGAGAAAGATGGTAAACCGGGGATTGATTAAAAGAAATGATCGGGTGGTAGCTGTTATCACCGGTAACGGTCTCAAGGATATTAAGAATGCCCAGAGGGCAGCTGGTAAAATTCTGGAGGTTAAACCCGATATCGAGGAGCTGAATAGATTATTTCTGGAGGAAGGGGTTTTAAATGAAGAGGAAAAGATTTAATGCTGAAGATGAAATTGGTCACAGGTGCAGATGAAAGGAATTATGGTAAGAATAAAAGATACTAGAGGTAAGGATAAAAGGTATTTTAGATGAGGGATGATAGGGGTTATTGCTGAAGGTGAAAGGGGTCATGGTTGAAGATGAACGAGAATGAGAAACTGGGCAGCAGAATCCGTAAGAGACGCCGTTCCCAGAAAATGAGCCTGGCCGAACTGGCCGACAAGATCGGTAAAACATCCAGTTATTTAAGTCAGGTTGAGAGGGGACTGGCAGAACCGTCAATTACCGCCTTGAGGGAGATTTCTAAGGCCCTGGATGTACCGATTTTCTATTTTCTGCTGGATAATGAAAAACATAACCAGGTAGTAAGAAGAAAGGAGAGGAAGGTCCTACAGTTTCCCGGTTCTCATTTAACTTTTGAACTGATCTCGCCGGATTTAAATAACAAGATGGAGATGATCGAAGCCCGTTTGGAGCCGGGGGCCAGCACTTGTGAGGTGCCGCTGGCCCATCAGGGGGAGGAATGCACTCTGGTTATAGAAGGGCGGATGAAGATTCAGATCGGTGATAGCGTACATATTCTGGAGAAAGGGGATAGTATCTACTACCTGGCCAGTCTACCGCATAAGATTACCAGTATCGGTGAGGAAGACCTGGTCTTTGTCTCGGCAATAACACCGCCTAATTTTTAAAGAAATCGTATCCCGGCTAGTTTTTCCAACAGACAATTTCTTCTTGAGGGGATGGTCTGATGTTACTAAAGGGTGGCAGGGTTGTATATGAAAAAGGTATTAAGGAACTTGATATCAGAATTAAAGAGGAGAAGATTGCCAGCCTGGCAAAGGATTTAGCTCCGGCAGAGGGTGAAGAGGTTATCAATGTTGCTGGCAAATTAATTTTTCCCGGGATTATCGATAGCCATACCCATTTTAATCTTTATTCCCGGGGCACGGTTACCGTTGATGATTTCTATCGGGGCGGTATTTCTGCCGCCTTCGGGGGAGTTACCACCGTAATCGATTATGCCGATCAGGAGTCCGGTTCCCTGATCAAGGGCCTGGAGGTCCGGAAGGCCGAGGCTAGAGATGCCGTCATTGATTACAGCTTTCATCTGGTCTTAAATAATAACTTCCAGCCGGAGGGCCAGTCGGTCGAGCTGGATCTGCTGCGGGAGGCAGGGGTCTCCAGCCTGAAGATTTTTACTACCTATAAGGGGCTTTATCTGCTGGATGATGATAAACTTGCTCCTCTCTTTAAGGCGGCAAGGGAGGCCGGGTTACTGATCACCGTTCATGCCGAGAAGGACGAGATAATTAGCCAGAGGGAGGAAACCTACCGCTCCAGAGATAAGCTAGGAGTTAGATATCATCCGGAGATCAGGCCGGGTATCGCCGAAGGAGAGGCAATTAAACACCTTGTCGGGTTAGTGGAAGAACATGATTGTCCCCTTTATATTGTTCACCTCTCTTCCCGGGAGGGTTACCAGGAAGTCCTTCAGGCCAGAGAGAAAGGTCTTGACCTCTATGTAGAAACCACACCACACTACCTTCTTTTAACCCGTAAATTACTAGAGGGAGCTGATGGGAGATTAAATCTTATGACCCCTCCCTTAAGGGGGGCGGAGGATAATGAAGCCCTCTGGGAGGGGGTATCGGCCGGAATTATCGATGTAATAGCTACCGACCACTGTGCCTTCAGTATCGAGCAGAAGGCTCAAGGGAGCAATTCCCTGGATATCCTTCCAGGTATCCCCGGGGTTGAGACGCTGTTACCCCTGCTCTATACCTACGGGGTGGAGGAAAGGAGGATTAGCCTTCCGCGGATGGTAGAGCTCCTTTGCTCCAATCCAGCCCGGCTCTTCGGTCTCTATCCGGAGAAAGGAAGTTTAGAGGTGGGCACCGATGCCGATCTGGTTGTCTACGATCCCGGGGTCGAGTGGGAGCTCAGAGGAGATAACCTCCATTCCGGGTCAGGTTACACCCCCTATCAGGGAATGAGGGTTAAGGGGAAATCAATCATGACAATTCTGAGAGGCAAGGTTATCGTTGAGGGTGATAGATTTACGGGCAGGAAGGGGGATGGCAGGTTTATTAAGGCCTGGCAATCATCAGCGTTTTCCAGAAGTTAGATGTTACAAAACCATGCAATTATTATGTTAGTTATTTATTAATATACTTGTTATTATAGCAAAAAAGTGTTATAATTTACATAAATATTACACGAAATTGGTGGTTGATTTTTTCCATTTTATATATTCCTTGAGAACAATATTATTTCTGACTAATTTAGCGGAGGAGGAGAAAAGAAAAATGGATAGGGCAAAGCTAGCCGGAAAGATTCAGCAGGAGATTGCTAAATATGAGACCGAAATGATCAAATTTATGCGGGATTTGATTAGAATCCCCAGTGAGAGCTGCCAGGAAAAAGAGGTTATTCAGCGGATTAAGGAAGAGATGGAGAAGACAGGTTTTGATGAGGTCATCATTGATCCCATGGGTAATATCCTGGGGCGGATCGGTTACGGTGAGCGGATTATCGCTTATGATGCCCATGTTGATACCGTTGGTACCGGTAATCCCGATGAATGGAAATGGGATCCCTTTGAGGGGAAGTTTGAGGATGGTATTATCTACGGCCGGGGGGCTACTGATCAGGAAGGAGCCATGGTCAGTATGGTTTATGCCGGCAAGGTTATAAAGGATCTGGGGCTGTATGAAGATTTTAGCTTATATTTTGTAGGCAGTATTCAGGAAGAAGACTGTGACGGGCTCTGCTGGCAGTACATAATTAATGAAGACAAATTAAAACCGGAGATGGTAGTTATTACTGAGCCGACCAACCTGAATATATACCGGGGTCAGAGGGGCAGGATGGAGATGGAGGTTATTACCGAGGGTATTTCCTGTCACGGCAGTGCCCCGGAGAGAGGGGTAAATTCCCTCTATAAGATGGCACCGATTATTACGGGTATTGAAAAGTTGAATGAGAGGTTAAGGGATGATGAGTTTCTGGGCAAGGGTACTATTGCTGTTACCCATATCACAAATCAGACTCCCAGCCTCTGTGCCATTCCAAACAGGACGGCTATTCACCTTGACCGCCGTCTGACCGTCGGAGAGGATAAAGAGCTGGCGGTTAAACAGGTAGAGGAGGTGATTGCTGCTGCCGGGGTTGAGGCTCGGGTCGGGATCCTCAATTACGATACCCCTAGCTATACCGGTCTGGTTTATCCAACGGAGAAATACTATCCTACCTGGGTCCTGGAGGAGGATCATGAGATAATTAAAGCAGCGGTAGCTGCCTATCAGGACCTCTTTCAGGAGAAACCGGTGGTAGATAAATGGACCTTCAGTACCAACGGTGTTTCCATCATGGGGCGGTACGGAATCCCCTGTATCGGTTTTGGCCCTGCCAATGAGGTCTATGCCCATTCGGTTAATGATCAGGTTCCGGTCGACCATCTGTTAAAAGCTGCCGCCTTTTATGCCTTCTATCCGGAATATTTGTAAAAGGATCAGAAGAGAAGGTTAATTCGACAATATTCGATTATAATTTCATATAAATCAAAGTAATTTTGATGATATCCGGCCAGAATATTTGTCAACAGGGAAAATTTGAAGAATAAATCACTTTATACGGAGGTGTATTTTGAGAATGGATACTATAGTTAGAGGTAAGCATTTTATCACAACCCAGGATTGGTCTAAAGACGAACTGGACACCGTTTTCGAGCTATCTAAAGAATTAAAATTGAGGTTCGCTATGGACGAACCGACAGACCATCTTTTAAGGGCTAAGACTATCTTTATGATGTTCTTTGAACAATCGACCAGGACGCGTAATTCAATTGAGGCCGGGATAACCCAGCTCGGTGGTCATGCTCATGATCTGACTCCTGATAAGATGCAGATCTCCCATGGTGAGGCTGCTAAGGATACGGCCAAGGTCTTAAGCAGATTCGGCCACGGTATTGCCATCAGAAACTGTTTTTTTGGTATCGGTAATAAGTATTTGAATGAGGTAGCTGAACACGCCGAGATACCTGTTATCAGTATGCAGGATGATATCTATCATCCCCTACAGGGGCTTGCCGATCTGATGACCATCAGGGAGAAGATTGGCGAGGATTTAAGGAATGTAAAGGTTACGGTCTCCTGGGCCTATGCGATGACCCATGCCAAACCCCTTTCCGTTCCCCAGACCCAGGCCCTTTTATTCAGCAGGTACGGAATGGATTTAACCTTTGCCTATCCCAGGGAATTTCCTTTGATGCCGGAGATTATGGAGCAGGCCCGAAAGAATGCCGAAAAGAGCGGTGGGAGTATTACCATTACCCATGATATGGATGAGGCCTTTGCTGGGGCCCAGGTGGTTATTCCTAAAAACTGGGGTGGTTTCCTGGGGGTTGAGAACCCCGATAGTGAGGAGGGAAAACGGGAGATGAAGGCCAATCTGGAGAAACATAAGGACTGGATCTGTGATGAAAGGAGAATGTCCTTAGCCGATAAAGACTCCCTCTATATGCACGCTCTGCCTGCCGATAGAGGTAATGAGGTTACCGATGCCGTTATCGATGGTCCCCATTCAATAATCTACGATGAGGCAGAGAACAGGCTCCATACCGCCAAGGCGATTATGGCCCTGACAATGGGGGGTAGGCCTTGAAAATTTTGCTGGAGGTGAGTAAATGTCATTTAACAAAGTAAATAAATCGGTTAAAAGAATTGATGCCTATGAAAAGGTGACCGGCAGGGCCAAGTATGGGGCCGACCTTAAATTTGCCGGTATGCTCTACGGTAAGGTCTTGCGGACGAAATATCCCCATGCCAGGATTTTGAAAATAGATATTAAAAAGGCCCTGGAATATCCCGGGGTAGAGGCGGTCCTGACAGCCAGGGATGTGCCCAATAATCAGTTTGGAGTAATTATCCGGAACCAGCAGGTGCTGGCCGGGAAAGAGACCTTTTATATAGGTGATGGGGTGGCTGTAGTTGCTGCCCGGACCGAAGAGGCGGCCGAAAGGGCCCTGGAGTTAATTGAGGTTAAGTATCAGGAGCTGCCGGGGATCTATGACCCTGAAGAGGCCATGAAGGAGGATGCTGACCGGGTTCATAAAGAATTACCTGGAAATCAGGTAATTCATCACCCGCTACGGAAGGGGGATATCGAAGAGGGTTTTGCCCGGGCAGATGTTATCCTGGAGAGGGAGTATACAACTCAGTTTGTCGAACACAGTTACCTGGAGCCAGAGGTGGTGATCGCTGTTCCTCATGAACAGAACAGCCTGGTAACCATCTACGGCTCGGTTCAGAATCCCTATGCCACCCAGAATGCTGTAGCCAGTGTACTTCAAGTTGAGCTATCCAGAGTCAGGGTAATCCAGAACCATCTTGGTGGGTCCTTCGGAGGCAAGGATGAGGTTATTTCTTCGATGGCTGCCCGGGCAGCCCTACTGGCTTTAAAGACCAACCGCCCGGTAAAGATGGTTAATTCCAGGGATGAATCGATCCTGGAGAGTTATAAAAGACATCCCTACAGGATGAAGTATAAGGTAGGGGCAACCAGGGAAGGGAAACTGGTTGCCATGGAGATCAAGGCTGTTGCTGACAGCGGGGCTTATGCCTGTCAGACCCCCTTCGTAACCTGGAGATCGGTGGTTCAGGCGACGGGGCCCTATGAGGTTCCCCATGTCAAGACAGATACCTATGGCTATTATACCAATAATATTTATACCGGTGCTATGCGTGGTTACGGCTCACCCCAGGTAATCTTTGCCCAGGAGTCCTTAATGGATGAATTAGCTACAGAGCTGGGGATGGACCCCCTGGAATTGCGTTTGCAGAATATCTATCATAATAATTCCATTACTGCCAGCGGCCAGAGGCTGGATAATCATAAAGTTAGCCTGAAGGAGGTTATCTTAAAGGCGGTTGAGGCCAGTAACTACCGGGAGAAGTATGCGGAGTATAATAAATCCCAGTCGGGAGATAAGAAACGGGGTATAGGTATGGCTATTAGTTTCCGCGGCTGTAGTTTAGGGGCGGAGGCGGTGGATGCGGCTGCTGCTATTATCCATATTCAGAAGGATGGCAGTCTTGATCTCTATTCCGGCCTGGCAGAGAACGGTCAGGGATTGAAGACTATTTTTGCCCAGATAGCAGCTGAAGAACTGGGAATAGATTTAGATAGGATCAACTTTATGGAGGTGGATACCTCCATCATTCCGGATAGCGGCTCTACAGTGGCTTCCCGCAGCACCCTGATCGGCGGCAATGCGGTTAGGAATGCGGCCCGGAAAGTAAAGGCAATTATCGCTGAGTTTATCGAGGAAGAGTATGGTGATGAGTTCGGCTTTAAGGCTAAAGATTTAATCTTTAAGGATAACCGGATTTATGTCGCAGAGGGTAAAGATGTAGGGGACATCAAGGAAATTATTTCCTTTAAGGAGATGGCCGGGAAGGCCTACAATGCGGGGGTTCTGCTCTCGGCTTACGGCTGGTATAAGGCTCCCGAAATCTCCTGGGATGAGGAAACAGGTCAGGGTAACCCCTATTTCACCTATGTCTACGGCTGCCAGATCGCTGAGGTTGAGGTCGATACGGGTACCGGAGAGATTGAGGTGCTAAAAATGACCGCAGCCCATGATGTCGGCCGGGCTATCAATCCAGCCAATGTAAAGGGGCAGATCTACGGTGGAGTAATGATGGGCCTGGGTTATGCTATCATGGAGGAACTGGAGACCGAGGAAGGGTATATCAGGAATACCAACTTTGATGGATATCTGATACCCACGGTCAGGGATATGCCGGAGATAATCCCGGTGATAGTTGAAAACCCGGACCCGGTCGGACCCTATGGGGCCAAGTCTATAGGTGAACCTACCCTGGAGCTGGGGAGTGCGGCGATCGCCAATGCCGTCTTTCAGGCTACCGGGAGGAGAATCAGGTCCCTGCCTCTTAACCTGGAGAGGGTCCTCATCGGTCATTCCCTGAGCAAGGGGGGTAATAGATAAATGCTGGAATACGAATTATTAACTACCGGAAGACTCAGTCAGGCACTGGAGTATCTGGATAAACTGGAAGGGGTCAAACTGCTGGCCGGTGGAACCGATATCCTGGTGGATATTAAAAAAAAGAGCGGCCGTTTGCCGGAGTTTGACTACCTGCTTGATATCAGCAATATTGACGCCCTTAAATTCATCAGGCAGAAGAATGATTTTATCGAGCTCGGTCCCCTGGTAACCCATACCATGATAATTAATAACCGGTTGATTAAGGATAATTTTCCTGTAATAGTTGAGGCGGCTAAAACCATCGGCTCAAACCAGATCCGGAACAGGGGTACTATCGGTGGCAATATCTGTAATGCCTCACCTGCTGCTGACCTTTTACCCCCGCTCCTGGCCTACCGGGCCGAGGTTGTTCTGGAATCAAGAGATAGTAAAAGGGTTTTACCTTTAAGTGAGTTTATTAAAGGCCCATACAGAACCGATTTAAAGACTAATGAGATCTTAACTGCCATCCAGGTCCCGAACCTTAAAGTAAATTACTTTAAGGATAACTTTAAAGACAAAGATAGATTTAAAGAAAATAACGATATTAAAGATAATAAGGAAACGAATAATAAACCGAGTAACTCAACTAATATTAAGGATGATAATTTCAAAGACAACTTTAGTAATAACTTTAACGATAACTTTGACGACCATTTTAAGGACTATAAGTTAAATAATCACTTAAATCTCAAATATTTTAGTAGTTTTCAGAAAATCGGGAGAAGAAGGGCAGTAACTATTGCCAGATTAAGCCTGGCTTTGGTTGTAGGAATCGATGCGGAAAAGATTATCCAGGATGTCAGGGTTGTCCCCGGGGCAGCAACCCCCTATCCCCGGTCTTTTATTACTGTTGAGGAGGCCCTTAAGGGGAGAGCGGTAGAGAAAATAGATCCGGAGGCGTTAGGAAGGCTGGCTGCTGAGGAGATGGTTTCCATTACCGGGGAGCGCTGGTCAACCCCCTATAAGAAGCCGGCTATAGCTACTCTGGTAAAAAGGGGTTTGATGATAGTTGAGAAGGAGGTAGCCGCTGATGAAGAAGATTAAAGTTAACCTAACTGTAAATGGAAAAGAATTTACCCTGGAGGTTGGACCGAAGGAGCGCCTGCTGGATACATTAAGGGAGAGGTTAAAATTAACCGGAGTTAAGGAAGGATGTGGTATCGGTGAATGCGGGGCCTGTACCGTTATCCTTAATGGAGAGGCGGTCAATTCCTGTCTGGTCCTTACCGGCCAGCTTGACGGAAGCGAGGTGATTACCGTTGAGGGTTTGGAGGTAGAAGGCCGGCTGGACCCTCTACAGCAGGCCTTCATCGACCATCATGCCGTCCAGTGCGGTTTTTGTACCCCGGGGATGCTGATGTCTGCCAGGGCACTCCTCGATAAAAATCCCCATCCCAACAGAGAGGAGATTAAAAGGGCCATTGAGGGTAACCTCTGCCGCTGTACCGGGTATCAGCAGATTATTGAAGCGATCGAGAGTGTTGCCGGTAAGGGTGAGGAGGAAGGAGCGGATTACTTTGAGTGGGATCCTGATTGAGGATGTCAGAGAGATTATCACCATGGATGATGAGAGAAGGAGATTAAAGGGCTACAGCCTTTTGATTGAGGAGAATAGGATCAAAAGAATTGCCAGAGGGATTGAGATACAGGCCGGTGAGGTTGATGAGGTAATCGACGGTTCGGATTACTTTCTCTATCCGGGTTTGATCAACACCCACCACCATTTTTATCAGACCCTGACCCGGAATATTCCTGAGGTCCAGAATGCGGAGCTCTTTGACTGGCTGAAATACCTCTATCCCATCTGGGCCCGGTTGACCCCGGAAGCCGTTTATTACAGTACCCTGGTGGCTGCTGGAGAGCTCCTCAAGACGGGCTGTACGACCTCTGTTGACCACTTCTACGTCTTCCCGAAAGGTCAGCCTGCCGGCCTGCTGGATGAGGAGTTCAGGGCTGCAGCAGAGATCGGTATCAGGTTCCACGGAAGCCGGGGCAGTATGTCCTTAAGTAAGAAGGATGGCGGCCTGCCACCGGAGGAGGTGGTTCAGAGGGAGGAGGAGATTTTGGCCGATTCCCGGCGGATAATCGAGAAGTTCCATGACAGTAAGCCCTTTGCCATGCAGAGGGTTGTCCTCTCGCCCTGTTCCCCCTTTTCGGTGACCGGGGAGCTCTTAAGGGAATCGATTGAACTGGCCAGAAGCTACGGGGTGGAGAGCCATACCCACCTGGCGGAGACCAGGAATGAAGTGAGGTTCTGCCTGGAAAAGTTCGGTATGAGGCCGCTGGAATATATGGAAGAGTTGGGCTGGATTGGTGATGATGTCTGGTATGCCCACGGTGTTTATCTCAATGAGGAAGAGATAACCAGGATGGCCGCAACAGGTACCGGTGTGGCTCACTGTCCGGTCTCTAACCAGAAGCTGGCCTCCGGGGTAGCCAATATCCCCTACATGCTGGAGAAAGGGGTACCTATCGGTCTGGCAGTTGATGGTAGTGCCAGTAATGATTCCTCCAATATGCTCTTGGAATTAAAGGCAGCCTTTCTGATGCACCGGCTACTTCGCGGCATCTCCAGTATAACTGCCGGGGATGTCCTGGCTATGGCTACTAATGGTGGTCGTGATATCCTCAACCAGCCGGAGATCGGCAGCATTGAGGAAGGTAAGGCGGCAGATATATTTCTGGTCAATTGCAAGAGGCTGGGCTTTGCCGGGGGTCTATCCGATCCTGTTTCTGCCCTGGTTAATACCGGTGACAGCCAGATTGTCGATCTGACGATTGTTAACGGCAAAGTAGTCGTCCGGGATGGCAGGCTTGTTAATATAGATGAGGAGCGGGTTGCCGAAAAGGCCAATCAAATTTCCCGGGAAATGATTGCTGGATAAATTAAATCCGGAATTAAGTTTTTAAAATTAAGGATAGTAAAGCTTAGCGAAAGGGGGGAGTAATTATTTTACATATCGGTAATGGACTGGTCCTGACCCTGGATAAGGATAACAGAGTGATAGAGGATGGCGGGGTCGTTATTGATGGGGAAGAGATTGTGGCTGTAGGAAAAAGGTCGGATTTGCAAAGAGATTATCCTGAAGCCAGCTTTAAGGATGCTGCCGGAAAGGTGATTATGCCCGGAATGATCAATACCCATATGCATCTTTACAGTACTTTTGCCCGCGGAATGGATCTGAAGACCGAACAGGCGCCAAAGAATTTTACGGAGATCCTGGAGAAGCTATGGTGGCGGCTGGATAAGGCCCTGAATGAAGACGATATCTATTACAGTGCCCTCTATGCTATTCTCGATGGGATTAAAAAAGGAATAACCACCATCTTTGACCACCATGCCAGTTTTGGTCAGATCGATGGCAGTCTGGATATTATTGCTGCAGCGGTAGAGCAAGCCGGTATCAGGGCTAATCTCGCCTTTGAGGTCTCCGACAGGCACGGTCCGGAGAAGGCTCAGGCAGCCCTCAGGGAGAATGAACGCTTTATCAAGAAACTGCAGCACCAAAAGAATGAATTAAAGAATTTACAGAAGAAAGCGGGAAAAAAGCAGAAAAAGAAAAATGGGGAAGGAAAAATGACTTATCTTGGCGGGACCATTGGTCTCCATGCCTCCTTTACCCTGGAGGATGAAACCCTGGAGAGGGCCGCGGCCCTGGCCGATGAACTGGGGGTCCCTTTCCATATCCATACCGCTGAAGGTAGGGCCGATCTGGAGGATAGTAAAAAGAGGGGTTACAGGGGAGTCGTTGACAGGCTCGACCAGTTTAATATCTGGCGTCCCGGTACCCTGGCTATTCATGGGGTATACCTTCAGGAGGAGGAGCTTTTAATCCTTAAAGAAAGAAGCTCCTGCCTGGTACATAACCCCGAATCCAATATGGGGAATGCGGTAGGAGCCGCCCCGGTAAAGAATGCCCTGGACCGGGGGGTAGAGGTTGGTCTCGGTACGGATGGTTATACTGCCGATATCTTCGAGAGCATCAAGGTAGCCAACCTCCTACAGAAGCATAAACTGAAGGATCCCCGGGCCGGCTGGGAAGAGGTCTACCGGATGGCTTTTATCAACAACAGGGAGATCGCCGGCAGATTCTTTCAACAGGAGCTCGGGGTTTTAAAGCCCGGGGCTGCGGCTGACTTAATTATAATAAATTACTCCCCGCCTACCCCGGTAAATGCCAAAAATGCCTACAGCCATCTTTTATTTGGGGTGGAGGGGAGTATGGTGGAGACAACGGTTGTCGGTGGCAGGATACTGATGGAAAATCGGGAGGTGAAAAATTTCGATTATGAAAGAATCTGCAGCAAGGTCAGGGAACAGGCAAGGGACTTCTGGAGGAGATTTTAAGGACTGCTTTAGACCGGAGGACTACTTTACGGCAAGTAAATATTTTGCCCCGGAGTCCCTGAAGGAAGCGGTCGAAATCCTGGAAGGGTACGGGGGAGACCTTAAGGTGCTGGCCGGAGGGACGGATCTCCTGGTAGAGTATTATGAAAGGCTTTACGAGGTTAAGGGCTGGCTGGATTTGAAGAATATCCCCGGGTTGAAGGAGATTAAGGTCTTTGAAGACAGGATAGAGATCGGTCCGCTGGTAACCCATACAGAGCTGGAGAAGTCAGAAAATATTAAAGAGTATTACCCGGTTTTGAACCGGGCGGCAGCCGATGTTGGCTCTCCCCAGATCAGAAACCGGGGAACTATCGGCGGAAATATTATAACGGCCTCACCTGCAGGTGACCTACTGGCACCATTAATGGCCTATGATGCCGAATTTAAACTGGTCTCAACCCGGGGTGAGCGGATAGTTCCGGTAGGCCAATTCTTTACCGGACCTAAAAGGACTATTATCAGTTCCAATGAGATCCTCAGCAGGATAATTATTCCCTTGCCGGGGGAAAGGACTTACGGAAGCTGGTGCAAGGTCGGTAAGAGAAAGGCCCTGATCATTTCCTCTATTACCCTGGCACTGGTAGTTAAGTTTAATAAAGAGAGGGTGATTAAAGATATAAGGGCCTGTCTGGGTGCCGTCGCCCCGACCCCTGTTGAGATTAAGGAAGTCAGGAAGAGGGCCCGGGGCAAGAGAATTGAGGATTTGAACTTTAGCGAGCTGGGTGAACTGGTTGCAGAGCGGATTTCACCGATTGATGATATTAGAGGGACGGCAGAGTACCGCCGGGACGTTGCCAGGGAGATTATGATCAATGCTCTGGAAGAGATAGCCGAAAAGGCAGCTGAGTAATGTAAGAGATATATAAGATAAAAGGCGAGTAAGATAATTAGAAGCGAGATAAGGGGAGAGTAAAGCAAGATGAGGGGTGAGGTAAGTGAAGATAACCATAACCGTTAACGGAGAGAAGAGGGAGGTAGAGACGACCCCTTCCACCCGGTTGCTGGACCTTTTGCGTGACGACCTGCATCTGACCGGGACCAAGGAGGGATGCGGTAAGGGCGAGTGTGGAGCCTGTACGGTGATCATGAACGGAGAGCTGGTTGCCTCCTGCCTGGTCCTGTCCCCGCAGGCCGATGGGGCGGAGATTACCACTATCGAGGGGCTGGGTACGGAGGAAGAACTGGACCCCATACAGGAAGCATATATAGAGGCAGGTGCCGTCCAATGCGGTTTCTGTATCCCCGGGATGGTTCTGGCCAGCAAAAAGCTGCTGGAAGAGAATCCCCAACCTGATGAAGGGGAGATCAGACGGGGTCTTTCCGGGAACATCTGTCGCTGTACCGGATACCAGAAGATCATTGATGCCGTTAAGCTTGCGGCGAAGAAACTAGCCGGTACTGGGAAACTAGCCGGGGCCGGAAAAAGTAGGGGCAAGGGGGGAGGAAGATGACCGGGATAGTAGGTAGCAATTTTCTTAAAGTGGATGCCCGGGATAAGGTTACCGGAAGGGCTATCTATCCCGATGATATCTACTTCGATGATTTGCTCTATGTCAAGGTAAAGAGGGCACCCCATCCCCATGCCTACCTTCGCAAGCTGGATGTTAGTAAAGCCGAAGAGCTGCCGGGGGTCGTTAAGGTAATAACGGCCACCGATTACCCCGATCTGAATAAATTTGGGCTGATCATCAAGGATCAACCGGTTCTTGTCGGCATCGGGGAGAAGATGCGCTATCTGGGAGATGCCCTGGCGATAGTTGTTGCCGAGAGTAGGGAGATAGCTACCCGGGCCCTGGATCTGATCAGGGTTGAGGTGGAGGAACTGGAGGTTATCTCCGATCCCCTGAGGGCGATGGATGACGATGCCCCCGCCATCCATGAGGATGGGAATATCCTGATTACCCATTACCTGGATAAGGGTGATGTGGAGAAGGGCTTTGCCGGGGCAGATATTATTGTTGAGAGGGAATACCGGACCCAGCATATAGACCAGCTGCCATTACAGCCCGAGGCCGGGGTCGGTCTCTATGACGAGGAGAGCGGTGTAATTAAGCTCTGGGTTGCCACCCAGTGGTTGCACGATACCCAGGCCGATATCGCTCAGTCCCTCGGCCTTCCCAGGGAGAAGGTGAGGATTATTCAGCCGGCAATCGGAGGTGCCTTTGGCAAGAGGGAGGATATCTCCGTTCATATCCATCTGGCCCTGGCCGCAATGGCGACCGGGAGGCCGGTCAAGCTTACCTATACCAGGGAGGAATCGATGATTACCCAGTCCAAGCGCCATCCCATGATTATCAGGGCGAAGACCGGTGCCACCAAAGACGGTTATTTAACGGCCTGGCAGGTTGAGGTAATCGGGGATGCCGGAGCCTATGCCTCCAGCAGTCCTGCTGTAGTCCATAAGGGGATGTACCACTGTACCGGCCCCTATAATGTGGAGAATGTCAGGGGGGTATCCCATGCCGTCTACACCAATAATACCTACAGCGGGGCAATGCGCGGCTTCGGGACCACCCAGATGGCCTTTGCCTACGAGTCCCAGATGGATATCCTGGCCCATGAACTGGGACTAGATCCGGCGCAGTTCCGGTTGCAGAATGCCTATCAGGTAGGCTCATTGACCCCCAACGGTCAGGTTCTGAGCAGGAGTGTTAATGTCAGGGAGACCATTAAAAAGGCTATTGAAATGTCAGACTGGAAGGGGGTAAGAGTTGAATGAAGAAAAAGGGTAGAGGTATGGCAACGATCATGTTTGGCTTCGGTTACGGGGAGGGCTTTCCCGACCACTCTATTGCCTCCGTAGAGATAGAGAAGAACGGCAAGATACTCATCAGAACAGCGGCAGCCGATGTCGGTCAGGGGGTTTTAACCGTTATAACCCAGATAGCGGCCGAGGTATTAAAGGTAGACCCCGATAGATTCTATATTATTCAGGGTGATACCCATCTTACCAAAAATTCCGGTTCGACATCCGCTACCAGGCAGACCTATTTTACCGGGAATGCAGTTAAGGAGGCTGCTGAGGAGTTGCTGGCTAAGATCTACCATTATGCCAGTCTGGAGTTCAGAAGCAACCATCCCCAGCTGGGGGTAGAAGATGGTAAGGTCTTCAGGCATGATGATCCGGAAAATTACCTGACCTACTGGCAGTTAGCAGAGATAGTGGAGAAGAAGGGAGAGAGACTGTACGGAGAAGCCTCCTTCTTCCCGAGGACTTATGCCCCCGATCCCGAAACAGGCCAGAGCGAGAGGATGTATGTTGCCTATACCTTTCTGACCCAGGTAGCCGAGGTTGAGGTGGATACTGATACGGGTCTTGTCGAAGTCCTTAAGGTAGACAGTGCCCTTGATCTGGGGAAGGCTATCAATCCCCAAAATGTTGAGGGACAGCTAGAGGGAGGGACCGTTCAGGGAATGGGTATGGCCCTGATGGAAGAACAGGTTATTAGGGAAGGAATTACCCTTAATCCCGATCTCACAGGTTATCTGGTCCCGACCGCCCTGGACAGCCCGCGGATCAACTCCTGTCTGGTGGAGAATGAGGATGCTGATGGCCCCTTCGGGGCTAAAGGTGTCGGGGAGCCGACTACAATTGCTGCTGCCCCCGCTATTGCCAATGCCATCTATGATGCCATCGGAGTCAGGTTCTATGAGCTGCCGATTACCCCGGAGAAGATTATCAGGGCCTTAAAGGAAAAGGAGAAAAATGCCTTATAATATCTTTCTCACCGGTTACCGCGGTGCCGGCAAGACTACCATTATAAAAAAGGTGATCAGGGAGCTGGGACTCGACCCCGGTGGCTTTATTACCGGGAAGGAGGTAACAGAGCAGGGCAGGGTCTCCTTTTACCTGCTTGCTGCCTGTAATCTCCGGGACAGATCAGCTGCCGGGAATCCTTTATCTGTAGGAGGGGGTTCTTTAAGCAATGGCAGTTCTTTAAACGATAGACGGGATCTCCAGGATACGGGAGAAAATTACTATAAAGATTGGGGCAAGAAGATGGCAGAGAATTGCTTTGTAAGTAAGAAAGATAAGCAGAGCCTCTGGCAGGTTAATAACGCTGCCTTTAACCGGTTTGGCGTGAAACTCCTGGAGGAAGGCCTCAGAGCCGGAGAGATCATCATTATGGATGAACTGGGACGGTTTGAGCTCAAGGCCTACCGGTTTCAAAAAAAGGTTGAGGAGGTTCTGAGGAGTTCTAAAGTAGTACTCGGGGTTATAAAATATGAATGGAACCCCTTTTTAAAACGGATCTGGAATAGGCCTGATGTTGAAGTAATCTGGGTTGATCGGGAAAACAGGGAAGAGGTCTACCGGATGGTATTGGATAAGGTCTCCCGCCTTCAAAGGAGAAGTTAAAGAATTACCTAAAAATATAATGCTACTGGTATAGATTCAGGGTTAAAGGATTTTTTAATTACTTCAAATGGTGAGAAAATAGATAATCCTAAAGCTTTATTTAAATATGAGGGAGGGTCAAAGTAGTGGCTGACTTAAGTGTTAGATTATTCGACCTGGAGTTAAAGAACCCGGTGATGCCGGCTGCCGGCCCGCCTGTTAAGGACGGCAGGGCTGCCCATGCCGCTAAAGAAGGGGGAGCCGGGGCTATTGTTACCAAGACCATTTCCGTCAGGGCTGCCAGGGTACCGAAGCCGAATATGACCCGGGTGAAGGGCGGATTTATCAATACCGAGCTCTGGTCCGAACTCCCCCCCGAACGGTGGCTGGCCGAAGAATACCCGAAAGCGGTTAAAACTGGCCTACCGGTAATAGTGGGGTTGGGCTATACGTCTAAAGAGATCAGAGAACTGGCCGGAAGGGTAGAGCCCTTTGCCGCCGCCCTGGAGCTTTCCACCCATTATCTGGGGAATGACCCGACACCGGTGGTTGAGAGCATTAGAGCCGCCAAGGATGTGGTTGATATTCCGGTGATGGTAAAGCTGAGCCCTCAGGTTGATATACCGCGGTTTGCCAGCGCCGCGGAAGAGGCTGGGGCTGATGGCATTGTGCTGATCAATTCCTTGGGACCGGTCCTGGATATAGATCTGGAGACGGGGAGACCTTTGCTAGGTAGTGAGCAGGGTTACGGCTGGCTGTCGGGTGATGCTATCTTCCCCCTGGCTCTGAAATCGGTCTTTGAAGCGGTTCAGAGTGTCGATATACCTGTTATCGGGGTCGGAGGTATCTCCAGCGGTGCCGATGCCCTCAAAATGATTATGGCCGGAGCGGTAGCGGTTCAGGTCTGCACGGCAGCAATTATTAACGGGCCTTCCGTCTACGGTAAGATTGTTAGAGAGATGGAGCAGTTTATGGATGAACACGGGTATCGCTCACTCTCCGAGATTAGGGGGATGGCCCAGAAAAGGAGAAGGGATACGGCCAGTTATGCCAGGATTATTCCCGAGTTAGTTGAAGATAAATGCACCGGCTGTGGTCTCTGTATTACCAGCTGTGTTTATGATGCTATTCATTTCTCCAGGGACCGGAAGACCGTTATAATCGATGAGGTCCGCTGTGCCGGTTGCGGCCTCTGTGTAAGCAGGTGTAATTTTGCCGCATTATATCTTTAGAGATAATTTGTTGCCCTGCATTACTAACTTGTCCGTCCTGCCTTTGCTTGAACTATTATTGTTGTTCTTCTGCATTATCCGGAATTATTATTGTCTCTTATTACAGTGAAACCCTTTAATATTATGATTGTTGGTGCAAAATTGCGGTGTGAATAATCCTGCTGTGAAGCATATTATCCTCTTACTATATGGAAGGGGGATGCCCATGATTGACCGGAAATTATTGAAAAAGGCCCGTGGGGAGGAGAAGGTTGACCTGGTTTTAAGGAACGGAAGGCTGATCGATGTCTTTAATAAGGAACTTATCAGGGCCGACCTTGCCGTCAGTGATGGTATTATCATCGGTACCGGTCCGTATCAGGGGGTAGAGGAGATTGATCTGGGGGGGCAGCTGGTTTCACCCGGTTTTATTGATGGCCACCTTCACCTGGAGAGTGCCATGGTCAGGGTCGAGGAGTTTGCCCGTAGGGTAATCCCTCTGGGAACAACAACCATCGTGGCCGATCCCCATGAAATAGCCAATGTGGCCGGAATAGAGGGAATAAAGTACCTGCTGGAGGCCGGGAGAAACCTTCCCTGGAATCTCAAGCTGATGTTACCTTCCTGTGTGCCTGCTACCCCCTTCGAGACTTCAGGAGCCAGGCTCAAAGCAGAGGATCTATCTCAGCTGCTGGGGGAAGACGGGATCTTCGGTCTGGGGGAGGTGATGGATTTTCCCGGGGTTATCCGGGGAGATAAGGAAATCTGGGATAAAATTGCCCTGGCCGGTAACCGCTTTAAGGATGGGCATTCACCCGGACTCCGCGGCCAGAAATTAAATAGCTATCTTCTGGCCGGTATCAAGGCCGATCATGAATGTACTACTCCGGCCGAAGCCCTGGAGAAGATAAGCAAGGGCATGTATATTATGATCAGGGAGGGATCCGTAACCAGGGATCTGGTAAGCCTGCTGCCGGCAGTTAGGGAGAGAAATTTAAGCCGTTTTTTTCTGGCTACCGATGACCGCCATCCCGCAGATTTGCTGGCAGAGGGGCATATCAATTATCTGATAAAAAAGTCCGTTAAGCAGGGGTTAAATCCGCTTAAGGCCCTTAAACTGGCAACAATCAATGCAGCTCTGGCTCTGGGGCTTGAAAAGACCGGTGCCCTGGCCCCTGGCTACCGGGCTGACCTGGTTGTAATCGACAGTCTTTCTAACTTTAATGTTAAGATGGTCTTTAAAGACGGCAAACAGGTGGCCGAAGAGGGGAGGCCCTTATTTAAATCTACGCCCCGTACAGAAAAGTGCTCCTTGGGGAAGATCTTTCAATCTATCAGGGTAGGTGCTCTAGATGCCAAAAAATTCAGGTTACCTCCGGGCAGGAGGTACAGGGTAATGGAGCTGGTTGAAGACCAGGTAATAACCAAAAAGAGGATTATGTCCCTGCCGGTATTACCTGCGGGAAGAACCGGAGCGGCCGCCGCTATTACCGAAAAGGCTCTGGTGGAGGGAGATCTGGTTAAACTGGCAGTAGTTGAACGGCATCATAGGACCGGTAATGTTGGTCTGGGCCTGCTGAAGGGTTTCGGCTTAAAAACCGGGGCTATTGCCACCTCTATCAGTCATGACTCCCATAATATTATCGTCACCGGTCTAAATGAAGAGGAGATGTTCAGGGCGGTCAGGGAGATCGAGAGAATGCAGGGCGGGCTTGTGATTATAAAGGAGCGGAAAGTAGCAGGGAGGTTAGCTCTACCGATTGCCGGCCTGATGTCAGAGGAACCGTTGGAGGAGGTTGCCGGGAGATTAGAGGAGCTTAGGGAGATTGCCGGCTCTCTGGGGGTAAGGGTTAAAGCCCCCTTCATGACCCTCTCTTTTATGGCTCTATCCGTCATTCCTGAGTTAAAGCTAACCGACAGAGGACTCTTTGAGCTTGAGGCAGGTAAAATTGTTCCTCTGGTAGTAGAGTCAACTACCTCCACCTAATGCTGATGCCAATATTGCGCCCTGCTCTATCGAGTTAATGGTTATAGTTATTAATATTCTGCTTAATAGAAAGGGGGGAAGGCGCAATTCCCTCCAAGCCCAATAAAGGACGGGGTATTCTGTGCCATTTTATATGATTACAGCAATTATACTGGCTGCCGGCGAGGCCAAGAGAATGGGCAGGATTAAGCAGCTGCTGCCCTGGGGTAGGAGTACGGTTCTGGAGACTGTTATCAGTCAGGTAGCTAATTGCAAGTATATCGATGATGAGGTCAGGGTGGTGCTGGGGGCCTATCAGGAGAAGATCAGCCCCGTATTAAGGAAGTGGGAGCAGCCCGGTTTGCGGGTTATGATAAATAATAACTATCAGCAGGGTATGTTATCCAGTATCCATAAGGGGGTAGAAGGGCTGCCGGAAGAGACGGAATATCTGATGTTCTTTCTCGGGGACAAGCCGATGATTACTACGGAGCTAATTAATTCCATTGCTCTAGAGTTACTGAAACGGCGGCCGGAGATTATGGTTCCGGTATTTAAGGGGCAGAGGGGCCATCCGGTAATAATTACTACCGCTTTGCTACCAGAGGTCTATCAGTTAACCGGACCCGGTGGTTTGCGTTCCCTTCTCCAGAAATACCCGGAAAGGGTTTATTCCCTGGAGGTAGCTAATAGAGGGATTACCGTAGATATCGATTACTATGAAGATTATTTGAAGCTGAGGAAGAATCTTGATTATCTTGATCAAGACTAAGGAGTAGCTTGAGTCTAAGCTTATTTAACTAACTATATTTATCTTAGGAGAAATGATAATGAAACTGAATTATAAATTATGGCTGGAAGAAGAGGAAAAAATGGTTAAGTATAACGAACGAAGGTTTAACTATTTTAAGGAGGGTTAAATAATGCAAATGAGGGAAAGGGTCGCCCTGTTTATAGTGTTTTTGTTTCTAGTTACCGCTTTTGTAAACTTTAATATTGCAAATACTGAAGAGGGTGCGGTTGCCGGGTATACTTTCACGGGAGAACGTACTGTTGTGGATATGGCCGGCCGTCAGGTGAAGCTGCCGGAGGAGGTTAAGCGGATTGTGACCACCTATAAATCGGCCACCCAGTTTGTCTTTGCCCTGGGGGCTCAGGAGAGGCTGGTAGCCGTTGATATCGGCTCACCGAGGATTAAGCTTTTTACCACTCTGATGCCCGAAATAAAGAAACTGCCTACCGTCGGCTCCAAGAGACACGGACTTAATCTGGAGGAGATCATTTCCACCCGGCCTGACATGGTGATTCTATTTCCCTATGGTGATGGGCCCGAGGTTGCCAGGAAGCTTAAGCAGCACGGAATTGCCTCCATTATTATTAAGCCAGAGAGTCTGGCTCAGATAAAGGAGACCAATCTGCTCCTGGGTAAGGCCTTGAACCTTGAGGAACGGGCACAGAGGGTCGATCAGGAGTATGAAAGGATAATGCAAATGGCCAGGGAGCTGGCCGGGAGTACGGCCGAAAAAAAGATGGTCTACTTTGCTAACTCTGAGCTTTTAGATACCGTCGGCAGGGGTATGCTTCAGACCAGTATCATTGAATCTGCCGGGGGGATCAATCCTGCCAGCAGGGTAAAGGCCGGTTTTATCAAAACATCACCCGAGGAATTAATTAAATGGAATCCGGATATGGTCATAGTTTCCCAGTTCTTTCAGGGGGAGATCGGTAAACTCCTCCAGCAGACTAAGTATCAGACCATTAAGGCCTTCAAGGAGGGTAAAATCTACCGTATCCCCTCCAATCTGGAGCCCTGGGATCATCCCAGCCCTTCTTCCTATTTGGCCATCATCTGGTTAGGGCAAAAGCTATATCCGGATAAGTTTTCCGAGAGCGGGCTGGCAGAGGTGGTTAATCATTATTATACTACCCTCTACGGGAGGAGCTATACGGAACTGGGTGGCCGGTTATAGATTTTTATAGCTACTCTCATCCCCTTTTCAACCTCTTATCTTTTATGGTATAATAGATGGCAAAAGTTATTGTTAAATAAGCAACAGTAAGTTTAGAGAGGAGTTAGAGTTGAGGTGAGTAGGAGAGAGGAACTAGTTGTCGGGATCAGGGATGCACTACCTATCGTCTTTGGTTACTTACCCATAGGGGTTGCTTACGGAATACTGGCTGCCCAGACCGGGTTAAGTGATATAGTGACCGTTTCTATGTCTGTTTTTGTCTTTGCAGGATCATCCCAGCTGATTACCGTTAATATGTTAGGCGGTGGGGCCGGGGTCCTGCCGATAATTATGATGACCTTTCTAGTTAATCTGCGCCACCTTTTGATGAGTGCCTCGATGAGCCTCCACTTTAAAGAGGCGGATAACAGGTTATTACCGGTACTTAGCTATATCATAACTGATGAATCCTTTGCTGTCAGTAGTGCCAATCTACCCAAAAGGGAAAAAAAGGAGATCTATTTTCTGGGCCTGGGGATTACCGCTTATTTGGCCTGGGTGATCAGTTCCTGGCTCGGTGCCAGTCTGGGTAGTTTCCTACCCTCCAGCGGTTCACTGGGTCTGGACTTCGTCTTGCCGGCCATGTTCATTGTTTTACTGGTTCTGCAGATCAAGGACAGTCTCGATATTCTGGTAGCCATTCTAGCCGGTTTGTTTTCCCTGCTCTTTGTATATATTCTACCCGAAAACTGGAATATTATCCTGGCGACTGTTGTAGCCGCTACCCTGGGGGTGTTGCTTGAGAGATGGAGTTAAAATATGTAATAATGATTGCCGGAATGACCCTTGTTACCTTTATTCCCCGTTTTTTACCGATGGCCATTCTCAGCAAACTGGAGATTCCGGAGATAGTAATCCGCTGGTTGAAGTACATCCCGGCTGCTATCCTGGCCTCTTTACTGGCCCCGGGGATTTTGATGGATGATGGCAGGTTGGCCTTAAGTCTGCATAATATCTATTTACTGGCGGCTCTCCCCACCTTTCTGGTGGCCATTTACAAAAAAAATATCTTCTTAACGGTGGTGGTGGGTATGATAGCAGTGGTTATCCTGAAGGCATTTATAAGTTAATAGAGGGGGAATAAGCTATGCAGATAAAGGTTGATTTATTCAGTGATACCGGGACAAGACCTTCTCAGGAGATGCGCGAATTTATGGCTAGAGCCGAAGTTGGAGATGAGCAGTTGATGGAGGACCCCACTGTTAATAGATTAAATGAGATGGTGGCTGATCTACTGGGCAAGGAGGAGGCTATCTACCTGCCATCGGGATTAATGGCCAATCAGATCTCCTTTGCCGTTCACTGCCGGCCGGGGGATGAGATTATCATGGATAAGACTGCCCACCCTATCCATTATGAGGGAGGGGCAGCGGCAGTGATTAGCGGTACCTCTATTAGACCCCTTAATGGTAAGCGGGGTATCTTTACCGCCGAACAGGTGGCAGCAGCCATCAGGTCGAAGGATTACCATGATCCCCAGTCCAGGGTGGTTTCTATAGAACAGACCTCTAATCTAGGGGGAGGTACCATCTGGCCGCTGGAGAGGATTAGGGAGGTCTGTCAAGTAGCCAGAGAGCACGGTCTTAAAACCCATATGGATGGTGCCCGGTTGCTCAATGCCGTGGCCGCTACCGGAATAAGCGCCAGGGAATATGCTGCCACCTTTGATTCCGTCTGGATAGATCTAAGCAAGGGATTAGGGGCACCAGTTGGCTCCGTTCTAGCCGGTTCTAAGGAGTTTATCCACCAGGCCCGCTACTGGAAACAGCGCTTAGGTGGAGCGATGCGTCAGGCGGGAATCATTGCCGCCGGCGGTATCTATGCCCTGGAGCATAATGTGGAGAGACTCAAGGAGGACAATGAAAATGCCCGGTATTTTGCTGAAGGGATTACCGGTCTACCCGGGATAGAGATAGATGCGGAGAGTGTAGAAACAAATATCGTTCTCTTCAGGGTTAAAGGAATGACCGCTGAAGAGTTCTCCGACCGGTTGTTAAGGAAGGGGGTCAGGGTCAGTATTATGGGTAAAGACCTGCTGAGGGCCGTAACCCACCTGGATGTTGACCGGGAGGATATTGAATATGCTATTAAGGCAGTAAGTGAAATTATTGACCACGATTTGGAGTTTTAGCTCCATAGCATGAATTAGTATTCTTTAAGTTCTGACAGCTCATAGGGCTTAGCACTTAAAGTGAGGCATTAATTTAAATCCTCCAGTTTATAAATGAAACTGAGGATTTCGGCGAGCACCTGATATAACTCGGGGGGAATCTCATCACCGATATTTAACCTGGCCAGGACTTCAACGAGGTCCTGATTTTCTCTTATGGGGATATCGTGCTCTTTAGCGGTTTCAAGTATCCTTCTGGCCAGTTCACCCTGCCCGTTGGCTAAAATCTTGGGGGCATTATCCCTTTCCGGATCGTATCTAAGGGCAACTGCCTTTTTTATCTGTTTACTATCCTGACTATTCTTATTATTCTTCATTTAAATCACCTTTCTTAATCCCGGTGGCCTGCGGGACATAATCAGATGAAATCCGGGTAATATCCTCAAGCGGTTCTGACTGGCTCTCAGGTGGGTATTAAACTCTCAGGTCGAAATGGACAGGCTCATCCGGACCTTTTTCTTCTTCATCCGGTGGTAGCAGCTGTGCTAAAAATTTTTCTGCCTTTCCCTGTTCTTCCAGAGGCTCTATTAGCGGTTTCTCTACGCGGAATCCCAGTTTTTCTAGCCTTTCCTGCAGTCCAGGTATATTCTCTCTGATAAGTCGGCGGGTTTCAGGGGAACTGCTTTTAAAAACTCCCCCGATTCTACCCCGGGTATAGGTGATATCTGCCCGGATGGTTCCCCGTTTTTCCAGGGAAATGAGGAAACTAATCTTAAAAGTATCCCCTGCTTTTTTACCCTCTTTCTTTTCCTTGCTTTCCCAACTGGTATTCCTTTCTCTCAGGACATGCAGATAGGCTGGAACCAGTTTGCTGTACTGAGGGAAAAAAAGGGGTAATTCCAGGGTGAGCAGGGTATTACTATCCTGGTTATTTATCAACTGCTGTCCCAGCAGCTGGTTCAAGATTTTAGCAGAGGTCTCGTCACCGGTCTGATTTAAGAAACGGATGGCCCGGTTTAGTTGAGCGGGGTAATTTCTTAATTCATCCTGCAGTTCTTGCGGTGTGAGGTTCGGTCTGATGGCTAATTTATCAGTAATTCCCGGCAGCAGATCGGGCTTTGAATTTATCTTTTCACTTAAGGACTGCCTGGCATCAAGATTGCTGGCTATTCCCTCGATTAAACCCCGTAACAAGGGCAGATTGTTTTTCAATAAAAAGATGAAGGCTTTCATTATATTAAAAGCCCGTTGACCTCCGGGATTCTCTAAGCCTCCGGAACTCTGTAGGTCCCCATGATTGTTGCGTGCCTCATAATTCTGGTATCCGCCAGAGCCGGAGCGGTCAGCAAGACCAGTATTATTGATCAAGGAAATTACTTCTGAAAGGTATTCCCTTTTGAGCGGCAGATTGTATTTGAAGAAGGTTTTAAGCAATTTTTCCTGGAGTGAGCTTTCCAACTGCTCGAGCAATTTAATGACCTCATCAGCCTCACTAACCTCAGCCGGGGTTTCTGGGAGACCGGCTGACAGATTATCGGCCTTATTTCCGGAAAGTTTCCGGTCTTTAATCAGATCCAGTAGGAGTTGATAATTATAGCTGTTAATTTTCATAAATAAAGTCACCTCAAAATAAGTGAAAGTCTCTTTAAAAAGCGCAAGTAAACCTTAGAGTAAAGTTGCTTTATTTAATTTATTCTTCAGCCGTCAATTTATATCCTTTTTATTGTTAAAAACAGGTTAATAAAACCTTATTAAAAGAGAGAGGATTTGTTAGATGAATAAAACCAGCTCCTGGATGAGTCGACAACCGGCCTTGATCCTCGGGCCCGCAGGCAGTGTCGACCAATTTACTAGTCCTCTGCGGCTGGTTGCAACCCTGGTTATGGCCATCAAATTCTGGCGCTGGGATTAAATATTTTTGAGCCACTTAACCTGAAGTACTATAGCCGGTTGTTTGAGTAGCATTATATATTATAATATTTAAATACATATGATAATCTTGAATAAAACACGGTGAGAAAACCTCACTCGAGAATAGATGGAACTGATGGGGAGAATAGAACAGGATGGGATCGGAGATGAAACTCTTAACCGCACTTAAAAAAGCTGTACCGGACAGGATCTTCCGGAGGGGAAAAAACTATTATAACTCCGGTAAAATTCAGGATTATAACGTTATACCTCTAAATGAAGGCGAATTCCGGATTGAGGCCAGGGTTAGAGGCACTACCATGTACGTGGTCAGTATCTTTCTCCAAATAGAGGGAAACCATTTCTCTCTCTACGGTAATTGCAGCTGTCCCTATAACTGGGGGGAGATCTGTAAACACGTGGTTGCTGTCTTATACCGGTTTATAAACGAGGATTATCCAGAACTTAAAAGGTATGGTCAGTCCAGGAGATACGCGAAACTGGTAGAATTAAGCCGGCGTATTAGGCCAGCTGAAAAGGTTTCCTTAAAGTATTATCTTAAGGGTTTGCTGACCAATTCAATGGTTAACTTTAAGCTTACTTTAAAGTCTGAACAGCTCTCGGAGCAAGAGCTGGAAGATATTATCTCTTATATAAATGACCCTTACTACTATAATTCGACTAAGGTAATGGAGGGTTTAAGTTATAGTGATGCCAATAATATTGAGTATTTAGCTAAGACTGGAACCACTAAGAGCAGCACCCCCGGAGCGATTCTCTTTCCGAAAAATATGGCTAATTTTAGTTTTCTCTTAAATCTGTTGGAGAAAGAGCAGGTCTATCTCGATGAAACCGGGGAGCTTGCCGGGGTAGGAGAGCCATTATATCCTGAACTAGAGATAGAAGGGGATGAAGATAGGATAGAGATTAAACCTGTGAAAGGGGGATTTCCTATCTATGAACATACATACGCAGAAGGCCGGTTGGCCTGGACAGTAATAGAATCAAGGGTTCACCCTGTTGAGGTAGGTGCTATCCGGGGACTGCCCGACAGGATTGATATACCCTCGGAGAGAAAAGGGGAATTCCTCTTTGAGGTTCTACCATCTTTAAAGGAACAGCTCAGCCTCAGGCTCGCGGATAACCTTCAGGATTACGAACTAATCAAAGAGGAGCCAGTAATCAAGCTGCAATTTGATTATCAGGATGATGCCATCTTCTGTCGTTCCCGGGTAGAGCTGGCCGGTAATCTCTACCGCAATGCAGAGATTCTGGGGATTAACCTCGATGATAGGCATTATCAAAGGGATGAGGAAAATCCTAAACTCTGGTACTGCTGGGATGTTGAGGCCCTAAAGAACCTGATTAATTTTCTGGAGTATAATAAGTTTCATGTCCATTCGGAGGGCTTTATTATTAAGGATGAGAACGATATTCAGGATTTCATAACTGATGGCTTTCTCCATCTTCCTGAAGAGTGGGAGGTTGAAACCACCCCTGCCTTTGATGAGGTGGAGATAGTACCTGTTGAGCTTGAACCTATAATTGAATTTAAGGAAGATGGGGATAAGATAGACTGGTTCGAGTTTACGGTTAACTTTAATCTGGGCGGCCAGAGCTACAGCTACAGTGAACTGAAAAAGCTGCTGCGTTATAATAAACAGGGTGAGGGTTATATCAGGATCGGTAAACAGTACTTTATCCTCCAGGAGAACGAACAGCAAGAGAGGGTCGAAGAGGCCCTCCAGCTGGCAGAAGAGATTGGTAATGATAGGTTCAGGAGTAATTATTTTAATCTATTATATTACCGTAAACTGGTAGAGGAAGCGGGTATCCAGTTTAAGGGAAACAGGGTCTTTAACGAGCTTGACCAGGATATTACCGGTGATAAACTGGTCAGGGAGATTGAGATTCCCCGGGAGGTAGAGGGTGTATTAAGGAATTATCAGAAGAGGGGTTACTACTGGTTCCACTTCCTGGATAAATACCGTTTCGGCGGGATTTTAGCCGATGATATGGGCCTCGGGAAGACCCTGCAGACCCTGACCTTCCTCAAGTCGATTTCCCGGGAGAAACCGGCCCTAATTATCTGCCCCCGGACATTGATCTATAACTGGGGGGAGGAGATTGAGAAGTTCTTCCCCGGTACTAGATATTTGGTCTATTACGGGACCCCTGCGGAAAGGAAAGAGATGCGGGCCAATCTTGCTGACTATGAACTGGTGATCAGCTCCTATTCGATTATCAGCCGGGATTATAAGGAGCTAAAGGAGATAAGCTTTTCCTACTGTATCCTGGATGAGGCCCAGCATATCAAAAATCATCGCACAAAGAGGGCCAGAGGGGTGAAGCAGATTAAAGCAGGGGGCAGGTTGGCCCTGACCGGCACCCCGATTGAAAACTCGGTTGAGGAGTTATGGTCGATTATGGATTTTCTGATGAGGGGGTATCTCGGCAACTATAATCAGTTCAGGAAGAATTACCTCCAGCCGATTAAAAATGGTGATCAGGCAAAACTGGTTGAGCTCAAAAAGAGGGTAGCCCCTTTTATCCTGCGGCGGAAAAAGGAAGAGGTCCTTAAGGAGCTACCCGAAAAGCTGGTTAATATCTATCCGGTGAAGATGACCAGGTTACAGGAAGATACCTACCGGGTTGTCCTGGATGAGGTGAAGGAGAATCTCGTCAGAACGGTTCAGGAGAAGGGATTTGACCAGGCAAGGATTAATGTACTGGCTGTGCTCACAAAATTACGGCAGATCTGTAACCACCCCGCTTTAGTCCTTAATAAAGATCAAAAGCAGAGCTCCGGGAAACTGGAGGCCCTGCTCGAACTAGTTCAGGATGCTATTGATGGCGGTCACAAACTAATTGTCTTCAGCCAGTTTGTTAAGATGTTAAAGCTGATCAGGGAGCGGTTTAAGGAGAAGGGAATTGATTTTGAGTATCTTGACGGGAGTACCAGAAACCGAATGGAAAGGGTTAGGCGTTTTAACGAAAATGAGGATATCAGGGTTTTTCTGATCAGTCTCAAGGCCGGCGGCTACGGGTTGAACCTGACCGCAGCCGATATGGTTATCCATGTTGATCCCTGGTGGAACCCGATGGTCGAGAGACAGGCCAGCGACCGGGCCCACCGGATCGGCCAGGAGAAAAGGGTGATGGTCTATAAGCTGATTACCAGCGGTACCGTCGAAGAGAAGATGCTGAAGCTGCAGGAGAGAAAGCGGCATATCTTTGATAGGGTGATTGAGAATAACGCCAACCCCCTGGATAAAATTACCTGGGAGGATATCCAGGAACTGCTGGAGTACGGGAGTTAGATAGATTTGCTAATAACCCGGCTGAAATTTTGACCACCGAAAAAAACCTCTAGTTCTTTCGGTTATATTTCCGATGGAATTAGAGGTTTTTTTAGTGGCGAAACACTCATTAGCAGAAAAATTATTCATATATGTAATTATATTCCAAATTTAAAAGGTTTTTTTTATTCAATGGAGAAATATATATACCTATACTATTTTTCAAGGAAAGTGGGTGAAAATTATGAATAAAACCGTCAAAATGATAAACATCATTATTTTAAGTATGGCAGCCAAGCAAAACGCCCTTGATAATTTACAAAGTGAGGTTTTTAATGTTGATATTTATAATCACTACATAAATATGTTAATAAAGATTAATCTGGAATTAATGGGCGTAGATGATTCTGTTAATGAATATAAAAAGTTAATACATGACTTTCTTAATGGACATTATGCAGAACCTGATGATATAATAGATCTCCTTTGCGTAAAATAGATGTCCTAGTTTCGCCCGCGCTGTCGCGCGTCCTTAGAAAGATAAATATTTTAACTTTTATTTAACTTGGTCCTTTGTTAGCTATCAACAGTTTTACCCTGTTGATAATTAGCAGAGGATTATTTTTTACCTACATAGTTACTTGCATTTTCAAATTGAGTCTTACAACATTTTCTACTGGAAAAAGTATTCAAGTATCAATGAATTGTTGTTTAAAGTTTAGAAAGATAGATGAGGCGAAAAAACAGAACGAAATTTTAGTATTTTTTGAGAACAATAAGATATAATTACCATAAATAATAAATTGTACCACTCAATAATATTAATTTCATGGGGATTTAACACTATCTTAATTACATATTTATTTTAACAATTAATGGTAATATATTAAAATGAGCTTCATATAATAATAATGTTAGTTTAATAGTATTTTAAGTAGACGTCCTATGTCAAGTAAAAATTTTACATGTAAAAAAGTGGAAACTAATTTGAGCTAGAGATCCCCTATGGGTAGATATTCATTTTTTAAAAAATTAAAGGCAGGGGTGATAATGAAACATCTCTCTAGCTAGTTTTATCTAAAATTTGATAATCAGGTATTTCAGGTAGTTTGTAAGCAGATCTATCTCTCATCATAGCAAATATGATATCCACCAGTCTACGTTGCAAACAGGTTAAAGCAGTCTTTCTAGATTTTCCTTCAGCTAGTTTCTTTTGCCTAACCCACCATCCTTGAAAACAAAGTGTAAAACAAAACGAGATGGAGTACACAATGTTATAGCGTTATTCCCTAAAAAGGGAGTTGCAATGCACTCCATCCCGTTAAATTAATTTTATCAAAAGTTAGAATGAAGTACAAATTTTCGACTTGTAGGGATGATCCCTCTCTACAAGAATATCACAACAGGAGGTGAATAATTAGGAAGGTAATTAATTCGTTTTTTTTGTGGCAAGTCAAGAGAAAATAAACTAAATGGAAGGGGTATTAATTAAATGAAGAAAATTTTTGCTTTTGTGCTAGTAGTAGTATTTGTTCTGGCTTTTACAGGTATAGGCTTAGCTGAAACAAATGTAGAAAGCAGTTGGAATGGTTACTCTGGTGATTTCACAACTACAATTCGTGCCGGGTATGGTGATAGTGGTGATGATGTGACATCTACTTTTTACACCGGAGCCTATGATAATTTTGCAGGCACCCTGACAGCGAGAGACTTTGATGATAATCCTTATTCATATGGAGTGGATACTTTTGATGTAGAGGTTAATGCCAGTGTAGATGGCGGTGGAGTAGGTGGAGTAATGGAGTTTGTTACTCAAAGGCTCGATAGCCATACCAGTATGTATGGTGATTCAGGCCAAAGAGTCTATTCTTATATCTGGACTGACGATACTGCTGAGATGGCTTACGGAACATGGACTAATTATGCAGAAATGAGATGTAGTAACTACGGAAGATCTAGAACATCTGAAGGTTATCAATTTCAGGCTAACGGTAATTTCATAATAGATCATTCCATTACTGCAAGTGATGACGCTTATGGGCGTTTATGGACTGAGGGAGCAGGTACAATCAGGATTAATGCCATGAGCAGTGAGAGTGGTGGAAATTCCTTTAATTTTGGCAGGGGTTGTGGCTGCTATACCAACGCCAATGTAAGTGCAACGGGTACTGGTTATATTAGTTTATATGCTGAAGCACCAAATCGTGTTGAGAGAGAGAGTGGCGGTTATGTTACAGGTGATGGAACTGCTGGTAGTGCCTCTCATTATTCTGTATGGAATTACAATGGTAGTGCGTATATACCCAATTACGCAGTCTCGGGTAATTAATGAAATGCAGGGGGAGTTTTCTCCCCCTCTTGTTTGTAATTTTGCCTTTGTCCTTTACTTTTAAACCAAAAAGGGGGTTAACATATTAAATGAAAAAAACAAAATTAAGTCTAATTATTATACTGATTATTTCTATTGTTTCTCTTTTGGTAGTATCTGCTTATGCTACATCTAGTACATCTTTAATGAGATATTCATTTAAAACTGAGCAAGCTCGTAAATTAGACTGGGATATTGCAAGGACATTACATTATGGGGAACCAGAGCATAATTATTATTATTATGTTTACGAAGGCGGGACAATTGAACAGGGTACTTATTATGATGGCATCTATGAAGGTGGACTAAACCAGATATGGATTGATAATAATATGGAACAAGGAGAATTGAATATTGATGTTTCTAATGGACCTAATACTAGTCCATATAATAGTATGTTAAATTAGTTTTATATTTCTGAAAGGGGGTAATCATTTTGTTAAGTAGTAGTAAAATAAAGATTTTTATTTTATTAGTATTGTTGGTTGTGTTCTCTTTTTCTACTGTACAGGCCGCTGAAAATGAGGAAGCAAAAGACTTAGATTTGCCCGTATATAATGTTACACAGATAACTGAATACTTAAAGGGTCTTCCCGAGCCTGACCAGAAGATTCCCGTAGCTGTTTATCAATTATTTGACAGGACAGGCCAATTTCTGGAGTTGGAGGATTATACTTCGCAAAGCACAGCTATTTCCCAGGGTGCAACTGATATGCTCATTAATTCACTTTTAAAATCAGGCCAGTTTACTGTAGCTGATCGTTCAATCCTGAATGCTTTTATGACTGAACAGGATTTGAAAGCTAAGAAGAAAAACGGATTTAATGGAAATTCTTCTATGAGTATACATGACATTCTTGAGTCAAAATATATCATCACTGGAGCTATTACAGAATACGGGATAGTTGACACCGGCGGAACCAAACTAAAAGTAGATGGAAAGGGATTTAATAGTGATGGAGTAATAGCTTATGCTGCAATAGATTTAAGAGTAGTCGATTCTTCAACTAATGAAGTTGTATACACCGTTTCTTTAAAGGATAGTATACAGGGAAAAAGAACCGGATTAGACGCTTTATCCTTCTTTGGTGAAAGTGTATTTGTTGATTTTGAATCCGGAAAAGGCTTTCAAGAACCCATTAACCTGGTTGTCAGGGGTTTAATCGATGCGGCTGTTTATGATATGTCGGTTAATTTCTTTGCAGAAGAGACAGGTATTAAAAGTTCTTTAGATTCTGAAGAAGTTGCTAATGTAAAGCAGGCCTTCTCCAGCATAGATGTTCCAAAGACAGAAAAGAAATCAAATGCTGGATTCTGGGTTTTATTATTGGGTGTAGCAATTGGAGCAGCTGTAAATAAATAACTATTCTCGGGATAAAAAAATGGGCACAGGGAAATATAATCCAATAATTTACATTTTAATGAAGGAATATTTCTCTTGATATAGAATACATATAATGGAAGCTAAAGTAATATATACCATTGGAGGCATAATAATGTATCAGGAAAATAAACCTATGGTAAAGATATATCTTTTAGGGTCTTTTTCTATGAAGGTGAACAACAGAAATATATCTGCTGGAGACTGGAAGTCAAGAAAGGCACTGGCCATCTTCAAATATCTTGTTTCTCATTACGGGAAGAAAATACAAAAGGATATTCTTATGGAACTCCTCTGGCCTGATAGTAGTAGGGACCAGATTCATAATTTGCATACAACAGTATACTATGCGCGCAAAATACTGGATTCACTTCTTGGTTATGAAGGAAAGGAAATAATCAAAAGTTCTAAAGGCCTCTACTGGTTTGATAAACCGTCATGGTGCTGGCTGGATATTGAAGAATTTGACTCTAATTATAAAACAGCTATTAATCTTCAGGAAGAAACAAAAAATCTCGGGAGGGCTATCCAGTTATTTAAAAAAGCAATTACATTATATCAAAACGATTTACTGGATGAGGATTTATATAATGACTGGACTTTTAACCTCCGCCAGCATTACCGGGAACTCTATATTGATGCCGTATTAAGAGGTGCAACACTGTTGATAGATGTGAAAAAAGATTATCTGGGAGCAGACCAGGTCTGTCAACAGGGTCTGGAGATTGATCCCTACCGGGAAGAATTGTACCGGAGTATTATATCTAATCTTTTAAAGGCGGGCATGTATGTAGAGGCAATAAAAATGTATCATAAGTATTCCAGAATGCTACATGAAGAGTTTGGTCTCAAACCCGGTCCAGTGATCAAGGATATGTTTCTGGAGTATGGCAACTTCAGTGAGCAGGAAGTCAATATACTGGATGCTATTAATACAGAAAGCAAGGCAAGAGGTTCTTTTTTCTGTAAGCGGCAGGTATTTGATTTGATTTATGAGTTGCAGTTAAGAAGGCAGAAAAGAACTGGTGAAGTTTTTGCTCTGATGACCATTGAAGGGAAGAGGACGGAGCAACAGAAAAAGCTTTTGAATATTTTGCAGAGCAAGCTGAGGGAGGGTGACGTGATTTGCCATTGGAACCCCAAAACTCTTTTATTAATGCTGTATCAAACGGGAAGCAGAGCGGCCAAGAAAATAAAAAATAGGCTTGAAGAGGTTTTATCTATCAATAATATTAATCCTGTAACCATTAAATTTAGCATTATTAAAGGTGCCGATAGTTCAAGCGAATTAGAGAAAATGATTATTTAGTTGTGGTTACTATTTTATTCTTTCTTCTTAAAAGCATGTATTAATGGTAGTAGAATTTCCTTAATTTAAGATTTAAGAATCTAAGAATCTAAGAATCTAATAATTGAATTGGGGCAAGGCTTTGCTATTAAAGCAGGAGATAATTCTCCTGCTTTTCTGTTTTTAATATTCAACAACAAAGAAGAAGTAGAGGATGTTTAACGAATATCAGCAGCAATATTCTTGAACTACTTAACGCATTATCTTATCTATGTTATAATAAGAATATAACTATCAAAAAAATTCTAAAAGGAGGGCTTTTTTTGAAACGAACAGTATCAGTATTTGCCTTGATTTTAGTTTTGCTGGTCGGTCTTTCCCTAACCGGTGCTGCTACGGGTCACAGGGTGGCCTATATTATTAACGGTGGACTTGGAGATCAGTCCTTCTATGACTCCGGCCAGAGGGGTATTGAACGGATTGCCGAGGATTTCGAGGTTAAGACAACAACCATCGAGTGTAATTTTGATCCGGCTAAATATCCCCAGGCTTTACAGTCAGCCATTCAGTGGAATGCCGATGTTATTTTTGTTATCTCCTACGGTTTTGAGGATCTTTTAAAGCAGTATGCTGATATGTATCCAGATAAGAAGTTTATTAATATTGATACGGTGGTAGAGAATAGCGCTGATACGATTACCAGTGTTGATTTTATCGAAGAGGAAGGGGCTTTTATGGCCGGTGTGGTTGCCGCTCTGGTAACCAATGATACTTCATTGGAAGGGGTTAACCCGGAGATGGTTATCGGTGCCGTCGGTGGAGATGAGGACCCGGTAATTAAGGCCTTTATCTACGGCTATGAGCAAGGAGCCCATTATATCGATCCTGAAGTCAAGGTCGAGACCATCTATGCAGGAACCTGGACAGATCCGGTCAAGGGTAAGCAGGCTGCCAAACAGCTCTACTCCAAAGGGGCTGATATCGTCTTCCAGATCGCTTCTCTAACCGGTGCCGGTGTTTTAGAGGCAGCTGCTGAAGAGGGTAAATATGCCATCGGTGTCGACTCGAACCAGAACGGACTCCAGCCAGGGCATGTCGTAACCTCCGATCTGAAGAATGTTGGGGATGCCATCTATGATGTCTATCAATCCATAGTTGACGGAACCTTTGAGCAGGGTAAGGTTCTGGAATACGGGCTGGCCAATGGCGGTGTAGGCCTGGCTATCGATGAATATACCGAAGAAATCCTACCTGAGGAAACCTTAAATAAGATCCGTGAGATTCAGGATAAGGTAATTAATGGTGAAATTGAGGTTAAGAGGTATCAAGGTTAATAGGTATCTGTAAGATTAATTTTGTTATCAGTATTTGCAGGGATATTAAGGGGGAGGTTTTTCCCCCTCTTTCTTGATGTGCTTATCTTTTAAGCTTTAGTTTTTCATCTGCTTATCTTTATTAGAAATAACTTTCTCATTGAAGTAATATGAGCACAGTATCGTTTATGAAAGTTGTCTAAGTGAAGTTATTTTTTATGAGCGCGAGTTTTTAATGAGGTGAAGTAGATGGTTAATGCTAAACTGAATAGGCCTGATATCGAATTAATTAAAATCTCCTCCCTGGTCAAGATCTATCCCCCGGCTACCCTGGCGGTCGATCAGGTTGATTTAACGATTAAAGAAGGGGAGATTCACTCTATTATCGGTGAGAACGGTGCCGGAAAATCTACCCTGATGAAGGCCTTATACGGTTTGATTCCCTATAATAGCGGTAAGATTTATTTACGGGGTAAGGAGATCAATTTCGGCTCCCCGAAGGAAGCGGTCAGGGCTGGAATCGGTATGGTTCATCAGGAGTTTATGCTGATTCCTTCCTACACAGTCTTGGAGAATGTGATTCTGGGGGTTGAGCCAACAGGGTATTTCGGGGTTTTAAATAAAAGGAAGGCCAGAGAGAGGGTTGAAAAACTGGTTGAGGAATATAACCTTAATTTAAATCTTAATGCCAGGATAGAGGATATCTCGGTTGCGGCCCGGCAGAAGGTGGAGATCCTGAAGCTCCTCTATAAGGATGTAGATATCCTGATCCTGGATGAGCCGACAGCGGTTTTGACCCCCCAGGAGATTGAAGAGCTGTTTAGCAGGCTGAAGAGGCTAAAAGCGATGGAAAAGACCATCATCTTTATCAGCCATAAGCTGGATGAGGTGCTGGAATTATCGGATACGATTACTGTTATGCGTAAGGGTAAGAAGGTTACCACCATGGTTAACGAGAACCTGACCAAGAGCGAACTGGCCAGGGCCATGGTCGGACGCGAAGTCGTATTCACTGTTAAGAAGGATGAGGCCAGACCCGGGGATGAGGTTCTGCGGATTAATAATTTAACTTATACCGACAGATATAAGCAGGAGAGATTAAAGGGGATTAATTTTAATATCAGAAAGGGAGAGATTGTCGGCCTGGCCGGTGTTGAGGGGAACGGTCAGTTTGAGCTGGTTAACTGTATCATGGGTCTTATTGATGATTACCAGGGAGAGATACTGATCAATGGTGTGAGGATCGATAACCTGAGTATTTTAGAGAGGCGGAAACTGATGGCCTATCTCCCCCAGGACCGGAAGGATACCGGCAGTGCCCAAGATCTAAGCCTGATCAGCAATTCTATCATGACCCATCACCGGATTAACCCGGGCCTTACCGGCAGATGGGAGGCATTGCTGGACCCCGGGGCCAGCAGGGAGCTGACCGGTCAGATTATAGATAAATTCAATGTACTGATACCCGGAATTGATGCTCCGATCTCCTCACTTTCAGGAGGAAATCAGCAGAAGGTAATCGTCGGCCGTGAATTTATGCTTAATACCGATTTTGTCCTGCTGGATCAGCCGACAAGGGGCCTGGATGTCGGTTCCATCGAGTTTATTCAAAAGGAGATTATCCGGAAACGGGATAGCGGGGTCGGGATTCTTTTGATTTCGGCTGACCTGGATGAGCTCTTTAACCTCTCCGATCGATTGCTGATCATCTATCAGGGAAGAATTGTAGCTGAGGTAGACCCGGCTGAGGTCGATAAGGAAGAGGTCGGAGAATATATGCTGGGAGCCAAAGGAGTGGCTAGCTAATGAAAAAACAGATCATAACCGCATTTATCGGTATTATTGTCGCTTTTCTGGCCGGATTTATTATCATGGCTTTGCAGGGATATAACCCGGCTGCCAGCTATTATCAGCTCTTTAGCTACAGCCTCTTCTCCAGGTTTGCCCTCTTTACGACTCTGAATAAAGCGGCTCCGCTGATCCTGACAGGGTTGTCTGCTGCTATCGGCTTTGCCAGTGGTGCGGTAAACCTCGGTCAGGTGGGTCAGTTTCTGATCGGGGCCATGGGTGTGACGGCAGTGGGGCTCTGGGTTGACCTGCCGGCTCCGGTGATGATCCCGCTCTTGATAGCTGTTGCTCTCTCTGCCGGTGCCTTCTATGCCGGAATTGCTGCCTTTTTACGGGTTAAATTCAATATGGATGAGTTTATCACCACTTTGATGCTCAACTTCCTGGCCGGGTTCTTTACCCTTTATCTCATTTCCGGTCCGATGATCGATGAGAAGATGTACTCCCCGATGACCCCGATGATTAACAGGGGAGGGTGGTTCCCCCAGTTTGGTGGCTTAAACTTTGCCTTCTTCCTGGCGGTAGCTGCTCTGGCCGTTATCTACTTCATCTGGAATTATACCAAGATAGGTTATGAATGGAAGGTTATGGGCCGGAATGCCCTCTTTGCCAAAGTAGGTGGTTGTGATAACCAGAAGAACTATGTCAGGGTAATGCTGGTGAGTGGTGCCCTGGCAGGTCTGGCCGGGGCTATCATGGTCCTCGGTGGTATGCAGCACCGGTTTGTTAAGGGGATTGATGCCAATTACGGCTGGGATGGGGTTATGATTGCTATTGTGGCTAATAACGGGGTGATCGGTACCGGTTTATATGCCCTCTTCTTTGCCATGCTCCAGACCGGGGCTATGGGGATGGAACTGGAGACCTCGGTACCCTCCGAGTTCGTTCTGGTACTGCAGGCGATAACCGTCCTCTTTGTAGTGGCCAGTCGCGAATCGGCCCATCTTCTCTTTAATAGAATCTCTGTCCTGCTCAGGCTCCGGAAAGTCAGGAGCCAGGAGAGAGTTAGTAAGGGGGATGATAGTGATGCAGCTTTTGATTGAACTGCTCCGCTCAACCATAATGGCAGCAACACCGGTTCTGCTGGCTGCTCTTGGAGGAACCTATACCTTCTACTCCAATATCTTTAATATCGCCATGGAGGGGATGATGCTCATCGGGGCCTTTATGGCCGTCCTGGGAAGCTATCTCTTCGGTTCCTGGGTTATTGGGCTTTTATTTGGCCTGGCCGGAGGGATCCTGGCAGCACTGATCTTTATCATCTTTGCTGTTTATTTAAAAACCGATGAGTTTGTAACCGGGATTGCCATTAATATGCTGGCCCTGGGGGGAACGACCTATCTCCTGCGGCAGATCTTCGATGTCAAAGGGGCCTTTATGTCCCCGGAGATAGTGGCTATTCCTACCTGGAAGATTCCTTTGCTACATGATATTCCGGTGCTAGGTAAGCTCATCAGCGGTTATCCCTTTATCGTCTATGTTGCCTTACTGGCCGCTCTGTTGGTTCAGTTTCATGTCTATAAGACCAGATTCGGCCTGAGGATCAGGGCCACCGGTGAAGATGCCCGGACTGTTGATTCCGTCGGGGTTAATTCCAGCAGTGTCAAGAGTATCTCCATCTTCTATTCGGGTATTTTATGTGGTCTGGCCGGGGTTTTCCTCTCCCTGGGTTATGTTAACCTCTTTGCCGAGAATATGTCCAACGGGAGGGGCTGGATTGCCCTGGCGGTAATTATCTTGATTCAGGGAAGGCCCCTGGGGATACTGCTGATGTCACTGGTCTTCGGTTTCTTCGAGGGGCTGGGCCTTACCCTCCAGGGGACGGCCATTCCCTCCCAGTTTACCCAGATGGTCCCTTATCTTGCCACTCTGGTGGCCCTCTATTTCTACTCCCGGGAGAAGCAGACCGGGGTAGAAGTTGAGGAAGTCGAGGCTGTGTAGAGATATTAATTATATTTTTATGAGCAAAATATAAAATGAAAGTATTAATAAAATAGAAAGGGAGTAATAATTATGCCATTGTTAACATTAAAGGAAGCGTTGCAATTTTCAGTTGACCAGAGGTATGCGGTCGGTGCTTTTAATATTGCCAATTATGTTATGGCTGAAGGAGTTATCCGGGCTGCTGAAGAAAAGGGATTACCGGTAATTATCAATATTGCTGAGGTTCACTTTCAGATTCTTGATATGGATAATTTCATGCATTACCTGCTAGACAGGGTACACCGCTCTCCCGCTCCTATGGTGATACATCTGGATCACGGTTATACCTATGAGAATATCATTAAGGCCATCCACTATGGTTTTACTTCGGTTATGTTTGATGGATCCAAACTTCCCTATAAGGAGAATGTTGCCCGGACCAGGGAGATAGTCAGGATTGCTCATGCAGCCGGGGTCAGTGTTGAAGCAGAATTGGGACATGTGGCCGGGTTAGAGGGTGAGCCCGGGAGTGCAAATGAGGCAGATACAAGTGCCTTTACCGAACCGGAGGAAGCTGAGAGGTTTGTAAAGGAGACGGGAATCGATGCCCTAGCCGTCTCTATCGGAACCGTCCACGGAGTCTATAAGGATGAACCCCGCCTGGATTTTGCACGCTTAAAGGAGATCAGAAAAAGGGTTGATATTCCGCTCGTTCTCCACGGTGGAACCGGACTCAGCCGGGAGGATTTCCGTAAGGTTATAGCTAGTGGGATCAATAAGATTAATTTTTTTACGGGAAACTCAGTTTCAGCTGTTGAGGCCGTTAGAAAAGAGCTCTCGGACAAAGAGAGATATATTGATCTGCCGGAACTTATACTTATTGCCCAGAGGAAGGTAAAGGAAGTAACGATGGAGCAGATGGAAATCTTCAGAACCAGGCCGCTGGCTGAGCAAGATAAGGAGTGATCATAAGTGAAGATGAGACAATATAAATACAAGAAACTGAAGAAGGGGTCTTCGATAGATTATAGAGAAACAGGAAGGTTACTTAGCCTTGATAAAAAGGTGAGGATAAATTACATTGTTTATTTTTCCTTAACCCTGCTGGTTTTATATATGTCGGTTTTTCAGCGTTCCATAGATGATATCAGCCGTTTTTTCCAGGTAATAGGGGTATATTCAGGTCTGCTGGTTTCCTTTAATTTCGTCGGTATTTTTTTTGCTGCCTTTAATTACAGGTGAGTTAGCCGATAAGTATGGAAGTAAATTTGTTACCTGTTTATCCTTTTTCTTGTTATTTCTCGGTCCGATTTTAAGTATAATCTCTAAAAATATGATAATATATCCCGAAATATTCATAGAGCAAAAATCAAATGAAATTTGATGTTCAAAACATAATTTTTTATGCCATTATAAACAAAATTAAGTTTTAAATCTATAGACTAAACAACTAAATGGTGAAATAAAACAACAAAAGAAAAATAAGGTAACAAAATGAGTATAGTTATCCCTGGGTATCAATACATTCTTTTTTAAAAAAATACTTTATTACTAAATTAATGTAGTTATGCTGCTTTTGAATAGGCTATCTTCCTTATGTTGTTATGAATCTCAAGAAAAAGATCTTTATATACTGCATGACTACTTAATTTGAAATAGGTATATCTACCAGAGGTTACTTTTCTACCTGCTATTTTTATGATTTTTAACCTGGTGGTTTGTATAGTATCTTTTTGATGTTCTTCTGGAAAACATAATCTACGCATTAAATTGTGAATATTATAGGCAAGTATAGTATGCTGTAACTTATTAGCATTGGCCCAGTAATCAGTACTTGATAACTTATCTAAAGCAAAACCATATTTGCTTTCTTTAATGAAGTTTTCCATAGTACCTCTTTTACTGTAAAATTTAATTACAGCTTTAGGTTTGGCATCAAGGTTAGTTACTACAAAAGTATAGTCAGGAAATAGTTTTTCTGGTTTTTGTTCAATTTTAACCACTACCCTGCGTTCTTTTATCCAACTACCTGCTTTATAGGAAAAAGAACCATATACAACCCCATACCCGTTTTTTGAGCTGCTAACTTTTTGATTTAATTTCTCTAACAGGAATTCAGCTTTTTTATACAAAATACTATTAGCTTTCAAGCGAATTGCATACTGTATATTATGTCTTTCACAGCATTGATAAAGTGCTGGTTTAGCAAATCCACTATCAGCCCTGACATATTTTTTACTCTCAGGATAATTATTTTGATGTCGTATAAAAACATCTTCAGCAAACCGTACAACATCTCTGCTGGTATAAACATTACCTGCTCTCAGCAAGCCTTTAAGAAAGTCTCCATTATGGCCATTAAACATGACCAAAGGATGAAATCCTGTTTCTCCATAATGGCTATTATAAGCTGAACCATATTGTTCACCACATGTATTAACATGAGTGGAATCAAGGTCATAAACGAATAAATTGGGCTTTTCAATCTGGTAAGCAGTATCTAAAATAGCTAAATTTGCCTGTTGAAATTCTTTCATCGAATCTTTGGTTAAAGAGTTATTATACCTGGATATTGTAGGCTGTGATGCTAAATTATCCTTATCAGTTACTTCTTGTAATACAGGGTCATTCCTGAGTTTATCGGCAGCACTATCGGTATGATAACCTGCTATTTTCTGATATGTTTTTTGTAAAAGGACATCAATATTTTCATGTTTTCTGTGATTTTTACCATCATTTAAAGAAGAAATGTTCTGGATAAGGGTTTCTTTTATATTCATTGCCTCAATGAAATCTTTATAAAGTAATAGCCCAGAATCAGAAGATAAATCACCACCATTAAAATTTATTTTAACATTTGTCTTGCAATTCATCCTAAAATTATATATAGTAGTCATTAGAAAGCCCTCCTTTATGGTTTGTTGTGACTACTTTAATTATAAAGGATGAGGGCTTTCTTTTCTATATTTATAGGAAATCTTTTTCACTTATTTAGTGAAAAAGTTGTTTTTAGTAGATTGTTGTTATTATGGGCTTTATTAAACTTGGGGTTATCAGTTATGAATATTTCGGGATATATATTATTGGTGTGTTTTTTATCGGTGGCTGATACGGGGTAGTAGAAGGCATTATGACTACTCTCTTGGTTGACCTAAATAAGGAGAATGAAACCAGTATGATCAATATATCACAGGCCTTTTTCTGTCTGGGTGCCCTGGTATCTCTGCAGGTTATAACTGGAGGACTCTATATGATATCTTTGCGGTTATTTCGGGATTATATGTGTTATATTTCTGGCGGCTGCCGATAAAAGGTTATACTGAATCTCTTCCGGAAAAGATAAAAGGTAATTAAACGCTCGATTATTATTCTACTAGCCATAACTATTTTTATGTATGTCGGTGTTGAACAGGGGGTTGCCTTTAATATAACAAATTACACCAAAACTATAGGGGACTCCATCTTATTCCCCAGTGTTATTCTTTCAGCCTTCTGGGGTTTTATGGTATTGGGAAGAATATTAATAGGCCTATCGGGGAATCGTTACCAACTATGTAAAGTGATCATCGCTTTAACTTTTTTTTCATTATTATCACTGGTTCTAACTTTGCTGAGTAATGGATATATATCTACTGGAATCTCTTTTTCCTTCTTAGGACTGGGTTTATCTGCAATCTGACCGTTGATTATGGCGTTATCCAATAAATTCTCCGGTCAATATCATGCAACAGCCTTTGGCATGATGATGGCTGCCAGTGCCCTTGGCGGAATGATAATTCCATTTATCTCCAGGTATATTGGAAATGTTTATCAGGTGAGATTAGGGTTAAGTTTTTTTATAATTCCCTTATTAATTATCCTTATTCTCCAATTAATTGTTCTCCGAAATTATGAGTGAAAAATTTTTATCTAAAAAGAGGATTTTTTTGAAAGATGTAGAATATATAAATAAATGCTCGAAAACAGTTTCATATTAATAACCTTAAAACTATAATTTATTCTAATATTTTTAAAAGGGGAAAAATTGGATAGAAAAAATTTTTTTCAATAAAGAAAGAGGATTTTTAAAAAATAACTAGAATATATATTAATATATATTATAAGTTACTGAAAACAGTTACATTAATTAGGTGGTTTTTCATGCCAATTACAATTAGAGATATAGCCGAAAAAGCAAATGTTTCTATCGCTACCGTTTCCAGGGTTTTAAATAATTCTTCACAGGTTTCAAAAGAAACAAAGGATAAAGTGGAAAAGGTCATTAAAGAGTTGAATTTCAAGCCGAATGTCTTTGCCAGAGGTTTGATTAAAAAGAGTATTAACACAATAGGAGTAATATTACCGGATCTGAATAATCTCTTCTATCCGGCGGTGATTAAGGGAATAGAAGACGAATTAGAGAAGCAAAATTATAACATTTTTTTGTGTAATACTGATGAAAGCATTACCAAAGAGAAAAAGTATATCAAGACACTTTTGGAGAAGCATGTAGATGGCATAATCTTTCTGGGAACCAGACCCACAGGTTTTGAAAACAATAAACATATAGTTGAGTTAAGCAAAAAACTTCCCGTTCTAATGATTAATGATTATATTATTGGTTCGAATGTTTATTCGGTTATGACTGACGAGGTTAATGGTGCTTATAAGGCTGTTAACTATTTTCTCAGCCTGGGTCACAAGAAAATAGGTTTTATAAATGGGAATGTTGATTTTACAACATATAAATATAAACTACGTGGCTATAAAAAGGCATTGGAGGATAATAAAATACCTTTAAATGAAAAGTATGTTATTAATGAAACCCCTTACGAAAAGGGAGGTTATTTGGGAGTAAAGAAGTTGCTATCTTTAAAGGACCGCCCTACAGCAATTTTTACTGCCAGTGATCAAATTGCCATCGGGGCAATGAATGCAATTTTTGAGAGTGGTTATTCCTCTGATGATTTTTCTGTAATTGGTTATGGCGATATACCAATTCTCAATGAGTTATATTCGGGATTAACAACTGTTAATCAATTCCCTTATTATACCGGTCAGCTGGCTGCCGAGACAATTATAAAAGTCATTAATCAGGAAGAATTAAAACAACGGAAAATAATTTTAGAGCCGGAGTTATCGATCAGAAAATCATGTAAAGCTTTAATTTAAATTATCATACGATTCACCTAAATAACACTGGTACCATTCATTTAACTATAATGAATTTTTTCATTAAACATAATGATGCTTAACTTGCAATTCATTTAAATACAATCTAAATAGATACTATACAAAAAAGTCATAATCAAGAAAAAATAAATATAGTAATACTAATAATTATTAAAAAAAGGAGCTAATATTTATGACTGTGCCGAAAAAGATGAAAGCTATCGTATGTCATGGTCCTGAGGATTATAGACTGGAGGAAGTTGATGTTCCGCAGCCTGAAACGGGAGAGGTTTTGGTTAGGGTTGAAGGGGTTGGCATTTGTGCTAGTGATTTCAAGTGCTACAGCGGTGCCCCGCTTTTCTGGGGAGATGACCACCGCTCCGGTTACTGTCAGCCACCGATTATTCCCGGACATGAGTTTGTTGGTAAGGTTGTTGCTCTAGGAGAGGGAGCGGCTGAAAAGCATGGTTTTAAAATTGGAGACCGGGTTATATCCGAACAGATTGTACCCTGTGGTGAATGTAGATACTGTAAACAGGGTTACTACTGGATGTGTGAAAGAAATACCGTTTATGGTTTCCGGCAGCTTGCCCCCGGTGCCATGGCTGAGTATATGATCTTTCCTGCCGAATCCAGAAATCATATGGTTTCTGTTTCGCTGACTCTGGAGGAAACGGTCTATATCGAACCGTTGGCCTGTGTGTTAAACTGCACATTACCCCACTTCAAAACTTATCTTTTATGTCAAATTATTTCCCCCTACTTCACCTGGTCAAATTATATAATCTGACTAAATAAATCTCAGTTTAAATAATCTTCCTCATATAAATAGGATTATCTGGAAATAATTTATTTAGGTACACAAAAAAATT
>JARRCS010000021.1 GCA_029981855.1 Halanaerobiales bacterium | reverse complement strand
GGCAAAGTATGAGCCGCAAGGGAAATTGCTATGATAATGCTTGTATGGAATCATTTTTTTCTACTTTAAAAAAAGATATAATATATGGTAGAAAATTCAAAACACGAGAGGAAGCTAAGTTAGTTATTATTGAATATATTGAAACATTTTATAACTGTCGTAGGCTTCACTCTGCACTCGGAAATATGTCACCAATAGAATATGAACGTCAGTTTAATTGTCAGAAAGAAGTTGCTTAAAAAGTAAGTATTCTGAAATAATGAGTAAATCTATGAAAATGGGAGAATAAGCACACTTTTATGTGTCTAGTTTAATGGGAACACTCCACATCCTTCTTCAGTTTCGATTAGTTCGCCCTGTTTTAATCGCACCAGAGTGGAATTGAAATTCCTGATTTTGAAAAAGGGAGAGACATGGGTGAAAGGTTTTAATCGCACCAGAGTGGAATTGAAATTAGTATTTTACCGGAAATAACCAAAAGCGATATTATGTTTTAATCGCACCAGAGTGGAATTGAAATCCGGGATATATAATGTTGTTTTTTTATTTTCCACGAGTTTTAATCGCACCAGAGTGGAATTGAAATTTTAAAAACTCAATCACCAACACCGCTCTTAACAGGGTTTTAATCGCACCAGAGTGGAATTGAAATTACATTGATGGGAGCAGTGAAGTTGGTTACACAATGGTTTTAATCGCACCAGAGTGGAATTGAAATAACAATAATTACAAACGCTATTACATAACCTAAACCAGTTTTAATCGCACCAGAGTGGAATTGAAATAAAAAGGAGAGGTGAAAAATGGGGAAAATAGTTGAGGTTTTAATCGCACCAGAGTGGAATTGAAATGGCAAAGGTGTAGTAGAAGTGTCATACATGAACGAGGTTTTAATCGCACCAGAGTGGAATTGAAATAATTTATTTGCCACTTGCCAGTGGTCGAAAAATGATGTTTTAATCGCACCAGAGTGGAATTGAAATATAAGGACAATCCCAATTTGATACTGCAACTTTCCAGTTTTAATCGCACCAGAGTGGAATTGAAATACAGCAGGAGAATTAAAAACTGCTGTTGATGTAGCGGTTTTAATCGCACCAGAGTGGAATTGAAATGGGATATTCCTAATTTTTTTGCTAATTGTTTCTGCGTGTTTTAATCGCACCAGAGTGGAATTGAAATTTTAGGCTTTGGGGGAAAACGCTATTTAAACTTCTAGTTTTAATCGCACCAGAGTGGAATTGAAATCCATAATTCCACACAAAAAAAGATTAATGGTAAACCATACCATTTATTTTACTGTAAAAAATTGGAGAAGAGGCATTTTTTAAAAATAATTGTAAAACAACAAGAAGGATGTCTTGAAATTGCATAGAATATATAATATCAGAGCAAATAATTGTAAAATCGGTTTCATATTTTTCGTTGAAAAGGACTGATGTTATGATTACCATTTATGATGTTGCCAAAAAAGCTGGTGTTTCACCTTCCACAGTTTCCAGGGTTTTGAATAAACATGATAATGTTAGGGAGGAGACCAAAAAAAGGGTGGAGCAAGCTTGTAGGGAGCTTAACTATGTACCGAACGCAAATGCCAGTAGTTTGCGCAAGAAGAATACCAAAACCCTGGCCTTAATTGTTCCCGAGATTAAAAATCCTTTTTTTACTTCAATTCTGGAAGGATTTGAGGGCAGGACCGGGAAAAGTGGTTATATTACTCTTATCTGTAATACAAATGAAAATTCAAAGAAAGAAAAGGATTTTATCAAAACCATTATTGCTAAAAGAATTGACGGAGTTGCTATAAGTACGGTAAGCAAATCAAGCAGTCACCTGCAGGCGGTAATTAACCGGGATATACCAGTTGTTCTCTTAGACCGGGATATAGATGACCTGGATGTTGATGTTGTCTGTGGTGATAGTTACCAGGGGGCCGTAGACCTGGTTAATCACTTGATAGGTCTAGGGCATAGAAGGATTGCTATTATTACCGGGCCTGTGCATCTATCTACCAGCCGGGAGAGGGTAGAGGGATATAAACAGGCTTTAAATAATGCTAATATTAGCATTGATAATAATCTTATCAAAATCGATAAAAAGAGTGAGGGTTTTTCATCAAAACGGGCCTATGAAATGGCCAAGGAGTTACTGGAATTGCCCGAGCTTCCCTCGGCAATCTTTGTCGGCAATAATTTTATGGCAATAAAGGTCTATCAGGCTTTAATAGAAGAGAATTTGAAGGTTCCCGATGATATTGCCATTGTTTGCTTTGATGATTTGAATTTCATGTATGAAATTGAACCTTTTTTTACCACCATGAGGCAGCCGGCCTTTACCATGGGAAAGATGGCTGCTGAGATACTGGTTAATAAGATAGAGGGTAAATATGAGAATAATAAACAGAAGGTCAAATTACAGCCTGAACTGGTTATCCGCAAATCCTGCGGGGCATATAAGAATAATGTGGGTAGAAAAGGGTGTAGAGAAGAATAAATTTTGCCGAAGTTTTAAAAAAGAGGAAGCAAATTAGCCTTAATTTTAAGATGCTCTCAAGGATCCGGAAGTATTTAAAAATATTTTATTTGCGGAATTCCTGATAAAATTTAAAAAGGATAAAAAGGATTTGACAATATATATTCAAATATATTATAATTATATTATGAAATCGGTTTTATGATACTTATAAAAGATCTATATTGCCTTCTACAATAAATAAGACCAATGAATAAGAAAAATAGGGACAAGTACGTAAGAACAAACTAAAAGAGGAATGTTATAATGGTTACTATTTACGATGTAGCAAAAAAAGCAGGTGTTTCTCCTTCCACTGTTTCCAGAGTTTTAAATAAACGTGGTAATGTTAAAGAAGAAACCCGGAAAAGGGTTGAACAGGCCTGCCAAAAGCTTAATTATGTACCTAATGCTAATGCCAGTAGTCTCAGAAAAAAGAATACAAAGACATTAGCCTTAATTATACCTGATATTGAAAACCCCTTTTATACTTCTGTATTAAAAGGTTTTGAAGGTATAACTGGAAAAAGAGGTTATAATACAATTGTTTGTAATACCGATGGAAATTCCACAAAAGAAGAGGACTTTATTAATACAATTCTTGCTAAAAGGATTGACGGTGTTGCTATTACTTCTGTCAGTAGGTCGATTGACCACTTAAATTTGGTACTAAACAGGAATATTCCTATGATTCTGATTGATCGAAAATTGAATGGTTTAGATGTAGATATTGTTTGTGGTGATAGCTTTCAGGGTGCAATTAAATTGGTTAACCATCTGATTGGTTTAGGTCATCAAAAAATTGCTATTATTACCGCACCTGTTCATCTGTCAACAAGTCGGGAGAGGTTAGAAGGGTATAAAACAGCTTTAAACAGGGCCAATATTCCAATAGATAATAATCTTATTAAGATAGATAAAAAAAGTGAAGGCTATTCTTCTGAAAGGGCTTATGAGATGGTTAAAGAGTTATTGGAGCAGCAAGAGGTTCCTACAGCTATTTTTGCAGGTAATAACTTTATGGCTTTAGGAGTTTATAAGGCTTTAAGGGAGAAGGGTCTGAAGGTTCCTCAAGATATTGCTGTCGTATGTTTTGATGATATGAATTTTATCTATCAGATTGAACCTTTTTTTACCACTGTGGTACAACCTGCTTATACCATGGGAAAGATGGCCGCGGAGATTCTTCTTAATAAGATTGAAGGAAGGTATGAAGATAATAAGCAGAAGGTAATCTTACAACCTCAGCTTATTATTCGTAAGTCATGTGGTTATAAAACTAATTAATAAGAAATCAGTCCATATTAATTTGACTGCTAAAAATCTAAGAACATGTTAAATTAATAAAATCAAGTAATAAGAAAAAATAGCTTGAAAAAGAAGGATTTTTTTACTAAGAATAGAATATATTATAAAGGGAATTATGAAATCGGTTTTATAAATATACCCTTTAATAACTATTTATTAAAAATTGATTAGAAAATGATATTCAATATTTTTATACTAAATCTATCGGTTTACTTATAACTAATCATATATATTTTAAAAATTTACTGTTATATATAGGGTCTTAGATTTAAAACAAATTGGCCTTCGGCTATTTCGGCTATAATACTTTATTATGAAAATTTCTTGATGCCGTAAATTACCCACATTAATTTATCTGTGTATAATATACTAGACATTTAAACAAGGAGGAGAAAAATATGGAAGGTAAACAGGCTAAAAGATTAATTGGTGCAATACCAAAAATTGGTATTAGACCGGTTATTGATGGCAGACGTAAGGGTGTTAGGGAAGCACTGGAAGAGCAGACGATGAATATGGCTAAAGCGGCTGCTAAATTTCTGGAAGAGAACCTAAGACACCCTAACGGAATGCCGGTTGAGTGTGTCATCGCCGATACCTGTATCGGCGGGGTGGCAGAAGCTGCCAGGGCTGCAGAGAAATTTCAGAAGGAGGGTGTTGGTGTATCTATCACCGTAACCCCCTGCTGGTGTTACGGTACGGAGACTATGGATATGGACCCGACCATCCCCAAAGCGGTTTGGGGTTTTAACGGTACGGAGCGTCCCGGGGCCGTCTATTTAGCCGCCGTACTGGCAGGATACAACCAGAAGGGGCTACCGGCTTTCGGGATCTACGGTAAGGATGTTCAGGATGCTGATGATACCATCATTCCCGAAGATGTCAAGGAGAAGCTCTTAAGGTTTGCCAAAGCCGGGCTGGCTGTAGCTACTATGAAGGGCAAGTCCTACCTCTCCATCGGTTCAGTATCGATGGGGATTGCTGGTTCGATTGTCCAGGAGTCCTTCTTCCAGGACTACCTCGGGATGAGGAATGAATATGTTGATATGACGGAGATTATCCGCAGGATAGATGAAGGGATATACGATAAAGAGGAATATGAAAGGGCCCTTAAGTGGGTCAAGGAGAACTGTAAAGAGGGTAAGGATAATAACCCGGAAGAGATTCAGCTGACCAGGGAAGAGAAAGATAGAAACTGGGAATTTGTCGTCAAGATGACGATGATCGCCCGGGATTTAATGATTGGGAATCCTAGACTTGCTGAAATCGGTTACGGAGAAGAAGCCCTGGGCCATAATGCCATTGCTGCCGGTTTCCAGGGACAGCGCCAGTGGACCGACCATTTCCCCAATGGTGACTTTATGGAGGCTATTTTGAACTCCTCCTTTGACTGGAACGGGATTAGAGAGCCCTTTATCATGGCTACCGAGAATGACAGCTTGAACGCTGTTCCTATGCTCTTCGGCCATCTTTTAACAAACACGGCTCAGATCTTTGCCGATGTTCGTACCTACTGGAGTCCAGAAGCGGTTAAGCGGGTAACCGGTAAGAAGCTGACCGGCCGGGCCGAGAATGGAATCATTCATTTGATTAACTCTGGTGCGGCAACCCTGGACGGGACCGGTGAACAGATGAGAGATGGCAAACACGTTCTCAAACCCTTCTGGGAGATTACCGAGGAAGAGGTCAAGAAATGTCTGGAAGCAACCAGCTGGAGACCTGCTAACCTTGAATATTTCCGGGGCGGCGGTTTCTCTTCCAATTTCTTAACCAGGGGAGGAATACCGGTAACTATGTCCAGGTTAAATATAGTAAAGGGTTTAGGACCGGTGCTGCAAATAGCCGAGGGATATACGGTAGAGCTGCCGGAGGATGTGCATGATATTCTGGATCAGAGGACTGATCCGACCTGGCCGACTACCTGGTTTGCGCCGAGATTGACCGGTAAGGATAGTTTTAAGGATGTCTATTCGGTAATGAACAACTGGGGGGCAAATCACGGTTCTATCAGCTACGGTCATATCGGGGCAGAGCTGATAACCCTGGCCTCGATGTTGAGGATACCCGTTAATATGCATAATGTACCGGAAGAAAAGATCTTTAGGCCTGACGCCTGGAATGCCTTTGGGACTAAGGATTTAGAGGGGGCAGATTACAGGGCCTGTGCCAACTTCGGACCTCTATATAAATAAGAAAAAACGGAACTAAGAAGAGGCATGGTTTTATGACCGTGTCTCTTCCCTGACATGTCGATAACCGCAGTTTAAAGATTTAGCAATTATTGATGTTAGTTATCCACCACTAAATATGTTATAATATTTACTGATAAATAATTTTTATTAATTAAGGTCATTTTAATTTAATGCATAAGTTAAATTATGAATTTATTTTTTATTATTTATTAGCAGGAAAGCAGGAAAAAATGAATTTCCGTCGAATATATTATTATGAAATGGGTTTCATAATATGGCCACTATCTATGATATTGCTAAAAAGACCGATAACTTTTTTCCACCCTGCTATGCGGGGGCTACTAAAGTTCTGTTAGAATCTAATTAGTGTATCCGTCATTCAGTGGGAGTGAACTTAACGCATGACTTAAGTAAGATACTCATATTAGCAAAGAAATGAAGGGTGGTAAAATAGAATATGAAAAATATAAAATTAGAAACACCCAGAATCCAGGGAAGTGCTAACATATTTGGGGTGGTAACATATGGATGAAGTTCTGGTTTTGATGGAAGGAATTGAAAAAAGATTTCCAGGTGTCCATGCACTCAGCCAATGCCAGTTTGAACTACGTGCCGGTGAAGTACATGCTCTGGTTGGGGAAAATGGTGCCGGTAAATCTACACTAATGAAAGTACTCACCGGTGTGTACAAGAAAGATGCAGGTCGCATCTTTTATAAGGGGAAGGAAGTAGAGATTCCAAACCCAAGAGCAGCACAGGAATTAGGGATCAGCATTATTCATCAGGAGTTAAATTTGATGCCCCATCTAACTGTGGCCCAGAATATTTTTATCGGTCGCGAACCGCGTAAAGGTATCAAGTTTATCCTGAATGAAAATGAGATCAATGAAAAGACCAAAGAGCTGTTTGAGATGATGCATCTTGACCTAGATCCGCGCATCAGGGTTTCAGACCTCACCGTCGCCAAGCAGCAGATGGTCGAAATCGCCAAGGCATTGTCCTACAACTCAGAAGTGCTGATTATGGATGAGCCAACATCGGCGCTGTCCGATGCAGAAATAGAAGAACTCTTTCGTATTATCCGCCAGCTCCGGGATAAGGGTGTGGGAATCATTTACATCTCCCACCGCATGGAAGAGCTTAAGCAGATTTCTGACCGCGTCACTGTCATGCGTGATGGTCGTTATATCGATACAGTTCGTACAGAGGAGGTAACCATTGACAGGATTATCAACATGATGGTGGGCCGGGAGATCTATGAGACCTCCCGCGCAAATCCGGAAACTAACAGCCAGGATGTTGTGCTTGAGGTCAAGAACCTGAACCGGGGCCGGGAGATCAAGGATGTAAGTTTCAACCTGAAAAAAGGTGAAATCCTCGGCTTTGCGGGACTGATGGGTGCCGGTCGCACAGAGGTGGCACGGGCAATTTTCGGTGCAGACCCCATTGATTCGGGAGAAATCTATGTAAAGGGTAAGAAAATTAATATCAAGAGCCCTGGTGATGCAGTAAAATGCGGTATCGGATATCTTTCTGAGGACCGTAAGCGCTATGGCCTGGCGCTGGGTATGGATGTAGAAAGCAATATCGTGCTCGCTAACTTTGAGAAGTTCCTTGGTTTTCTGGGGCGGGTAAACACGGCCAAGACCCGGGCTGAGGCGCAATTGCACGTAGATGAGCTCAGTATTAAGACACCGAGCTTACAGCAGAAGGTCAAGTATCTTTCGGGAGGCAATCAGCAGAAGGTGGTTATCGGCAAGTGGCTTGTCCGCGATTGTGATATCTTAATCTTCGATGAGCCTACAAGAGGTATCGATGTGGGTGCCAAGAGCGAGATTTACAAGTTGCTTAATGATCTGGCAGAAAGCGGTAAGTCAATCATCATGATCTCTTCGGAATTGCCGGAGATTCTGCGCATGAGCCACCGTATTATCGTAATGTGCGAAGGTCGCATAACTGGTGAACTAAGCACTGCAGAGGCCACTCAGGAACGTATAATGCAATATGCCACCATGCGTGAGTAATTTAATGATGTGCTATATTAATTGTTCCAACTAATACTGAATTTGGAGGTCTGGAATTATGAATAATAAAGTTGTAAAAACGAAAAATGAAGTCATTCAAAAAAGATCCCTGTTGCGTTCTGATTCTAAGCAGAAACTACTGACCTTTTCAAGTTTGATAGTTATGTTTATTGTGTTCTCGCTGGCATCGCCGAATTTCGCAACATTCAACAATATAGTTGGCATCTTGCTTTCCACCGCTGTTAACGGCGTACTGGCTGTTGGCGTTACCTTTGTAATCATCACCGCTGGCATCGATCTATCGGTAGGTACTGTTATGACCTTTGCCTCGGTAATGACAGGTGTGTTTATTGCTTTCTGGAACCTGCCAATTATCTTCGGCATACTGGGGGGACTGGCTGCAGGCGCGTTGTGTGGTTTCATCAATGGTTCGTTAATAGCCAAGATGAAACTCCCGCCTTTTATTGCTACACTGGGTATGCTGATGATGACAAAGGGTCTTTCCCTTGTTATTTCCGGTACAAAGCCCATTTATTTCCTGGAGACACCTGTATTCCGTAAGATTTCCATGGGTACTGTTTTTGGCATTCCTAATGCTGTTTTGATCTTTTTTGCCGCAGCTATAATCGCAAATTTTATCCTGACAAAGACGGTATTAGGGAGGTATACCTATGCCCTCGGTAGTAACGAGGAAGCTGCCCGCCTCTCCGGTATTAATGTTGATGCCTGGAAGATTGCCATCTACACCCTTGGCGGATTGTTTAGTGGTCTGGCTGGAGTCATGATGGCATCCCGTCTTAACTCTGCACAACCGGCCCTGGGCCAGGGTTATGAGTTGGAAGCCATTGCTGCAGCTGTTATCGGCGGCACATCCCTTAGCGGTGGTGAGGGTACTATACTGGGAACTGTAATCGGTGCCTTCATCATGAGTGTGCTGATAAACGGTTTGCGGATTCTATCAATCCCGCAGGAGTGGCAGACGGTGATTATCGGTGCTATCGTTATCATGGCTGTGTATGCAGATATCATTCGCCGCCGTCAGAGATAGTGAGCTGGTTATTATTTAGGTATTCTGCTCCCTGAGGGGGCTTAATACAATAAAAAAATAAAAATTAAGGAGGATTTTGTATGAAAAAAGTTTTTGTTGCTCTGGTAAGTCTAGTTCTTATTGTGACACTTTTCAGTGGTCTTGGTCTGGCGAAGGAAAAGCTCTATATACCCGTTATTTCCAAAGGGTTCCAGCATCAGTTCTGGCAGGCAGTTAAATTAGGTGCAGAACAAGCCGCCAAAGATTATAACGTAGAGATTACCTTTGAAGGTCCGGAGAGTGAGTCTCAGGTTGACAAACAGATCAATATGCTTCAGACCGCTCTCAGCAAAAATCCCGATGCTTTATGTTTTGCTGCCCTGGACAGTAAAGCAGCTATTCCCCTTCTCGAGGAGGCTAAGGCTAAAAACATCCCCGTTGTTGGCTTTGACTCCGGTGTAGACAGTGATATTCCAGTTACAACCGCTGCTACCGATAATGTTGCCGCTGCCGCTTATGCTGCTGATAAAATGGCTGAGCTTATCGGTTACGAGGGTGAGGTTGCAGTTATCGTGCATGATCAGACCAGCCGCACCGGTATTGACCGTCGCGATGGTTTCGTAAACCGTATTAAAGAAAAATATCCAAAGATCAAGATCGTTGATATTCAGTATGGTGGTGGTGACCACCTCAAATCAACCGACCTTGCCAAGACAATTATCCAGGCCCATCCGAATCTAAAGGGTTTCTTCGGCGCCAACGAAGGCTCTGCTGTCGGCGTGATAAACGCTGTGACTGAACTGAATATGATAGGCAAGATTGTTGTTATAGGCTATGACTCCGGTAAGCTGCAATTGAATGCTATCCGTTCAGGATTAATGGCCGGTGCTATAACCCAGAATCCTGTTGGTATCGGTTATAAGGCTGTTGAGGCTGCCGTCAAGGCTATAAATGGAGAAGAGCTGCCTGAGGTCATCGATACCGGTTTCTACTGGTATGATATAAACAGCATCGACTCTAGCGTAATCAAGCCTCTGTTGTACGAATAATATTATTTAATATGAATAATATTATCTAAGAAGTAAACTTAATTTAATTCAGGGGTGTCTGAAGACCCTTAAGTTGGGCTCATTCAGACACCTTTCTTTATTATGCGCCTGCCATGGATAACTGGAGGAAAATAAAATTTCTCTTCTAGAGGAAATCTATAAAGTTGCAAAAAATCATTGTGGTAGATATAATTAAGTGAGAGTACATAATGGGGGGTATATTTTTATATATGGGCTATGATTATGTTAATTTAATTCCCAAGGTGATACCGATCTTTGCCTTGTTGGGCTTAGGGTACTTCTTGAAGATAAAGGGCTTTATTTCCGGTGAGACTACCGGGGAGATCAAGAAGCTGATTGTCAATATATCTCTACCTGCAGTACTTTTTATGGCCTTTTTAAATGTTAATTTCCGGGTTGAATTTCTGCTGGTAATTCTGGTGGTCTTTTTGAGCAATATGCTGATGCTGTTGGTGGGGAAAGAGGTTGCTGTTAGGAGTGGTGTTAAGGATCCTTACTTTCCCCTGCTCTTTACCGGCTTTGAGGTTGGTATGCTGGGTATATCACTCTTCGGAACGATCTATGGCCTTCAAAATATTAAATATATCGGGGTTATCGATATCGGGCAGGAGCTTTATGTCTGGTTTGTTTTGCTTGGTCTGCTATTAAGCCTGCAGAAAAGGCAAGAAAATAGGAGTTTCAAGGAACTTCTTAAATCCTTTATAACTTCACCGATAATTATTGCAATTTTGCTGGGGATTTTGCTTAATTCCGTAGGTATTAAATCTGCCCTTAGTAATAATTTTCTCTTTGCAGCAGTCATTAATAGTATTGAGCTGGTAGCCAGTATTACTATTCCTTTAATTCTTATAGTTATCGGTTATGAAATTAACTTTAAGGGCGGGAGTCTGTCTCTACCTCTGAGAATAATTATGATTCGTTTGATTATTTTATTGCCTCTGGCCTTACTGGCCGGCAAATATATCTTTACAGATCTATTAAACCTCAGCGTCATGTACAGTGTTGCCCTGACATCCGTTCTGATACTGCCGCCTCCCTTTATCATTCCCCTCTTTTTCAGTGAAGAGGATGAGGAATCAGGGGAGAAAACCTATGTCTATAATACCCTTTCTTTAAGTACGGTTGTCTCGATAGCAATCTTTATCATCATGACTTTAATTTATGGAGTAAGTCTTTAGTTTAAGCTTTTTGATCAAAAGACTCCTTTCAGTTAATATATTAATTTGAGAGGAGTCCTCATTATTTTAGAATAACCTGCTGATTATTAAAGCAACAACCAGGGAAGCTCCGAATTCAACATTAAGACTGGCCATTTTATAATCGGGTACCGCAGATAATAGGAATAGTAACTAAAAATCTTATTAGAATCTTTTAGAGAGGAAGCAGAAGATATGGAAGAAATAAATACTAAAAAAATATACGGGCTTTTAGGAATAGCAGTTACAGTAATCTCCTTCTCCGGAATCTTAATCAAAATATCGAAAGCTCCGCCGCTGATTATTGCCTTTTACCGAATGTTATTTAGTACAATAATTTTTACTCCCTTTTTTCTTTCCAGATACAGGGATAAGGTCAGGTATTTTTTCGATTACCGCCCGGCAGTAGTCGGGTTCTTTCTGGCTGTTCACTTCTTTTTGTGGATTACAGCTTTCGAGTATACCAATGTAGCTAATGCTGTAATCTTTGTTGCCCTTCAGCCCCTCTTTACCCTGATTTTGGAACTAATCTTTGCCAGGGAAGACCTGCGGGAGGGGGTAATCTACGGGATCATCCTGGCTTTACTGGGTAGTGTGATTATTAGTATCGGTGATATTAATATCTTATACGAAAAAATATGGGGGGATCTGCTGGCCCTGGCCGCTGCCTTTTTTGCTGCCAGCTATCTCTTTATCGGCAGGAGTTTAAGAAAAGAGGTTGCTTATATTCCCTATCTCTATATTATCTATACCTATGCCGCCATCTTTCTGGGGATATTTACCTTGCTCAAGGGGCTGCCTTTCGGGGGATATGAGAAGATTAATTACCTTTATTTTCTGGGACTGGCTGTTGGTCCAACATTGATAGGCCATTCGGTTTTAAACTATTCGGTAAGATATATTCCGACTACAATTGTTTCGCTGGCTATTTTGGGTGAACCAATTTTGACGACTTTTTATGCCTGGGTCTTACTGGGGGAAAGGATCACTCTTGTTACTTTTATCGGTGGCGTCTTTATTATTGCCGGAATATACCAGGCGTCGGTGATGAACAGAACAGGAAGGGAGGAGATGGTAGAGTAAAGCCACTCTTACTGAGTTCCTAAATCTATAATAATAGAAGGATTGAAAGGGGTATTTTATGATTGAAAGGAATAAAATATTCAGGATTCTAAAAATCTTAACTTTATTAAAGAGTGGTCATAAAAAATGGTCTGCACAGGATTTTGCTGACTTTTTTGGTATAAATATTCGTACCTTTCCATGGTGAGGTTTACACCTTCCATGGGATTTTTAATTTTTTTTTAAAAATAAAGAAGGATTTTGATAATTGATAACGAATAATATATACATACTGGTACATACCAGTAGATACATCTTGGAGGTGCAAGGGCAAGTATGGATAATAATATTCCTTTTTATTTACAGATTAAAAATTTTTTAAAACAAAAGATACTTATGAATGAACTGAAACCGGGTGATCTTATCCCTTCAGAACGGGAATTAACAGAGAGATTTAAGATGAGTAGGTCAACTGTTCGTAAGGCAATTAATGAACTGGTTTACGAGGGATGTCTAGTCAAGGTTCAGGGGAAAGGGACCTTTGTAGCCAAACATGATCTTGAGAAAGATCTGTATAATATAACAGCTTTAAAAAGCAACAAGACTAAAGAAACTGAAACCGGTTATGAAAAACTAAAAGAGGGGATTATAGATGTGGCAGAAACGGACTTACCTCAGCATATCAAAGAAAATTTCCAAAATAAATTATATTACTTAAAGAGGATTATCCTGGTAGATGAAAAAAAAGTTGGTATCCAGAAGATCTGGAGTTGCCCTGAGTATGTTAATGAAATAGGTTCTAAAGCAGTCGATCAGTTGGAAACTATTGGTAAAGAGTTTTACGAAGAGATATCTATTTCTTATCCAGAAAACGACGAGTCCAGTATACTTGAAGTTAAACGTAAAACACCATTGTTAAAAGTTACTCAGTTGATTTATAAAGATAAACCTATCATCTATGTTTTAAACCTTTTTGATTCTAAAAAAATAAAGTTAACTAAAAAGACAGCTTTAAATAAAGGGGGTGTTAGTCAAATAAGATAACCGTTTTAAATTATTAAGGAATTTTAAAAAGGGGAGATGAAAAATGTTAGAAAAAATGTTGGCCGAAAAGGGTTTGACTCTAATTGTCAGTTTGCCGGAAAATAGTCCGGAGATGGCTAAAGCTGCTCTTGATGGAGGGGCAGATGCTTTAAAGGTACATGCTAATGTCAGTCATAAGGCAAGTGGTAATAAGTTTCCTTCTGTTAAAGAACAAAAGGATATCTTTGCCGAAATAATTGATTTGGCCGGAGAGATACCGGTCGGTCTTGTCCCTGGAGATGCTCCGGAAAAGATAACAGCTGAAGAATTGACTCTGGTTCAGCAATTAGGTTTTGATTTCCTTTCCATCTATGCCCATCATATTCCCGTCAAAGAGCTTCAGGACAGCCCTTTTGTTAAGGCAGTAGCTTATGATCAATCTTATCAGATTAAGGATGCCGTTAACTATGATCAACTGGGGATAGATATTATCGAAGCTTCCATAGTACCTAAAGATGAATATGGTCAGAGACTAACTTATAAAGATATTATTAATTATAGTGCTTTAAAAAATATTGTCCAAAAGCCGGTTATCATCCCTACGCAAAAAGCTATCCAACCGGAAGAGCTCAATCTTTTAAGTAAAACGGGGGTTGATGCTATCATGATCGGGGCTGTTGTAACAGGTAATAGTATTGAAGGTGTAAAACGGGTTACGAGATTATTTAAAGATGAGATTAATAAAGGAGGGTATTAATTATGACGTCTGCAATTTTGATCATTGTTCTCTTCGTAATTTTGGCCTTATTGATGTTAACCAGGAAACTGCCCACACTGCTGGCAATTCCTTTAATGGCTATCGGGATAGCTATTATTGCCGGTATACCTTTAGGCGGTGAGCAGGGTATTTTAAGTAATATTATTCAGGGTGGTGTAACCCGGCTGGCTACTGCTTATGTAGCCGTAATCTTCGGGGCCTGGCTTAGCCAGATTATGACTCAGACCGGCATTTCCAAGTCAATTATTAAATTTGCGGCTGAACTGGGTGGAGATAGGCCACTTTTAATTACTCTATTACTGGCTATAGCAATTGCCATTTTATTTACCACTATCGGTGGATTGGGAGCATTCATTATGGTAGGTTCAATTGCCTTACCTATTATGCTTTCTCTGGGCTTACCACCGGTTTCGGCAGCCAGTATTTTCTTATTTGCCTTTGGTGTCGGTATTACCATTAATTTAGGAAACTGGGCTTTTTATGTAGATGCCACCGGTGTTCCTCTGGAAGTAGTTAAGACCTTTGCATTAAGTCTGGCCGGCGTAACAGCTGTCTTAACCTTTGTCTTTATTCTGATCGAATTTAAAAAAGCGGGCATTAGAAAACACTGGGTTAAACCTGAATTAAATAATCAGGCAGAGGTCAGGGATGAAAAAGTTCCAAAACTGGCTCTCTTTACACCCATTGTACCTTTACTCTTTGTACTTGTATTTAATTGGCCTATTGTCCCTTCCTTTATCGCAGGATTAATCTTTGCCATGATTACACTGCATAAATCCTTTGCTGAGACGGTAAATATTATTACTAAAAGTGCTTATGATGGAATCAGTGATGTTGCTCCGGTTATTGTTTTGATGATGGGTATCGGTATGTTGTTAAAAACAGTTTTCCATCCCCAGGTATCAGCAATTATGGAACCATTCTTAAATGCAGTTATTCCATCCAGTACCATCGGCTATATCCTCTTCTTTAGTCTGCTGGCTCCTCTGGCTCTTTATAGAGGACCACTTAACATGTGGGGCTTAGGGAGTGGTATTGTTGGTTTAATCATCAGTCTGGGTCTTCTACCTGCTCCGGCGGCCATGAGTGCTCTCTTAGCTACAGAAAGGGTGCAGGCTATAGGGGATCCAACCAATACTCATAATGTTTGGCTGGCTAATTATGTAGGGGTAAGTGTTAATGATATTCTGAAAAAATTACTGGGCTATATCTGGGTCTTGGCAGCCATTGGGGTTATTATTGCTGCCGTATTATATATGTAACAAGATTAAGGCCCCTTCTGCCTGGAAGGGGCCTCTAGATAAGAGTTTACTGAGGGGGTTTAGAGATTGAAAGTTAGAATAGGTATTGATGTAGGAGGAACATTTACAGATGGAGTTGCTATTGATAACAGTAGTTTAAATATTATCGGCAAGGTAAAGGTGCCGACTACCCACTCGGCTGAAGAAGGTGTAGCAAGAGGAATAATAGATGTGTTAAATAAATTGATTAGTAAATATAACATTGATCCAGATGATATTATTTTTCTGGCCCATGGTACAACACAGGCCACCAATGCCCTCTTGGAAGGTGATGTTGAACCTGTTGGCATCTTAGGTACAGGTTCAGGTTTAGAAGGAATGAAAGCAAGTAAGGATATTCAAATTGATGATATAGAGCTATCTCCCGGTAAGTATATTAGAATAAAACATATTTATCTGGACCATAAGGACCTGGACCAAAAGGTTAAAAGCGGTTTGAAAGAATTAAAGAACTCCGGTTCTAAAGTGATAGTAGCTGCTGAACCATATAGTGTGGATGATTCCCGTAATGAAGAAAAAATTATGGCAGAAGCCAATAATATCAATCTACCTGCTACAGCTACCCACCAGATCTCCAGCCTCTATGGTTTGAAGACCAGGACCAGAACCGCGGTCATCAATGCCAGTATTTTACCGAAGATGATTGAAACCGCCAACATGACTGCTGATAGTGTAGCTAAAGCCAATATTGATGCTAATTTGATGATCATGAGATGTGATGGCGGAGTTATGGGGATTGATGAAGTTAAAAAGCGGCCTATTTTAACTATGCTTTCCGGACCTGCTGCCGGTGTTGCCGGGGCTCTAATGTATGAGAAAATTTCGGATGGCATCTTTTTAGAATCCGGGGGAACTTCAACAGATATCTCAGTAATTAAAAATGGACAGGTGATGATCAAATTTGCTGAAATCGGTAATCATAAGACCTATGTCAATTCCCTTGATGTTCATACGGTGGGCATAGCCGGGGGAAGTATGATTCAAATGGGTCAAAATAAGATTGAAGATGTAGGCCCTAGAAGCGCCCATATAGCCGGCCTTCCCTATGCGGTCTTTGCTGATGAAGATGAAATAGTTGAACCTGAGCTAATTACTATTAAACCGACAGCAAATGATCCTACTTACCTGGCTATTAAATGTGCTAACAAGAAAAAATTTGCTCTGACCCTGGCTGGAGCTGCTAATATTTTACGGAAAGTACCTGAAAACAGCTATTCATATGGCAATTACCAGGCAGCTTATAAGGCTTTTAAAGTCCTGGCTGATAAACTTAATCAGAGTGTTGAAGAAGTAGCTGAAACTATCATAAAAAAAGCGGCCCGGAAAATCGAAACCGTTGTTAAGAGATTGATTGAGGAGTATGAGCTTGATACCAATATAATAGAGCTTGTAGGGGGAGGGGGTAGTGCCGGTGTAGTTACTCCCTATCTTGGTGAATTTATGAATTTAAAATACCGCCTGGCTAAAAATAGTGAGGTTATCTCTACCATCGGGGTTGCTCTGGCCATGGTAAAAGAGGTTGTAGAAAGGAATATAGTTAATCCTAGTGAAGAAGATATAGTTAAAATAAGGAAAGAGGCTGAAGAGGCTATCTTAAGATCAGGAGCAAAAGAGGAAACCATTGAAATTGAAGTAGAGATCGATAAGGAAAAAAATATAGTTCGGGCCATTGCCAGTGGTTCAACCGAGTTTGTTAAAAAAGACTTACAAAATGGAGATATCTCCAGGGAAGATCTAAAAAAGACCGTGGCCGAATCAATAGATACGGAGGTTAATAAAGTCAAGGAATTTGCTTCTACTGATAGTCTTCTGGCCATGGGTAGTCAGGAGGTTGAAAAAAAGTTCTGGGGCTTAATCAAAAAGAAGAAAACTCCTTTAAGGGTTATTACCTCACAGGGGGTTATTAAATTAAAAATTAATGATGGAGAAGTTGTTAGAAGCGATTATGCTAATTTAATTGCTGATTTAAAAAGGGAGTTAAAGCAAAGAACTAAATATATGGATGGTGGAGCAGAGATCCCTTATGTTTATATAGTCTGTGGGAGCCGTATCTTGAATCTTTCCGGTTTAATTGATGAAGAACAGGTAATTTCCATGGCCAAAGTTGAACTTCAGGGGTATAAGGAGGATGAAAAGGCCTTTATTATCTTTTCTGAAAGGGTCAGCTAAAAATGAATGAATTAGAGCTTTCTTTAAAAGAACTAGCTACAAATCTCCTTAAAAGAGATATTTTATATTCCAGGTTAACCCACACTAAACAGGCTGAATTGATTGATTTTGCTATTAGTATTGGTCGGAAACAGGCTAGAAAATGCCTGGCCAGTGGTCTAAATCCCGAGCAACCGGAATTATATCTAAAAAAATACTGTCAGCTAGAATTTAAAAAGCACCCGCCTCAAATACCTATTTATAGTGAGTTTGAAGTTAAAAATAATAAGATTATTCTATATCTCAGTGAGATAGAAGAAATTGTACAGGGACTTGAAATAACGGTAGATAAAAAACGTCTGATTAATCTTTTCCTGTTGCATGAATTCTTTCATTTCCTTGAATATAACTCTATAGGGCCTGTTAGTAGGATGAGAAAAATAACTGTTTTCAAGTTTTTATTTCTGGAAATAAAACGAGGTCTATTTTCTTTAAGTGAAATTGCTGCTCATGCCTTTGTTAGAGAGTTTAGTGGAGATCCAGTGGTTTATATAAATGCAAATGCAAAATGAAGGGAGTTGTCAGCCTTGCAAGAAATAAAGACAGATTTAGTCGTTGTGGGAGGTGGTGTAGCTGGTTCGGTAGCTGCTTTAGCCGCGGCTAATTTAGGAGTTGATGTTATCCTGGTTGAAAAGAATGGTTTTTTAGGTGGCACAGCTACAGCAGCTTTAGTTGGTCCTCCCCAGACTTTTCATGCCGGTGAAGAACAGATCATCAGTGGTTTGCCCCAGAAGATTATTGACAAATTGGTTAAATTAGGGGCCAGTCCGGGACATGTTTATGATATGATAGGTTTTGTTTCCACCATTACCCCTGTTGATTCGGAAATGTTTAAAATTGTATTAGAAGAAATTTTACTTGCTGCTGGTGTAAAACTGATGTATCATTCGACTTTAATAGATGTTGAAAAAGATAATGATCTGATTTCGTCCACCATTGTTAGAAGCAAACTGAAGGAGTATAGAATAAAGGGGAAGGTTTTTATCGATAGTACCGGTGATTCGGAACTGATAACCCTGGCCGGAGCTCCCTATCAAGTGGGGAGGGCCTCTGATCAAAAAACACAGCCCATGAGTACGATGTTTAAGGTAGGGGGAATAGATTTCGCCACTATCAGGGAGGCTATTAAGAAAAATCCCGATGATTTTCTCCTTTCCAGGCCGAGGCAGGGAATGGATCCCTGGGAATTTCCCTATTGTTCCGTAAATGGTTTTTTCAGTGTTATTGAAAAGGCTAAAGCTAATGGTGATTTTAATATTCCCAGGGACCGGGTCCTTTTCTTCCAGCAACCGACTCCAGGGGTGGCAACGGTTAATATGACAAGGGTAATTGAAAAGAGTCCTTTGGATGGAGAGGATTTGAGTAGGGCAGAACTGGAAGCCAGAAGGCAGGTAGTTAAAATATTAAATTTCATGCAGAAATATTTGCCTGGTTTTGAAAATAGTTATTTGTTGAGTATCGGTTCGACCATCGGTGTCAGGGAGTCAAAACGGCTGATAGGGGAATATACTCTGACCGGTGAAGATCTTGTCAGAGGCAGGAGGTTTGATACTGCCATATCCAGAGGTTCTTACCCTATTGATATACACTCGCCTGACGGCTCCGAGATGGATATTATCAGTATGGAGGAAGGAACCTGGTATCATATACCGCGAGAGACCACCTTTACTTCCCAGGTTCCTAACTTACTGGCAGCCGGCCGGAATATCTCAACTACTCATGAAGCCCATGCTTCTACCAGGATCCAACCTTCAGCTATGGCTATCGGACAGGGAGTCGGTACCAATGCTGCCCTGGCTATAAAAAACAAACAATACCCGGCTGAAGTAAAGATTAAAGCTCTTCAGGATCAGCTTGTAAAAGATGGTGCGATTATATAGTCTTTGTTTTAATTGACCATAAATAGAAACCTCATGACAATAATAACCATTGTTATGAGGTTATTCTTTTAACATTTTTTGCAGGATATTTTTCTGAGTTAGCGACTGTGCGGGCATAACGGGAAGTCTATAGGAAAGGTTTCTTTCTAAACCTGTGATATAAAGCAGAGGATTACGGAAAAGCTTAAGTCCATGACCTATTGAGATTTTACAGATTTATTTGCCAAAACAGATGATCAGGGAAGAGATTGAAGACCTGGTGGAAGAGGTTATTCAGTTAGTAGGGGCATCCAGTATGGCTGATATTGGGAAGGTAATAGGAGAGATAATGCTCAGGATTAAGGGTAGGGCCGATGGGAGATTAGTTAACCAGATAGTAAAGGATAAATTAAGTTAGTTGTTTTTTACATGGTTAGGTTTTATACCTGGCCTATTATATGTATATTTTAAGTCTAGAGAGATACAGAATTCATATAAAGTTTATGCTGGAAATATCTCTAGATATAACCTGTTTTTAGAGGATTTATTTTATTAACCGAGAATATTATGATAGAATGAATATAAAATATAAAGGGGTGGAGAAATGGGAAGGGATATACTAAATTGTCTGGTGAAGGTTGCCCCTTATCTCCGCAATTTCTTTGTAGATGATTTCGGGGTTTTAGTTGTTGATAGGGAAAAGGTTCTAGCCTATCATCCGGGTGAAAGGGTTGCGGCAGATATTAAACCGGGTGATCCCATTAATCCCGAATGGGCAGTAGAGAGGGCCATGGAGAGTAAGAAGAAGATTATTGATGAATTTGATGCTAGTATAATTGGTATACCTTATATCGGGATAGGTTACCCTATCTTTGATGATGATGGTAAGGAGGTGATTGGGGCGATAGCAATCTCTCAGGCGACTGACCGGAAGGAGAAGTTACTGAAGGTAGCTCAGGAATTAAATGATTATATAGAATTTCTTATGTCCAGTCTTGAAGAGATATCCGCTGAGGCTGAAGAGATTGCAGCCACGGGGGAAGAACTCAACAGCATCTCTGATGAGACCAATGACAAGGTAAAAAAGAGTGAAGAGATAGTGAGTATGGTTCAGCAAATATCTGAAGATATTAATATTATAGGGCTTAATGCTATGATTGAGGCTGCCCGGGTTGGTGAAAAGGGAAGAGGCTTTACGGTTGTAGCAAATGAGGTTCAGAGACTGGCTAATAATGCTGCTGAGTCAATAAAAAATGTGGAGAAGATCTTTAATGATATCAAGGATGTAACTGGGCAATTATATGAAGCTGCTGTTCAGATAAGTCAGGTTACTACTTCCCAGGCTGAGAAATTAATTGAATTAAATGAAAAGGTAAAACAATTGACAGACCTGGGTAATGAAGTAGTTAATTTAGCTGAGAGTTTAAGCCGGGAAGAATAATTTAGATAGACCAGGGGTGTTTTTTTGCAAAAAAGGAGCATTCCTGTAATAAATAAATTTGGAGTTAGACAAAAAAATACCCTCTTGGTATAATACGGAGTATCAGAGGTCATCTGATCTCTAAAAAAACCAAGGAGGTATCTGAAATGAATTATACACAAAATCATAAGATAATGCAAGTAAAAGAAACAACATTAGTAGTGGGAGTTGATATTGCCAGGAACAATCATGTTGCAAGAGCACAGGACTATCGAGGCATACAATATGGATAACCAATTATTTTTCCTAATAACATACTTGGTTTTAACCAGTTTCTCAATTGGACCAAGTTAATGGAAGAAAAGTATGGCAAGACTGAGGCATTAGTAGGTATGGAACCTGCTGACCATCTGGTTACCTTTAGAACAGTATCTCAAATGGCAGGAAGGTATAAAGGTAGTAACAGTTAATCCTGCCCATGTAAAAAAGAGTAAAACACTTGATGATAATTCTCCAACTAAAACCGATAAGAAAGATGCCCGGGAAAGTGCTCTAGAGCAGATGATTACTGAAGCAGAAAAACTGGGAGCAGACGCAGTTATCGGTGTGCGTTTTGCTACTTCAATGATTACTTCCGGAGCAGCAGAAATAGTAGCTTGCGGTACGGCAGTGAAGTTTTAAGTATGGATCTGGCAGTGAAGATTTTGGGAGATGGGGGAGGAACACGGTGCCGGTGACAGCTTGTGTTCGCATTGATGAGGGAAGAGAATTGTATTGAGGAGGCTTTGAGTTGCGACAAAAATATCTTTATCTTACAGTACTGTTGATACTTTTGACAGGTCTGGTTTTGTCTGGCAGGGCCTATACAGGGGCAGCGGATTTCGCAGGAACCTGGAAGGGCGCGATAATAATAGGGGCAAATAAACTGGAAATTCATCTGGAGTTAAAAGTGAGTGAGGATGGTGCCTTAACGGGAAATATTGATATACCTGCCCAGGGGGCGGTAGATCTGCCTCTGGTGGATTTTAGACTTGATGGGTCTGCTATCAATTTCAAAATTGCTAATGTGCCGGGAGATCCCACCTTTAATGGCAAACTAAAGGGCAACAGTATTGAGGGTTCTTTTTTTCAGTCGGGCCAGACTTTCCCCTTCAAAGTTGAGAGGGCAGAGGAGACTCCTGAAGTCAAAGAGCCTGATGATTATGCTACGGGAGAATATGATATTACCGAGAAGGAAGTAGAAATACCTGTTGAAGGGGGTACATTAGCAGGCACCCTGACTATCCCCGAAGAGGTTGAAGGGCCTTTGCAGGCTGCCGTTCTGGTAGCGGGTTCGGGCCCCACAGATAGAAATGGCAATAACCCCTTAATTCCGCAAAAGGTTGATACTCTAAAAGAAATAGCCTACTACCTTTCTTCCAGAGGGATATTGACTTTGCGGTATGATAAGCGGGGGATTGCGGGAAGCAAAGAGTTGTTTAAGGGAAGTACCCCGCCCTTCAGATTGTTCATGGAAGATGTCCTGAAGAGTGTAGAATATGTCCAATCACTTGCTGTGGTAAATCCTGACCGGGTTTATATAGTCGGCCATAGTGAAGGGGCTACCCTGGCAGCTATGGCTGCAGCAGAAAGTAATGACCTTGCCGGGATTGTGCTCATTGCCGGGCCGGGCTTCAAGCATTCAGAAGTGCTGAGGAAGCAGGTGGCAGAGATCGGAGCTGCCGAGGAAGCAGCCGGCGCGCCGGATGGATTTCAAAAGCAGATGCTGAAGGCCCTCGACGACCTGTATGATGCCATTAGAAATGATACCACTTTTGATTTTTCCGGTTACGGTATACTTCAAAAATATGCAGCAATTTATTTAAGCCTGTATAATCAGAAGGAGTTCGCAAGGGACTGGCTGGAAGTTGACCCGGCAGAATATCTGAAAAAGGTAAATATCCCCGTTTGCGTCATCCAGGGTACCACCGACAGCCGGGTTTCGGAAGAAGATGCCCGGGCCCTTGCAGCTGCAGCTGCGCCTGAAAAGAGGGAACTGCACATTTTTGAGGGAGTCAATCACTTCCTGAAGAAAGCCCCCCGGGGCATGGTAGAATCCGGTAAGAGAATATATGGTGAATTACTGGAAGCAATATACCTGTTTATTAAGCAGCATTAGAGTAACAAACATCCCAATAGAATGAAGGCATAGCGGAAGGTTGCAGTCTTTTTGGATCAATATTTGAAATAGTTGAGAATATATTAAGGAATTTCATCATTAATGTAATTTGGATCCCCGCAGGTTTAACAGTCCGGGCCGGGGATATCTTTTTTTAGAGGTAAATTTTAAATTATAGAGAAAATATAATTTGCAGAAGGCTGGATAAACAGGAGTGACAATCAATGATTTTATGGTATTCTATATTTAGCTTATATCTTAAATATCATTAAAAAGGAGGTGAAAATCGTGTTACCTGCATTAAAACAGATTGGTGACTATGCCCTGGAAAAATCAAAAAAAGGCTACATAGAACAAATAATTGAAAACCCTAATAACAATGGTAGATATAATACGGTGTTAGTTATTTTATTTGAAGAAAAAGAAGATGGGATCGTTTTTAAAGAAATAAAAGTGGAGGAGTTCAGCAGGGAAAAATTAAAAAAATACGCGTACGGAGCAGGAACTTCGAGGGGTGGAGACTTGACTCCAACCTCAAAAATTACGAAATTAGAAAATACATTTAATAGAATACAATATCCTTTAAAGAATACCTATGAAGTTTTGAATAACGAATCATCTGAGGCAAGGGAAGTTATGGGAATATACCAGCAGTTTGGAACAGACGAAGAAAGTAAAGAATATATGTTTGAAACCCTGGAAAGCCTGGAGGAAAAAAGAAAGTTTTCTTTAAAAAAAGAGAATCGGGACAAATTGACACTCGCTGAAGATGACTTCTTTGAAATCATGCAGGACTTTGATGTACCGGACCTGTACAGTTTCAGATGGGGCGTTCATTACATGCTGTCGAAGTGAAGCATATTAAGGGAACCGGAGCTTTCGCAGCACAAAAAGGCAGTAAAAATAAAACCTTCCGTGAAGAATATATCCTTCCTTACTCACTGATCGGATTTTATGGCATTATTAACGAAAATGCAGCCAAATATACCGGATTGACGGAAGAAGATGTAAAATTGCTTATAGAGGGTATGTGGGAAGGTACCAAAAACTTGATCAGCCGTTCTAAATTTGGACAGGTTCCCCGCCTTTTAATTAAGGTTAATTACAGCGAAAGAAATTTTTATATAGGTGAGTTAAAGGAATATATCAAACTTAAATCCGATCTGATGGATGAGAAGATTAGGGATATATCCGATTTTACTCTGGACATCTCAGCGTTGCTGGACATTTTAAGAGATAATGACGATAAGATTGAATCGATAGACTATATTATTGATGATAGGGTCGAGCTTACTGCAAATGGTGAAATGGTTAATCTTAACGAGATTAATAAATTTAAAGCATTTAATTTATAATGCCTTTAAAGAAGGTGAAACAGGATGTCAATTGCTAAGGTCCTTGCTTTTGACCTGAAGGGTGATTATGCACATTTCAAGAAATATTATACTACAACATCTCCTCTGACCTTTAGTCTACCTCCAAAGACAGTAATTTACGGTATTGTAGGGGCAATCCTGGGTTTTAGTAAGGAACGGGATAATAAGGAGTATTATTTGAATTTTTTCCAGGATAAAAAATGCTCTATCGGTATAAAGGTTATAAATCCATAACCTTTGTCCAGCTTCTGGAATCAATTTTGACCAATAATAACCGAAGTATTAAGAAATTTAACAATATTTGTAATTCAATCATTGTGCTGGATGAGGTTCAGGCAATACCTCATAAATACTGGTTACTGATAAAAAGAGTTTTTCGTGAGATAGCTGATCAATTTAACTGCTATTTTATTTTTGTCACAGCCACTATGCCTTTAATCTTTAATGAAGAAAAAGGGGAAATAAAAGAACTAGCCACTGATAAAGTAGAATACTTTATGATCTGTGACCGGATAGAACTTGATTTAAGTAATTATCGAGAAGAGATCGATCTTGATATATTTAAAAAAATAATTGAAGCAGATTTGAAGACTGAATATCCGGAAAAGAGCTTTCTTTTCATTCTCAATACAATAAAATCATCAATTGAAATTTATAATTTTATAAAACATGATCTGGAATACAAGAATGTTATTTACCTGTCAAAAAACCTCGTAACTAAAGAGTTAACGAAGAGAATAGAGAAGATCAAAAATGCCGATGAACCTCTAATAGTAGTATCTACCCAGCTGGTTGAGGCAGGAGTGGATATAGATTTTGATCGGGTATATCGAGATTTTGCTCCACTGGATTCCATTAATCAAAGCTGCGGACGCTGTAACGTTTGGTAGGTCACTGGGCAAGATCTGGCATCCCAAACTTGGGAGTACAACCTATATCAGAAGACGGCAGCTGGAACTAACGGAAACCGAGGAAGGGACAAAAATTGTAAAAGAGCTGATGCTTGCCAAAACCAAAAATATGATTGATCATTTATATGAGTTGGGTATTAAGCGTTCCCAGGAAAAACAGGAATATCTAAATGAAAAATTAAAAGAAATAGAGTTCTTAAAAAAGAAACTGGCCAGGGTTTCGGGTCCTGTGGCCGAGGTTAGAAACAGTCTCATGGGATATGAAGGAAATATATCCCGCAAATATTTTTCCTGTTGGGTAGTCATGAAGCTTTTTAGCAGGAAAAAGGTGAATAAATCTCAGTTTGATAAAGTTAGAGGTGGTTTAACATTAAATGATGAGGGTAAGAAATTACTGCTTACTGATTTAAATGAATATTTTCAGAGAAAAATCCGCTACAAAGGCCGGGAGATAAAGATTGAAAATACCATTCAATATGACTGCCACAACCTGGCAAACAGACATTCACAACAAAATACATTGGAATGAAATTGACCTTGTAATTTGAAAAATAATCAAAATAAACCCGTAATACTCAACCACTACCGGCTAAAGCCGGTAGGTTGTTGTTGCGACTGAAAGTCGCTTGTTCAGGCTGAAGCCTGCTGAAAGATCCGAGGCTAAAGCCACCTCGAAGTTTTATGACTGAAACTCATTCGTCTTCTATCTTAAACTCATTGGGTTCAATGTCAAATTTCTGGTTCTCTATATGTTTTTTTACCATCTCTTACGTTACTGTACCGACTGTAGTACAAAAATATCCACGTACCCATAAGTGTTGTCCCAATATCTTTTTCTAAGATGCGGAAACTCTTGTTGTAGGAACCTCGATGAACGTCCTTTTAGATATTGTACTATATTTTAGCAGGAGACAATCGTGTAGAACACGAAATTAGCATATGTACGTGATCCCGCACTACACTTCCTTTGATGATTATTATATCTCGACTTATACATATTTGCCTAAGTAGATCACGGGTCCGTACTGCAACTTCTCCTTTTCTGTAATCAGGCATATATTTGCCACTCCCAACATTTATGATAAGGTGTCATTTAAAATATGTCAATGCTAAAAGCTGTTCGTTTGAAAGACGAAGGTTTTAGACCTGGCGCCTTGAAAATAAAGGGTTTTAAAGTGGTATACTTTTATTGTAGCGTAACCACTTATGAATTTACAGAATAAATAGCATCCAACCTTCCGATTGGATGAAGGTTGAAACAAGTTTGCTTTTAAATTTATTCTTATTATTAGTAAAAAATAAATATAACAATTAATTTTTTTAATTAACCCACTGAAAAATGTGGGTATTTTTTATTATTAGCTATAAAAAAGCCTATATTAATAACGCACTTTGAGTCTATAATTAATTTTTTTAATAAAAATATAAAAAAATTTAATATTTCCCTTGACAAAATTAAAGCATTTGATTATAATATAAACATAAGATAAATGATAATATTAAAAAAGGAGAGATTGTTAATGAATATTAGTTTCAAAAATTCATTTAAAAAGTTTATGTTTCTGGAGGATAATGATTATAAAAGGCAACTAAGGGAAGAATATTATAATGAGATCAGGAATGAAGAGTATAGAATGGAGGCTTATTTACGGGGTTAATTTTCAGGCTAAATTAAGATTTAAGGCAGATTAAAATTTAATAATAATAAAGGAATTTTAACTTAATTCTAGAATTATATATTTATAGAAAAAGTAATTTGCTGGCATTTAGAGGGCTGCGATTGAGGAGATGGCTAAGAAACTATGTGAATAACATAGTTTCTGAGGTATTAACAAATTTACCTTATTAAATATTATGGTCAAAGACTAATTTGTTCATATTATGCGCAAAGAGGTTTTTAGTTTTTCATGTAGTAGAGAGATTTTTTAAGGGATGATCTTTATGAAGGTAGCGGTTAATCTCTATGCCGGACTGGAGAGGTACAGTCCAACCGGCCAGAGGAAGGGTAATATAGTAGAAATTGAAGATTCTGCTACTATTAATGAGCTTTTGCATAAAATAGGTGTTCCCGTAGAGGAAGTAAAGCTAATCATGGTTAACGGCAGGCATCAGGACCTGGATTATGAACTGAAGAATAATGATACGGTTGGACTTTTTCCCCCGATTGGTGGAGGTTAATTATGATGGACTTCTGGCAGAGACAGAGATTAATGTTCAATAAAGAGGAATCGGATAAAATTCATGATACGGTAGCATTAATAGCGGGTGCCGGGGGTTTAGGGACCCATCAGGCGGTAGAACTACAGAGAATAGGGATCGGGAAGATATATCTGGTTGACTACGACAGGGTAGAGCCATCTAATTTAAACCGTCAGGTTCTTTACGGAAAGGATGATATAGGCTGCTGTAAGGTTGATAGAGCCAAGCAGCTACTGGACGGCTTTAATCTAGGCACGGAGATTGTGACTATCAATGAGAAAATCACTGAAAAGATGAAGTTGCCGGCTGATGTGGATATAATACTTGATGCCCTGGATAATTTTACTACCAGATACCAGCTGGAAAGATTAGCCGCCAGGAGAGGAATACCCCTGATCCATGGCGGTATTAACTCCTGGTATGGACAGTTAACCACCATTATTCCCGGCAAGAGTAAGAGCCTGAAGGAGATTTTCGGTAAGATAGACGGAAAGAATGGTCCGCAAAAGGAGATTCCAGCTTTCTCACCGGTGGTTTCTATTATAGCTTCCCTGCAGGTTATCGAGGGGATAAAGGTTATTCTACAGAGGGAGGATACTCTAATAAATAAGCTATTACTGATCGATTTAAATGATTATTCTATCGACCTGGTCGAACTCTAAAAGATTCCCATTAAATTACATTAAGGTTGCTGCCCAGGCCATCGAGGCCGTCGCAGTGGGAACATCTCTCCAACATCAATTTCAGTTATTACCTAATGATAGAGAGACATTAATTTAATTAATTTAGCCAGTGTCCTTATTTTAGGGGTACTGGTTTTTCTGTTGTTCCCGGTAATTGCTTTATATCTCTGAAGGAAAAGAGGTTTTCGCCTGGGTTATCTAGAATTAAGACAATAATATATTATTTAAATGTATTTCATGAGTTGAATGATATTTCATTTAATAATACAAATTTTAAATATAAGGTTCTAAAGATAATATCTTTAAGGAGTAAAAGACAGATGAAAAGTAAAAGGAAGATGAATGAAACTTACGGTAATAGCAGGCGATATACTAGCAGAAAATTATGGTTGATGCTACTCCTTTTAATGATTACATTTATTTTATCTTTATTTATCGGTAGAGTGAGGATTCCGCTCCTGGGATTTTTCCCGGGGTTTGAACTTACTGCAATTGAGCGGTCGGTCTTTTATTACATCCGTTTGCCCAGGGTAATTCTGGTTACGGGGGTAGGTGCAGCCCTTTCTCTGGCAGGGGCCAGTTACCAGAGTATTTTTCGCAATCCGCTGGTTTCACCGGATATCCTGGGGGTTTCAGCAGGGGCCGGTTTCGGGGCAGCCCTGGGGATGTTAATTCCGGGGGGATCCCTGTTTACCATTTATGTGCTGGCTTTTCTCTTCGGTATTGTTGCGGTGTTTCTGGCTTACGGTATCTCCAGTTTTGGTAAGGTTAAGATAATCATGATGCTGGTACTGGCGGGAATTGTGGTCAGTTCCCTCTTTAATGCCTTTATCTCCATCTTGAAATATCTTGCTGATCCTTTTGAGAAATTACCCGGGATTGTTTTCTGGTTAATGGGAGGTTTCAGCAGGACAGGCTGGCGGGAGGTCGGTATTACTTTGCCTTTTGTAATCTTTGGGGTTGTTGTATTAATGGTTATTCGCTGGCATTTGAATGTGATGCCTCTGGGAGATGAAGAGGCTATCTCGATGGGGGTTAATGTGAGAATAGTTAGATCTACTGTTATTTTAATTAATACCCTGATGGTTGCTGCTTCGGTGGCAACGGTGGGACAGGTTAGCTGGGTCGGGCTGGTTATACCCCATATAGCACGTTTTCTGGTGGGAGCGAATCACCGCTATATGCTGCCGGCAACCGCCCTATCAGGATCGATCTTTCTGCTGCTTATGGATGATCTGGCCCGTAGTTTAACCGGGGCGGAGATACCTATCAGTATTGTTACCTCCCTTTTAGGGGCTCCATTTTTTGCTTATCTACTGATTAGTGGAAGGGGAAGTGGGTGGAATTAATGCTACAGGTTAAAGATTTGTCTTTCAATTATCTAAGGGAGAAAACAATTGATAAGATTAGCTTTCGGGTAAAAGAGGGGGAGTTTGCTTGTCTGCTTGGCCCTAATGGCTCGGGAAAGACTACCACCCTGAAATGTATAAATGGAATTTTAAGCCCCCAGAAAGGTGATATCCTGATAGACGGGCAAAATCTGAGAAAGATGAACCGGAGGGAGATTGCCCGGCATATAAGTATGGTTCCTCAGGAGCATACGGTTGTCTTTGCTTATAAGGTAATTGAAGTGGTTGCCATGGGGGTTACCCCCTATCTCTTTTTAGGTTCTATGCCCGGAGAGGAGGTATATCACAAAGCCGAGGACATATTAGAGGAATTAAATATATCCCATCTTGCTACCAGTAACTACAATGAAATAAGCGGTGGGGAGAGGCAGCTGGTACTGATAGCCAGGGCTTTAATGCAAAATTCCAAATTATTAATTTTGGATGAACCGACTGCCCATCTGGATTTTAAAAACACTTATCATCTGCTGCGTATCATAAAGCAACTGACTGAGAAAGATAAAACCGTTATTACAGCCCTCCATGACCCTAATCTGGCTCTGAAGTTTGCCGATAGGGTTATAATGCTTAAAAATGGCAGAATATTAACCGAGGGAAGACCCGAAACCACTATGACAGCGGAGAATTTGCGGAAGATTTATGACATCAATGTCATTAGCCGGAATATTTCCGGAGGAGTTAAGTTGGTTATACCGGAATTAGATTAAGAAAAAATAGCCGCCTTCCCTAGACAATCTCCCCAAAAAGATATAAAATAGTTAGTGAAAATGATAATTTAGGAGGTAATAGGATGTTAAAAGAAGTTGCCAATACTATAAGAGGACTTTCTGCAGATGCTGTAGAAGAAGCTCAATCAGGGCATCCGGGTCTACCGCTTGGTTCAGCCGAGATCGGGGCCCTGCTCTACGGTGAGGTTATGAAGTATGACCCTAAAGATCCGGACTGGCCAGACAGAGACCGGTTTATCCTTTCTGCCGGCCACGGTTCAGCGTTAATATATTCCTTACTCCATCTGGCCGGTTATGACCTGAGTCTCGAGGACCTGAAGAATTTCAGACAGCTGCATTCCAAAACCCCCGGTCATCCCGAATATGGATATACACCCGGGGTTGAGACAACCACCGGCCCGCTGGGACAGGGCTTTGCCAATGCTGTTGGGATGGCCATTGCTGAAAGGATGCTGGCCGAAAGGTTCAACACAGAAGAGGATACAATCATTGATCACTATACATATACCCTGATTGGTGATGGTGGCATGATGGAAGGGGTTGTAGCAGAGGCGGCCTCTCTGGCCGGCCACCTGGGTCTCGGTAAACTGATTGCTATCTATGATGATAATGATATTTCTATCGGTGGGAGTACAGATATTACCTTTACCGAAGATGTCGGAGCCCGTTTCAAGGCTTATGGATGGCATGTAGTTGAAGATGTTGACGGCCATGATTTTGATTCTCTGCGAGCTGCTATCAAAGAGGCTAAAGAGGTAAAGGACAAGCCGAGTCTGCTCATTGCTAAAACTAAGATCGCCTATGGTGCACCTACAAAGGTGGGCACACCTGCCGCTCACGGTGAGCCCCTGGGTGAGGATGAGATTAGGGGTATGAAGGAGAAGCTCGGTCTGCCTGTCGATAAAAAATTCTATGTCTCCGATGAGGTCAGGGACTTCTTTGCTAAAAGGGTAGAAGAGCTTCAGCAGGAGAAAAAGGGCTGGGAAGAAAAGTTTGCTAAATGGGCCAAAGCCAATCCCGAATTAAAGGAAAAATGGGATAACGGTTATGAACTGAAACTTCCCGCTGATTTTAGAGAGGTTATCGAGGCCTTTGAGATCAAAGCCCCGGTGGCCAGCAGAAAATCATCGGGTGTGGTTTTACAGAAGATTGCCGATGAAGTGGATTATCTTGTTGGAGGTTCTGCCGACCTGGCACCGTCTAATAAGACCTATCTGGATAAATATGGTGAGATTCAGCGTGATAATTTCGCCGGCAGGAACTTCCGCTTTGGCGTCAGGGAACACGCCATGGGGGCAATAGTAAATGGTATTGCTCTACATAAGGGTCTTCGTCCCTACTGTGCTACCTTCCTTGTTTTCTCCGATTACATGAGACCAGCTATCAGGATGGCTGCCCTGATGAAACAGCCGGTGATTTATGTCTTTACCCATGACTCTATCTATGTGGGTGAGGATGGACCGACCCATCAGCCGGTTGAACATCTAGAAGCCCTGCGCCTGATCCCGAATCTGAAGGTAATCAGGCCGGCGGATGAGGAAGAGACCAAGGTAGCCTGGATCCAGGCCATGGAGAGGACAGATGGTCCGACTGCCCTCATCCTGACCAGACAGGGTCTACCCCATTTAGATAAAGTCAACGGTCTGGAGGGAGCCTATAAAGGCGGATATATTATCGAAAAAGAGACCGGAACTGCAGATGTGGTCTTGATGGCCTCCGGTAGTGAGGTTTCACTTGCTGTGGAGGTTGCAGGTTTATTAAGGGAAAAGGGTAAGGATCCCAGGGTTGTATCCATCCCGGATAGGGTAGAATTTGTCAAACAGGGTCCCGATTATATTAAAGAAGTCATCGGGGGAGAAAACCTCTTTAAGGTAGCTATTGAGGCCGGTGTCGGTAACGGCTGGTACCGCCTGCTGGGTAATAAGGATCTCCTGGTCAGTGTAGAAAACTTTGGTGAAAGCGGACCCGGTAAGGAAGTTGCTGCAGAATTTGGTTTTACGGCCGAGGCTATAGCCGAAGATATCCTGGAGAAAATTTAAATCACCGAAAATCTAGGAACCGAGAAAGAATTCAAACCCGACCCGGTTAGTTAGAACTTAATCTGATCGATGTCACTTAAAATGCTTAATATCAGGGGGACGATCTATCTTCCTGATATTAAGCATTTTTCTTTTGATGCACAGGAAAATATGTTATGTTGATAACATATTTTCCGGCTCATCGAAATTTTCTTTATATTTTTGCGCCAGGAAGGTTTCGTTTCTTTTTCAATTTTTCATGCTTTAAGCAATTAGTCGAAAAAAGTGATAAAAATAACTTATTAAATTTGCAGGAATTTTTGAGTTTATATAGAATATTATTATTTAAAAAAAGTTTATATTTTTTAGTTAAGTTGTATGGACAACCATACATAAGTACCCGTTCTTGCAGATAATCTGGAAACCAGTAGTCTGAAGCTGCAAATTATTTTTTTCCAGGGGCTGAAAATTATGTTATTCTCAATAACATAATTTTCAATAAAATCAAAAAAAGGAGCGAGAGAAATGTTAAAGAGGTTTAGTGTGTTGTTGCTGGTTGTCTTTGTCCTGGCTGGTTTAATGGTATTGCCGGTAATGGCTGAGGAAGAACCTATTGAGATTTACTTCTTCCCCGGTGGTAGCCCCGGTGGTACCTTTGCGACCGTTGTTTATAATGGTGCAAAAGAAGCTGCAGAGATTCTAGGAGACCGGGTTAAGGTAAATTACATGTGGTCAGACTGGAGCCCCCAGAAGATGGTTAATCAGTTACAGCAGGCTATAGCCGCAAATCCCGATGGAATTGCTATCATGGGGCATCCCGGTGACAAAGCTTATGAGCCCTTTGTTAAGCAAGCAATTGAACAGGGGATCATTGTTACCAGTCAGAATGCAACCCTGCCCGAGCTGGAGAAGAAATACGCCGGTAAAGGTTTCGGTTATGTTGGTCAGGGTTTATATGAGTCAGGGTATACCCTCGGTGAAGCTACCGTCCGGATGGCCGGTTTAAAAGAAGGAGACAAAGCTCTCGTCTGGGGCCTGAAATCCCAGCCTACCCGCGGCCAGAGAACCAGGGGAGCAATCGATGCCCTGGAAGAGGCCGGAGTTAGGGTAGACTACATGGAAATCTCTCCTGAGGTAGATAAGGATGCTTCCAACGGTATCCCGGTTATCGCCGGCTACCTGCAGGCAAATCCTGATTGTAAAGCGGTAATTACCGACCACGGTGCCCTTACCGCTACCCAGCAGGCCTATTTTGAATCTGCCGGTCTGGGCCCCGATGATGTCTTCGGTGCAGGTTTTGACCTTTCCGCTGCCACCGTTAAGGCTATCAAGAGTGGTTATACCGATCTGGTACTTGACCAGCAGCCATTCTTACAGGGTTTCCTGCCGATCTTCCAGATCTATCTGACCAAGAAATACGGATTCTCCGGACTGCATATCGATACTGGTGGTGGATTAATTCATGCAGGAAATATTGATATGATTGCACCTCTAGCTGAGAAGGGGATCAGATAAATCAATATCACTGCGGGAATGAAGGGCCATTTTTATGGCCCTTCGTTCCCTGAACTTATTAAGGCAGGACTAATAATTAAATGTCAAGTAAACTTTAACCTAGAGTTTTCCCCTTTTTGCAATGTGTTAAAAAGGAGAAAGATTAGAACTATACTTACTGAATAGCAATCGTTTCCCTTGACATTATTAAAATAAGAGGAGGCACTAAGATATGAGTTTAGTTGAGTTGAAAAATATCTATAAGTCTTTTGGGGGAGTTGTTGCCCTGAGGGGGATAAATTTTGAAATAGGTTCGAATGAAGTGGTCGGTATCCTTGGAGATAACGGTGCCGGCAAGTCAACCTTAATCAAGATTATAACCGGACTCCATCCCTTTGATGATGGTGAGATGTATATTAAAGGCCAGAAGATAGATCCCAAAACTTATTCGGTTAAGATGGCGCATGAAATGGGTATTGAAACCGTTTACCAGGAAAAAGCCCTGGCCGCCAAACAGGCTCTCTGGAGGAACATTTTTTTGGGCAGGCAGATTACCAATCGCTTTGGATTTATTAAGGTTAAAGAGGAAAAAGAGATTACCAATCGGATTATGCGTGATATAATAGGGTTCACCGGTATTGGTGCTAACCCCGATTCTACCATTAAGACCCTGTCCGGAGGAGAACAGCAGGGTGTAGCTATTGGCAGGGCGATGCATTTTGATGCTGATCTGGTAATCCTGGATGAGCCAACCATAGCATTATCTTTGCAGGAAGTAAGAAAGGTTCTCAACTTCATCAGAAAGATTAAGGAAAACGGCAAATCCTGTGTCTATATTTCCCATAATATAGCCAATGTATATCCGGTATCGGACAGGTTTGTTGCTATTGACCGGGGACAGGTAGTGGGTAATTATCGCAGGGAAGATATAACACTGGAAGAACTTAATGATGAACTGATCCGCCTTACCAAAGTAAAAGAAGGAAATAATTAATGATTGGAGGATTTGTAAAATGAAATTAGCTGAGTCTAAAACAACTTTGGATTATAGTAGGTACAAATTACAGATAGGTTTAGTAATAATAACATTTTTGATCTTTATACTCTTTATGATTACCAGTCCCGATGTTTTCTTAAGTCCGAGAATTTACCGTTCCTTTCTTTCTACAGTGCCCTTTGTCGGGGTTATGGCCCTGGGGCTAACCCTGGTACTTGCTATGGGAGAGATTGATCTTTCCTTCCCGGCAGTAATGGCTTTATCTGGCTTTGTTTTTGCCTCTATATTTGGTTCGACAGGAAGTATTATCCTGGGGTTAATCTGCAGTATGGCCGTTGGGGCGGTTGTCGGATTTATGAACGGTACCCTGGTCACCAGGATCGGTATTCCTTCAATAGTTGTCACTCTGGGTATGCAGTTTCTAATCAGGGGATTAAGTAATGTGCTTTCCCAGGGATTAGCTAAACCGATGACCCTGGATGAGACCATCTTTTATAATCTCTTTGCCGGTACATTTCTGACCATCCCCATCCAGTCGCTCTGGTTCCTCGGTCTGGCAGTTCTCTTATGGTTTATTTTATTCAGACATAAATTCGGTGAGCACGTTTTATTTGTTGGTGATAATGAGGATGCCACCCGGATGATGGGGGTCAATGTGAACAGGGTCAAGATAATGGTCTTTATGCTGATGGGGGTTATGGCTTCCTTTGCCGGGATATTAGACCTCTTTAAGATGAGAACCTGGTGGCCGACCATGGGTGAAGGTTACCTGATGATGACAATGGCTGCGGTTTTTGTAGGTGGAACCTCTATGTTCGGCGGAGAGGCAACTATCTTCGGAACCTTTGTAGGTGCCTTCTTAATTGGCTCTTTGGAGGCAGGTATTGTGGCGGCAGGTCTCTCCGGATTCTGGACCAGGCTAATATACGGTCTCTTGATCCTGGTAGCAGTAACCCTCCATACCGTTCTGAAGAAGAACCGGTAAGGAAACAAAGAGTTCTAATCTTGAGGCCTTCCGGCAGGCCGCTATTAAATACGGAAAGATACCCGAAAAATGGCTCGTACACTATGACAGGGAAAGAGGAGATGTGGAGGTCTAAGCATGAGACATAGAGAGCGTGTTTTAATGGCACTGAATCATGAAGAACCTGATAGGTGTCCGATGCAGATCAGTTTTACACCCGAGTTTGCCGCCAGGCTTAGGAAAGAACTAAAGACCGGTGGGGTTTCACATAATCCGCATGGTGGTGGTAATACCTATCAGCTGGAACGGGCCCTGGACCAGGATATGCTTTTAACCTCTGTTGGCTGGGCTAATTCCTACTACCAGGAGGGTTATGCAGATAGAGATTCATATATAGATGAATGGGGCATTGAGTGGAAAACTGTTAAATACAGTACAAGATACGGTGAGGGTAGATATACCGAGATAGCTAAACACCCGCTAGTTGACGACAAGGCTATCGACAGCTATCAACCGCCTGATCCTGAAAGACCGGAACTATATGAGGAATCCGCCCGGGTTATCAGGGAGTATCAAGATGAATACTTTATTGTCGGGGTAACGGTTACAACCATTTTTGAAACTGCCTGGGCCCTGCGGGGATTAGATCAGTTACTGATGGATATGGTTTTGAATCCCGATCTGGCAGAGAGAATTTTGGACATCCCCTATCATTATCATCTTATAGCTGCTAAAAAGCTGGCCGAGATGGGTGTTGACATGATCTGGCTCGGTGATGATGTAGGAACACAGAAGGCGATGATGATCTCACCGGAAACCTGGCGTAAATTTTTCAAGCCGAGGATGGCCAATCTAATTGCAGAGCTAAAGGAGATTAATCCCGATCTTAAGGTGGCCTACCATTCTGATGGGGTTATCTACCCTATCATTCCCGATTTAATTGAGATTGGTCTGGATGTCTTAAATCCGGTTCAACCCGCTGCCATGGATCCTGAAGAGCTGAAACGGAAATACGGAGATAAATTATCCTTCTGGGGATCGATCGATGAACAGTATACCCTGCCCTTTGGCACTCCGGCAGAGGTTAAAAAAGAAATAATTAACAGGTTAAAGACGATCGGTAGAGACGGTGGTTTGATTATCGGTCCCACTCACCACGTCCAGCTCGATACCCCGATGGAAAACTTCTGGGCAATGATCGATACAATAAGAAACACTACTTATGCTAGTCTGAGATAATAATGCAATACCATAGGAAATTTCTTTTTTGCAAACTACAAATAGATGTTTTCGATTCAGTAGAAATTTTTGTATTCGCCTATGTTCATCTCCATTAAAAATTCAG
>JARRCS010000005.1 GCA_029981855.1 Halanaerobiales bacterium | reverse complement strand
ATAGACGTTTTTGGCAAAGTCAATTATTTGATAGATTATTAACTGCTTGCATAAATACTCATACAATTACATTTCCTGAGTTAACTTTATAGCCATATAGATTTATGATCGGTAAAAAGGTTAATTCTGAGGAGGAGTTACAGGAGATAAATAAGCAGATCTATAATCTGGGTAAAAAACTTAATAAACCGGTAATTGCTACTGGAGATGTTCACTTCCTCGATCCTGAGGATGCGATTTACCGCGAGATTTTACAGGCAGGTCAGGGTTATGAACAGTCTGAGGAACAGGCCCCCCTCTATCTCAGGACAACTGGGGAGATGCTGGCCGAGTTTTCCTATTTAGGACCCGAGATTGCCAGGGAGGTGGTTATTGATAACCCCAGGAAGATTATGGAGATGATCGATGATCTAAAACCACTGCCTGACGGATTATTCACTCCGAAGATCAATGGGGCTGAAGAACAGATCAGGAGGATGACCTACCAGCGGGCCCATCAATTATACGGTGATGAACTCCCTGAGCTAGTAGAAAATAGGTTAGAGCGGGAATTAAAATCAATTATTGATAACGGTTTTTCTGTAATCTATCTTATTGCTCATAAACTAGTTAAAAAATCATTGCATGACGGTTATCTTGTTGGTTCCAGGGGTTCGGTAGGATCTTCCCTGGTTGCTACCATGTGTGAGATTACAGAGGTTAATCCCCTGCCCCCTCACTATCGCTGTCCGGAATGTAAGCACTCCGAATTTGTGGAAGAGCCCAGGGTGGGGGTCGGGATCGACCTTCCTGATAAAAAATGCCCGGAGTGCGGTGCCAGCTATATTAAGGATGGATATGATATTCCCTTTGAGGTCTTCATGGGGTTTGAGGGGGATAAGGTTCCCGATATCGATCTGAATTTTTCCGGTGAATACCAGGGGGAGATCCACCAGTATACTGAAGAATTATTCGGACGTGATTATGTCTTCAGGGCCGGTACCATTTCCACAATTGCCAAGAGGACGGCCTTTGGTTTTGTTAAGGGTTATCTTGATGACAATGATCTTAAGGTAAATAATGCTGAGCTCAAAAGGCTGGTAAGAGGGTGTACCGGGGTCCGTCGGACAACCGGTCAGCACCCGGGAGGGTTGATGGTAGTTCCCCGTCACCTTGATATACATGATTTTACCCCGATTCAGCATCCGGCCAATGACCAGGAGACTACGGTTAGAACTACCCATTTTGATTATCATTCTATCAGCGGCCGGATTTTAAAGTTAGATCTGCTGGGTCATGATGATCCCACCTCTATCCGCATGCTCCAGGACTTGACCGGTGTTTCTCCGGAGGAGATCCCTTTAGATGATCCGGAGACAATGGCGATTTTCTCAAGTACGGATCCCTTAGGTGTTACCCCGGAAGAGATCGGAACTACCGTTGGTACCCTGGGGATTCCGGAGTTTGGAACCAGTTTTGTTAGACAGATGCTAGTTGAGACCAAGCCAACTACCTTTGCTGAATTAATCCGGATTAGTGGCTTATCCCATGGTACGGATGTCTGGTTGAATAATGCTCAGGAGTTAATCCGGAGCGGCCAGGCTAAACTGGCTGAAGTTATCTCCGTTCGTGATGATATTATGAATTACCTGATCCAGAAGGGTTTAGAACCGGGTAAGGCCTTTTGGATTATGGAGCATGTAAGAAAGGGGAAGGGTTTGACCGTAGAGGAAGAGGCCTATATGCGGGAGAATAATGTTCCCGAATGGTATATAGATTCCTGTAAAAAGATCAAGTATATGTTTCCTAAAGCCCATGCTGCTGCCTATGTAATGATGGCCTTCAGGATTGCCTATTTTAAGGTTCACTACCCGGAGGCCTTCTATGCCACCTATTTTACGACTAAAGCCGGTGATTTTGACGCCCAGCTGATCAGCCAGGGCTATGAACATATTTTAAAGGTTAAACAGAAACTTGAAGAGAGAGGAAATGATCTGACCGCGAAAGAAAAAGGAGTTCTGACGATACTGGAGATTGTCATCGAGGCAATGGCCAGAGGAATCAAGTTTACCACCGTCGATCTCTATCGTTCCGATGCCTATAGATTTAAGATTACTGATGATGGTTTATTACCACCCCTGGTTAGTTTAGAGGGACTAGGAAATAGTGCTGCTGCTAGTATTGCAGCCACCAGGGAGGAAGGAGAATTTACTTCGATAGAAGACCTCGTTAACCGGACCCGGATCAGTAAAACAGTGGTAGAGATTATGCAAAAGCACGGCACCTTAGAAGGTCTCCCTGAAAAGAACCAGCTTTCCTTATTTCTAAGGTCTTAAATTTTACCAGAATTAAGCCTTCTTCCTTGCAACTGATGATAGACTGTGGTAAAATAAATTTAGATGGATAGCTGAAATTGAGCTAGAGGAGTGGGTTAGTTCCCACTCCTTAATTATAGTTAACTCCAATCACCATAGGAATATCCTTTTATTTTTCCCTTCGATTCACCAAGATTCATATACAAATAATTTAACATCACTCCTATATCTATTTGCAGATTTAATTTAGCCGGTGGTTGGCGTTATAGGGATAAGTAGCCTGCAGGTTAGTTAAAATATAGATAGCAAAAAAGAAAGGGGTACTTTAGATGGGTAAGACAACGGACAGGATAAAAAAGCTTGCTTCGCCAGTTGCTGATTCTTTTGGCTTGGAGTTAGTAGATGTAGAATTCGTAAAAGAGGGTAATAACTGGATTCTCAGGGTTTTTATTGAAGATCCTGAGGGAGAAACTGACCTGGAAGATTGCGAAGCTGTCAGCAGGAAGTTGAGTGACCTACTTGATGAGAAGGATCCTATCGAACAGAGTTATATTCTTGAGGTTTCTTCACCCGGCCTGGAGAGGCCCCTGAAGAAAAAGGCTGATTTTGACAGGTTTCGGGACCGGCTAGTTGCCATTAAAACCTATGCACCTATTAAGGGAGAAAAGGAATTTAAAGGAATTTTGCTTAAAAGGGAAGGTGAAGATATTTTTATTAAGAATGACCAGGAGGATGTGATTAAAATACCCTTTGATAAGATTGCCAGTGCTCATCTGGTAATAGATTTTGGTTGAAAAGGAGGAGCTTTGGGATGAATCTAGATTTTTTACATGCTCTCGATGACATTGAAAGGGAGAAGGGGATTTCTAAAGAGATTTTACTTGAGGCTATTGAAACAGCCCTCTATTCTGCTTATAAGAAAGATTATGGAACCAAGGAAAACGTAAGGGTGGAGATTAAAGGTGAAACCGGTGAAGTAGGCGTTTATTCCCGGAAAGTAGTTGTGGACGAAGTAAAAAATGAAAAGACAGAGATCTCTCTAGAAGATGCTCGGAAAATTAATAAAAACTATCAGTTAAATGATATTGTTGAAGAAGAGATTACTCCTGCTAATTTTGGCAGAATTGCTACCCAGACAGCAAAACAGGTGGTAATGCAGAGGATTAGGGAGGCCGAGAGGGATGTAATCTATGAAGAGTATAAGGAAAAGGAAGGGGAGCTTATCACCGGAACTGTCCAGCGTTTCCACAATAATAATGTTTTTATTGATCTAGGCAGGACTGAGGCTCTATTACCACCTTCCGAACAGATGCCGGGCGAGATTTATGAGATGGGTAATAGAATAAAGTTGTATGTTGTTGAGGTCAGTAATGAAAGTAAGGGGCCGCGTATACTGGTCTCACGGACCCACCCCGGGCTATTAAAACGCCTTTTTGAGATTGAGGTGCCGGAGATTTTTGACGGGATTGTGGAGATAAAAAGTGTAGCCCGGGAAGCTGGTTCCAGGTCAAAGATTGCGGTATCATCAATTAATGAGCAGGTTGACCCGGTCGGTGCCTGTGTGGGTCCGAAGGGTATGCGGGTACAGGCAGTTGTCGATCAGTTGAATGGGGAGAAGATTGATATAATTGAATGGGATGATGACCCGGCCGTCTTGGTAGCTAATGCCTTAAACCCGGCCGAGGTAATTAAAGTAATAATTCATGAGGAAGATAAGGTTGCCGAGGTTATTGTTCACGATTTCCAGCTGTCACTGGCTATTGGAAAAGAGGGTCAGAATGCCAGATTGGCGGCAAAATTAACCGGTTGGAAAGTTGATATTAAGAATGAATCCAGCCTGGAAGAAGATAGTATAGTTGAGGAAGAAGATGAAGTTAATGGTGTGGAAGATAAGAATGAGGCTGAAGGTAAAGCTGAGGAAGACAACAAACCTGATGATTAAAGGGGGTTGTCTAAAGATGGTCAAAAAGATTCCGATTCGTAAATGTACCGGTTGTGGGGAAAGGAGACCTAAAAAAGAACTGATCAGGGTTGTTTATAATAAGAATAATGAAGAGGTTAATATCGATAAAACCGGGAAACTACCGGGACGCGGTGCCTATATCTGTCCGGAGATCGAGTGTTTGAAAAAGGCTAAAAAAGCGAATAGCCTTTCCAGGGCTTTAAAAATATCAATTTCAGATGAGATTTATAACAAATTAATGGAGGAGATTGATATAATGAAGGATTGAGAATTTATTATAATGGAGGTGTTAAGTTATGGGAAAGATAAGGGTGTATAAACTGGCTCGGGAATTAGATAAGTCGAGTAAGGAATTAGTAGAGATTCTAAAGGATCTGGGTGTTGATATTTCTAGCCACATGAGTACAGTGGATGATGAGACTGCTCAACTTATTAGAGGTATGTTCAGCGAAAAAGAAATAGAAGAGGAAAGTCCGCAGGAGAAAGAGAAAACAAAGAAAACAGGGGGGACAAAGGCTAAAGTAGAGGCTAAAGCATCAAGTATTAAGCTCACCACTCCCATTACGGTCAAGGAGCTCTCTGAAGAGATTGATCGACCGGCCAACAATTTAATTAAAACCTTAATGGGATTAGGTGTTATGGCTACAGTAAACCATCCTCTTGATGAGGATACACTGATGATGCTGGCAGATGAACTGGGTATTAGTATAGAGTTAGAAAAGGCGGAATTGGAAGATAGCCGGGATGACCTGAGGGTAGGCCCTGAGATTATCGACAAACCTGAGGATTTAAAATTAAGGCCACCGATTGTAACTGTTATGGGCCATGTTGATCACGGGAAAACTACCCTGCTGGATGCAATTAGAAAGACCAGGGTAGCAGAGAGTGAAGCCGGAGGTATTACCCAGCATATCGGAGCTTATCAGGTAGAGGTAAATAATAAAAAGATTACCTTTATCGATACACCGGGACACGAAGCTTTTACGGCCATGAGGGCCCGGGGTGCTCAGATTACAGATATTACCATTCTGGTTGTGGCTGCTGATGATGGGGTTATGCCCCAGACGGTAGAGGCGATTAATCATGCTAAAGCTGCTGATATTCCAATAATTGTGGCGATTAATAAGATAGATAAGCCCAATGCCCAGCCCGAAAGGGTTATGCAGGAGTTGACTGAACATGGTCTGGTACCCGAAGACTGGGGTGGGGATACTATCTGTGTTCCGATCTCTGCTCTTAAGGAGGAGAATTTAGACGAACTGCTAGAGATGGTTCTTCTTGTGGCTGAGTTGGAAGAGCTTAAAGCCAATCCCAATAGATTAGCTGAAGGGGTTGTAATTGAATCTAAACTGGATAAGGGCCGTGGTCCGGTAGCAACCCTCCTGGTTAAAAACGGAACCCTCCATATCGGAGATGCCCTGCTGGCAGGTACAGTCTCCGGCCGGGTTAGGGCGATGATTGATGATCAGGGAAACCGGGTAAAGGAGGCTCTCCCCTCCACACCGGTAGAGGTATTGGGTTTTTCCGATGTACCGGCTGCCGGGGATTTTGTCCAGGTTTTAGAGGATGAAAAGATGGCCCGTCAGATTGCTGAAGAACGTAAGCAGAAAGAGCATGAATTGAATCTTCATCAGGAGAGCAGGGTCTCACTGGAAGATTTATATAAACAGATTCAGGAGGGTGAGGTTAAAGAATTAAATGTCATTATCAAGGCAGATGTTAACGGCTCGATAGAGGCCCTTAGAGATTCATTACTCAAACTGGGCACAGAGGAGGTTTCTATCAATATTATTCATACCGGTGTCGGTGCTATTAATGAAACAGATGTCCATCTAGCAAGTGCCTCCAATGCCATTATCATCGGTTTCAATGTCAGACCTGATAGTAACGCCCGTAGTGCCGCCAAAAAAGAAAAGGTAGATATCAGGCTTTACCGGGTAATCTATAAGGTTATAGAGGATCTGAAGGATGCTATGGCCGGATTGCTTGAGCCGGAACTTAAAGAGGTGGTTACCGGCCGGGCAGAGGTAAGGGATACCTTTAAGGTTCCCAATGTCGGTGTTGTTGCCGGCCTGTATGTAAATGAAGGTGTAATTAATCGTAATTATCAGGTTCGCTTAATCAGAGATGGTGTGGTTATCCATGAAGGGGCTATCGGATCTTTAAAGAGGTTTGAAAATGACGTCAGGGAAGTCAGGGAAGGTTATGAATGTGGTTTAGGTATTGAAGGTTATAATGATATCAAAATAGGAGATGAACTGGAGATCTTCACCTATGAGGAGATCGAGCGTTCACTTTAATACTTTTGTTCACATGATCGGGAGTGAGATCGATGAGCAGGCAAAGAGCACAGAGACTGGCAGAATTATTAAAAAAAGAAATCAGTGATATATTATTAAGGGAGGTTAAGGACCCCAGAATAGGTTTTGTTTCGGTTACCAATATTGATGTATCGGGAGATCTAAGACATGCCAAGATCTATGTAAGTGTTTATGGGGACGAAAGGGAAAAAATGGAGACCATGGAGGGGCTAGAACAGGCCACCGGTTTTATTCGTAAACTTCTCGGAGAGAGGATTACCGTCTATCATACCCCTGAACTCCTTTTTAGATATGATAATTCTATTGAACATGGGGCTCATATCTCTCAGCTGTTAGAAAAGGTGAAGAAGGAACAGACCGAGCGGAAGGAAAATTAAGATGGAGTTGCTAAGGGAGATTGCAGAGATATTGACCAAAAGGGACTACTTTATCATCCTGGGCCATATAGATCCTGATGGTGATTGTATCGGCTCAGTCTTTGCCCTGAAATGGGGTCTGGATATACTGGGGAAAAAGTCACTGGTCCTACTGGATAGTCCCCCGGATGATATGTATGATTACCTGGAAATTGATAATCGGGATTACCGGTTGTTTAAGGAATTTGAACAGGTGGAATTGAACTGGCCTGAGGTTATTTTTATTACCATTGATACCGGAGACAGAGAACGTCTGGGTGATGGTTCAAAACTAATAGGTAATCATCTTTTAATAAATATTGACCACCACCCGGGTAATCCTGAGTATGGTAAGATAAATTATGTTGATCCCGAGATGGCTGCAGCTGGAGAGATCATCTATGATCTTTTAAACCAGATGAATCTTGCTATCAACCGTAAGGTAGGTACAGCACTGGCTACTGCTATCATTGCCGATACCGGTGGACTCCGTTATCAGAATACCACAGCCAGAGTTTACAGAATACTAGCTGATCTCATTGAAATAGGTGTTGATACCTATCAAATTAATAAGGCTATTTATGGTAACTATTCCTATGAGTCGGTTAAATTAAAGGGGCTGGTCCTTTCTACTCTAGCCCTTCATCAGAATAAAAAAATTGCCTGGATCAAAGTGGAACAATCTGCCCTGAAGGAGACCGGGGCGGATATTAATGCCACCTCCGGTCTGGTGAATTACCCCCGGGATATTAAGGGGGTTGAGGTAGGACTGGCCTTTATTGAGCTAGAGGAGGAGAAAACCAGGGTGAGTTTTCGCTCCAATAATTACTGCCCTGTTAATGAGATTGCCGCTTATTTTGGTGGTGGTGGTCATGTCCGGGCGGCCGGTTGCATTATTGACAGGGGGTTAAAGGAAACCATCGAGATGGTTCTAAGCAAGGTGGAGGAGTATGTCTGATAACTGCGGAATAATTAATCTGATCAAACCTCCGGGGATGACTTCCTTTGATGTTGTTTCTTTTGTCAGAAGGGTTTTGCGGATAAAAAAAGCTGGTCATACCGGGACCCTGGATCCGGCGGCAGCCGGTGTATTACCTGTCTGTCTGGGCAGGGCTACTAAGATTATCCCATATATTCCGGAAGAAGAGAAGGAATATATTGGCGAATTGACCCTGGGATTAGTTACAGATACTCTTGATGCAGAGGGTACTATTCTGGAGAAAAATGATGACTGGAAAGGATTTTCTAAGGAAGAGATTAGAGAAGCCTTTAGCTTTTTTCGGGGTGAGATCGAGCAGATTCCTCCCATGTATTCTGCCCTGCACCATAAAGGAAAGAGGTTATATGAACTTGCCAGGGAAGGCAAGAAGGTGGAAAGGGAGCCGCGTAGGGTTGAAATAAAGGAGATCAATATCCTGGGAATAGAGCTGCCCAGAATCCGGTTTCAGGTTACCTGTTCCAGGGGAACCTATATTCGTTCTCTGGTTTCAGATATTGGGACCAGGCTAGGCTGTGGGGCCCATCTCTCCTTCTTAATCAGAACCGGATCAGGCCCCTTTAAAATTGCTGAAGGTGTTACCCTGGAAGAACTTAAGAAGGAAGGTGAAGGAGTACTTCTACCCCTTGACTATCCTTTAGATTATCCAAAATTAAAGGTAAAGGATAGGGCCAAAAAGAAGGCTCTTAACGGTGCTTATCTTAATCAGAATGATCTCTTGCCCTGGCCTGATAGTATATCACCGGGTGACAGGGTTCTAATCTACGATACCCGGGGTTCTTTTATTTCCGTAGATGAGGTTAATTATCTGACAGATAAGATAATAAAATGCAAACCGCTACGCGTTTTTAATTAGAATACCTTAGGAAATTGCTTTTTGAAAACTACAAATAGATGTTTTCGATACTTCGGCCTGTTTTTTAGCTCCGATTTACAAAGGCTCATTTACAAAAATTTATAAACATCTTTCCAACATCTATTTGCCGTTGTTTTAAGGTAGATAATCTATACAATAGGGTGATATAGATGGAGGTAATTAAAAGTTCAACTTTTGACGGGATTAAGATTGAGCCCGGTTTGGTAATAGCTCTTGGTTCCTTTGATGGCCTTCACCTGGGTCATCAGGCAGTTATTAAAGAGACCATAGAAAAAGCCGGGAAGATGAATCTACCCAGTGGTGTCTATACCTTTGCACCTCATCCCCTGGAAGTACTCAAACCTGCTCTTGTCCCGCCCAGTTTAATCTCCCCGAGGCAGAAGATTGAGATATTAACCAATCTGGGGATTGATTACTATTTTGAACAGATTTTTACCAGGGAATTTTCCCAGCTCGATTACCGAACCTTTGTTAAGGATTTTCTGGTTGACAGGCTAAAGATTGCCCATATTGTAATTGGAGAGGACTTCAGATTCGGGCGCAGGGGTAAGGGTGATATTCATTCGTTAAAGAAGCTCGGGAGGGAATTCAGTTTTACAGTTACCGGTATGGAAACTGTAAAAATAGGAGAGCAGAGGGTTTCCAGTACCACAATCAGAGAGATGATTCAGCGGGGAGAAATCAGCTCCGTCCCTGAATTTTTCGGCCGGTATTACCGGCTTGATGGTAAGGTAGTCCACGGAGCTGGCAGGGGTCAGGCCCTGGGTATACCAACGGCCAATTTGAAACTGGCAACAGATTATGCCCTACCTCCACGGGGAGTATATGCCTGTTATGTTTATTTTCAAGGTAAAAAATACCGGGGAATTGCTAATTTTGGGGTTAAACCAACCTTTGCCGGGAAGGACTACAGCATCGAGGTTCATATTCTGGATTTTCCTAATCAGGATCTTTACGGTGAGAATATCTCAATTGAGCTGGTGGACTTTATCAGAGAAGAGATGACTTTTAGCAGTTCTGAGGAACTGGTAGAGCAGATTAAAAAAGATATTCTTTACACCGATTCCCTTTTGTGTTACAATTAGTAATAGATTGGTCATCTGCCTTATGCTAGGATTTACGTTCCTCCAGCGTTTTTCTTGGCTTATGGTGTAAAAAGGTTTTAAGGAGGTGAAAGAATGTTAACTAAAGCAGAAAAAGAGAGAATAATTCAAGAATATCAATTGGAAGAAGGAGATACAGGATCACCTGAGGTACAGATCGCCCTTTTGACCGCTCGTATTGACCAGCTTACCGAGCATTTGAAGGAACATAAGAAAGATTTCCATTCCAGAAGAGGCTTATTGAAGATGGTTGGTAAGAGAAAAAGACTCTTAACATATCTGCAGAAGAAGAATATCGAGCGGTATCGTGATTTAATCAGCCGTTTAGGTATTCGGGGTTAATCTTTCACTTTTAAGAGCGGGTAATACCGCTCTTTCATTCATATTACATATTTTTAATGTTTAGTAAATTATGCACAGATGAATTCTGTGGATAATTTACGGCATCAACAAATTTACCTTGTTAAATGATTATGGCGAAGCCAATTTGTTTTATTTCATCAGATCTGTTGAATTAGGATATAATAATGATGTAGACCAGGTAAAGGAGGTTTTTGGATGTTCAAAAAATGGGAATACGAACTGAGAGGAAACCAGTTTATTATAGAGACTGGCAAGTATGCCAAACAGGCTAATGGTTCTGTCCTGGCAAGATATGGAGATTCAGTAGTACTGGTAACCGCAACCATGTCAGAACCAAGAGAGGGTATAGATTTTTTCCCTTTAATGGTTAATTATGAAGAAAGGGTCTATGCTATTGGTAAGATCCCCGGGAGTATAACTCGAAGAGAGGGGAGGCCAAGGGATGTAGCCACCCTGGCAGCCCGGTTAATCGACCGGCCATTACGTCCTCTATTTCCCAAGGGATTTAGACACGATGTCCAGATAATAGCAACGGTTCTTTCAGTTGATAATAATTGTGAACCGGATATTCTGGCTATGAATGCTTCCTCAGTAGCCTTAATGATTTCTGACATACCTTTTGCCGGCCCAATAGCCGGGGTAAAGGTAGGTCTGGTAGATGGTGAACTGGTAATTAACCCTACCGAGGCAGAGAGGGATAAGAGCAAGCTGGATCTAACTGTTGCCGGGACAGAGGAAGCAGTTTTAATGGTTGAAGCAGGGGCTGATGAGGTGCCCGAGGATATTATGCTGGATGCAATTGAACTGGCTCATGCCGAAATAAAAAAACTGGTTGCCTTTCAAAAGGAGATTACCGAAGAGGTTGGTAAGGAGAAAATAGAGTTTGAGGTTAAAGAGATTGACCCCGAGCTGGAGAAGGAGGTCAGGGAGTATGTATCTGATAAGCTGGATGCTGCCCTGAGGACCTTTGAAAAATTGGAGAGGAATACCAGGGTTGATGAGGTTAAGGATGAGGCTCTAAATTATTTTGCCGAGAAACTGGGTAGTGAGAGTGAAGAATCCCAGGAACAGTTAAAACTGGTCTCCGATCTATTAGATCAAATAACCAAGGAACTATTGCGAAAGATGATTACCGAAGAAGGGATCAGGCCTGATGGCAGGGCAACCGATGAGATCCGGCCCATCTGGTGTGAGGTAGGTATCTTGCCGAGGGTTCATGGCTCCGGGGTCTTTACCAGAGGTCAGACCCAGACCATGAGTGTGGTTACTCTGGGAGCCACTTCTGATGAGCAGATTCTCTTTGGCCTAGGTGAAGAGGAGACAAAACGCTTTATGCATCATTATAATTTCCCTCCCTATAGTGTGGGTGAGACCAGCCCCTTAAGAGCGCCCGGAAGAAGGGAGATCGGTCACGGGGCTCTAGGCGAGAGGGCTCTGGCCCCGATGATACCCGCTCAGGAAGACTTTCCCTATACCATCAGGGTTGTTTCTGAAGTGTTGGAGTCAAATGGGTCTACCTCTCAGGCCAGTATCTGCAGCAGCACCCTGGCCTTAATGGATGCAGGAGTGCCGATTAAAGAACCGGTAGCAGGTATTGCCATGGGATTAATGAAGGAAGAAGATAAGGTCACCATTCTTTCAGATATTCAGGGTCTGGAGGATTTTAATGGTGATATGGACTTCAAGGTTGCCGGCACCAAGAATGGTATCACCGCCCTGCAGATGGATATTAAAATCCATGGTATCTCCAAGGATATCCTGAAGAGGGCTCTGGAACAAGCACGTAAGGGAAGGCTCTTTATTCTAGATAAGATGCTGGAAGTTATAGATAAACCACGGCCAGAGCTTTCACCATATGCTCCACTGATGATTACCATGAAGATAGATCCCGATAAGATCCGTTATGTTATCGGTCCTGGTGGCAAGATGATTAATAAAATTATCGAGGAGACCGGGGTTAAGATAGATATTGAGGATGATGGTAGCGTCTTTATTATGGCCGATGATCAGGAAAATGGAGAGAAGGCCAGAAAGATGATTCATGAGCTGACCCGGGATGTGGTTGTAGGTGAGATCTATGAAGGTACGGTTAAAAAGATTATGAGCTTTGGGGCCTTTGTTGAATTTCTACCAGGACAGGAGGGTCTTGTCCATATCTCCCAGCTGGCCGATTATCATGTCAATAAGGTTGAGGACGAGGTCCAGGTAGGAGATCTTATACCGGTTAAGGTAACAAAAATCGATAACCAGGGGAGAATAAATCTCTCCAGAAAAGAGGCCTTAAAAGAAATAGAAGGTTAAAGAAAAAACATAAACTAGATATCTAGTTTATGTTTTTTCTCATATCATGGAAATATTAGCCAACTACAAAAAGTTTTTCGTTCCAGTTATGAAACTAACTCTTAAATTATATTTACAGATTATCTAAAATACCATAGTAAATTCCTCTTTGAAAACTACAAATAGATGTTTCCGATTACAGAAACCTTCTTTTTACTTACGCAATGATGGTTTTACCACGGGGCACCCCCATTAAATTACATTAAGGTTGCTGACCAGACCATCAAGGCCGTCGCAGGAAATTTTTGATTCGTTATTGCCGAATAGTTGGTATTAACTTAAATCAGCAGATAGAAATCATCGGTTTTAGAGTAAAATCATGATATCAGAATAGGGGGCTTATATGAGATTAGGGAAACATGTTTCTATAGCCGGAGGAATTGATCAGGCCCCGGCCCGGGCAAAGAAGCTGGGTTGTAATGCCTTACAAATATTTGCTAAAAACCCGCGGGGCTGGAAGGGGCGCAAGCTTAATCCTAAAGAAGCAACCAGGTTTAAAAAGGAAATGCAGGAACTTGAAATGGGACCTCTGGTAGTACATGCTACCTATCTGGTTAATCTAGCTTCGCCCAAAAGGGAACACCGGGATAAATCTATTATCAGCCTGGAGGATGATTATTTCAGGTCAGGGGAGCTCGGGGCAGATTTTTTGGTTTTTCATCCCGGGAGTCATACCGGTTCCGGTCTGGAGACCGGCATTGAAAGGATTGCTGAGGCTATAAACAGTATCTTAAGCCGGGTTGATAATAATACCTTGCTCCTTTTGGAAAATGTTTCCGGAGCGGGGACAAGTATAGGGTCGAAATTTAATCAATTACATGATATAATAAAAAAAGTGAAAGAAAAGAATAGACTGGGCATCTGTCTGGATACCTGTCATGCTTTTACAGCAGGGTATGATCTGAGTAATCGGGACGGTATTAATAAGATGCTTTCCGAGCTTGATAGAGATCTGGGGCTTGATTATCTTAAGGTTATACATATTAACGACTCCAAATACCCTCTGGACTCAAATAAGGACGAGCATGCCCATCTTGGTGAAGGTTATATCGCCTTAGAGGGGTTTAAAGAGATTATTAATCATCCTGACTTGAGGGAGCTTCCCTTTATACTGGAAACACCCCCTTTCCAGGATAAGGACAGGGATGTAGAAATAATCTTATCATTACGTGATGGGTAGGAGGTAACTGTGGATATTGAAGAGTTATTTACAGAAGAGGTATTAAATAATATCAGGGAAGATATCAGAGGGAGTTCTAACCAGGAGATATACCTTATCGGAAAGCTCGATATTCACAGTTGTAAGGTAGTTGATTATAATCTCCTGGCCCGGGGGAATTCCAGTATGGTACCCGCAATTATTACTGACTTAAAGCCGGGTAATGTTATCATCCATAACCACCCTTCAGGTGATTTAAGGCCTTCAGCTGCAGATATTCGCCTGGCATCCCGGACCGGGAATAACGGAGTTGGCTTTGCGATAATTAATAACCGGGTAGACCGGGTTTATGTAGTTGTTGAGCCCAAGATGCCCGAGGAGGAGATCCTGCTTACTCCGGAGGAGATTATCACCTTATTTCAAAAAGAGGGGAAACTGGCCCAACACCTGCAGGGTTTCGAATACCGGGAGCAGCAGGTAGCTGTGGTTCGAGAGGTGATTAATTCCTTTAACCAGCACCAGTTTAATTTTATCGAGGCGGGCACGGGTACCGGCAAATCCTTTGCCTATTTAATTCCTGCTTTATACTGGTCAAAATTAAACAATCAGGTGGTGGTGGTTTCTACCAATACCATCAACCTGCAGGAACAGCTTATCGAAAAGGACCTGGTCTTTCTAAAAAAGGTCCTGCCCTTTTCCTATAAGGCCGTACTTGTTAAGGGAAGAAGAAATTATATCTGTAAGCGGAAACTTAAAAACCTGGAGAAGAGGGCTCAGGAAGCCTTCATAGATGAGCCGGAAAAGGAGATGGAATTTGTTAAGGTTTTAAACTGGCTTGAGCAGACAGAAACAGGCACCTATTCCGATTTAAGCTTTGTTATTAAAACCGATCTCTGGGATGAGCTGGCTTCTGAAAGTGATCTCTGTTTAAGGACAAACTGTCCCTATTTTGACTCCTGTTTTTTTATGCTGGCCAGAAAAGAGGTTTACAGTGCAGATCTTTTAATCGTTAATCATCATCTCCTGATTTCCGATGCCCTGATTAAGGCCGAGTCAAAGGAAAAGGATGCCGCCGTCTTGCCGAAATATAAAAATCTGATCATTGATGAGGCCCATAACTTCGTCGACTCATCGACAAGTCACCTGGGGCGTTCCTTTTATTATCACCTGCTGCATAAGTATCTGGAGCGTTTAGCTGAAAATCAATTTTCCTTGTTACCCCGTTTGCGTAACAGGCTCGGTGAGTTTGAGCTGCAAAATAAGCAGGATATCCTCAGTATCTTTGATCATAAGCTCTTCCCCCAGATAAAGCGGATTACTGATAAAAGTGGAGATTACTTTAAGAAGCTGAAGGATTTGTTTAAGGATCAAGGGGAGGATGTAATTAGATTAACCCGGGAAAAATTAAATTCCGGGGACTGGATCGAAGTTCAGAACCTGGGTGAGGATCTACTGGGCCATTTAAATAATCTGGGAGTCTATCTTAACGATCTCTATGAAGAATTGCTCAATCTCCCGGACAGTATCGTGGCGGAGTTTGAAGAAATGTTGCTTGAGCTGGAATCCTCACTCCTGAGATGCCAGCAGATTATCAGCAATCTGGCCTTTAATCTGGAAACAGGGGATGAGGATTATGTTTTCTGGCTTGAGAAGGGTAAGGGGTCTTTAATCAGTCAGGAAAATGCACCTCTAGATATATCGGGGATTCTCAATGACATTCTCTGGAGTTTTCTGGATAATCTGATCCTGACCTCTGCTACATTAACCGTAAATAAGAGATTTAACTTCTTTCAGGAGTTACTGGGCTTGGAAAAGAGTCGGTGCTTACAGGTTGAGTCACCCTTTAACTACCGGGAACAGGCAGAACTAATTATTCCTGAAAATATACCCCCGGCTAATTCCTCTAATTTTCTGGAGGAAATTATCGACGACCTCAGGGAAATATTGGTATCCTTTGGAGGAAGAACGATGGTTCTCTTTACATCTTACGGTATGCTTAATTACTGTGTGCAGAAAACCGGGGCTGTTTTAAGAAGAGAAGGTATTAATCTCCTGCCCCAGGGGAAATACCCGCGGAATTATATCATTGATAATTTTAAGAAAAATGAACGTCAGATTATCTTCGGTACGGTAAGTTTCTGGGAAGGTGTTGATATAAAGGGTGATAATCTGCAGTATCTGATTATTATGAAATTACCCTTTCCGGTTCCCAGTGAACCGGTTGCTGCAGCCCGGATGGAGCAGCTGAAAAAAGAAGGAAAAAACCCCTTTTATGATTATAGTTTACCCAGGGCAGTTATCAGATTTAAGCAGGGATTTGGTCGCTTAATCCGCTCCCGTCAGGATAAAGGAATTGTTATTACCTTCGATAACCGCCTATTAACTAAGTCCTATGGCAGGGTATTTCTTAATTCCTTACCTGCCGGTTGTCCGGTTCAGCGGGTAGATATAAAATCAGTCTCTAGCAGGGGGAAGATTAGATGAGAAAATGTAAATTTTCTACATTACTATTAATAATATTACTTTTTCTAGTTACTGCTATCAGTTATGCCGGCCCGAAGTTTACCTTAATCTATGTGGTGCAGGAGGGTGATACTCTAAGCGAGATTGCCCAGGCTTATGGGGTTTCTACTCAGGCCCTTAGGGAGGCCAATAATCTTTCAAAAAATAGTTTGATTAAGCTGGGACAGGAACTGGTTATACCTGAGGTGGTCGCTGATAAGGGCCCTAACTGGGACTTAACTCTCTTTGAGTCTGAAGAGGATTTTGGAAAAAACCTTAACCTAAATGTCGGCAGTAATTATTCGGTTAGGATTAATCCCGGACAGGCCCTTCCTGAGGTAAATATTCCCAGGGATAAGATTATTAAATATCATGTCGGTGTCGGCGATACCCTCTATGATCTGGCCAGAAGCTTTAATACCTCAATCGGGGTGATTATGGCCCTTAATAATCTGCAGGATAGTATCATCAGGGTTGGCGATACCATAAAACTTCCCATCAATAACCTGACTCCAAGACAGGTACTGGCCAAAACCGTAAAGCCGAAGGATATCGAACTTCTAGCCAGGGTGATTCACGGAGAGGCCAGAGGTGAACCCTTTATAGGCCAGGTGGCGGTTGGTGCAGTAATTATTAACAGGGTATTAAGTCCCTATTTTCCCGATACCTTTTACGAGGTTATCCATCAGAAGGGACAGTTTTCGGCAGTTGCTGACGGTCAGTTCCAGCTGACTCCCAACCGGACTGCCTATAGAGCGGCCCGGGAGGCGCTGAAAGGCACTGATCCTACCATGGGCTCAATGTATTATTACAATCCCAAGACGGCTAAAAATCAATGGTGGTTTAAGAAGCGGAGATTGATGGTGACAATAGGGGACCATGTTTTCACAAAGTGAAACTACAAAAAATTTCCAAACGTTTCTCAAATCATCTAATTGTAATATGGTTAACTAATTAATGTTTTTGCTGGGGAAATTCTATTATTTCTTTTTCAAGATCTGGTTTAGGATGATGTGGCCGCCAATACTTTCACCCCTTTTTCCGTCTATCAGGATCTCTAGCTCTTCGATGCCGGGGATGGAAAAGAGGGTTTTGCTTATTGACTGGATTGCGTATACTTCCAATCCGGCTCCTCCTCTGAAGTTATCCCTGATCTCACTGGAGAAATCTACAACCGCCTTCTTTTCTTCAATCCTGACTGATTTAATTTTGGTTCCCTCTGGAAGGGGTGAGATTAAGCCCTCTGATGGGTTTAATAGCTGCTCTAGGGCAGAGATAGCCAGAATTTCATTATACTGCAGAGATCCATATTTTTCTGTTAGGAGATTGTTAGCCGGACGGGAGAGATTATTATTGATTAAAGAGATATCCTGTTTATTACTAACGGTTAAATAATAGACATAATTTTTCTCATTCTGCACTACCAGGGTTCTGGTGGTTGGAATATCGGGAATATCGTCCTTACCGAATCTCGATTGGAAATAATTGACAATCCCTCTTTTGATGGAAACAGCCAGTGCCTGCTGATACTTCGGATTGATCAGTTTTTGACGGTCAACTGGATTTGATAAAAAGCCAACCTCGATCAGAACCGCCGGGCAGGGGGCTTGATTTAATACATAAAAATCACCGCTTTTTATACAACGATTATTTTCCTTTCTTAGTTTGATCATTTCTGTCCTAATCTTTTCAGCCAGGATCTTACTTAATTCAGAACCCGGTTTATAGAAGATCTGACTCCCGGATGGCTGACTGGAAGGGAAGTTATTGGCATGGATACTGATAAAGAGGTCAGCCTTTTTTTCTTTAGCTACCTCCGGTCTGTGCCTGATATCCTTTCTTCTGCTGTCCATATATAATTTATCCTTTGTTCTGGTCATAATAGGGATGATATTTACCTTTTTTAATTCCTGGTTGAGGTACCGCCCAATCTGCAGATTTATATCTTTCTCATAGATGTTACCATGGCTTGTTCCGGTATCTATACTGCCATGTCCAGGATCTACTACTACCGTAAACTCCATATCACCGGTGTTTGACGGGATGGAAACTGTCTTCAGACTGAGACAGATTAGACCTGTCACTATTAATAATAATATCAGGCCACATATCTTTTTATTAACTTTAATGGTTATAAACATTGTCCGGCCCTCCATTTTTATTTGTTACATATATATGTTAATAAGATTCAAGTATGCTATTTGATTAGAATAAAACCCTCCCTGTCTGCATAAGTTTTAGCAGAGTATAATTAATAGGGGGGGAGTTATATGAGATGGATTCTGGCTCCCAGCAGGAGATATATATTAATAATTAGTCTAATAATTTTAGTAGTAATTTTTTGTGCTGGTTTTCTGCTGGGAAACAAATACGGAGAGAGTATCCCGGTTTTAAATCAGCGGCTGGTTCCGATCTACAAAGTTGCCAGGGATGATAATAAAATTGCGATTACCCTGGATGGGACCTGGGGGGCTGATTATACCGAAAAACTATTAGACATTTTTAAAAAACATGATTTAAAGATAACCTTCTTTTTTGCCGGCTACTGGCTGGAAAAATATCCTGATCTGGTTAAGAAAATAGCGGCTGCCGGTCATGAAATTGGCAACCATACCTATACCCATCCCCATTGTAATTCATTATCTAAGGAAAAATTAATTAAAGAGCTGGAAGATACCTCAAATTTGATCGAAAAACTAATCGGTAAAAGGCCCAGGTTTTTCCGGCCGCCCTTCGGTGAGTATAATAACAGGGTTATCAGGACGGCCGAAGAACTCGGTTACCAGGTTGTCCAGTGGAGCCTTGATTCCCTGGACTGGCAGGAACCGGGTGTGGATTATATAATCAAAAGAATCTTAAATAATGTTTCTGCCGGAGACATAATTTTGATGCATAATAATGCACCTGATACACCGGAGGCCTTAAAGACGCTGATACCTGAATTAAAGAAAAGGGGATATGAGATTATTCCTCTCTCCGAACTGATCTACCAGCAAAATTATTATATTGAGTCTCATTCCGGCTTGCAGGTTAAGCGGGGTGGGAAGGCTTGAGTAGAAAATATCTGATTGTTATTGCTTTTTTCCTGGGCCTGATCATTGGTATGATCAGACATGAATTAACGATGCCTACTTTCAGCAGGCCTGATACTCCCTATTATCACGGTGTCAGGGGAAGAAATCAAATTTCTCTGGCCATTAATGTGGACTGGGGGGAGGAATATTTACCAGGAATGTTAAGAATCCTCCATGATAAAGGTGTTAAGGCTACCTTTTTTGTAACCGGTAAGTGGGCGAGAAAGTGTTCTGATCTTTTACGTGAGATGGCAGGATTGGGACATGAAATCGGCAATCACGGCTACTATCACGCCCATCCCAAGAATCTTTCCCGGGACCAGCTAATTGAGCTAATCAAAAAAAATGAGGAACTAATCTTTCAGATTACCGGGCAGAGAACAAAGCTATTTGCTCCTCCCTATGGGGAGGTTGACAAACGGATTACCAGTATAGCCAGTAGTATCGGTTATAAAACGATTATGTGGTCTGCTGACACCATTGACTGGCAGCGGCCCGCCCCCGAGATAATTGAAGAGAGGGCGGTTAATAAGGTAGATGATGGTGGGATAATCCTGATGCACCCGACAGAACCCACCCTTTATGCTCTGGCTGATATAATTGATAGATTGAGGGAGAGGGGTTTTAAATTTGTAACCGTTTCAGAGCTTATCAGCGATTAATTTAAGATTTTCAGGAACCTTAGAGGCTTTACGGCGTTTAATGGGCTTAGGCGGCTTACCATGTTCAAGTTCATAGTTAATTAAAAGCTGATGATAATCAAGTTTTTCCAAGGTTTCAATGATGGGTAGACAATACGATTACAAACTCGGGAGTGGAAAAATACGTTTAAAAGTGGTATATTAATATATATAATACATTATTCTGTTCCATGTAATTTTTAGTTGTATAGCTTAAAATTTTTTTAAGTTTAAACTACTAAATATTTACTTGGGAGGGGATAATGTGAAAGTATGTATTATTTGGAGGAAGTTTAGAAATGTAGAACTCCAAAAAAGAATTAATGATAATGTGTATGATGATGCATATGATGAAGCTCTCCAGCATGCAAAGGCCCTTAAAAAAGCCGGCCATGAAGTTGTACTGGTTGAGTGGAAGGCTGATATTGTTTCATTTTATAAAGAGTTAATGAAAGAGGAACCAGACATAGTCTTTAATGCATCATCAAAAGAAGAAGTAGCTTTTTTGGAACTGGCAGGAATTCCTTTCGTCGGTTCGGGCCTGGACCTGGTATCTACCTGTAAGGCCACACGGAAAAAGATCCTTTCTTACCATAAGATTCCCACCCCGAGCTTTAAAGTAATCAACAAAACAGAAGAAATAGATATTCAGGGCCTGAGATTCCCGCTTTTTATTAAACCTTTAAGAGGAAGAGGCAGTGCGGGTATAAGTGATGAAAACATTGTGGAATCTTTTGGGGCTCTGAAAAAGGTCGTTTCTAAAATTATAAAGATAATAAGACAGCCCGCACTGGTAGAAGAATATATTTCAGGGAGAGAACTGACTGTAGGATTAATAGGAAATGAGGATCCTGTGGTATTGCCAGTAGTAGAAATAAAATACAATGGATGCAAAACCAATAATTTTCTACACAAAATGAATGATAATGAGATAATAGAGTGCCCTGCAAAATTGAGTAAATTTGAACGGAATTTGGTCCAGAAAACGGCAATGCGGGCATATAAAGTTTTAGGAGCCAGGGATTACGGAAGGATAGATATGATACTTTCTGAAGAGGGCGTGCCTTATGTGCTTGAACTAAATACGTATGCAGGGCTTACCATGCCAGAAGGAAAGGCTCATATCGGTTACATGGGGTACATGGCAAGAACGGCAGGTTTTTCTGCAGCAGAGTTTTTAAACAGGATTCTTTTCTCTGCCCTTAGACGCTATAAACCCGATAATAAGAACAGCAGGGCAATTTAATACTATAGGAGTGGTTCGGCCTGTTTTTTAGCTACCAGAAACGTTATACGCAATAGTGGCTGAGAGGGAGAAATCAAGCCCAGTTTTCAAGAGACAAGTTTGGGATTCGACTAAATTCTCTCACATTGTTTGTAACAAGAATAAGATTTTCACAGAGCGCATGAGCACCTATCATTAAATCATAGGCACCTATTATTTTACCCTGTTTTTCTAAATTAGCTCTTATTTTTCCATATTCACTAGCGGCTTTTTCAGAGAAGGGGAGTATTTCAATGGAAGCAAGAAAACCGGAAAGAGCAAGTCTATTTCGTTCAGGATAACTGCTTTTTTCTACGCCATATTCAAGTTCAGCAAGAGTAATAACTGATATACATACATCACCTATATTAAGCATTTGAAATTTATTCAAAACTTGCTTAGGTTTTTCTTTGATAATATAAATGCATATATTTGTGTCAAGCATATACTTCATTCGAAATCAACTCTGTCTTGAATTTTAGGTTGATTTCTTTCTGTTAAAAAATCATCAGAAAAATAATTTAAACTTGTTTTTAAAGACTTCCATTTGCTGTCTTTAGGTATTAAGAGAACAATATCTTCAAATTTTTTCACGTAAACATCGGAACCTTCAAAACGGTATTCCTTTGGAAGACGTACAGCTTGACTTCGACCATTTTTAAACAATTTAGCAATGTCCATAAAAATAATCACTCTCCTTTCACATATAGTATATATCATAGTATACATCAATATACTTAGTTTTGTCAAGAATATTCTGGAAGCGAAACGCCACTACAGCGCATAACAAGGTGTTTTCGTAACGGTAAAGCAGAAAGGAGGGCAATATGATGTATAGGGCGAGATGGGCTGATGGTGTGGGTAGTAGTTCTAACCACTGTGTCAATGCTCTTGACTAGCCCAGCGGCTGTGGTTTTAATTAAACTTTACTAAGAAAAAATGTAAGTAGTAATTAACTATATCAATATGAGGTGATAGGAGATGAAGATAAGGGTTAAAAGACTGGATAAGACAATACCACTGCCGGAATATCAACACTATGGAGAAGATGCAGGTATGGATCTTCTCTCTGCAGAGAATACTATCCTTAAAGCCGGTGAATACAAGTTAATCAGGACGGGATTAAAGGTAGCTATTCCCGAGGGTTATGGGGGGTTTGTTTATCCCAGGAGCGGTTTAGCTTTAAAGCATGGAATTACCGTTCTCAATGCTGACGGGGTTATCGACCCCGGTTACAGAGGGGAAGTAGGGGTTATCCTCATTAATCACAGTCAGCAGGACTTTAAAATTAATAAGGGTGATCGAATAGCTCAGCTGATAATTCATAAAACCTTTGCCATTGAATGGGAAGAAGTTGATGAGTTAGGTGAAAGTCAACGGGGAGCAGGGGGGTTTGGTCATACCGGAATCTAAGTGGAGTGGTCTAAATGAGGTTAAAGGAACTGGTCGGGAAAAAAGTCATCAATCTCAATAACGGTAGGGAACTAGGCTGTATTAAAGAGGCGGATATTATCCTGGAAGCAAGTAGTGGAAAGATTGAATCAATTGTTTTACATAATTGCCGTGAAAAGGAGTTTATCGTTATCCCCTGTTACAGTATCAAACAAATTGGAAGCAGGGTAGTTGTAGTAGATCTTGAATAAAAATTTGTTATAGGGGAGATGCTAATAAATGATTTCAATAATATAAGGGGGAAAAGATATGCCTACCGTTATTGGAGTATTTGATGATCAGAGCCAGGCAGAGAGGGCAGTTAATGAGATCAGGGAAGCCGGTGTAACCGATGAAGAGATTTCAATAGCTGCCAGAGAAGATAGGATAAAGGCAGATGAAGGTGATGAAGGGGGGACAGGTGCCTTTCTCAATCAGGATGTAACTACCGGGGCGACTACCGGTGGTGCCCTGGGTGGTCTGGCCGGCCTAATGGCAGGTGCAGGAGCCCTGGCAATCCCCGGTATTGGACCGATACTGGCAGCAGGACCTATCGCTGCTGGTTTAAGTGGTGTTGCCGCAGGTGGTTTAGCTGGTAGTCTGGTCGATCTGGGCATACCGCAGGACCGGGGAGAATATTATGAAAATGAGGTAGGAAAAGGAAGCATATTGGCGGTTGTTGAGACAGACCAGCGTAAGATTAATGATGTTGCTTCCTTTATGCGACGAAACGGTGCTCGTGATGTAGAGACTCATTGATTTTATGGATAGCTTAAAAAGGCAGCATCTTGCAGGATGCTGCCTTTGCTCTATGTGCTAAACGGCAAGTTTCCAGTATAGATATAGGGTTTTAAATGTGATATAATATCAATATGAATCAAAAAAGGGGGATAAAAATGAGTAATTTTCATTCACCACCTGAAACGGCGTCTGTCTTTTGTGGAATAAGCCAAAAAAAGGCAACAAATAGCACGGCTAATCTGATCATTCTGGGTATTTTAGCCGGGGTTTATATCGGTTTTGGCGCCCAACTGGCGACAATGATTATGTCTGACCTGGATAAATATTTAGGTCTAGGGTTTGCCAAATTTATCGGCGGTAGTGTCTTTTCAGTAGGGCTTATGTTAGTGATTCTGGCAGGGGCCGAACTCTTTACCGGGAACTCTCTTATTGTCATTGGATATTTAAATGGGGATATAAAGGGTTCTCAGTTATTACGAAATTGGATTATTATTTATTTTGCTAATTTTATCGGTTCAATTTTACTGGTTTATTTGATGTATGCTACCGGGTTGTGGAAAACCGGAGCTGGAGTCGTTGGTGCTAAGGCTGTAATGATAGCTAATGGTAAGGTTAACCTTTCCCTCGGTGAGGCTCTTGCCCGGGGAATTCTCTGTAACTGGATGGTCTGTCTGGCAGTCTGGCTGGCTATTGCCAGTAAGGATGTAATAGGTAAGATCTTCGGTATTTTCTTTCCAATTATGGCCTTTGTTGCCAGTGGATTTGAACACTCGATTGCCAATATGTATTTTGTTCCCATGGGAATAATCCTGAAAGGGCAGGAATTCGTTCAACAGGCTCTTCCTGAAGGAATTGATTTAGGTAATTTAACCTGGGGAAGTTTTATAGGTGCTAATCTGATTCCGGTGACAGTTGGTAACATTATTGGTGGGACTTTTTTTGTTGGTTTTCTTTACTGGTATATTTACTTAAAAACGGAAGGTGCCAGTAAATCATCAGAATCCGGAGTCAATATATCAGATAAATAGTGTTTTAACAAAAAATCAATTTGACTTGAGGCAAAAAGGATTTTTGAATATGTTTATAGAAATATAATTATGCAATTAACAAATTAATAGCTACTCAGGAGGTCATTGAATTGAAGTGTAAAACAATCGAATTTAAAGACGGAGTTTTAAAGCTAATCGATCAGCGTAAATTACCGGGTATAGTTAATTTCTACGAAGCCAGAACATATAAAGAGGTTGAGTTTGCTATTGCCGATATGGTAGTTAGGGGGGCACCGGCTATCGGGGCCACAGCTGCCTACGGAGTATATCTGGCTGCCTTAGAGTTTAAAGACCTGAACCGGGAGGATTTTCTGGTTAAGGTTTTTGAAGCAGATAAAGAATTAGCCGCTGCCCGTCCGACAGCGGTTAACCTGACCTGGGCTATCAGAAGAATGGAAAAGCTGTTGAAGGCAAATCAGGATAAATCTAGGGATGAGCTTTTATCCCTTTTATTAAAAGAAGCCGATAAAATTGTCCGGGAAGATATTGAGATTAATAAAAAGATGGCTAGATACGGTAACGAGATCGTTCCTGAAGGGGCTACCGTCTTAACCCACTGTAATACCGGGGCCCTGGCTACAGTAGATTATGGGACTGCCCTGGGAGTTATCAGAGAGGCTCATTATAGCGGGAAAAATATTCAGGTTTATGCTGACGAGACCAGACCCCGCCTGCAGGGTGCAAGACTTACAGCCTTTGAGCTGGTTGAGGAGGGAATTCCCGTAACGCTGATAGCCGATAGTGTTGCAGCGACCCTGATCAGGGATGGTAAGATCGACCTGATCCTGGTAGGAGCGGACAGGATTGCTGCCAATGGTGATACCGCCAATAAGATCGGGACCTATATGTTATCAGAACTGGCCTTAAAGTTTGCTGTGCCTTTCTATATAGTTGCACCTACCTCGACAATTGATTTTGAGATAGTAAATGGTAAAGAGATAGAGATTGAAGAACGCTCTGCGGAAGAGGTAACCCATATCAAAGGAGTCCGGATTGCTCCGGAGGGTATTAAGGTTTATAATCCGGCCTTTGATGTTACTCCTGCCGAAAATATTACCGGCATTATAACCGAGAAAGGTATTGTTCTCCCTCCTTTCCGGGAAGAACTGGCTAAACTTAAAGGATAAATGGATACGGTACAAGGACTGCAACAAAGTAATCATTTTAAAGGGGGTAATGGAGATTAAAGCCCTGGTCTTTAAAGACAAGCAATTAAAACTTACAGAGCGACCTCAACCGGTTCCCGGGGAGGACGAGGTCTTAATCCAGGTTAAACTGGCCGGAATCTGTAATACCGATCTGGAGATTATGGACGGTTATCTTGGTTTTGAGGGTATCCCCGGCCACGAATTTGTCGGTAGGGTTATTTATGATCCCGAGGCGGAGTTTACAGGCCAAAGGGTTGTTGGTTCGATTAACATCTCCTGTTATGAATGTTTTACCTGTAACCAGGGATTAAGCAACCACTGCCTAAATATGCGGGCCCTCGGTATCAGGAACAAAGACGGTGCCTTCGCTGAATATCTTACCTTGCCACGGGAGAATATTTATCCCTTGCCGGAGGTAGTTACTGATAAGATGGCTGTGTTTATAGAGCCGATGGCTGCTGCTGTAGAGATACCTGAGAAGGTTCATCTCAGACCAACCGATGAGGTGGTAGTGCTGGGTGACGGCAAGTTGGGTTTATTGACCGCCCAGGTCTTCTGGGCAATGGGTTTTGATGTAAAGGTAATAGGAAAACACCAGGAAAAATTGCAGATAGTAAAGAAACTAGGTATTGAGACCTTTCTTCCTGGAGAGTTAAATAGAATGGTTGATGTTGTGGTGGAATGTACAGGCAGCCAATCCGGGGTTGAGACCGCCCTTAAAATTGTTAGACCTGAAGGCAAGATTGTACTGAAGACAACAACTGTAGAAAAACCCTCCCTTGATCTGAGTCAGGTGGCGGTAAATGAAATCAAGATAATAGGCTCCCGCTGTGGTCCTTTTGCCCCAACCTTAAGGTTGCTTGAGCGACATAAGTTTCCACTTGAGGAGATGATCGATAGCATCTTTCCTCTGGAACGAGGGTTAGCAGCCTTTACCAGGGCAAAAGAGAAGGGTGTTTTAAAGGTCTTACTGGAAATAAGTTGAATATAACGACATCCAAACATCACTATAACAACTATTTGCAGTTGTTTACAGAATAATTACTTGCGAACTATATTGAGTATTAATTGAAGAGGGGGTTATTTATGACCGATAGCTTATTTCTACCCATATTAAAGGTCGATGCAGAGAAGATAAATCCAAAGGTACTGGTCTGTGGTGATCCCGAACGGGCGGCAAGGATTGCGGAAAGGTTAGATGATGCTGAAGAAATTAGTTATAACCGGGAGTACAGGCTCTTTAATGGAAAAAGGAAAGGAAGGGAGATTACTGTTGCCTCCCATGGAGTTGGGGCTTCGGGGGCAGCGGTCTGTTTTGAGGAACTAATAAAGGGAGGAGCAAAAGAGATTATCAGAATTGGGACTGCAGGCTCATTGAGCAGTGACATTCAGGATGGAGAGATTGTAATAGCTACAGGAGCAATCCGGGAAGATGGTCTGACTGATAAACTGGTCTCCCTTTCCTATCCGGCAATTGCCAGTCATAGATTAGTCAGCAAATTGGAGAAAGCTGGCACTGACCTGGGGATAGCTACTTCTACCGGAATCGTTCTTACTCTAGCTGCCTTTTATCCGGAATTAGATGGGATACCGAATAATTATTTCAGCCGGGCTGGGGCTATTGCTGTTGAAATGGAGGCCAGTGCCCTTTTTATAATAGCCAGTTTACATGGAATTGAGGCAGGGGCAGTTCTGGCTATCGATGGTATGGCTATCGATTTTGATGCAGATAGCTATAATCCTCACCGGGATAAGGTCAGGGAGGCCATTGATAGAGAGATTGAGCTGGCCATTGAGGCCCTTATTAATTAGGCCTTACTCAATTTATCATTGACATTTACATAATGATGATTTACAATGAGAAAGATAAAACTAAATAGATCTTGTATAATTGTGGATATATAGTCCACAAGTTTCTACCCTGTTAGTCTTGATGCACTGAGTAAATAAATTATCATAATTTAAAGGAGGAAGATTGTCAATGCAAAAAAGAGGTTTACTATTAGGAATGGCTTTACTGCTGGTACTGGTATTAGCTCTGGGTAGTGTGGTACAGGCTGAAGGAAGGATAGCGATCGTCTTTGCTACTGGTGGACTGGGTGATAAGTCCTTTAATGATTCGGCCTATGAGGGTATGAAGATGGCTGAAGAGAAATACGGTATTGAATTTGATCAGGCTGAACCAAGTGCTATTGCAGAGTATGAAACATATCTAACCCAGTTTGCAGCCACCAGAAGATATGACCTCATTATCTCCATTGGTTTTGATCAGGCAGATGCCTTAAATAAGGTAGCTTCCCGTTTTAAGGACCAGAAGTTTGCGATTGTAGATATGGTCGTTGATCAACCTAATGTTGCTTCCTATGTCTATGAGGAAAAGGAGCGAGGTTTCTTAATGGGAGTGGCCTCAGCCCTGATGACTACCAGAACAGATGATCCCAGGATCAATGCCGAGAAAAAGATCGGTGTTATTGGCGGAATGAAGATCCCATTGATTGATGCCAATATAGCTGGTTTTATTGCCGGGGCCAAATATGTTGATCCCGGGATAGAGGTACTCCATTCCTATGTCGGCAACTGGGCTGATCCTGCCAAGGGTAAGGAGCTGGCCCTTTCTATGATCGAACAGGGTGTAGATATTGTCTGGGGTGCTGCCGGCAGGTCAGGTCTGGGTGTGATTAAGGCCGCTGAAGAGGAAAACTGTTATGCCATCGGTGCCGACTCAGATCAGGGCTATCTTGCTCCTGATAATATCCTGACAAATGGAATGAAGTTTGTCAATAACACCGTCCTGATAGCCATTGAACAGGTCTTAAATGATAACTTTAAGCCCGGAATTCATGTCCTGGGCGTCAAGGAAGGGGCCCTGGGTTATTCCAAGAACCTCCTGCCAGACGGTGTTATCAAGAACCTTGAAGAGGTTAAGACCAAAATCATCAATAAAGAAATTGAGATTCCGGCAACTATTGAAGAGGCCAATAGTTAATTTTCTTTTGGGAAACTACAAATAGATGTTTCTGATTCAGTAGAGACATCTCACCAACATCTATTTGCAGTTATTGCCGAACGGTAGTGAGGGATTAAATAAAAGTTGATTAGACTGAAATAGACAATATGTAAGGGACACTAGTTTGTCCCTTATATATTGTTATTATAGCCTTTGTCTTTAATGGAAAAATAGATGTTATATTTCCTCTGAAAGTTATGTGACCAAAGATCCTTAAGGAAGGGATTTTTTTTATGAATGCTGTTGAATTAAAAGATATCAGCAAGGCCTTCGGGGGTATCCTGGCTAATGATGGGATAGACCTCACCGTAAAGGAGGGGGAGATCCACTGTATCCTGGGTGAAAATGGTGCGGGTAAGACTACTCTGATGAAGATCCTTTTCGGTCTCTATTCTAAAGATAGCGGCAGGATTTTAATCAAAGGCCAGGAAGTAGAGATTAAAGAACCGCGTCAGGCTATCAATCTGGGAATTGGGATGATTCACCAGCATTTTATGCTGGTTAACCGCCTTACCGTGGCCGAAAATATTATTGCCGGTGATGAACCGCTTAAAGGAATATTTATTGATCAGGAGAGGGCAAATAGTGAGGTGGAAAAACTATCACAGAGGTATAACCTCAAGGTAAACCCGGCAGCCAGGATTGAAAATATCTCTGTTGGTGAACAGCAGCGGGTGGAGATCTTAAAGGCCCTCTACCGAAATGCTGAAATCCTGATTCTTGATGAACCTACCGCTGTTTTAACCCCCCAGGAGACGGAAGAGCTCTTTCAAGTGATGCGGAAATTAAAAAGAAATGGGAAAACTATTATCTTTATTACTCACAAGCTGAAGGAGACCATGACAATCTCGGATCGGGTAACCATCCTGCGGGACGGCCGGAAGGTGGGTACGGTTACTACCTCTGAAACGAGCCCTGAGGAACTGGCCAGAATGATGGTAGGTAGAGAAGTAGTTTTAAGGGTTGATAAAAAAGCGAGGAAATTAGACCGGCCTATCTTTGAGGTCAGGGGTTTATCCCTTCATAATAAGAAGAGTAACCTCTACTTAAAGGATATAAGTTTTACAATAGAAAAGGGTGAGATACTGGGAGTTGCCGGGGTCGAGGGCAATGGTCAGCTGGAGTTGGAGGAAGCCCTGACAGCTCTAAGAAAGATTGAGCAGGGTCAAATAATCCTGAAAGGTAGGGATATTACCGGATTGAGGACCAGGGAGAGACGTGACTTCGGTCTGGCTCATATCCCTTCGGACCGTTTGAAAAGGGGATTAATTGAAGAATTTAATCTGGAAAGGAACCTAATCCTCGGTTCGGAATGGCAGGAGCCCTTTGCCCGCAGGGGGTTTTTGGTAAAAAGGGCTATTCAGGCATATGCTAAAAGGATCATTAAGGAATTTGATATTAGAACCTCCGGAAGTCAGGCGAAGGCAGCTGATCTTTCGGGAGGGAACCAGCAGAAGGTTATTCTGGGGAGGGAGTTGATGAGGGATCCGGATCTGATTATTGCCTCCCAGCCGACTAGAGGAGTAGATGTTGGTGCGATAGAGTATATTCATAATCTTCTTTTAGAGATGAGAGACCGGGGAAAGGGGATACTCTTAATCTCGGCTGAACTGGATGAACTGCGTTCCCTGAGTGATCGGATAATGGTAATCTATGAAGGAACCATAGTTGCTGAAGGAAAGACTGAGGATTTTACTGAAGAGGAACTGGGGCTGCTAATGGCCGGGCAAGGACTGGAGGGTGTAGGATGAGGAGTATTATAGGTCTTTTAACTAAAGTTAAAAACAGGTCAACTATCACGGAACTGCTTTATTCCTTAACGGCAATCGTAATAGCTCTGATTATTGGGGCCATCTTAATCTATTTTTCCGGCCATGATGTCTGGAAAGCTTATTATAACCTCTTTTACGGTGCCTTCGGTAACTCATATAATCTGGCCCAGACTCTACTCAAGACAACCCCTCTCATCTTTACCGGGCTGGCCGTTGCTATCGGTTTTCAGAGCGGATTGTTTAATATAGGTGGAGAGGGTCAGTTATACTGGGGTGCCTTTGCCACAGCGGTGGTTGCCATTACCTTTTCTCATCTCCCGGGATTGATCTTAATTTTGCTCTCTTTACTGGCCGGAGCCGTGGCAGGTGGGATCTGGGGGAGTATTCCCGGTTATTTAAAGGCCAGGACCGGGGCCCATGAGGTTATTACCACCATCATGTTAAACTATATCGGTATCCTGGCAACAACCTTTTTGCTGAAGAACTATTTTAAAGAGGCAGGACCGGTGGACCAGACCCGGATGATTCCTGAATCGGCCCGGATGAGTGAATTAATCCCCTATACCCGTTTAACCTGGGCTATCTTTTTGGCTGTTACTGTAATTATAATTATTGATTATCTCTTTAAAAATACCTCACTGGGTTATGATATTCAGGCGGTAGGCAAAAATAGAGATGCAGCCGAATATGCCGGTATCCGGGCTGACGGGATCATTATCCTGACGATGGCCTTAAGCGGTGCAGTGGCAGGTTTGACCGGCAGCACGATTGTGCTGGGTGTTCTCCACCGTTTTATTACCAACTTTTCTCCCGGTTACGGTTTCACGGGAATAGCTGTGGCGGTTCTGGGTAGAAACAAACCCTGGGGGGTTTTACTTGCCGCCTTGTTATTCGGGGCACTGGAGGCCGGTGGAATGTCGATGCAGCTCTTTGCCAAAATTCCCAGTGATCTAATGACCATTGTACAGGGGCTGGTAATCCTCTTTGTGGCTGCCCCGGCTTTTATTCAACTGCTCTCTAAATCACTGAGAGGAGCTGATCAGAGTGAATGAGATCTTAGAGTCTATTTTCAGTATAAATACCCTGGCTGCAGCCATTAGAATGGTGACACCGATAGCTCTGGCCGCTATGGGGGGCGCTTTTTCCGAAAGATCGGGAATTATTAATATCGGCCTGGAGGGTATGATCCTGACCGGGGCCTTTGCCGGAGTACTGGGTTCTTATTATACAGCCAGTCCCTGGTTCGGCGTTCTATTAGCATTACTAGCCGGCGGGATTCTGGGGGCCATCTTTGCCCTCTTTACTATTAAATTTAAGGCTGACCATGTGGTTGCCGGGGTTGGTTTAAATATCCTCGCCCTGGGGGCTACCACCTGGTTGATGCAGGTTATCTGGGGCAGCAGGGGTTCATCTCCCAATGTCAACGGATTAGAGGAGATTTCAATTCCGATTTTACGGGATATACCTGTTATTGATAAGCTCCTGGGTACCCAGTCACCCCTGGTCTATCTCATGTTTATTCTGGTGATCTCCGGCTGGTTCCTTCTCTTTAAAACCCCTCTCGGTTTGAGAATCAGAATGACCGGGGAACACCCGGAAGCAGCCGATACGTTGGGAATTAATATTAAGGGGGTTCAGTATTTTAGCGTTATTTTAAGTGGAGTTTTATCCGGACTGGGGGGAGCCTATCTATCGCTGGGCCACCTGAACTGGTTTAGCATGAATATGTCTGCAGGTAGGGGATATATGGCCCTGGCTGCTAATATTTTCGGCCAGTGGAATCCCCTGGGCGGATTTGCCGCCAGCTTTCTCTTTTCCTATACCGATGCCGTCCAGATGAGGTTGCAGGGACTTAACCTTAATATTGCCAACGAGTTAATTCAGATGTTGCCCTATCTTTTAACTATCATCGTCCTAGCCGGTGCGGTGGTCCGTTCCCGTCCGCCGGAGGCCCTGGGTAAACACTATGAACCGGGGGGAGAAGGCTGAGGTTTTAATCCCTTTTGTCTCAAATGAGACATCAGGGATTTTTTGTTCCGGAAGGTGCAGGTAAAAGAAAGATAATGAAAGCAAAAATAGAGAGAATTAAAGGGATATACAGGGTAGATGGTGAATAATTAATATATGGAAAGATAGCTAAATGATTCTTTCATAAAAGGGGCATATTGTTGGAAATTGCTATCTTATCACGGAAAATGATCTTTTGGTCGTTAAACACCTAAATTAATAAGAGGGGATGAGATAAAATGAAACCTTACATTATCGGGCACCGTGGTGCTATGGGTTCTGCCCCGGAGAATACGGCTATATCCTTCCGGAAGGCACTGGCAGCCGGGGCCGACGGGGTTGAGTTTGATGTACATATGACTAAAGATAACAGGTTGGTTGTTATTCATGATGAGAGAATCGACCGGACAACCGATGGCCGGGGTTGGGTTAAGGACCTTACCCTGGAAGAGATTAAGGGGGTAGATGCCGGTAGCTATTATGGTCCGGAGTTTGCCGGGCAGAGGATTCTGACCCTGGAGGAAACCCTGGAGATTGTGAAAGAGTCACGAATTATCAACATTGAACTAAAAAATGGCCCTATCTTTTACCCCGGACTGGAGGAGAGGGTCATCAAGGTGATTACCGATTTCAGGATCAAGGAAAAGGTAATTATCTCTTCCTTCAATCATTATAGTATTCATAAGGTTAAGCAGATTGCCCCGGAGGTTAAATGCGGGCTTCTCTATATGGCCGGACTGTACCAGCCCTGGGAATACGCCCGGAACCTCGGGGTTGAGGCCATCCATCCCTATTTTGCCGGTATTATACCTGAGATAGTTACCCGGTGTCATGATCATAAGATTGAGGTTAATGTTTTCGGGGTTAATGATGAGGGTCTGCTGACTAAGATGATTAAGCTCGGTGTAGATATGCTTATTACGGATTACCCGGAAAAGGCTTTAAGGTTGAAAAGGCGTGTTTAATAACATAAATTCATGAAATATATGAAATGAAAATATTAGTAAGTTTCATTTTCAGACTAAAATTCCTGAAAGGGGAAAGAAACATGAATTATATCTCTTCATTAGTAAAAGATGGGCAGGAGGACCAGCTAGCTTACGGTAAGGCCATCTTTCTCGGACTGGGTTTTTTCATCATTACCGCTACCTGGAGTCTCTACAACTCCTTTGTTCCGATCTTTTTAAAGGGGTTTATTCGTAGTGAATCCATAATCGGTTTGATTATGACCTTTGATAATATAGCAGCCATTACCCTGCAGCCCTATTTCGGGGCTTTAAGTGATAATACAGATAGCAAATACGGTCACAGATTACCCTTTTTAATGATCGGTATTCCGATTGCTGCAGTCTTCTTTGCCCTGATTCCTTTTGCTGGTAATTTTTGGCTCCTTTTGACCTTTTTAATAATTATGAACCTGGCGATGAGTGTTTTCAGGTCACCTACCATCGCCCTGATGCCCGATTTAACTCCCTCACCTCTTAGGAGTAAGGCCAATGGGGTTATTAATTTTATGGGAGGAATAGGGGCTGTTTTGACCTATGCCGTAGGCTCTCTTCTCTACGATATTCACCCGGCAATTCCCTTTATCCTTTTTGCCCTTTTATTGGTAGGGGTTTTAATTCTCTACCTGTGGAAGTTAAAGGAACCTACCCGGGCTAAGGAGAGGGAGAGGGTCAATATTATCAGGGTTATAGTTGAGGTATTTCAGGCTAAGGATAAGAAGATTCTCTTTGTGTTATTCGCCATCTTTTTCTGGTTTTTCGGATATTCGGGGGTTGAGGCCTTCTTTACCCTTTACGGAAAGGAGTTTCTGGGTATTAAAGAGAGTGCTGCTGCCTTCTCCCTGACCTTTTTCTCCCTTTCCTTTGTTATTTTTGCTATCCCCAGTGGTTTACTGGCCAGTAAGATCGGCCGGAAGAAGACAATTATAGGGGGAATTATCGGATTGCTGGTTATCTTCGCCGGTTTGGTCGTTATCAGGGACCTGTTGTTGATTCGCCTTGCTCTGCTGATAGGCGGGCTCTTCTGGGCTTTTATTAATATTAACTCCTATCCTATGGTAGTGGACGAGGCCGGTAAAAAGATCGGTGCCTATACCGGGGTTTATTATTTCTTCTCTACAATACCTGCAATCCTATCTCCTGTTTTTGTAGGCCGTTTAATTGAGTACTTCAGCTATCCGGTACTCTTTATTAATTCGGTCGTCTCCTTTCTGATAGCCCTAGTTTTAATGTTAAAAGTAGAAGGTAGACCTGGCTAAGTACAAATTTTTTCTTGACAAATGCTGCACATTTCTGATATATTTAATTAAAATTAATAAGGTCCTTTTAAACTAGTCCAGTGAGATTAGAAAAGGAGTTATTTATTTTTCTTATCGCTATATTCCTTCTTGCTGGTTAGTAAGGAGGTTTTTTTTTCGCCCTTGAAATCGGTCCGGTGAGGCTGGTAAGGAGGAGAGGTAAATAAAATTCCTATTACCTTTTTATCAGTTCGCTGGTAAAAAGGTATTTTTATGTTTCTCCGGGTTTCTAAAAAAATATTTAAAAAAGTACTTGAATATATATACAAAAAAGTGTATAATAATGCAAAGGAGTTGGATTCAATGCTGAAAGTGAGTATTATCGGGGCAACCGGATATACCGGAATAGAATTACTGAGGTTTTTAATCCGCCATCCGCAGGTGGAGATTAAAAACCTGGTTTCACATAGCCAGGCCGGAAGGAGAATAACTGATATCTATCCTCAGTTTAAGGGGGCCGGGGATTTTACCCTGATGGATTATGATCCGGAGGTAATTTCCGGGTCGGATCTGGTCTTTACCGCCCTACCCCACGGTATTTCCCAGCAGGTAGTTGCCGAAATTTATCAGTTAGGAATTAAGGTAATCGATCTCAGCGGTGATTTTAGATACCGGGATATCTCAAGGTATGAATCCTGGTATGAACTGGAACATAACTACCCTGAGCTTGCTCGTGAGGCGGTCTACGGTCTGGTTGAGTTAAAGAGGGAAGAGATCAAAGAGGCCGGCCTGATTGCTAATCCCGGCTGTTATCCTACAGCCTCCCTGCTCGGTCTCATTCCGCTGGTCAAGGAAGAGGTGGTCAAAAGGGACTCGATTATTATCGATGCCAAGTCCGGGGTCAGCGGTGCCGGTAAGGCCTTAAAGGAACCACTTCTCTTTAATGAAGTTGATGAGAGCCTCAAGCCCTACGGTGTGACCAGCCACCGCCATACATCCGAGATAGAAGCGGTCCTGGAGGAATTCTCTCCCGGGGGGAAGGAGATAAAGATTTCCTTTACTCCCCATCTAGTACCGATGAAGAGGGGAATTCTGGCTACTATCTATGCCGATCTTGAGGTTAATATATCTGAAGAAGAACTGATAAACCTGTATTTTAAATATTATCCGGCCGGGGGATTTGTCCAGGTGTTGCCGGGAAAAATACCTCAGACCAAATATGTGGTTGGGACTAATTACTGTCATTTGGGAATAAAGGTTGACTCCCGGACCAATAGGGTGATCATTATTTCCGCAATCGATAACCTGGGTAAGGGTGCGGCCGGGCAGGCGATACAGAACATGAATGTTATCTTCGGTCTTCCGGAAGATACCGGCCTTAAGGCCACGGGAATATTTCCTTGATTTAATTTTCCTTCTTAAAACTACAAATAGATGTTTCCGATTGCAGAAACCTTCTTTTTAGTTACGCAAGGATAGTTTCTGCACTAGCGCATCGAGTGCGTCGCAGGAAATTTTGTGATGACTCTAAGGTTCATCTAGTCGAAACCTCCTTTTTGTGTCATATAAAAAAATTTCCAAACATCTCTCCAACATCTATTTGTAGTTATTGCTAAGGGAAGTGAGCATTGATTCTAATTTTTTGAGGAGGGGAGAAATGGAGAAGCTAATTAAAAAGGCCTCTATCTTGATTGAGGCACTACCGTACATAAGGAAGTTTTACGGTAAAACCTTTATCATAAAGTACGGTGGTAGCATCATGGCAGATGAAAAGATCAAAAATTACATTATTGAGGATATTACCCTTTTAAAATATGTCGGAGTCAACCCGGTAATTGTCCACGGCGGTGGTCCTGCCATCAGCAGTACCCTGAAATTACTGAAGAAGGAGAGCAAATTTATCAACGGATTAAGGGTTACAGACCGGGAGACAATGGAATTTGTGGAGATGGTTCTGGCAGGAAAGGTGAACAAGGAAATAGTGGCCCAGATTAATCAGCTGAACGGTCAGGCAGTCGGGGTCTGCGGTAAGGATGGAGGTCTGATCAGGGCAGAGAAACTGATTCTGGATGATGGTAACGATTTAGGTTATGTCGGTAAGATACGGGAGATCAATCCGGAGCTACTCATCAAATTAATCAATAGCGGTTATCTTCCGGTGGTAGCCCCTATAGGTGTTGATGACCGGGGGGAAAGCTTTAATATTAATGCCGATACTGTTGCCGGGAAACTGGCGGTTGCTTTGAAGGCAGAAAAGCTGATTTATCTAACCGATGTCAACGGAATCAGATCAGACCCCGGAAAGGAGGAGAGCAGGGTATCGGCTCTATCGGTCGAGGAAGTAATCAGGTGGATAGAGGAAGAAAGGATAAAAGGTGGGATGTTGCCCAAGGTTAAGGGATGTATGGAGGCAGTCTGTAATGGTGTTAAGAGGACCCATATCCTGAATGGCCTGATTCCCCATACCCTTTTACTGGAGATCTTTACCGACCGGGGAATTGGTACAATGATTTTAAAGGAAGGGAGCAGTCAGGATGCAGATTGAAGAGATAATTGAGTGTGACAAAAAGTATTTTATGAATGTCTTTAGCGGGCGTTATCCTGTTGTAATTGATCATGGCACAGGTGTCAGGGTATTTGGTAAGGATGGTAGCCAGTATATTGATTTTCTGGCAGGAATCGGGGTTAATGCCCTGGGTTACGCCCATCCCCGGTTAGTAGCTGCCCTGGAGGAGCAGATAAAAAAGATGATCCATACCTCTAACCTTTATTATATTGAACCCCAGGCCTACCTGGAAAAACTCTTGATAAACAACTCCTGTGCTGACAGGGTTTTCTTTGTCAATAGCGGTGCGGAGGCCAATGAGGGGGCTATCAAATTAGCTAGAAAGTATTTCAAGGTAAAGGGAGAAAACAGATATGAAATAATCACGGCAGAAAACTCCTTTCACGGCCGTACCCTGGCAACCCTGGCCGCAACCGGGCAAAAGAAATATCAGACTCCCTTTCAGCCATTACCGGTGGGATTCAAATCTGTTCCCTTTAACGATTTAGAGGCAGTTGAGCAGGCCATCGGCTCGGAGACAGCAGCGATTATGCTCGAACCCGTTCAGGGAGAGGGCGGTGTTTTCCCGGCCACTGCAGAGTATCTACAGGGATTGAAAGAGTTATGCACTCAGGAGGGAATCCTATTAATCTTTGATGAAATTCAGTGCGGGTTAGGCCGGACCGGTTCACTCTTTGCCTATCAGGATTACGGGGTAGAACCCGATATCCTGACTCTAGCTAAGGCTCTGGGTGGGGGTGTTCCTATCGGTGCCTTTTTAGCTAAGGAGGAGGTAGCCAGGGCCTTTGAACCTGGTGATCACGGTTCAACCTTCGGTGGTAATCACCTGGCTACCAGGGCTGCCTGTACAACCCTGGAGGTTATTTTGGAAGATGGCTTTCTGGATAAGGTCAGGGAAACAGGTAGGTACTTTAAAGGTAGATTAAATGACCTCCAGAGGGAATTAGATCTAATTAGGGAGGTCAGAGGTAAAGGTTTGATGCTGGCCTTGGAACTTGCCGATTCAATCCCGGCCGCGGATGTTACCATGGCTATGTTTACCAGGGGATTTTTAATTAACGCGGTCAGAAAACACACTTTAAGGTTTCTTCCTCCATTAATTATCGGCAAGACGGAGATCGATCAGATGATAAGCGAGCTTAAGGGAGTACTGGCCAATTACCAATAGATTCTTGAACTTACGAAAAGGAGGATTTACTATGCAGGCTCTCCTGGTATTGGAGGATGGGAAGGTATTTAAAGGTACTGCCCTTGGGAAGAAAGGAACCACCTGGGGTGAGGTTGTTTTTAATACCAGTATGACCGGATATGAAGAGATTTTGACAGATCCATCCTACCGCGGTCAACTTGTTACCTTAACCTATCCCCTGATTGGAAATTATGGTATTAACGGCAAGGACCTGGAATCCTATGCACCCCATCTGGCAGGTTTAATTATCAAGGAAGCATGTTTTAAACCGAACCACTGGCAGACCAGAAACAACCTTATCGGTTATTTAAATAAGGAGAAGATTATCGGGATCTCAGATATTGATACACGGGCTTTAACCAGATATATCAGGGAAAAAGGGAGTATGTACGGGGTCATTTCTTCAGAAAATGATGATATCAATCAGCTGATGAACCTGGCCCGGGAAAAGGGAAGGCAAAAGAGAGAACTGGTCAAGGAAGTCAGCCTGAAAAGAACAACCAGAATTCCCGGTAGGGGTTTCAGGATAGTAGTAATGGATTTTGGCGTTAAGTATAATATCCTCCGCTATTTAAGGAGTCTGGAAGCAGATCTAATTATCGTCCCCTATGATACCACCGCTGAGGAGGTTTTAGATTATAATCCTGATGGTATCCTCTTATCAAACGGACCCGGGGATCCGAGGGATTTGCCTGAAGTTGTGGAGGAGGTAAAAAAACTGGTTAACTATACTCCGGTCTTCGGAATCTGTCTGGGACACCAGCTCCTAGGATTAGCCTTCGGTGCTAGTATCTATAAGCTAAAGTTTGGGCATCATGGGGGTAACCATCCGGTAAAGAATTTAATTAACGGCAGGATAGTTATTACTACTCAGAACCACGGTTACGCCATTGCGGATAGCCATTTACCGGGATTAGAGGTGACCCACAGGAATTTGAATGACGGAACAATAGAAGGAATCAGACATAAGGAGCTACCCGTGTTTTCCCTACAGTACCATCCGGAAGCTGGCCCGGGCCCTGTTGATTCCCATAGCATTTTTGAGGATTTTATAAATCTTTTACAGGAGGACCGGGCTAAGAAGATCGTTAATTTTTAGCTAAGGGGGGAGACAATGCCGTTAAGAAAAGATATCAACAAGGTACTAGTAATCGGTTCCGGACCCATTATAATCGGCCAGGCGGCTGAATTTGATTATTCAGGTACCCAGGCCTGTAAGGCTTTAAAAGAAGAGGGATTGGAAGTAGTTCTTATTAACAGCAATCCAGCAACCATTATGACAGATAGTAATATAGCAGATAAGGTTTATCTTGAACCCTTAACCCTCTCCTATGTCAGTAAAATTATCGCTTTGGAAAAACCAGATGGTTTATTACCGACCCTGGGTGGTCAGACCGGACTAAACCTGGCCGTGGAACTGGCTGAGTCAGGTATTCTTAAAAAGTATGATGTCAAACTTCTGGGGACCAATCTGGAGGCTATTAAACGGGCAGAAGACAGGAAATTATTCCGGGAGCTTTTACAAGAACTGGGCGAACCGGTAATCGAGAGCGAGATAGTTAATAACATTGAGCAGTCTTTAGAATTTATTGAAAGAGTAGGTTTTCCGGTTATCATTAGGCCTGCCTATACCCTGGGAGGAAGCGGGGGCGGGATTGCCTACAACAAAGAGCAGTTTCTTGCGACTGTTGAACTAGGCTTAAAGAGGAGCCGTATCAGCCAGGTCATCCTGGAGAAGAGTGTTTCCGGCTGGAAGGAGATTGAGTATGAGGTAATCAGAGACGGTAATGATAACTGTATTACTATCTGTAATATGGAGAATATCGATCCGGTAGGGGTGCATACCGGGGATAGTATAGTGGTAGCCCCCAGTCAGACCCTGACAGATAAGGAATACCACCTCTTGCGCTCTGTTTCGCTAAAGATTATCAGGGCTTTAAAGATTGAGGGTGGCTGTAATATTCAGTTTGCTTTAAATCCGGAAAGCGATGAGTACTACATTATTGAAGTCAACCCAAGAGTTAGCCGTTCCAGTGCCCTTGCCTCCAAAGCGACCGGCTATCCTATTGCCCAGGTTTCAGCTAAAATAGCCCTGGGTTTGCACCTGGATGAAATCAAGAATGAGGTTACCGGCAGGACCTATGCCTGTTTTGAACCGGCCCTTGACTATGTGGTAACCAAGATACCCCGCTGGCCTTTTGATAAATTTAGTCAGGGTAACAGGAGACTGGGTACCCAGATGAAGGCTACGGGTGAGGTGATGGCCATTGGTAGGAATTTTGCCGAGTCCTTTCTCAAAGCAATTGAATCACTGGATTTAAAACTACCGGCAATAGATAAGGTAGTTGACAGGGAGCAACTTAAAGAAAGAATTCAGCAGGCTGAAGACAACAGAATTTTTCTCATCATTCAGGCCTTATTTAATAATATCTCCCCGGAAGAGATTCATCACTGGACCGGTATTGATCTCTTTTATTTATATAAACTGGCCGAGATTGCGGAGATGACAGCAAATTTGCTTGAAAAGAGGGCTGAGATAACAGCTAATGATTATCTCTTACTGAAAAAGGCTAAAAAACTAGGTTTCAGTGACAGAATGCTCGCCCATTACCTTGAGATGACCCCTGCCGATGTAAGGACTCTCAGATTAAAGGCCGGAATGAAACCCGTCTTTAAGATGGTTGATACCTGCGCCTCGGAATTTGCAGCTGAAACCCCTTATTACTACTCTACCTATGAGGAAGAAGACGAGGTAGAGCTGAGGGAAGGCCGAAAGATTCTGGTTGTTGGTTCAGGGCCGATCCGTATCGGCCAGGGTATTGAGTTTGACTATAGTAGCGTACATGCAGTTAAGGCCCTGCAGGAGGAAGGTATAGAGGCAATCATAGTAAATAATAACCCTGAGACCGTCAGCACGGATTTTGATACGGCCGATAAGCTATATTTTGAGCCTTTAACCGAGGAATATGTCTTAAATATAATTGACAGGGAAGGGATCAAAGGTGTTATCCTGCAGTTCGGCGGCCAGACGGCAATTAATTTAGCCGAGCCGTTGACCAGGGCCGGTGTAGATATTCTGGGGACTGATCTGGATAGTATTAATCTGGCAGAAGACCGGAAACTCTTTAACCGTTTATTAACCTCTGAAGGCATACCTACCCCGGTTGGATACACTGCCTATAATCTTGAGGAGGCACTGGCCTTTACGGAAAAGGTCGGTTACCCCGCTCTGGTCAGACCCTCCTTTGTGCTGGGCGGAAGGGGAATGGAGATCGTCTCCAATGAAAGAGAACTAAAGCTCTACCTGGAGGAGGCGGTAAAGATCTCTCCCCAGCACCCCGTATTAATTGATCGTTACATCTTCGGTAAGGAGGTTGAGGTAGATGCCATAGCCGATGGCGAGGAGGTGCTGATTCCGGGCATTATGGAACATATTGAGAGGGCGGGGGTTCACTCTGGCGATAGTATGGCAGTCTATCCGGCCCAGAGCCTTAGTAAGAGGGTTACTGAACAGCTTGTTATATATACGAGGAAGATTGTAAGCAGTATGAGGATAAAAGGTTTAATTAATATTCAGTTTGTAATTGATGAGGTAGGTAATATTTATGTGCTGGAGGTTAATCCAAGGGCCAGCAGGACGGTACCCATTCTAAGCAAGGTTACGGGTATCCCGATGGTTAACTGGGCTGTGAAGATTATGCTGGGTAAAAAACTCACTGATCTCACAGAATATAAGGGCTTACTGCCGCCTTCAGACTTAATATCGGTCAAGGTTCCCGTCTTTTCCTTTGATAAACTACTCGGGGTCGATATTCACCTGACACCGGAGATGAAGTCGACCGGGGAGGTACTGGGGACGGATAGAACCCTGGAAGGAGCAGTATATAAAGGGCTGCTCTCAGCTAATTTTAATCTGCCTGACGGGTCAAATATCCTCTTTTCCCTGGCAGACAGAGACAAGAATGAAGGTTTAGAGCTGGCCCGGGAGTTTAGCAGGCTTGGTTATTCTATTCTGGCTACGGCTAACACCGGCAAGTTTTTTAGAGATAATGGTGTTACGGTCAAGGAGATAATAAGATCCTTTAAGGAGATAAATAAAAATGAGGTCAAGATGCTTATTAATACCCCTACCAGAGGTAAGGTTGCAGGAAGAGAGGGTTTTCAGTTGCGGCGTACTGCTGTTGAATTTAATATTCCCTGTTATACCTCTTTAGATACGGTCAAGGTAGTCCTCAGGGTCTTACAGGAGAAGAAAAACGGGAAGAAGATAAAAGTCTATTCACTGGATCAGTATAATAACAAAAATTTCTAAACATCTCTACAACATCTATTTGCAGTTGTTACAAAAATTAATTGCCATTAAAATACTTTTAAGGAGGAAATGAGGATGAAGAAGATTAATAAGATTGTTTTAGCTTATTCAGGTGGTCTGGATACCTCTGTTGCTATTAAATGGTTGAAGGAGAAGTATAATGCCGAGATCATAACCTACTCGGCCGATGTCGGACAAATAGGAATTGTTGACTGGTCCCAGGTGGAGGAAAAGGCATTTAAGACAGGTGCCAGTAAGGTTTATATTGATGATGTTCAGGAAGAGTTTATTAAAGACTATGTTTTTAAATCACTGAAGGCAAATGCCCTCTATGAGGGGAAATACCCCCTGGCTACCGCCCTCTCCAGACCCCTGATTGTTAAAAAGATGGTAGAGATTGCCCATCAACACGGGGCTGAGGCGGTCGCTCATGGTTGTACCGGAAAAGGGAATGACCAGGTCAGGTTTGATGTATCCTTCAGAGCTCTTGATCCCGAACTGGAGATTATAGCCCCCCTAAGGGAATGGGAGTTTAAAACCAGAAATGAAGAGATAGACTATGCTAAAGAAAATAATATTCCGGTTAAGGCTACCAAGGATAGCCCTTACAGTCTGGATAGCAACCTCTGGGGTTTAAGCATTGAATGTGGCGTACTGGAGGACCCCTGGAATGAGCCGCCGGCAGATGCCTACCAGTGGACAAAGGCACCGGAAAAAACCCCCGATGAGCCGCTCTATTTAACCATTTCCTTTGAACAGGGTGAGCCGGTTAAGATAAATAATAAGTATCTCTCGCCGGTTAAACTGGTTAAGAAATTAAACCAGATCGGTTCAGAGTATGGTGTCGGGAGAATAGATATGGTTGAGAACAGGCTGGTCGGAATCAAATCAAGGGAAATTTACGAGGCTCCAGCAGCTGAAATTCTAACTAAGGCCCATCAACAGCTGGAGGATTTAACCCTTGACCGGGAGACCTCTCATTATAAGAGGATAATTGCCGAAAAGTATGCTGAACTTGTTTATTACGGGCTCTGGTATTCACCCCTACGCAGTGCATTGGATGCCTTTATTGAAGAGACCCAGAAACAGGTAAGTGGAGAGGTAAAATTGAAATTATATAAAGGTCAGTGCACGGTAGTTGGACGTAAATCACCCTATTCCCTCTATCAGTTTGATCTGGCAACCTATGATGAAGAGGATAGTTTTGACCATCAAGCTGCGGCCGGGTTTATTAAATTATGGGGGCTCCCCACCCAGATTCATACCCGGGTAAAACAGCAGAATAAAGATACCATTTTTTTAAAGGAATTGATCAAATGACAGCCTTACCTCTTTCCAGTTCTGATATAATAATCCGTAAGGCCTGTCAAAGGGATGGGGAAGGAATTTACAGGGTTATCAGAGAGGCCTTTGCCGATTATAAATCGGGTAGTAATCCTACCTTTAAGGAAACTATCTTTGATATTTATCAGGACCTGGAAGAAAATATCGTTTTGGTAATCGAAAAGGATAAACAAATAATTGGCTCTCTCCGCCTGGAGTTTAAGGGAGAGGATGATGTCTATTTAAAGAGATTTTCCATTCTGCCCGAATTCCAGCATCAGGGTCTGGGTACCTTATTATATAGGAGAGCCGAAGAGGAAGTAATAGCAAATAACGGAAAATATATTTACCTGCATTCATCCCTGGATGATCAAAAGCTGGTTAAATTTTATCACAAACTAGGTTTTCGATGCCTTAAAAAGGATAATAAATATGGTTATCAACGGGGTTTATGGGTCAAAAGATTAGATGGGGTGGATTAACATGAAGTTATGGGGTGGCAGATTTAAAAAGGAGACTCATCAATTAGTCAACGAATTCAACTCCTCCTTAAAATTTGACAGGAGATTATACCACTATGATATAGCCGGTAGTATCGCCCATGCTAAAATGCTGGCCAGAACCGGGATTATCTCCAGGGAAGAGGGGGAAAAGATTATCTCCGGGTTAAAAATGGTTGAAGCGGATATTGAAGCAGGGAAGATTCCCTTTGGTAATACCTTTGAAGATATTCATACCCTGGTTGAAAAACACCTGACCGATAAAATTGGAGCGGTTGGGGGAAAGCTGCATACAGCCAGAAGCAGGAATGACCAGGTTGCCCTGGATATGCGCCTTTATCTACGTGATAAAATCAAGCACCTGCAGGCCCTTCTAATCCATCTGCTCGAGGTTCTGCTTAGACTTGCCGAAAACTATTTGGAGGTAATCATGCCCGGTTATACCCACTTGCAGCGGGCCCAGCCTGTTACCCTCTCTCATCACCTGATGGCCTATTATTTTATGTTTAAAAGGGATTATGAGAGATGGGAAGATAATTTAAAGCGGGTTAATGTCCTTCCCCTGGGCTCCAGTGCCCTGGCCGGCACCACCTTCCCAATAGACCGGGAATGGATAGCCGCTGAACTTGGATTCGATTCGATCTCAGAAAATTCACTTGATGGGGTTAGTGACAGGGATTTTATTATTGAGTTTTTAGGTGTAGCTGCTACAGTAATTATGCATTTAAGCAGGCTCAGTGAGGAATTAATTATCTGGACCAGCAGTGAATTCGACTTTATAGAACTTGATGATGCCTATGCTACAGGGAGTAGTATTATGCCCCAGAAAAAGAATCCCGATATCGCCGAGCTTACCAGGGGTAAAACCGGTAGAATTTACGGGCATTTAATGCAGATACTGACGACTCTAAAGGGATTACCCCTGGCCTATAATAAGGATATGCAGGAAGATAAGGAGGGTGTTTTTGATACCATCGATAACCTGGAAATGATTTTGCAGATCTTTCCGGAGATGCTGACCACCATGAAAATAAAGAAGGAGAGAATGGAGCAGGCTGCCCGGAAGGGTTTCCTTAATGCCACTGATCTGGCAGACTATCTTGCCAGCAAGGGTATTCCCTTCCGCCAGGCCCATGAGGTGGTCGGGAAGGCAGTTTTATATTCCCTAGAACAGGGTCTAGAGTTAAATGAGATACCGTTAGATCAATGGAGATCTCTCTTTCCTGATCTGAGCGAATACTTCAGTGAGGAACTCTATGATTACCTGGATATTAAAAAATGTGTTCAGGGAAGGAGTTCGATAGGGGGAACCTCTCCCTCGGAGACAGAACGGGTCATTATAAAGGAGAAGAAGTGGGTCGAAGATAATCGGTAGGATAAATTATCTTCCTCTTGTTTTATATTGAGGATGATGATAAAATATAGAATAATAGATTTCATAAGTAATCAAGTTAATAAATTTAATTTAGCATTTTAATTCAAATTTCAACTTAAAACAACTGCAAATAGATGTTTTCCACTTCCTGTGATTCGGCCTGTTTTTTAGTTTCGATTTACTAAGGCTCATTCACAAAAATTTCCAAACATCTCTCTAACATCTATTTGCAGGTTGAAACAAGCAAAGAAGTTATAACATTCATTCAATAGAAAAAGGAGAAATACTATGTTTAGCATAAGGGTTCCTGCAACATCCGCTAATCTCGGTCCCGGTTTTGATAGTCTGGGAATTGCTCTGAAGTTATATAACTCTTTTTATTTTAAAAGAATTAATCAGGGTATACGGATTGAGCTGGAGGATGAGAAAGGGAATAAGATTCAGCTGCCTCTTGAAGAGAACCTGGTCTTTAAAGCCATGAAAAGGCTTTTTAGTCTTCTGCAAGAGCCTTTCGATGGGATTGAAATTGTTGAGAAGATTGCGTTTCCTTTTGCCTGCGGCCTGGGAAGTAGTGCTACGGCGATTGTTGCCGGTTTTGTGGGGGCTAATAAGCTCTTGGGCTCTCCCCTTTCTGAGAAAGCTATTTTAAAACTAGCTACCAAGATGGAGGGGCATCCCGATAATATTATCCCGGCCTACAAGGGTGGTTTTACGATCAATGTCATGGATGGCGAGGAACTTATTTTTAAAAAGCTTACACTCAATGAGGAGCTGAAGATTGTACTGGTGGTACCGGAATTCCGACTGGCAACTAAAAAAGTAAGACAGGTCTTGCCCGGCAAGGTTAGTTATCAGGATGCCGTTTTTAATCTGAGCCGGACTGCCCTTTTAACTGCCTGTCTCTACGATAATGACTGGGAGAAATTCTCGACTGCCATGGAGGATAGATTACATCAGGACTATCGGGCAGCATTAATACCGGGTTTTAAAGATATAATTAAAGGGGCCTATAAGGCCGGGGCCCTTGGTGTTGCTCTTAGCGGTGCAGGCCCTGCAATTATAGCCTTCTGCCAGGATAAGGCCGCAAAGATTGGCCAGGTGATGGTAGATGTTTTTAGTGAACATAATATAGATAGCAGATATATCATTACTGCTCCTGATAATAAGGGAATAATGATCACAGAGGAGTGAGAAGATGCTTAAAATCGGGATTCTTGGACTGGGTACTGTTGGTAGTGGCGTTGTTACGATTATTAACAAACATAATCAGGCAATCAAGAGAAAGGTCGGTACCGAGTTAAAAATTGAAAAAATACTGGTGAATGAAAAGAAGAAGAAGCGGGAGGTAGAAATAGACCCGGATATTATTACAGACAGAGCAGAAGAGATTTTGGATAATCCGGAGATTGACCTTATCGTGGAATTGATCGGCGGGGAGGAACCGGCCCATCAATATATTTTAAAGGCCATTGAAAATGGGAAGAGTGTTGTAACTGCTAATAAACTGGTCATTGCCAAGTACGGAAGCGAGATTCTGAAACTGGCCAGGGAAAAAGAAGTTCAGGTAAGCTATGAAGGCAGTGTAGCCGGGGGAATTCCTGTCATTAGACCCTTAAAGGAATCCTTTGCTGCTAATAGGATTGAGGAGATATACGGCATCTTAAATGGAACCACTAATTATATTTTAAGCAAGATGACCAGGGAGGAACGGGATTTTGCTGAGGTTCTCCAGGAAGCGCAGGACCTTGGTTATGCTGAAAGGGACCCTTCTTCCGATATTAGCGGCTCAGATGCTGCTTATAAGATAGCAATACTTTCTTCTATCGGTTTTGAGACAACCATTGATGTTAACCAAATCTTTGTTGAGGGAATTGATACTATAGAGCTGGAAGATATCAGAATTGCTGATGAGTTGGGTTATGTGATCAAGCTTCTGGCAATTGCTAAGCGCTGTGAAGATGGTCTGGATATCAGGGTTCACCCTGCTTTTATATCTAAAGAGCATCCCCTGGCACTGGTAAATGATGCTTATAATGCTATTTACCTCCATGGTGATGCGGTTGGTGATGTTATGTCCTATGGTCAGGGTGCAGGTCAGATGCCGACCGCCAGTGCAGTGGTAGCAGATATTATCCAGGTAGGAAGAGGTATCTATCATAATAAGCCGGAGATTACCATTATAGATTCCACCAATGATCATAAAGTAAAGCAGATAAATCAAGTGGAAAATCTGTTTTACCTTAGGCTTCAGGTAAATGATAAACCCGGGGTTCTGGCCAAGATAACCAAGGTCTTTGGTGATAACCAGGTTAGTCTGGCTTCGGTTATCCAGAAACATAAATTAACCCCGGTTGTACCAATTGTTTTGGTTACCCACCGGGTAAAAGAGGAGTATATGATAAGATCCTTAGAGCAGCTAAAACAGCTGAATGATGTAATTGCCATTAATAATCTAATCAGGGTTGTAGAGTTGTAACTGGAGGGAGGATAAGATGGCTTTAATTGTACAAAAATATGGAGGAACCTCTGTAGGTGACATTGAAAGAATTAAGAATGTTGCCGGTAGGGTGATTAAGGAATATAAGCGGGGAAATCAGGTAGTTGTGGTTGTCTCAGCTATGGGTGATACGACCGATAGATTAATTGATTTGATGAAGGAAATTACTGATGACCCAGATCCCAGAGAGGCAGATATGCTTTTAACTACCGGAGAGCAGGTTTCTATTGCCTTACTGTGTATGGCTATTCAGGATAAGGGGTATAAGGCCATTTCACTAACCGGGAGTCAGGTTAAAATTAAGACAGATGACTGTCATAACCGGGCCGAGATAATGGCTATAGATAATAGCCGGATTTTGAAGGAGCTGGAACAGGGCAAGATTGTAGTGATTGCCGGTTTTCAGGGCATAAACTCCCGGGATGACTTTACAACCCTGGGAAGGGGAGGATCGGACACTACCGCTGTAGCCCTGGCTGTCTCACTAGGAGCTGACCGCTGTGAGATCTATTCCGATGTGGATGGAATCTATACCACCGATCCCAGAATTGTACCTGAGGCTAGGAAGCTGGACTATATCTCCTATGATGAGATGCTGGAACTGGCCTGTCTGGGGGCCAAGGTGCTCCATCCGCGTTCAGTAGAGCTGGCAAAAGCCTACAATGTAAAGATTTATATCGCCTCAAGCTTTAACTACAAACCAGGTACAATAGTTGAAAGGATTGATGAGATGGAGAAGAGAAATAATGTTACTGGTGTTACCTCTGATAAGGACGAGGTTAAGGTTACCGTGGAGAAGGTTCCTGATAAGCCCGGAATTGCCGGCAAATTGTTCAGTAAGCTAGCTGAACATAATATTAATGTTGACATGATCATTCAGAACTTACAGTATAATAATCTTAATGATATTTCCTTTACAGTTAATAAGGAAGATTTTATTAAGAGTAAAAAGGTTATCTATGAAATTGCGGAAGAACTGGGTTCGCCCCAGGTAGATATTGATACCAATGTGGCTAAGGTCTCGATTGTTGGTGCTGGTATGATTACAACACCGGGAGTTGCAGCCAGGATGTTTACCGCTCTGGGCAAGGCAGGGATAAATATTCAGATGATAACAACCTCTGATATTAAGGTCTCCTGCCTGATTGCAGAAGAAGAGGCAGACAGGGCTGTCAGGATATTACACAGAACCTTTGAGCTGGCTGATATTGATGAAGGGGTCGAAGGACAGGTTCAATGAAGATTAGTTAGTTATATACTCACTCACTGGAAAAAGTTAATTCCCGGTTCCTCCTATAACTAACTAATCCAGAGTATCTATTTCTACTTGTATAAAATTATGTATATATATAAGGGGTGTAAAAAGTGGGTTTATCGAAAAAGCATCTAGGGATAAGCGAGTCATTAACACTGGCAATTAGTGCCAGGGCAAAGGCGATGAAGGCTGCCGGTCTGGATGTGATTGGTTTTGGTGCCGGAGAGCCGGATTTTAATACCCCGGATTTTATTATCGAGTCGGCCAAGGAGGCTCTTGATAGGGGATTTACCGGCTATACTTCCGCTTCCGGTACTAAGGAATTAAAAGAGGCAATTTGCGGTAAGTTACAAAAAGATAATGGACTTGAGTATAACATAGACCAGGTTATAGTATCTAATGGGGCTAAACATTCTCTCTATAATACTCTGCAGGCCATCTTAAATCCGGGGGATGAGGTTATCATTCCCGTACCTTACTGGGTAAGTTATCCCGAACTTGTCAAAATGGGTGGCGGGAAACCCGTATATGTAGAAACAAAGGAAGAGTATGGTTTTAAAATGGAGATTGAGGAGCTGAAGAAGGTTGTAACCCCCAGGACCAAGGCCTTGATTCTCAATAGCCCTAGTAATCCCACAGGGACAGTCTATGAGAAGGGGGAACTTGAGGCTATAGTAGAATTGGCAGTTGAAAAGGGGTTTTTTATCATCTCTGATGAAATCTATGAGAAACTAATTTACGATGGGGTGAAACACACCAGTATTGCCTCACTGGGTCCGGAGATTAAGGATCTGACGATTGTTATCAATGGTATGTCTAAAGCCTATGCAATGACCGGCTGGAGGATTGGTTATGCCGCCGGACGAAAGGATATTATCAAGGTTATGAGCAATATCCAGAGCCACTCTACCTCAAATCCTAATTCTATTGCCCAGTATGCCAGTGTAACGGCCCTGACAGATCCCAGAGCAGAGGAAGCAATTGAGATGATGGTCAGGGAGTTTAATCAGCGCAGGAAGTATATGGCGGAGAAACTTAACAATGTTAACGGTCTATCCTGTCTGCTGCCACAGGGTGCTTTTTACGTATTTCTTAATATCGGCGGTGTTATCGGAAAAAGCTATCAGAATAAGGAGATTGACGGCTCCCTTGCCTTTGCTGATAATCTCCTGGAGGCTGAAAAGGTGGCAGTGGTACCCGGTGTTGCCTTCGGGGCCGATAATTTTGTCCGCCTGTCATATGCTACCTCTATGGATAATATCAGCAGGGGATTGGAACGGATTGAAAGGTTTATCGGAAAACTGGAATAAAAGATATTTTAGGGGCAATTAAACAATTGCCTCTAATTTTTTTGTCAATACGACTTATTCTGTCATAGCATATATAAATATTATAGCCAATAGTTGGAGTGATAGTACCGGTTCTATCTACCCCGATTGAACTGGATGAATAAGGATTCCGGAACTGAAAGATCTGGGAGAGAAATTCAACCTTAAACCGGTTTACGACTGGATTAAAAAGTACTGGTTTTGATAGATTATTTACTTTTTGCCAATTCTTTAATATAATAATAGATGAAAACTTTAGGAGGGAGTACAAGAAACCTTCTTTTTACTTACGCATGTATGGTAGTAATCATGCTAATTTTTTTAATACAGAAAAGGGGGACATCCTTATGCAGGGGAGGATACGTTTTATTCATGCTGCCGATCTTCACCTGGGGAGTTTCACCTAAGTTCAAGAGGGAGGAATCTCATGAAAATATATATTTCAGCAGATATGGAAGGAATTTCCGGTATTGTTTCACATGCACAGACGATGGTTGAAGGACGTGATTATGAGAGAGCCCGCTACTTGATGACTAGGGAGGTTAATGCGGTGGTTGAGGCCCTCATCCAACACGGTGCTACTGAGGTAGTAGTCAATGACTCCCATAATAATATGGATAATATTTTAATTGAGGAGTTTCACCCCGGGGCTGTCCTGATCAGCGGAAGTCCCAAACCCTTAAGTATGATGCAGGGAATCGACGAGAGTTTTGATGCCGTCTTTTTTGTTGGTTATCATGCCAGGCCAGGTATAACCCAGGCTATAATCGACCATACCTATGTCTACAGGGTACTGGAGGCAAAGATTAATGGGAAACCTATGAGTGAAGCCGGTCTTAACGGTAGACTGGCAGGCTATTACGGGGTGCCGGTTGCTCTGGTTACAGGAGATCAGAAGACTATTTTATGTGCCAGGGAAGAGTTATATGAACCTGTAGGGGTTGCCGTTAAGGAGGCGATAGGCCGTAATTCTGCCAGGATCTATCCCTTTAACCGGGTAAAAGAATTGCTTAATACTGGAGTAGCCGAGGCGATAAAGAAACTCAAATCCTTGCAACCGACAGTTGAAAGTGGTAGTATTGAACTGGAGGTCACCTTCTACCTGGCCGAGATGGCCGAGATGACCTTGCTCATTCCCGGGGTCAGGAGAAAGGGCGGACGTACGGTTTGCTACACCAGCGATAATTACCTTGAACTCTTTAAAGCCTTCAGAGCTATGTTAATTATAACCTCCGCAATAAAATGATATAATATGATAAGAATTTCCTTATTGAAAAATACAATTAGATGTTTCCAATCTAGTGGAAATTTTTTTCACCAAGACTCATTTACAAAAAATTACCAAATATCTCTCCAACATCTATTTGTAGTATTTCTTAAAAGTAGTCTAACGGTAGTAAGATGCTAATTTAAAAGGAGCTGTTAAATATTGGACTTGAAAAAAGTAATGGCTGAATTAGAGGAATTGATTAGAGATATCGGGAAATATCAACTTACAAGGTTTAATCAGGAGATAAAAATAGAAACAAAATTAAATAGCAGTGACCTGGTGACAGAGGTTGATAAAATATCTGAGGAAAAAATTACAGATTATATTAGAGAGAAATATCCCACCCATTCAATCCTTGCTGAAGAGAGTGGGAAGATAGATAAGGGGGCTGATTACCGCTGGATAATAGATCCTTTAGACGGGACGAATAACTATGCCCATGGTTTCTCCATCTTTACCATATCAATTGCCCTGGAATACAAAGGCCAGACCGTACTCGGAGCAGTATATTACCCTAAGCAAGATGAATTATTTACTGCTATCAGGGGGGAAGGGGCTTACCTTAATGGCAATAGGATTAGGGTAACTGACAGAGAGGACTTATCCCAGGCCCTGCTGGCTACCGGCTTTCCCTATAGCTTAATTGATATGGATTATTCTTTAAAGTTGTTTAATAACATTGTAAAGAAAGCTCAGGGGATCAGGCGTACCGGTAGCGCAGCCTTTGACCTCTGTAATCTTGCCAGGGGTTCCTTTGATGGATTCTGGGAACTGGGGTTAAGTTTATGGGATATAGCTGCCGGTAAACTTATTGTCGAGGAAGCCGGAGGTAGGGTAATTATCTTTTCCCGTGAGAACGGCTTTTCACTGGTTGCAGGAAATAAAATAATTGCCGGTGTCCTCTTAAGGGAGATTAAATCTCTTGGTTAAATGTATTTAAAATACTTCAAGGAAAACTCCATCCTGATATTAGGGTAAAGCTGAATTAAAGGTTCACTCAATTACCCCGCAGGCCAATCTTTTTCCTGCATCACCGGCAGGCTGGGTCCGGTAATCATCGGGGTTTTGATGGATAATAACCGCTCTGCCGACCACATCTTTCGGTTTAAATCTATTGGTAAAAAAGCACATTCTGGCTATACCATTATTGGAGAATAAAACCGGGAAGTCTCCGGCATGGTTGCCATGGGGTTGGTTATCGGGATTCCAGTGGCCGCCTGCAGCCTGAAATGGATTCTCCGGATCCCCTACCTCACAGTTTCCCTTTTCATGGATATGAAAACCATGGGGTCCGATAGGTGGTTTACCATCCCGGGCTGGCTTGTAGGGTGGAAGTCCTGATATTCTGGCATAAACCTCGGTTCCCCCCGGTACACTTCTAAATGTAACGATTCCCCTAATGAAAGGGGCCAGGGGCCCTCCCCGGATAATAGCCCTGATTTGATGTCCAAACAAATTGTTCACCTCCATTTCTTTGTTATTAATTAAGTTAATATATTTTATATTTTATATTTTATGTTTTAAGAATAATAGTTATTACTGACTCTGGAGTTGAACACATGCAAGGTGGAATAAGTAGGAAAGGAGTGATAGAGCGGTGGTACAATCTATTATCGGTAAGACCAGGCTTCAAATGCTGGTGGGTGATATTACTAACCAGGATACAGAGGCAATTGTTAATGCGGCCAATCCTACCTTAATGGGTGGAGGAGGGGTTGATGGAGCAATCCACAGGGCCGGTGGTCCCCAGATACTTAAGGAGTGTAAAGAGATTAGAAAAAAACAGGGTAAGTGTCCCCCAGGAGAAGCGGTAATTACCTCAGGCGGAGAGCTTATAGCTGATTATGTCATTCATACCGTAGGCCCAATCTGGCATGGTGGCAATTCTAATGAAGAGGAGATACTGGCAGATGCTTATAGGAATAGTCTTACACTGGCTCTGAAGAATAAGATTAAGTCTGTTGCTTTTCCATCTATAAGTACCGGAGCTTATCGTTTTCCTATTGAAAGAGCAGCCCGGATTGCCCTCGGGACTATCAGGGATTTTATCAGAGCCAATCAAGGACTTAATGAGGTAAGGATGGTATTATATAGCCAGCAGGACTTTGAGATTTACCTCTCCGCCTGGGAAGATATTATTACTAATAACAGGGATGTATAGGAAGAAAAAAGAAAACCAGGGGTGAATCCCTGGTTTAATCTCCCGGGAAAGTATTCGATTGATTCCGGATTGGTGAGTGCTTTTTGGAACTGCAGCTAGTTATTTTCTATGTTTTATTACTTTTCCTTGCTGTAATAGCCACCTCCCCAGAATCCTAACAGTAATAAAATCAGAATGAGGAATACAATGAAAGCATTATCTTTTCCGTAGTTTCCCATTATATTAAACTTAACGCCCCCTTTCATAATTGAATCTACTATAATATATGTTCATTATCCCATTTTGTGAGAAAATGTTCTTTGCCAGTTGATAAAGTTTTATGATATTATTTATTTAGATTTAAATTTTAAGCGAAGGTGTGGTTATGGTTAAAAAATTAAAGGAAATAGAGTGTTTTTTGTTGGATATGGACGGCACCTTTTATTTAGGAAATAGATTAATTGATGGAGCGCAGAAGTTTTTGCAAAAAATAGAGCAGCAGAATAAAAAGCTCTTATTTTTGACAAATAATTCCTCAAAGAGCTCGAGGGATTATCAGCAGAAATTGGAAGGACTGGGAGTATTTGTTCCCCCGGAAAACATCATTAATTCCGGTGAGGTTACTGCTGATTATATTAAAGAAAGGAAGGAAGGGGCCAGGGTCTATTTAGTAGGGACTCCATCTCTACAGGATGAACTTGAGGCAGTCGGCTTACAGGTAACTACTGATAAGGAAGGAAAAATCGATTACCTGGTTTTAGGCTTTGATACTACTTTAACCTATAAAAAGTTATGGGATGCCCATGATTTAATATTAGATGGTATTCCTTATCTCGCTACGAACCCTGATTATGTATGTCCACTAGAAGATAAAAAAACAATGCCGGATTGTGGTTCTATTATCAGTTTATTAAAAACATCTACAGGCAAAGAACCCCTGGTAATTGGAAAACCCAACACCTTGATGGTTGATTATGTTGCCCGGAAAACCGGCATAGATAAAAAAAGGATCGCCATGGTAGGTGATAGACTTTATACCGATATACAAACAGCAGTTAATGCTAAAATTACCGGTATACTGGTTTTGAGCGGGGAGACCAGTAGGGAGGATTTAAAAAGTGCTCCCCAAAAGCCGGATTATATTTTTCCTAGTATTAAAGAACTGGGTGAGGCATTATAACTCTAGGGGGGAAAATATGAGCAAAAAGTATATTCTGGCTATTGATCAGGGTACTACCAGTACCAGGGCTTTAATCTTTAATCAACAGGGTCAGATGATTGGTCAAGCCCAGCAGGAGTTCAGTCAGATCTATCCCGAGCCCGGCTGGGTGGAACATAATCCTGATGAGATCTGGGTCTCTACCCTGAGTGTGATGGCCGGGGCTATAAAGGAGGCCAAGATTACCGCTGCTGAGATTGCAGCCATCGGAATAACAAATCAGCGGGAGACTACAGTAGTCTGGGACAGACATACCGATGACCCGGTCTATAATGCCATTGTCTGGCAGTGCCGGCGCACTACCGATATCTGTAATCAATTCAAGGAGAGGGGACTGGAAGAAAAATTCAAAGAGAAGACCGGACTGGTTCTCGATCCCTATTTTTCCGGAACCAAAATCAAATGGATCCTGGATAATGTAGAGGGGGCCAGGGAAAAAGCGAAAAAGGGAGAGCTACTATTCGGGACTATTGATAGCTGGCTCATCTGGAAATTGACCGGAGGCAGGGTTCATGCTACTGATTATACAAATGCCTCCCGTACCCTTCTTTTTAATATCCATAAACTAGACTGGGACCGGGAATTACTGGAAATACTTGACATTCCTGAATCTATCCTGCCGGAGGTATTCCCCAGCAGTTATAACTACGGGATTACCGCGCCTTACCATTTTTTCGGTGAAGAGGTACCCATAACCGGGGTTGCCGGTGACCAGCAGGCAGCAACCTTTGCTCAGGGTTGCTATGAGAAGGGAATGACCAAGATAACCTATGGTACCGGTGGTTTTATGTTAATGAATACCGGTGATAGGGCGGTGGTCTCAAATAACGGATTGTTAACTACTATTGTCTGGGGCCTTGAAGGGAAGGTAAATTATGCCCTGGAGGGGAGTATCTTTATTGCCGGAGCAGCCATTCAGTGGCTGAGGGATGAGCTCGGTTTAATAGAAGACTCGGCTGATTCAGCCTATTTTGCGGGCAAAGTTAATCATACTGATGGGGTTTATGTTGTTCCCGCCTTTACCGGTCTGGGTGCACCCTACTGGGACCCCGAGGCCAGGGGAATGGTTGTCGGTTTAACCAGGGGCAGTAATAAAAATCATCTAATCAGGGCTACTCTGGAATCACTGGCCTATCAGAGCAAGGATGTACTGATGGCTATGGTTGAAGATTCCGGAATAAAGCTTAAGGATATTAAGGCAGATGGGGGTGCAGCAGCAAATAATCTCCTGCTTCAGTTTCTAGCTGATATAACCGGTACACCTGTGGAAAGGCCGGTAAATACCGAGACAACAGCTACCGGAGCGGCTTATCTGGCCGGACTGGAAGCAGGTTTCTGGTCTGGTAAGGAGGAGATTTTGAAAGCAAGGCAGGTGGATAGAACCTTTCAACCGGAGATGGAGGTAGCAAAGAGAGAAGAGCTCTATCGTGGCTGGAAGCGGGCAGTTAAAGCAGCTTTAAGCTGGAGTAAGGGTAAAATGTGATTTGGTAGTAAACATAAATGGTGAGGTCATAAATTTACACGGTGACAGCTATAGATTGACACACAGAGAATCCATTTTTGGAAAATCTTAGGTGTAAAATCTTATTTAGAAAATTTGTAAAAAAGCACTTGACATTCACAAAAAGGGTGCTGGCAATGACAAAACTGCTTCAAATAGTCTATCAAAACAATAACAGTTGCATTACTTGTATTAATAGGTTATAATTAAATTAAGTTAAAAGTAAAATTTCATATTGAAAATGGTAGAGATTATAAGAGAGAACCATTTCGTTAACCGGGGGTAAAGTATACCCTTCTTAATGTTAATGAATGGTTCTCTTTTTTCATGAAGTGCTTTCTTCTTTGAGAGAGGGGGAAGAAAATGAAGGCAGATATAGTTATTATCGGTGGAGGTGTGACCGGTTCAGCCATAGCCAGGGAACTGGCCCGTTATAATCTGGATATAGTTCTCTTGGAAAAGGAAGATGATGTGGCCATGGGAACCAGTAAGGCAAATTCGGGAATAATTCATGCAGGGTATAATGCCGATGCAAGAACCCTGAAAGGAAAGCTTAATGTAAAGGCTAATCCTATGTTTGATAAACTAGCAGCCGATCTAAAGGTGCCTTTCAAAAGGATCGGCTCCCTGGTTATTGGTTTTAATGAGAAAGATTTGCAGGTGCTAAAGAGGGAAAAGGAGAATGGTGAAAGGCTTGGCGTCAGGGGTTTGGAGATTATTCAAGGTGAAAGATTGTTTGTAATAGAGCCTAATTTAAACCCTGAAGCTAAATATGCCCTCTATGCACCGACTGCAGGTATAATATCAACCTATGAGTTTACCATTGCCCTGGCCGATAATGCTGTCATCAATGGAGTTAAGGTCTTACTTGAGACAGAGGTAGTAGATTTAGTGACAGAAGGCAGTAAGGTAACAGGAGTTAAAACTAACAGGGGAGAAATAAAGACTCAGGTTGTAATTAATGCAGCCGGTCTATATTCCGATAAGATTGCAGCCATGTCAGGAGATGATAGTATTAATATTAGACCCCGTAAGGGGGAGTATCACCTCTTAGATAAAAACTGGGGTAATTTCGTTAATCATGTCCTTTTTCCCATTCCCAGTAAGGTTTCAAAAGGAATACTGGTAACCCCCACCACTCACGGCAATCTTCTACTTGGTCCCAATTCTCATGATGTTGATGAAAGGGATGACCCGGCAACAACAGCATCGGGATTGGATGAGGTCTATTCCGGAGCCAGGAAACTAGTTCCCGGGCTTTCCAGAAGTGATGTGATCACCTCCTTCTCCGGATTAAGAGCTGCAGCGGAGGATGAGGACTTTATCATCGGTCCTTCAAATAGGGTCAGGGGTTTAATTCATGTGGCCGGTATTCAGTCGCCTGGCTTGACCTCAGCTCCGGCAATTGCAGAGATGGTTGTTGAACTGGTAAAAGAGACCCTTGGAGAGGTTGCTCCTGGAAAAGAGATTCATTTAAAAGAAGACTTTCAGGAAACACTACCTACTCCTGTTATCTTCAATGAAGAGTATGAAACTGGAAATCTTGATGGTTGGCAGAAGTTAGTTAAGGAAAACCCCGACTATGGAGAGATGATTTGCCGCTGTGAACGAGTAACAAAGGGTGAGATAATCAGGGCAATCCACCGGCCGGTACCTGCCAGGTCACTTGATGCCATCAAAAGGAGAACGAGGGCCGGAGCAGGCCGCTGTCAGGGTGGTTTCTGCGGTCCCAGGGTGGTGGAGATCCTCTCTAAAGTACTGGGTATCTCACCCCTTGAGGTTACCAAGAAGGGTGCCGGCTCGGAGATCTTAAAGGCCTGTAGTAAGGAACTGATCAGGAGAGCAGGTGATGGTGATGAGATTTAATTATGATCTGGTGGTTATTGGCGGAGGGCCGGCAGGCCTTGCGGCAGCCCTGGAGGCAGAAAATAGCGGCATTGAGAATATTCTGCTGCTGGAGAGAGATAAATATCTCGGAGGTATATTACAGCAGTGTATCCATAATGGTTTCGGCCTAGAATATTTTAAGGAAGAGCTGACAGGTCCTGAATATGCCGGTCGTTTTATTGAAAGGTTAAAAGGGAGTAAGATAAAGGTAAAAACCGGAACAATGGTTATTAAGATAAGTAAGAATAAGGAGGTTCTGGCCCTAAACAGGGAAGAAGGCTTATTAACTATCAGGGCTAAGGCAATAGTTTTGGCTATGGGATGCAGGGAACGGACGAGAGAGGCAATTTTGATACCCGGAGATAGACCGGCAGGTATCTTTACTGCCGGGACTGCCCAGAGGTATGTAAATATTGAGGGGTATATGCCCGGTAGGGAGGTTGTTATTCTCGGCTCAGGTGATATAGGTTTAATTATGGCCAGAAGGATGACCCTGGAGGGGGCTGATGTGAAGGCCGTTCTCGAGATTATGTCCTATTCTTCAGGATTGGTCAGAAATAAGGTCCAATGTCTGGATGACTTTGATATACCACTTAAACTGAGACATACTATTACTAGTATTAACGGCAAGAAGAGGGTTGAGAGTGTAATAGTTTCTCAGGTTGACGATCGATTAAGGCCTATTCCCGGGACTGAAGAGGAGATTAAATGTGATACAGTTCTTTTATCTGTTGGTTTAATCCCCGAGAATGAGTTAACCAGGGAGATAGGCATTGATCTGGATGGAGTTACCGGTGGACCGGTTGTTAATGAGGTCAGGGAGACGCAAGTTGAAGGGGTCTTTACCTGCGGTAATGTCCTGCAGGTGCATGACCTCGTTGATTTTGTAACCGAAGAGGGGGAGATTGCCGGCCGGGCTGTAAGTAAATACCTGAAGGGAGAAAGAGAATGGCGAGACCAACCGGTTCGCCTGGAACCGGGAAAGAATGTTAGATATATTGTACCCCATAGGATTGATTACCGGGATAAAGATAGAAAAAGGATTAAGCTATTTATGCGGGTGAAAGAACCAGGCAAGGATGTCAAAATAAAACTGAGGGATGGAACTGGCAAGGTACTACTTGCCTATAAAAGGGAGATAGTGACTCCGGGTGAAATGGTTACAGTCTTTCTGCCGGAAGCCTTGATAGATGAAAATATGAGCAGGATAAAAATCTCCATTGAAAAAGAAGGAAGGTGAGGGTTATGTCTAGAACTACTATTATATGTATTGGTTGCCCCAAAGGCTGCAGAATGAAGGTGGAAAGTGAGAGGGGGGAGATCAAAAAGATCTCAGGGTTTTCCTGTCCTGTAGGAAAGGAACATGCCCGTAAGGAATTTGAGAATCCGACTCGGATTTTACCGACCACTGTCAGGGTTAAAGGAGGAGAACTTCCCTTAGTACCGGTTAAGACCGCTGCTCCTATACCAAAGAAGTTATTATTACCGGCAATGAGAGAGATTGCCAGGATTGAGGTTGAAGCCCCGGTCTATACCGGCCAGGTAATCAGAAAAAATTTTCTGGAGACAGGTGTAGATCTGGTGGCAACCAGGGATGTTAAAAGGGAGACTTCTGATAGGGCCAGGATAACGGCTTAAGCTGCGGGAATATATTCGTTAGGATGGGATATCAATGGAGCATTTAAAGCGCTATTTTAAAAAACACCCGGTTATTGCCGGGCTAAGAAATTATGAATCTCTGGATAGAGCAGTAAAGAGCAGCGTTATTGCCCTCTTTATCCTCTATGGTGATATCTTTGCCCTACCGGTGATTATGGAAAAGGCCCGGGAGCATGATAAACTGGTCTTCCTGCATATAGATCTAGTTGAAGGGATCGGCCGGGATAAGCAGGGTATAAGGTATCTCGCTATCAATAATCTCTGTGATGGGATTGTAACCACTAAGAGCAATCTGGTCAAGGCAGCCAGAAATGAAGGATTAATGGCTATTCAACGCCTGTTTCTGCTTGATTCTGCCGCCTTAAGAACCGGTGAACACATCCTGGAACATAACCAGCCCGATGCTGTAGAGATTTTACCCGGGATAGCGGCCCCCTATTTTATTGACCATATTGAGCATAAATTATCCTGCCCGATTATTGCCGGGGGGTTAATCCGCAGAAGGGAAGAGGTAGAGGACTTACTGGAAAAGGGTATAATGGCGGTCTCTACCAGTAATCAGGAGTTATGGGAATGGTGAAATTGCTTTTTGGCTATAATCTATCAAAAGAAAAAAATACTTTAACTATAATTGAAGGATAATGTTCACTGCATTATCCTTTTATAATTTCTTTGCCTTTTAAAAAGGTATTTAAAGATTAATAACGAAATATATTAATGGAAAACCTAAAATTATATCTAATGATTTCTCTGTTTTTGTATTTACAATTACTCAAAATACTTTTTTTGCGATGTGTTTAAAAAATGGGGAAATTTTACAAAGGCACAGAATTCATCTGTGCATAATTTACTCTACATTAAATAAGGAGGAACACTACATGGACTATTTTAAGCGAACAAAGATAAAGGATATCCTTGCTAAAAATATTGGTGATTACTCTGATGTAATTGTTCTCGGCTGGGTGAGAACCAAGAGGGTATCGAAAAATATTGCCTTTTTAGAGATAAATGATGGGAGTACCCTGTTCAATCTCCAGATTGTCATTCTAGAACCGGGAAAATTTCCCTTAGATGAGATTAACACCGGAGCCAGTCTGAGGATTGTTGGTTATCTGGAGGAGGTTGAAGGTAGGGAACAGAGTATTGAGATGAAGGCAAAGGAGATTGAGATTGTCGGTGAATCTCCTGCCGATTATCTGCTGCAGAAAAAACGCCATTCCTTTGAATTCCTGCGGGAGATTGCCCATCTGAGACCGAGAACTAACACCTTTGGGGTGGTAAACCGTTTCAGGAATAAAATGGCCTATGCCGTCCATAAATTCTTTCAGGAGAGGGGTTTTCAATACATCCATACCCCTATTATCACTACTAGTGATGCCGAGGGGGCCGGGGAAGTCTTCAGTGTAACCACCCTTGATCCGGAGAACCCACCACTAACCGGGGAAGGTAAGGTCGATTTTAGCCAGGATTTCTTCGGGGAAAAGGCTGGTTTAACCGTTAGCGGCCAGCTGGAGGCGGAACTTCTGGCCTGTGCCCTGGGAGATGTTTATACCTTTGGTCCTACCTTTAGGGCAGAAAATTCCAATACTTCACGCCATGCCGCTGAGTTCTGGATGATAGAGCCGGAGATGGCCTTTTGTGACCTGAAGGAGATGATGGTTATTATAGAAGACTTTATCAAGTACCTTTTCCGTTATGCCCTGGAGGAGGCTGAGGAAGAGATGGCCTTTTTCAATAAATGGATAGATAAGGGTAGAATTAAAACGATTAAGGAGATTGCTGAGGCTGATTTCGGGCATGTTACCTATACCGAGGCAATTGAGATCCTTAAAAAGGCAGATGCCGATTTTGAGTATCCGGTAGAGTGGGGGATAGATCTGCAGTCAGAGCATGAGCGCTATCTGACCGAAAAGCACTTTAAGAAACCGATTATGGTAACTGATTATCCTAAGGATATCAAGGCCTTTTACATGAGGCTTAATGATGATAATAAGACCGTTGCTGCCGTTGACTGTCTGGTACCTCAGGTTGGTGAGATAATCGGCGGCAGTCAGAGAGAAGAACGGTATGATGTTTTAGCAAGGAGAATGGAAGAAAACGGTATGAATATTGATAATTACCGCTGGTTTTTAGATATACGTAAGTATGGGACAGTACCCCACTCTGGTTTCGGACTGGGCTTTGAGAGACTTTTGATGTATATCTCCGGTATGAGTAATATTCGGGATATTATCCCCTTCCCGCGGACACCTGGTAATGCTAAATTTTAAAGGTTGGTAATATCAAAAGATCTATGAAAAAAGATGCTAAATGCAAAAGTAATTAGTTGGATGTTATAGGGGGATAAATAAATGCAAAAAAAACTCTACCGGGTAATTGCGTTAATAGTTATAGGTTTATTATTTATAAATGCAAAGGTTATAAATGCTAACACTGGAACAGCCGGAAATGTCGGGGCAACAGATACTACAGGCATAGGATCTGTAAGCCGGAGTTCCTTTCCGCTGGTTGTATATGGGGGAGAACCCGAAGGTGTTATGGCAGCAGTTGCTGCCGCCCGGCAGGGCGTCAGGACCCTGCTGATTATGGAGAGGGAAACCCCCGGTGGTTTAATGACTTATGGGGGGTTAAATTATCTGGATATTAATTATGGCCCTGACGGCCGTAATCTCAACAGGGGTTTATTTAGTGAATGGCATCACAGGGTAGGTGGTGGTATCTCCTTTTCCATCGGGAAGGCTACCCGGGTCTTTCAGGAGATGCTGGCTGCTGAGGAAAATTTGCAGGTATATAATAACTCAAGATTACTCGGGATTAGCCTGAATAAAGGAAAGATTACGGAGATAGTAATTGAGAGAGGGGATAAGGTTCGGGTGTTAAAGGTTGACCGGGTAATCGATGCCAGTCAGGATGCTGACCTGGCTGTCAAGGCCGGTGTGCCCTATTTTAAAGGCGGGGCAGATATAGGTCTGCCCGACCGCCATATGGCCGTAACACTGATACTACATATGGGTAATATTGACTGGAATAGCTTAAAGAGGGATGTTGCGAACCAAAAATTCGGTCCTTCCTTTATTAACAGAGATCATGCCTGGGGATTTGTGAAGATAGGCCGGCTCTATCAACCACAGGATCAGAATATTAAGCTCAGGGGATTGAACATCGTTATTGAAGAGGTTAATAATAGAGCTGAAGTATATATTAACTCCATGTTAATCTTTAACGTTAACCCGACTGATAGGGATTCACTGGCAGAGGCCTACCGGAGGGGACAGCAGGAGGCAGAGCATGTCTTAGAATTTCTACAGGATAATCTGGGGGGCTTTAAAGAGGCAGTACTCCTTGAATCACCTGCTGAGTTATATGTCAGGGAAGGGAGGCATATACTGGCAGAGTATCAACTCCGGGTTGAGGATCTGCTGGCCAACCGTATTTTTGCAGATACAGTAGCCCTTTCCTCCTATCCTCTTGATTATCAGGCATCTACCCCGGAGTATGATGGGTTCGTCTTATTTAATCCCGAGGTTTACGGGATACCGTTGCGCTCTCTAATTCCAAAACGGATTAACAATCTATTAGTTGTCGGCAGAAGCAGTGGCTATAGCTCCCTGGCGGCTGCCAGTGCCCGGGTGCTACCGACAGGGATGACGACCGGAGAGGCCGCCGGGATAGCGGCAGCCATCTCCCTGGCCCGGGGAATAGAATTAAGAGAGATACCTGCTAGAGCTGAACTAATCAAGCAGATTCAAAGCGAGCTTAAGATTAGGAAGACTGTTGATTACTTTTTAGCGAGAGGTAACCGGGGACTTATTAATGATGAAATACTCTTGCCTTACCTGGAGGAACTACTCTCCTGGGGGCTGGTAATAGCAGGATATAAGAATGATTTCCGGTTGGAGGAAGGTATCTCCGGGCGGGAATTTGCCCATCTGATAGTTAAAGGTTTGAAGAGGAGAGAGGCTCCTATCTTATATGAATGGGTTCCAGGTGGTCTGGAGACGATGAGTAGTGAAAAGCCTTTAAGTAGGAACCAGGCTGCCCTGCTGTTACTTGTGGCAGTCAGCAAGAGGGTCTCGGAGATGTCTCCAGATGAGTATTACCCGCGGGCAGTAGAACTTGGTTTGATTCCCAGCTTTATTCAGGAGACAGTTCGCTCGGACCGTTTGTTAAGCAGAAAAGAAGCCTATATCATCATCGGGGATTTTTTAAAAAAATACCCGCTTCCGGCAAGATTAAGGAATATCAGGGGGGGAGAATGATGGAGGAGACCTTTAATTTTCATTATCCTTCACCCTTAGGTCTATTGAATATCTTTTTTACAACCCGGGGAATAATCCGGATAGATTTTACCGGTGATGAGGAAAATATTATTAGGTCACCATTATCCCAGCGGAAAACCTGTGAAAACTGTAAGCTTATTCTTCAACAGTTTAATGAGTATTTTACCGGTAAAAGGAAGGAATTTGATTTCCCGTTGATCCTCAAGGGGACTGAATTTCAAATCAGGGTCTGGCAGGAACTGCTTAAAATTCCCTATGGCGAAACCCGTACCTATAGTGAGATTGCCCGGTCAATCGGCAACTCCGGGGCTGCCCGGGCTGTTGGGATGGCCAGCAGTAAAAATCCCCTACCTATAATTATACCCTGTCACAGGGTTATAGGAGCTGATGGGGGACTGACCGGCTATGCCGGAAGTCTATGGCGGAAGAGATGGCTGCTGGAACATGAAAAAAATATAGAGAGGATGAAAAGATAATTGGCAAAGGAATTACCTTTAAGAAGTGAGATTGATGACGAGTATAAGTGGGATCTGGAGGATATTTATAATTCGGATGAAGAGTGGGAGAAGGATTTTAAAAAGGTTGAGGAGTTGCTAGAAAAGGTCGGGGATTATCAGGGTAGACTGGTAAGCTCCGGCAAGGTTCTCCTGAAGGGTTTAGACTTAATCATGGATATTCAGGAGGTTGTCAGCAGGTTATATGCCTATGCGCATATGCGACAGGATGAAGATACCAGTAATCAGACCTATCAAGCCTTATTTAACAGGGCCCAGTCTTTATATAACCGGGTAGCCAGTACTACCTCCTTTATGGTCCCTGAAATATTAACTCTTTCCCGGGAAGAGGTTGAGAGGTATATTGAAGATACTAAAGGACTGGAGCTATACAGGCATCTGCTGGATAATACCTTAAGGCAGAAGGAGCATTATCTTTCGGCCAGTGAAGAACGTTTACTGGCTATGGCCGGGGATGTAACTCAGGGCCCTGATAACATATTCAGCATGCTTAATAATGCTGACCTTACCTTTCCGACGATTAAGGATGAGGAGGGGGAAGAGGTCAGATTAACCCACGGCCGCTACATAGAGTTTATGCAGAGTAAAAACCGGCGGGTCAGGGAGGATGCCTTTAAGGGACTCTACAGTAAGTACGCTGAATTTATCAATACCTTTTCTACTACCCTGAGTACAGCTGTTAAGGGCCATATTTTCTATGCCCGGGCCAGAAAATATAACTCTGCCCTGGAGGCCTCCCTGGATGATGATAATGTTCCGGTTGCTGTCTATAACAACCTGATCAACACCGTTAAAGAAAACCTTGAGCCTATGCACCGTTATATCTCTTTAAGAAAAAGGATTCTGGGACTAGATGAACTCCACATGTATGATATCTATGCCCCGCTGGTTAAGGAAGTTGAGATGAAGATTCCCTTTGTCGAGGCTAAAGAAAAGGTTCTTCAAGGGTTAAAACCCCTGGGAGATGAATATCTTGGTATTCTCAGGGAGGGTTTTAATTCGGGCTGGATTGATGTCTATGAGAATAAAGGAAAGAGATCAGGTGCCTATTCATCGGGCTGTTATGGGGTACATCCCTATGTTTTATTAAATTATACAGATAATCTGGATAATGTCTTTACTCTGGCTCATGAAATGGGTCACGCTCTGCACAGTTATTATTCAAATAAGAATCAGCCCTTTGTTTATGCTAACTATAAGATCTTTGTCGCTGAAGTAGCTTCTACCTTAAATGAAACCCTGTTAATTAATTACCTGCTTGATCATACCGATGATGAGAATGAGCAGAGGTTTTTAATTAATCACTATTTAGAACAGTTCAGGGGTACGGTCTTCAGGCAGACCATGTTTGCCGAGTTTGAGAAGATTATTCATGAAGAGGCGGAAAAGGGTAACCCGCTGACCCCTCAGTTGCTTAAAGAGATCTACCATGATTTAAATATACAGTACTACGGACCGGAGATAGTTGTTGATAATGAGATAGACCTGGAATGGGCTAGGATTCCCCATTTTTATTATAATTTCTATGTTTACAAGTATGCCACCGGTTTTTCGGCTGCTACTGCACTGGCCGGTAAGATACTGCAGAAAGAAGATGGAGCCGTAGAGAGGTACCTGAATTTCTTAAAGAGTGGGGATTCGGATTATCCACTACATCTTTTAAAGAAAGCCGGTGTTGATCTGACTTCATCAGCTCCCATCGAGGCTGCTATAGGGACCTTCGCTGAATTTGTCGATAAAATGGAGGCCTTAAGCTAAGATTGGATAGTTTCAATTGCAATGTTGCCGTGATTGATAATACCTGTAACCAGTTTTTTGTGCTGAGAACCGATCTTTCTTTCAAGCTGATAAGCTGCTCTAATATGAGTTAAATCCTTTTTTCTTTTTGTGACCAGGTAATAAAATTATAGATTGGGGGTAAAGATGATGAATGAAGCCGTAAATAAAAGGATTGATCAGTTAAAGGATGATATTGTAAAATCTACTCAGAAGCTGGTCCAGATTAAGAGTGTAGAAGCTGAGGTTAAGGAGGGAATGCCCTTCGGTGAAGGGGTGAAGGAGGCCCTGGAGACTGCACTGAAACTAGCCGATATTCTGGGGTTGAAGAATAAAAATATTGACAACTATGCTGGCCATGTGGAGATTGGCCGGGGTGAAGAAATCCTGGGTATTCTCTGTCATCTGGATGTAGTTCCCGAAGGCAGGGATTGGACCTATCCACCTTATAGTGCCGAGATTGTTGATAATAAAATTTATGGTCGGGGGGCGATAGATAATAAAGGGCCGGCGGTAGCTGCTTTATATGCTCTGAAGGCCGTTCAGGATAGCGGGATAGAGTTAAGAAAGAGGGTCAGGCTGATATTTGGCACCGATGAGGAGAGCGGCTGGAAGGGTTTAAAGTATTACCTGGAACACGAAGAAACCCCTGATTTTGCTTTTAGCCCTGATGCCGAGTTTCCGGTTATCCATGGAGAGAAGGGGATTCTGACCTTTAAGCTGAAAGCCAGGTTTAATAATCAGGGGGATGGAAAATTTATTATAAACTCTATCCAGGGCGGAAATGCCCCTAATATGGTGCCCGATTACTGTGAGGCTCATTTAAGGACGGATTACCCGGAAGAATTAAGTGAAAAGTTGAGCAAATTTAGCGAGAAAACCGGGTATAAACTGGAGTTAGATGAAGAGGGGGAAGAAATTATCATTAAATCCCACGGTATCTCGGCCCACGGCAGCTTGCCGGAAGACGGCCAGAATGCTATCTCCCAGCTGTTAGTCTTTATTAAAACCCTGGATCTAGCTGAAGACGATATCGGCAGGTTTATTGATTTCTATAATGAGAAGATCGGGATGGAGTACCACGGAGAATCAATCGGCTGTGAACTCCGGGATGAGCTATCAGGCCCTTTAACCTTTAATGTGGGGATGATCCGGCTTGATAATAAAGGTGCAGAAATTACAGTTAATATTCGTTACCCTGTTACCCTCTCTAAAGAGGAGGTCTTTACAGGTATTAGAGCCGAACTGGAAGGTACCGGGGTTGAACTTGAAGAGGGTGAACATATGGAGCCCCTTTATGTTCCCAAAGATGATCCACTGGTAACTAAGCTAATGAAGGTCTATCAGGAGTTTACCGGTGATAGGAGAGAGCCCATAACAATAGGTGGAGGTACCTATGCCCGGGCAATTGAAAGGGCTGTTGCCTTTGGCCCTCTATTTCCCGGCCAGGTAGAACTTGCCCATCAGAGGGACGAATATATCTCCATCGATGACCTGATACTTAATGCCAAGATCTATGCCAATGCAATTATAGAACTGGCTAAAGATTAGAGGGAAAATGACTGTGAAGAATATCTTTAAAACTTATCACGGACTGGATAAAAGTATCTATATAATCTTTATTGCCCAGGTTATAAATTCTATGGGGGCCTTTGTCTTCCCCTTTTTAACTATGTTTTTAACTAAAAAATTGGGGTTATCTGCTAATGAGGCAGGGTCATATGTTACCCTGGCCAGTATGGCAACGGTTCCTGGTATGTTTCTGGGAGCAAAACTAGCTGATAGTTTCGGAAGAAAAAGGTTATATATTATCTCGGCTAGTTTGACGGCCCTAATGTTAATTCCTCCGGCCTTTCTGGGTGAGAGCAGGGTAATCATCTTTTTCCTGATCATGACCTCTGTCTTCAGCGGAGCAGTTAACCCGGCTTTTACTGCTATGGTAACTGACCTCACTAAGGGAGAGGAGAGGAAAAGGGCCTTCTCCCTTCTTTACCTGGGTTGGAATACGGGCTATGCCATCGGACCTATGATAGCAGGTTTCTTGTTTAACCATTACCTCCCCCTTCTCTTTATTGGCGATGCTGCTACGGCCCTAATTGCCATAACCCTGATCGGCCTAAAGGTACCGGAGACTAAAGATCTTGTTGAGGAGAAGTCAGAAGAAGAGCTGCCAGAGCTGGAGAGGGCGGAGAGTGGTTCGATCTTTAAGGTTCTGCTGAAGCGGCCAGCGATAATCTTCTTCAGCCTGATCCTAATCTTTTACCGCCTGGTTTACGCCCAGAGTTTTTTCTCTTTGCCTATACAAATGAACGAGGTATTCGGTGATCAGGGCCCGGCATTTTACGGAATGAATGCCAGTTTCAATGCCCTGGTGGTGATAGTATTTACCATCCTGGTAACAGGGCTAACGGTCAAATTAAAACCATTACTCAATACAATTATTGCCGGGTTTTTATTTGCTATTGGTTTTGGAATGATCTATTTTATCAATACCCTACCCCTCTTTTTCTTTTCCACCTTTATCTGGACAATAGGTGAGATTCTGGAGGCAACCAATGTCAATGTCTATATAGCCTCCCAGGCTCCTGTCAGCCACCGGGCCAGGTTTAATTCGCTCTTTATGTTTTTATCAGGAGCGGGGTATGCCTTTGCCCCGAAACTGGCCGGAATCTTTACCGAGTACTATCCGCTAAGAAATATCTGGTCAACTAGCTTTTTTATCATGTTAGCCGCTACTTCCTTCCTGATTATCTTCTGGTTTACGGTGGAGAGGAGGCGTTTGGTTAAGGATAAATCGTGCCCCTAAGACTACATTTTATCCGGGGCCTCGATCCCTAAAAGGGCCAGACCTGTTTTTAAGACCGTTTTCACCCCGTAAACCAGAAGTAATCTGGCCTGCTGAACCTCCCTATCGTCAACCAGTATGGGGTATTCGTGGTAGAATTTGTTAAAGGCCTGGGCAATATCAATAATATGCCTGGTAATAAAGGAGGGCTCATTTCTTTCCATGGCCTTAATGACTATCTCCGGGAATTGCTGGAGTAGTTTGATCATATTAACTGCCTCTTCTTCGGTGAGCAGCGAGTAATCCTTTATTTTTTCAACCCGGTAAGTGGCCTTTTCCAGAACACTGGTAGCCCTGGCATGAGTATACTGAACATAGGGGCCTGTCTCACCATCGAAGCTCAGCATCCTGTCCCAGTTAAAAACTATGTCCTTAATCTTGGAATTACTCAAATCATTAAAGATAACCGCTCCGATACCGACCTTTTTGGCTACTTCATCCTTATTATCAAGCTCAGGGTTATTCTCCTCGATGATTTTTCTGACCTTTTCAATCGATTTATTTAACAGGTCCTTTAAAAGGATTACATTACCCTTTCTGGTCTGTAAAGCCCCTTCTTCACTACTGACACGTCCGAAGGGAATATGTTCCAGCTGGTCCGCCCAGTCATAACCCATTAATTCGATCACCTTCATCCACTGGGCAAAATGGAGACTCTGGGAGTAATCCGTTACATAGAGAGCCTTGACAAAGTTAAAGGTCTTTTTACGGTAGATAGCTGCCGTGATATCCCTGGTCGGATACAGGGTAGCACCATCACTTTTCAGGATTAGACAGGGCGGCATATCATAATCCTCCAGATCAACAACATAGGCACCCTGACTCTTTTTCAGTAGTTTTTTCTCCTTTAAAAGCCTTACCACCTCTTCCATCTTATCATTATAAAAACTCTCGCCGGTATTATAGTCGAATTTTATCTTCAGCAGGTCATAGATCTTGTTAAATTCCTGCAAACTGAGGTCGACGAACCACTTCCACAGTCTTTCTGCTTCCTGATCACCGTCCTCGAGTCTTTTAAACCATTCTCTTCCTTCATTCTCAAGCTCAGGGTTCTTTTCGGCTTCCTCATGAAACTTAACATAGAGCTTTAAGAGGGTCTGAATCGGTTCCTGCCTGATTTCTTCATCATTCCCCCACTTCTTATAGGCAGCAATCATCTTACCGAACTGGGTCCCCCAGTCTCCTAGATGGTTGATTCCGATACAATTATAACCCAGAAACTCGTAGATCTTATAAAGGGAATTACCGATAACGGTGGAACGCAGATGGCCAACATGGAAGGGTTTGGCTATATTCGGTGAAGAATAATCGATAACCACATTCTGCCCCTTACCCAGGTTAGCCGAACCATATTCCTCCTTTTTATCCAGGATCTCTTCCAGGACCGTTCTGGCCATTACTTCTCTGTTAACAAAAAAATTGACATAGGCTCCGACGTTATTAATACTTGCGAAGTATTGATTATTACCGATACTCTCTGTAATTTCTTCGGCTATCAGATTCGGGGCCTTTCTGAAGAGTTTAGCTAATTTAAAACAGGGCAGGGCATAATCCCCCATATCCTCCTGAGGCGGAATCTCTATCAGCTCTAAAATATCTTCTTTTTTTAATGAATCAAATTTGCTACTAACCAGTTTTGCCAGTTCTTCTTTAAAATCGAGCATCATAATATCTCCTTCCTATTCGAATAAGTTAAATAAATTGAATGAACAAATTGGCCTCTGACTATAATTATTAAAAAAACCCTCATCCCTGATTAGAGACGAGAGTTAATTCCCGTGTTGCCACTCTTATTGGTACTGGTTCGGCCAATACCCACTCTTCCCCTTTAACGCAGGGATTAAAACGGCCTGTCCTACTTTATGGATTTCGGCAAGCTTCTCCAGGGTGCGCTTCAGATATATTTACGTACCGGGCTTTCACCATCCCCGGTTCGCTATAACGGTAAATATAACCTACTCTCCCTTTCATAGAATTTACTTGATTTATTTAAATATACCATATAATGTGGTTTTTATCAAGGATTTAAGTAATCTTTAATATTTTTTTAACATAACAATAGAGAGGATTTTGCCATTTTTTATAGAATTAGTAATTATAAATTTAAATGGAGGTGCTATAATTTGAGGAAAAGACTGTTAACGAGCTTAATGTTGGTAATGGTCCTGGTCCTGGTCTCTTCTCTGGCTATGGCTGAAAAGGTTGAGATTACAATTCTACATACCAATGATACCCACAGCAGGGTAGAGGAAGGTAAATACGCTGGTATGGGGTTTGCCAAATTAAGTACCCTGGTGAAAGAAGAACGGGCTAAAAACCCCAATCTTTTATTGCTAGATGCCGGGGATACCTTTCACGGTCAGACTATCGCTAACCTGGTTGAGGGCGAAAGTATAGTTAAAATCATGAATGCTATAGGTTATGATGCCATGGCTACCGGTAATCATGACTTTAATTTCGGCAAGGAACGTCTGCTGGAATTAAATGAAATGACCGATTTCCCTATTCTGGCTGCCAATATTAAGTATGAGGATGACTCTCCCTTTCTGGATGCTTATGTAATTAAAGAAGTCGGTGGGGTTAAGGTAGCAATCTTTGGACTAGCTACCCCTGAGACAACCTATAAAACCCATCCTAAGAATGTTAAGAGCCTGGTGTTTGAAAGTCCTGTAAAGGCTGCTAAAGTAATGGTAGATCAATTAAAGGATAAAGCCGATGTTATTATTGCCCTTACCCACCTGGGCTTATCTGAGGGTAGTGAATATACCAGTGCCATGGTGGCAAAAGAGGTACCCGGTATTGACCTGATAGTTGATGGGCACAGTCACCATGCCCTGAAAGAAGGTAAAAGGGTAGGGGATACCCTGATCGTCATGGCCGGTGAATATGATAAGAATCTGGGGGTTGTCAATCTGACCGTAGAGGATGGAAAGGTTATTGCAAAGAAGGCAAGACTTATTACCAAGGAAGATACCGCTAATACCGAGAAGGACACCGAAATCCTGAAGGTTATTGATCAGATTAAGGCTGAGATTGAAAAAATAACCTCTGTTGTTGTAGGTAAAACTGCCGTCCACCTTGATGGTGAGAGGGAGAATGTTAGGACCGGCGAGACCAATCTGGGTAACCTAATCACAGATGCCATGCTTGACACAGTCGATGCCGATGTAGCTATTACCAATGGTGGAGGTATCAGGGCCTCAATAGGTAAAGGCGAGGTAACTAAGGGAGAGGTTATTACCGTCCTACCCTTCGGTAATTTTGTGGTAGTCAAGGAATTGAAGGGCTCGGTAATATTAGATGCCATTGAACACGGAATCTCTGCCTATCCTGCTAAAGAAGGACAGTTCCCACAGGTTGGTGGCATGTCCTTTATCTTCGCTCCTTCACGCCCGGCAGGTGAGAGGGTAGTAAAACTTGAGATCGGTGGAGAACCTGTAGATTATGATAAGACATACCGGGTAGCTACCAATGATTTTATGGCAGCCGGTGGTGACGGATATACCATGTTTAAGGATGCAGCAACCGTCCAGGAGGCCGGAGGCCTTGAAGAAGTAGTTATGAATTACATTAAGGAACATGGAACAGTTGCCCCGAAGGTTGAAGGTAGGATCATAGCTGTTGAACAGTCCGGTGATAAATATAGTTATACAGTCCGTTCCGGCGATACCTTACTGGAGATTGCCCTGAAATTCGATGTTACAGTAGAGGATTTAGTTAAGGTGAACAACTTAAAGGATGCCGATTTGATCTTTGCAGGACAGGAGATATTAATCCCGGTAAAATAACCACTATCTTAAAGATTTAATATATCTTCTAGTATTAAAGCCAGCACATATTTGTCGACTTAATAAGAAAATCAAAGGTGCCGAGAATCCACTCCCGGCACCTTAGTTTTTTTCATGAACTTTCCATCGGGATCACGAAAATAGAATAAAAAATTTCCCCAGGGATCTATTTCTCTTTTTCTGTCAACAAATGTTGCAGGGTTACAATATCATATTTCTTAATCAGAGGTATAAGCTGGGCAAATTTTTCCGGCGGGAAATAATATTCGTTACCTCCCCCGGCCACTTCATGGAAGATGAGAATTAACGGTTGATCAAGTCTAATTGCCTCTTCAATCCATTTTTGGATCACGGTAATTCTGGTGGTTTTTAAAATGACCTTTAGTAAGGCCTCTACTTGGACTTCCTTATCAAAAACAAACAGTCTTTTAGCCCTGGCAACCCGGTAATTTGCCCTGACAATTTCTTTTATCTGATTATTCCAGACGGTCATCGGACTACAGAAACTGGCATAGGAACCGTCTATCAGTCCCTTTTCCTGTAGGTATAATTTTGAATTAATAATTTCATATTTCAGACCTTCTGTTGTTAGTTCTGCAAGGTTTGGATGATTAACCGTATGAGAACCGATCTCCCAACCCTCCTTTTTCAACTGAATAAGCTGTTTAAGAGTGAGATGCTTTTCTTTACCGATAAGATTTGTGGGCATAAAGACCACGGCAGGAATACCAGCCTTCTGCAGTAGGGGAAAGGCATTTTCATAAACCCCCCAGTAACCATCATCAAAGTTTAAGATTAGTTTAAACTGGGCAAAAACACTGACAGGAATCAAAAGCAGCATTAAAAGGGTGAGGACCAGGATAATACCTTTCTTTAACATTTAGTGGCTCCTTTCCTTAATCTTTAGAAAACTGTGTTATGTAGATAACATAATCTCCGGCATGACTGAAACCTCCAATTTGTTCTTCCAACCAGCATACATACCGTGATTTTATTATACCTTAATTATGCAAGTTATTCAAAAGTGAATTTATACTACACTATTGTAATTAGAACTAGTGTATGCTAAAATAAACATAGAACATTTGTTTTGTAAGGGGGGTGCCGGCAATGATTAAGGACCGGGGTAATATTAAATGGTCTAGTCTGATGTTAGTAGACCATAAAGAGAAGTTAAAGGAATTGTTTTCCGGTGAAAATGACTTACCCAGACCTGAACTGGATGAACAGAAACTGGAAGAGATGAATTTGCTTTTGGATAAATCTATACATGAAAATACTCCTATTAGTATAGTCTGTTACCAGGATAAAAGGTATCATAGTCTCCAGGGTAGGGTTAAGAGCTATGATCCTGTGAAAAAAGAGCTTGTTTTAATTACCTCTGAGGGAGTTGTTAATCATCTGCAACTAAAGGCCATTATTGAGTTAACAATTTAACATTATTGCCTAATTTTTTCTAAACCATTGCAGGGAAATGCCGAGATATCTATAATATAGATATATAATACCTTGATATATAATACCCTTTAAGGACAGATATATGATATTATTTTAGTAAAGATGAATAGAAAGGAAAATACAATGTCGAGATATCAGCAGCAACTAACAGCCCTGGTCAATTATTTTAAATCAGGGGAAAAATCTCCCGCCGATTTTAGAGTGGGGATGGAGATTGAGCATTTTATCTTAGAAGAGAAGTCGTTGAAGGCTGTGCCTTATTACGGGGAGCAGGGGATAGAAGGAATACTTAATGAACTGGCAGGTTCTACCTGGAAGCCCCTCTATGAAGCGGGAAAAGTGATTGGACTGAAAGGAGAGAAGGCATCAATTTCCCTGGAACCCGGTGGTCAGCTGGAGTTGAGTATCCTTCCTCAAGAAACTATCGGCCAGGTTGACAGGGTTTACAGGGATTTTTTAGAGGAACTGCTCCCAATTCTCAGGAGGGGTAATAAGGTAATGCTGGCGGTTGGATACCAGCCGGAGAGTCTGATTAAGGATATTCCCCTTTTACCCAAAAAACGTTATCAGTATATGTATCAGTATTTTAAAACCAGGGGGAAATATGCCCATAATATGATGAAGGGTACGGCAGCTATTCAGGCAAACCTGGATTATGAGAGCGAGGAAGATTTTAAGAGGAAGATGCAGATCAGCTATTATCTAGCTCCCTTAATCTATGCTATCTTTGATAATGCCCCCTTTTTTGAAGGGAGGCTCAGCAGAAGAACTATTAGATTAGTCATCTGGAATAATTGTGACCGGGACAGGTGTGGTCTGGTGGAAGGGGTCTTTGCTGAAGATTTCGGTTATGCAAGCTATGCTGAATATTTGCTCAACCGGCCGGCGATGATAATTGAAAAGGGGGACAGGTTGGTTTATGTCGGAAAAAGCCTGGTGAAAGATATTTTTGAACCCGGTAATGATGAGGAGATAGAACATCTCTTGTCGATGGTCTTTCCTGATGTTAGGCTTAAGAAATACATAGAGATCCGTATGGGGGACTCCCTTCCTTACCCCTATTCTCTGGGTTACCTAGCCTTCTGGCAGGGTTTGTTATATAATAAAAGAAATCTGGATATACTCTACGGGGAGGCAAAAAGTTTTACCGGGAGGGTGATGCTGGAGATTAGACAGGAGATCGAGAGGCATGGTCTTAAGGCTAGCTTTGCGGGGAGACCTTTATTTGGCAAATTTAAGGAACTGCTGGTGATGGCCGGAAGGGGATTAAGGGATGAAGATAAGAAGTATCTGACTGCAATTGAAGAGATGGTAAAAGCAGGTCTAACCCCCAGACAGAAAACCCTGAACAATCTTGAGCTGGGCAAAAAAGAGGCCTTATCCTGGTGCCAGTTGAAGGAAGGTTGAGGCAAATGAAGGCTAACAGGTATTTTCAGGAGTTTCAGCAAATAATAAAAGAGGACCCCCGGAGGTACTACCGGGACTATCTTCTGGCCAAAGATAAAGTAGATAATTCGACAGCAATCTATAAAGGTGAACCGGTAAAGTTTCTCTATCAGGCCCTATTTTTAACCCGGGAGGATCTTGAAGAACTTAAGTATTTAAGTTCAACCCTGATTAGGATCCTAAAAAAGGTCATTCAGGAATACCGACAAAATCCCGCTTTCAGGCGGTACTTCGGCTTTCCGGCATTAATGGAAGAGTTGATCCTGGTTGACCCCGGTTATGAGATAGAGTTTCCCATGGCCAGGTTTGACCTGTTCTATCCTTTTAATAAGAATAGTAAGTTCTGTGAACTGAATGCAGATGGCTCTTCGGCCATGAATGAGGTCAGGGTTTTACAGCGTGTAATTAAGGAATCAGCAGCCCTGGCCGAGATAGGTGAGAAAGATAAGTTTAGGGGTTTTGAACTCTTCCATTCCTGGATTGACGCCATAATTGAGAACTATAAAGAGTTTAATCAGGGGATAGATGATAAACCAAATATCGCCATCATGGATTTTGAGGGAGAGGGAACCATCTATGAGTTTAAGGAGTTTCAAAAGAGATTCAGCCAGCGGGGATACCGGACCGTCATCTGTGACCCGCGGGAGTTGAAATATAGTGGAGGCAGGTTGTTTTACGGTGATTTAGAGATAGATCTCATCTACCGGCGGGCAACAACCGTCCGGCTGATCGAGGAGGCAGATAAGATCCGGGATTTCATTCAGGCCTACCGGGAAGGGGCTGTCTGCGTTGTCGGGGGCCTGGTCTCTCAGGTTATTCATAATAAGATAATTTTTGCTATCCTGCATGATGAGGAGAAGGTTTCCTTTTTAGATGGGGAGGAGATCGAATTTATCAAAAGGCATATACCGTTCACCAGGGTCTTTGATTATTATAACCGGGATCTACTTCAGGAGGTTATAGCAGATAAGGATCACCTCCTGCTGAAACCCTTTGATAAAGCTGCCTCCCACGGGGTCTATATCGGGCGTGATTACTCTGAAGAAGAGTGGAAGGAGCTACTGAAGAAGGCTGCCTGTGAGGATTATCTGGTTCAGGAATTTATTGATATTCCCCGCCTCGAGATGGCTTCGGTAGATGATGAGACCCTCCATTTTGAAAAATTTGGTTATTTAATCGGCTTATTTCTCTATAATCAGCAATTAGCAGGATTATATACCAGGGCCGGGAGAAGGAATATAATCGGCTCGATAGCAGAATGCTTTACCGTGCCTAATTTTATCGTAGAGTAATTTTCAATTTAATATATGTTCTTTTTTTGCTGTGGAACAGTTGAGGGCAAATGTAAAAACAGGTAAGTACAGACTGCTGGAGGGAAGGATATGACGGAAGAAGTAAGGAAACATGTCTACATATCAGGTAGGGTGCAGGGAGTAGGTTTCCGGCACTTTGTCTTAACTAAGGCTAGAGAGCTGGGTCTGAAAGGCTGGGTAAGGAACCTTTATGACGGCAGGGTTGAAGCCGTCTTTGTCGGTAATAAAAATGATGTAGAGCAGATGCTTAAATTAATTAAAAAGGGCCCCAGATGGGCCAGGGTGGATAATGTAAGGGTACTGAATGAAGAGATCAAAGATGAGTTTGACACTTTTCAGGTTCGATTTTGAGGAGGGATATATAATGTCCAGGGCTTTACTGGTAGTAGACCTGCAGAATGATTTCTATGAAGATGGTGCTTTACCGGTACCGGAGGCAAGCAGGATTAATGCGCGGGTTAATGGCTTATTGGAATCAGGGGATTACAAGGTTATAGTGGCCTCTCAGGACTGGCACCCCGAGAACCATAAAAGCTTTGCTGTTAATCAGGGTAAAGACCCCTACACACCCTTCAATAATGGTAAGGGTATCGGCCCCCTTTTATGGCCGGTTCACTGTCAGCAGGGGACGCCCGGGGCGGAATTTCACCGGGAGATCAAGACAGAGTATTTTAATTATATAATCCGGAAGGGTACCGACCCTGAGGTTGATAGTTATTCGGCCTTTCGCGAGAATAATGGAACAGATCTCGGTTTAGCTGCTTTATTAAAAGGACTGGATATAACTGAGGTTGATGTCTGCGGATTAGCCCTTGATTACTGTGTCAGGTTTTCAGCCCTTGATGACGTCAGGGCAGGTTTTAAGACAAGGTTGATTTTAACCGCTACCAGAGGTGTAGGGGCTACCCCGAATGATATTGATGATGCTCTTAAAGAGATGAAAGAAGCCGGAATTTTAATCATCGAGTAAGTTATTGGATGACCTCTTTGACTGTTTCTTTGACTGTTTCTTTAACAGTTTCTTTTCTTTCTCCATAGTTTCTTTTTTTTCCCAACTTATAGGCAAAGGGAATGGTAACTATTATGGAAACGATAATTAACGGTAGGTTTTTAAAGACGACCAGATAATGAAAAGTCTTAAAGAAGGTGAATAACCCCAGGGTTAGTATGGAAAGGGATAATACCTTTCTAAAACTATCTTCATTAAGTATCTTAACAACATTTACCGCTACCGGGATTGAAAGGGCTGCACCTGAGATCAGGGCCAAACCCAAATACCAGTTCAGGTGGTTGGAATTTAGCAGGAAGTAAGAAAGGACTCCAATCAAACAGGTTAATCCCTCAGATAGGGAGGTTATCCCTACAGCATTTTTACTTTTTAATCCAGCTAAGACTTGTCCGCCGGTAACCAGAGGACCGTAGCCACCACCACTCAAACCCTTGTTAAAGGAGGCTATAGTTCCAAGAAAAAATATCTTGGCCCAGGAAAAGGATAGTTTTTTATTAACAGAGAGATAGGTGGAGATACCAATTCCCAGTAAGAGAAAGGCTATATAGCCTTTGATAATAGTTTTAGATACGGACAGAGCAAGATAAGCTGCACTGATGGTACCAATGATACTGCAGGCAGCCAGTACCAGTGCGACCTTGAAGGCCTTTGAACCAATCTTAAGATTAACATTTCCTTTTTTATGGTGCATTATAGCTGATAAGATACCGGTGATAAATTCTGATAAGAGTACAAGTGGTACTACTTCCAGTGGTTGGTATCCCATAAATAAAAGGATCGGGGTTAATAAGGTGCCATACCCCATCCCCAGAGATGAGTCTATCGATTCACAGGAAAAGGCAATTAAAGCGATAAGTATGTACCTGCTTATCATTGTTAACCTCCTATTCTTAAAATATTGATTTGTTAAATATGTATCAAGGGAGCTTTGTTCTACCTGTATAGTATATGCATTAGAATAGATTGTGTGAATTATAACATAGTTCAATTTGCTTTAGTCTGAAGGAGGAAAATAATGAGTGAAAAGGATACTATTTCCAGGAGCAAATATCCGGTAACAAAGAAAGTTCTGGTTGAAGATCTAAAAAGGATAACTTACTCTAAAAACGGTAGACGGTAATTTAATGGCTTTCAGAAGCAGATTGATGATTTATTTAAGCCAGCTTTAAGCTAAAATTGGTAAGAGAGGTGTATATTTATGCCGAGAATCTATGGGGAAAGGGTTATGCTCAGGGAATACAGAGAGAGTGATTTTGAACATATTAGAAGGTGGGTTAACAATCCGGAAATAGTCAAATATCTATCTGATATCTTCCTCTACCCTCAGTCGGAGAAGCAGACCAGAGATTTCCTGGAGAGGGCCATGTCCAAGGAATGGAAGGGCTTTATTATTGCCGATAGGGAGACAGGGGAGTATATCGGTCAGGTGGATTTTGTTAACCTCGACGAAAAGAACGGTTACGGTGAACTGGGGATAGTGATCGGAGACCTCGATCAGACCTCGAAAGGACTGGGAAGTGAAGCCCTGGAACTCTTTCTTGATTTTGGTTTTAATCAGTTGAGATTAAATAGAATTGAACTGGTCTGCTGGAGTTATAATAAAAGAGCGCAGCGTGCCTACGAAAAGGTTGGCTTTAAAAAAGAGGGGATACGTAGACAGAAGTATTTCCGGGATGGAAGGTACTTTGACGAATACCTTTACGGGATCCTGAAAGAGGAATGGCAGGAAAGGAGAACAGACTAGCCGGATGAAAGAAATTGAACTAATTGCTACAACTACCTTTGGCCTGGAGGCTATTGTTAAGGAAGAGGTCAGGGATCTGGGTTGTGAGATAACCGGGGTGGAGAACGGTAAAGTTACCTTTAAGGGAGATCTCAAGACTATCCCTCGGGCCAATCTCTGGCTGAGGTCTGCCGAGCGGGTCTTGCTCAAGATGGGTGAGTTTACAGCCACCGATTTTGATGAGCTTTACGAAAAGACCAAAGCCTTACCCTGGTCTGACTGGCTGCCCGTAAATGCCCGTTTTCCCGTCCAGGGTAAATCGGTCAGGTCGGAGTTATACAGTGTTTCCAGCTGCCAGTCCATTACCAAAAAGGCTATTGTGGATAACATGAGGGAGCGGTATCACCGGGATTTGTTTGATGAGGATGGCCCCCTCTACCAGGTTCAGGTTGCCCTATTAAAAGACAGGGTTACCCTGACCATCGATACCAGTGGTGAAGGCCTGCATAAGAGGGGTTACCGTGAGTTAACGACCGGGGCTCCTCTACAGGAGACCCCGGCTGCAGCCATGATTAAATTAAGCCGCTGGGATGAAGACCGGATTTTAATTGATCCTTTCTGCGGTTCAGGGACGATTCCCATTGAAGCAGCTATGCTTGGCAGAAATATCGCCCCGGGTTTAAAGAGAAACTTTGCCTCTGAAGACTGGCCGAATATTGGTAAAAGTTTGTGGGGGGAAACTCGGGAAGAGGCCCGGGATTCAATTAAAGCTGAGCTTGAGCCGCGCTTGATTATGGGGACTGATAAAGATGATGAGGTTATAGGTATTGCCCGTTATCATGCCCGTAAGGCGGGGGTTGAAGATACAATCCATTTCCAGACTAAACCCTTTGCCGAATTTAGTACTAGACGTAAATACGGTTATATTATCACTAACCCTCCCTACGGGGAGCGCTTAAGTGACCGGGTGGAGGTCGAGGAACTCTACCGGGAGATGGGTAGAAAATTTCAGGAACTGGACACCTGGTCTTATTACATTCTGACCTCACACCCTAATTTTGAGTCTATCTTTGGCAAAAGGGCCAGTAAGAGAAGGAAACTGTATAATGGTGGTATTGAGTGCCAGTATTACCAGTACTATGGCCCCTGGCCGCCCAGGGCACGATAACAGTTATTTTCGGCAAACATCGGGAAATCATATGGGGAGGATACAATGAAAAAATAGATCATTGCAGGGGTCTGGGGTACCAATTATTTCGGATACCTGAAGAAAAAAGTCGGAAAACTACCCGCTTAGACCAGGGCAGGTTCTTTCTTTCTGTACATTAATCCATAGTAGTCTTCAAGCATCCTGATTGCTGAGAATTTTCTGTGGGACATGGCAATACTGGCTCGCATCATCTCCACCCACCTGTTACGGTCTTCATAATAGATCGGTATAACTTCTTCCCTGAGGATTTTATATAAAGCGCGCAGGTCTTTTTCATCTTCACTTAACTTATCTTCAAAATCCGAGAAGACCTCATCAAGGATCCATCCATCAACACCATGTTCCGGGCCTTCCGCTACCCAGCCGTCCAGGACGCTTAGATTTAAAACCCCGTTCATAGCCGCCTTCATACCTGAAGTTCCGCTGGCCTCCATCGGCCTCTTGGGATTATTGAGCCAGACATCAGAACCCTGAATCAGGTATTTACATATCTCCATATCATAATTTTCTAAAAAGACCACATTATCCTTGTATTTTTTATCCATCTTAACAAGAGTGGCCACAATATCCTTACCATAATGATCGTTAGGGTGGGCTTTTCCAGAGAAGACCATCTGTATCTTACCGGTTTTTAAGAGATCGTCTATCTTATCGGTATCCCTGAAGATTAGCTCACTGCGTTTATAGGGGGCAGCCCTGCGGGCAAAACCGATTATAAGATTATCAAGTTTCATTCGAGCACCGGTTCTTTCGGCAATAAAGTCGATTAATCTCTTTTTTGCCTGTTGATGGGTTTCCCAGAGGTCGCCGTTATTGAAAAAGGCCTCACTGATAGCGGGGTCCTGCCAGGTTTTGACATATACTCCATTGGTGACGGAGATAATCGGGGCCGAGTTTTCAAGGTGACTCCACATTCTTCTTGCTGTTTCACCATGGATTTCCGAGACCCCGTTGGCAAGAGAGGACATATGCAGGCAGGCAGCGGTCATATTGAAGGGCTCTCCCCCGAGCTTTTTTAATTGCTCGTGGGTTAACCCGTTATTTGCCCCGATTTCCTCCATTAGATATAAATCATGGGATTCATTGCCGGCCGGAACCGGTGTATGAGTTGTGAAGACTATCTCTTTCCTTGTTTTCTCTAATGCCTGTTCAAAGGACATATTCTGTTCCTGCATCTTTTCCCTGAGTAATTCAAACCCGGCAAAGGCAGCATGGCCTTCATTAAAATGGTATATATCTACCTCAATACCTAATTTTCTCAGCGCCCTGACTCCACCGATACCCAAGACTATCTCCTGGGCTATTCTATCATAATCGTTCCCGGAATAGAGCTTATCGGTTATCCAGCCAAATTTACTCCCGGGTCTACCAGTTTCGAGTAGATAGAGGGGGGCATTATTAAACTTTTCTGTTTTATGTACCCGGCATTCAACATCATTACCCCCAATCTGAACATTTACTGTTACACCTGTATCTTCAACGTATTTATACTCATGTGTAGGGTAGGTATCATAGGGATATCCTTCGTCATTAATAAACTGTTGGGTATAATCCTGCCACCAGAGGATCCCGATCCCTATAATAGGGGCATTTATTTCTCTGGCAGCTTTTAAGAAATCACCGGCCAGTATTCCTAAACCTCCGGCATAGAGGGGAAGCCTCTGATCAAGCCCGTATTCCATACAAAAATATGCTACTCGTTCTTTATGCTGTGTCATGTTTGTCTGGTTTAACCTCCTTACAACCGATTTCTTTTTTATTGTGATTTATAGAGGGATATTTTATACTCGTTAGCTTGAAGAAATTTGATAAATGCTATGTTAAAAACTACAAATAGATGTTTCCGGTGTTTTTCAGTATAAAGCCTGTTAAATTATAGAAATTAATGTTATAATATCTTTACACTGTTGAATATGAATTTAGAAAGGAGTTTTTTTTATGAATAAAAGGGTCTTAGTTAACGGTGCTTGCGGACGTATGGGACAGGAGGTAGTTAAAACTGTAGTCAATGAAACAGATGAGCTTTTAGTTGGAGCCTGTGATCTTAAACATACTGGAGAAGATATTTTAAAATTGCTGGCCCTGGAAGGCCCTGAGGTTTTAATTTATGGTGATCTAGCGGAGGCGATTAAATCGACCGAGCCCGATGTCATTATTGATTTTACCAGCCCCAGGGTGGTAATGGACAATATTGAGACCGGCCTATCTCACGGGGTAGATATGATTGTTGGCACTACCGGTATTACCGAGATTGATTTAAAAAAGATTGATCAATGGACAAAAGAAAATGATACCAGGGCCTTAATTGTACCCAATTTTGCTATCGGGGCTGTATTGATGATGCGTTTTGCGGCTGAGACGGCCAGGCATTTCAAGGATGTAGAGATTATTGAACTCCATCATAACCAGAAGATAGATGCCCCTTCTGGAACGGCTCTCAAGACAGCCGAATTGATAAATGCTGAGAGGGATCAGAGCGGTTCTGAAGAGGGGATAGAGGAGATTGAAAAACTAACTGGTGCCAGGGGTGGGGAACTCGATGGTATCAGAATTCATAGTGTGCGTTTGCCCGGTCTGGTAGCTCACCAGGAAGTTATCTTCGGGGCTGAAGGGCAGAGCCTGACAATCAGGCATGATTCCTATAACAGAAAGTCTTTTATGCCCGGGGTTAGACTTGCTTTAAAGAAGATTTCGGAGATTAGGGGGCTTGTCTACGGTCTCGAGAAGATAATGGATTAAATAGGATTATACCTATATTTTCTGCACCTTCTTTAACCTTTTTACATATAGTATATTGTATCCTTTTTGGAAGGGAGGAATTTCCGATCGAGATTGGAATTATAGGTGGAGATAAAAGGGAAGAGGTCTTGATCAGTCTTCTGGCCAGTAAGGGCTTTAATCTCAGGGTACTAAAAAAATCTCCGGAGAAGGAAGAACCCTGGATAACCTATTTTGACGAGATTGAGCAGGTTGTTAAATGTGCAGATATGGTTATTGCTCCTATGTCCGGAACTGATGAGGAGGGGTATTTGAAAGCTACCTTTATCGATAAAAAGGTAAGGCTAGATGAAGATTTCTTTAATCTATTTTCCCGGGATACCCTATTTGTAATCGGGATTGCCCGGCCATTTTTAAAGAGGATGATGGAAACAAAAGGGATCAAATATGTTGAACTGGCCCACCTGGATGAGGTAGCAATTCTCAATGCCATTCCTACAGCTGAAGGGGCAATTAAGATCGCCATCGAAGAGACAGACTATACTATCTTCGGGAGTAAAACCCTTGTGCTTGGTCTGGGCAAGGTAGGACTAACCCTGGCCTGGCGTTTAAGGTTACTGGGAGCAGACTCCTATGCTGTTACGAGAGACAGGGCTGCTATTGCCAGAGGTAAGGACCTGGGAATCAAGATGATTACATATGATAAACTAAAAGACTACCTGCCGGAGATGAATATCCTGTTTAATACTGTTCCTGCCTTGATCCTTTCCCGGGAGTATATCTCTCTATTGAAGAGAGATGCGTTAATTGTCGACCTGGCTTCATCACCCGGGGGAACGGATTTTGCAGCCGCTAAAGAGCTGGGAATTAATGCTCAATTAGCTCTTGGTCTGCCGGGAAAGGTTGCTCCCCGGACCGCCGGAGAAATTCTGGCTGAAGTCATACCTGACCTGTTAAAGGTCACGGGCTAAAGTAAAGGAGGTGCAGAGTATGGATTTGAGGGATAAGAGGATAGGGTTTGCGATTACCGGTTCCCACTGCACTCTGGAAAAAACGCTCCCCGTACTAAAGGAGATTGTTGAAACCGGGGCAGATGTTACTCCGATAATATCTGATGCAATCTTAACCCGGGATACAAAATTTGGACCGTCAAGTAAATGGTTAAAGGAAATACTGGAGATAACCCAGAAACCAATAATAGATTCTATTGTTAAGGCAGAGCCGATTGGTCCCGGTAAGTTACTGGATTTATTAATTATCGCCCCCTGTACGGGAAATACATTAGCTAAACTAGCCAATGCAATTACCGATGAGACTGTTGTTATGGCTGCCAAGGCCCATCTCAGAAATGACCGACCGGTTTTACTTGCCATTGCCACCAATGATGGCCTCGGACTTAATGCTAAAAATTTAGGTATTTTACTTAATACTAAAAATATTTTCTTTGTTCCCTTTGGTCAGGATAATCCAACGGGAAAGAAAAATTCTCTAATCTCTAGATTTGATTTGATTAAAGATGCGGCCGAATATGCCCTGGAATTCAAACAGATCCAGCCGGTTTTAATAGAATACAGGGGAATTTAATTTTGCAAATTATTCTGCTTGTGGTAAAATATATGTATAGTGTGTTAGCTTTGTTCACGATCTAGCTAACAAATCTCAAACGACTTCCTATTTTTCTGTAAAGGCATAAAATTGAATTATAAATCCCCTTTACATTTACGAACAAATGTATTACAATTAAACTAGACGAACATTTTTTAAGAAAGGTGGTGAAAAACCTGGTTGGTGGTTGGAAAACAGGAAAATTATATCCTGTGAAGACTACGACTATGCTTAAGTTAGCATAGGTTTTAAAACCAGGGAGTAATTTGAGTAGTTATAATGTAGCAGTTGTAGGTGCTTCTGGGGCTGTAGGTCGTGAGATGGTAAAGGTGCTTGCAGAAAGGGATTTTCCGGTTAAGAATTTAAGGCTTTTAGCTACCGAGCGCTCAGCCGGGACTGAGATTAGTTTTAAAGGAGAAAAACTGGTAGTTGAAGTAACAAAACCCGGTGTCTTTCATAATATAGATATAGCGTTATTTAGTGCAGGTAGTGGCCCCAGTCGGGAGATAGCGCCGATGGCGGTCAAAGAGGGTGCTATCGTTATTGATAATAGTAATGCCTTCAGAATGGAAGATAATGTGCCGCTGGTCGTTCCTGAAATCAACCCCGAAGATATCCTTGATCATCAGGGAATTATTGCTAATCCCAACTGTTCAACCATTCAGATGGTTGTTGCTTTAAAGCCTATCTATGATGAGGTAGGAATAAAGCGGATTATCGTCAGTACCTATCAGGCTGTTTCCGGAACGGGAAAGAAGGCTATTGATGAATTAAATAAACAGGTAGAACAATATCTTAAAGGCGAGAAACTTGAGGCCAGTGTTTATCCTTACCAGATCGCTTTCAATGTACTGCCCCATATCGATGTCTTTGAAGAAAACGGCTATACTTTGGAAGAGATGAAGATGGTTAGGGAGACAAGAAAGATTCTCCATGATCCGAAGATAGCAGTAACGGCGACCGCAGCCAGGGTTCCTGTTTTTTACGGTCATTCCGAAGCGGTTAATATAGAGACCGTAAAGAAAATTAGTGTTGACAGGGTAAAGGAGCTTTTAACTGCGGCAGAAGGGGTAAAGGTTGTTGATGACCCCGAGAACCTACTTTATCCTTTAGCCCTGATGTCTGAAGAAGATGACGATGTTCTTGTTGGACGGTTAAGGGAAGATATCTCCGTTGAGAAGGGTATCAGTATGTGGATTGTAGGCAATAATCTTCGTAAGGGGGCTGCACTAAATGCCGTACAGATAGCAGAAAGACTGATTCAAGCCTGACGGGAGGTTAATGATGAAAATTATAGTGCAGAAGTTCGGCGGAACTTCTCTGGATACGGCTGAAAAAAGGGGGCTTGCGGCCCGGCATATTAATTCAGCAATAGAATCCGGGTATTCCCCGGTGGTGGTTGTATCTGCAATGGGGAGGGCCGGTAAACCTTATGCTACCGATACATTAATTAAAATGGCGGAGGATATTCATATTGATATTCAGCCCCGGGAAAAGGACCTGTTGATGTCCTGTGGGGAAATCATCTCCTCGGTTATTATGGTTCAGACCTTAAAGAAGGCCGGTATCAAGGCCGTTGCCCTGACGGGCGCTCAGGCTGGTATTATTACCGATAACAATTTTGGAGAGTCGGAGATTACCAGGGTAGACCCGAAACGTATTCTGAAAATAATGGATGAGGGGAAGGTGCCCGTAGTTGCCGGTTTTCAGGGAATGAGTACAGAAGGAGAGATAACTACCCTGGGGCGCGGAGGTAGTGATACCACTGCCAGTGTTATCGCTGCCGCTGTCAAAGCCCTCTATATTGAAATCTATACCGATGTAGATGGTGTTATGACCGCCGACCCCAATATGGTTGAGAATGCGCGCATCTTAGACAGGGTCAGTTATAATGAGGTGTGTGAACTGGCCTATCAGGGAGCCAGAGTTATTCACCCCCGGGCTGCTGAAATTGCCATGAGGGAAGGGATTCCCATTAAGGTTAAGTCTACTTTTAATAATAATGGTGGTGGTACCCTGATTCATAATCAGGGTATGCGCGGCATTAAGGGAGACCGGCCGGTTACAGGTGTTACCAGCCGCCATAACATAGTTTTTGTCAAGATTACTCCGGAGAAACCCGCTGAATATGCTACCGGACTAATTGTTTTTAAAATCCTGGCCAACCACGGGGTCAGTGTTGATTTTATCAACATTCGTCCGGGGGCAATCTCCTTTATAGTTGAATCCAGGGTCAAGGAGAAGGTTGAGAGTATTTTAAAGGAATATGATTTTAATTTTGAGATTGCCGATGATTTTGTTAAGGTTTCTGTAGTTGGTGGAGGTATGACCGGGAGACCCGGGGTTATGTCAAGGCTAGTAGAGGCATTAACTGAAAAAAATATCGCTATTTATCAGACTACAGATTCCCATACCACTATCTCATGTCTGATCAAAAGAGAGTTTGAAAAGGAGGCATTGAATGCCTTACATGATGCCTTTAAACTAGAAGATTAATGGAGGGATAAAAAGTGAGAGATTTTGGCGAGGTTCTTACGGCGATGGTTACCCCCTTTGATAAGGAAAAAGGGGTTGATCTTAAGAAAACAAGGGAATTAGCATCTTACCTGATTGAAAATGGTTCAGATGGACTGGTTGTCCTTGGTACTACGGGAGAGGTTCCAACCCTGATAACTGAGGAGAAGATAGCGATTTTAGAAGCGGTTGTTGATGAAGTAGGAGATAAAACTACCGTTATAGCAGGTACTGGTTCTTACTCTACTGCGGCAAGTATTGAGATGACAAGAAAGGCCGAAGAGATCGGTGTAGATGGTGTGATGTTAGTGGTGCCCTACTATAACAAGCCACCTCAGTCAGGGCTTTATGAGCACTTTAAGGCGATAGCCGCTGAGACCTCACTGCCGATCATGCTCTATAATGTACCTGGCCGTACCTCCAGAAACATTGATGTGAAAACCGTTAATAGACTGGCAGAGATAGATAATATAATTGCCATTAAGGAGGCAAGTGGAGATTTAGGCCAGGTTGCAGATTTAACAAGGACCTTGCCAGATGATTTTTATGTCTATAGTGGTGATGATAATCTGACCCTCCCAATTCTTTCTGTTGGTGGTCAGGGGGTTGTCAGTGTGGCGTCCCATCTGGTAGGCAAGGAGATCAAAGAGATGATCAGGGCCTTTAAGGAAGGTAATGTCAGCCGGGCCATTGAGCTTAATAAGTATCTAGGAGCTATCTTTACAGGTATATTTATTACAACCAACCCTATTCCTGTTAAGGCTGCGCTTAATATGATAGGGATGGAGGTTGGGGGACTACGTCCGCCTCTGATTGAGCTTAATCATTCTGAAAGAGAGGTCTTAAGAAATATCCTCAAGGGTTATGACCTTGTTTAAGCTTATACTAACAAAAAATTTCCAAACATCTCTCCAACATCTATTTGCAGTTGTTTGAAGGTAAAGCAAGTTGCCGAACAGAGTGAGGCATTAATTAAAAGGTGTAGATGTTATTAATCGGGCACCATTTGGTGCTTGTTTTTTTTTAGGTTAACAGTTATAATATATGTAACGGGTATATGAACGGGACCATTTGGAAGATGATTTGGATTAGCGTTCGGAGAAAGATGATGGAGGTGCTTTTTTTAATTAATGTCGAATAAAAATAAAATAAAGGAAGTTGTAATGATTCCACTCGGTGGGGTTGGAGAGATCGGTAAAAACATGATGCTAGTAGAGGTCGATGATGAGATCCTGATCATAGATGCCGGTGTAATGTTTCCGGAAGATGATTTACTGGGTATTGATCTGGTTATTCCCGATTTCTCGTATGTTAAGCAAAACAGTCACCGGGTTAAGGGTATTGTTTTGACCCATGGTCATGAGGATCATATCGGAGCATTACCTTACTTGTTAAAGGATGTAAATGTACCGGTATATGGAACTAAACTTACCCTCGGGTTATTGGAAGTTAAACTGAGCGAGCACAAATTACTCAAGGGAACCCGTCTTAAGGTTGTTAACCCTGGATGTTCTGTTCAAATCGGTAATTTTAAGGTTGATTTTATCCGGGTTAATCATAGTATAGCCGATACCTGTGCTCTGGCAATTCATACCCCTTTAGGTCCAATTATTTATGCTAGTGATTTTAAATTTGATCAGACCCCCATCGATGGAGAGGTTGCCGATTTTCATAAATTAGCCGAGCTTGGCGATAAATCTCCCGGTGTTTTAGCACTATTTTCTGATAGTACTAATGTCGAGAGAGAAGGATTTACCCTCTCGGAAAAGTTTGTCGGAAGTACCATCGATGAGATCTTTAGAAGTGCAAGGGAAAGGATCGTTGTCGCTACCTTTGCTTCTAATATTCACCGGATCCAGCAGATTATTGATGCTGCCTTTAAGTATAACCGTAAGGTGGCCTTTACCGGGAGGAGTATGATCAATAATATCGAGATTGCCAGGAATCTGGGATATCTTACCATTCCGGAGGATATGATCGTTGATATCAGAAATTGTTCCAGCCTGCCTGATAACCGGGTTGTGCTTTTAACAACAGGTAGTCAGGGGGAGCCGATGGCTGCCTTAACCAGGATGGCCAGAGGTGATCATTATCATATTAATATCAGGAATGGCGATACGGTAATTATCTCAGCTTCTGCCATACCGGGTAATGAGAAATTTATCGGCGAAACCATCAACCAGCTTTTTAAACGTGGAGCTAATGTTATCTATGAGGATATCTCTGGTGTTCATGTCTCCGGACATGCCAGCCAGGAAGAGTTAAAGCTGATGCTAAACCTGGTTAAACCGAAGTTCTTTGTCCCCGTCCATGGGGAGTATAGACATCTTTACCACCATGCTAAACTAGCTGAGGATGTAGGTATACCTAAAGAAAATATCTATATTGCCGAGGTCGGTGACAGGATTAGGTTCACGGAAAAAGAAGTGAAAAAGGATGATAGTATCCAGTCAGGCCAGGTTTTTGTTGATGGACTGGGGGTAGGTGATGTTGGTAATATCGTTCTCCGTGACCGCAGAGTACTATCTGAAGATGGTATAATTATTGTAGTAATAACCATAGACCAGCAAGGAAAGATTTTATCCGGACCTGATATCGTAACCCGTGGTTTTGTTTATATCAGAGAATCTGAAGAGTTAATTGCCGAAGCTACTTCCCGTGTAGAAGAGGCTCTTAAGGAATGTGAGAAGAATAATATAACCGAATGGTCAGTACTGAAGAATACAGTTCGTGACTCGTTAAATAATTATATTTACAAAAAAATAAAACGCAATCCAATGATTCTTCCAATCATCATGCAGGTCTAGTAATCGAGTAGGGGGAGAAATCCCTCTGCTCGATTTCTTTTTTCTTTCTAGGAGAATATCACCGGACTTTGGCCTATCGGATATACTCATTTTACTTGACAGGAATTATTATTTCTGATATATTTAATTTAAATGAATATGTTCCTTTTAAACTAGTCCGGTGAGATTAGTAAGGGAGATTGATTTATTATAACGTTAATATATTCCTTTATATACCCTCTTGCCGGTCAGTAAGGGGGTTTTTCATTAACCCTTATTTTTAAAAAATTTAATACGATAATTTAATACGAAAGGCCAATAGTTTACCCTTGAAATCAGTCCAGTGAGGCTGGTAAGGGCGGCATAATTTTTTGTGCAACCTTTTTATCAGTTAGCTGGTAAAAAGGTTTTTTAATGCCTAAAGAATTTATAAGGGGGGTTTAATTTGAGTTTGAAAAGGAAGGATTTTCTTGGTCTGTATAATGTAGAGGCAGACGAAATCTATGAGATACTGGAAACCGCTAAAGCCATGAAGGAGATCTTTACCCGTAGTGTTAAAAAGGTTCCTACCTTAAGAGGAAAGACCATCGTCAATTTGTTCTTTGAACCCAGCACCAGAACGAAATCTTCCTTTGACCTGGCTGCTAAAAGACTGAGTGCGGATGTAATGAGTATCTCAAAATCTACCAGTAGTGTTGCCAAGGGGGAGACCCTGTTAGACACGGCCAGAACGCTGGAGGTTATGGGGGCGGATGTTGTGGTTATCAGGCATAGTGCTGCCGGTGCTGCCGAGTTTTTAGCCAGAAAGATTAAAGCGAGTGTACTTAATGCCGGTGATGGTGCCCATGCCCATCCTACCCAGGCTTTACTTGATATGTATACCATTAAGGAAAAACTGGGAAAGATTCAGGGGTTAAAGGTGCTAATTGTAGGGGATATAGCTCATAGCCGGGTAGCCCGTTCCAATATCTGGGGGTTGACTAAACTGGGTGCAGAGGTTAGAGTAACCGGACCGGCAACACTGATCCCAAAAGAGATTTCCAAAATGGGAGTAAAAGTCTTTACAGACCTGGATAAGGCTTTAGTAGGGGTTGATGTGGTAAATATCCTCAGGATTCAACTTGAACGCCAGGCTAAGGGGCTATTTCCCTCTATCAGGGAATACAGGCAGTTTTACGGTATAAATGATGAGAGATTATCCGGGTTATCTAAGGATGTATTAATCATGCACCCTGGCCCCATGAACCGGGGAATTGAAATTGAGAGTTCTGTTGCCGATGGGGATCAATCGGTTATTACCGAACAGGTAACCAACGGGGTAGCTATCAGGATGGCTTTGCTCTATCTATTAGCAGGGAGGGATCTCAAAGATGAAGACCTTAATTAAGAATGCCCTGGTCATCGATCCTATCAATCAGCTTGAGGGCAAATATGATCTTTTAATCGAAGATTCCAAGATAAGAAAGATAAAGAGAGAAATACGGGAAAACAACTGTGAGGTTATCGATCTTAAAGAGACAATTCTTCTACCCGGTTTAATCGATATGCATACCCATCTGAGGGAACCCGGTTTTGAAGAAAAAGAAACAATCAAAACCGGATGTGAGGCTGCAGCAGCAGGTGGTTTTACTACTATTGCCTGTATGGCCAATACTGACCCAGTTGCTGATAACCCGGCTACAATTGAATATATTAAAGCAAAGGCTGAAGCAGGCGTTGTCAAAGTAATCCCCGTCGGTAGCATAACTAAAGACTGCCAGGGGGAAAGGCTTGCCGAGATAGGTTTTCTGGCCAGGTCCGGGGTAACAGCCTTATCAGATGATGGTAATCCGGTGATGAACAGTGAGATTATGAGAAGGGCGATGGAATATGCCGTAAGCTTCGGCCTGACGATCATTGATCACTGTGAAGACCTGAATTTAGCGGGAGATGGGGTGATGAATGAAGGATATTATTCAACCATCCTGGGACTAAAACCTGTACCAGCCGTAGCAGAAGAGGTGATGATTGCCAGAGATATCTTGCTGGCAGAACTGACGGGTGCCAGACTCCATATAGCCCACTTGAGTACTGCTAGAGGGCTTGAACTGGTTGCCAGGGCCAGGGAAAAGGGGCTAAAGATTACGGCTGAAGTTACACCCCATCATTTAATTCTCACCGATGAGGCCGTCAAGGGTTATAACCCCGATACCAAAGTAAACCCACCACTGCGTAGTCAGGAAGATGTTGATAAATTAAAGCAGGGTCTCAAGGAAGGCCTTATTGATGTCATCGCCACCGACCATGCACCACATACCTTTGAGGATAAACTGGGTGAGTATGATTACGCTGCCAGTGGTATTTCAGGGTTGGAGACTGCTGTAGCTCTGATTCATGACCGGCTGATCCGGCAGGGGTTAATCGGCTGGCGGGATCTGGTGAAGTTGATGGTGGCTAACCCGGCCCGGATCCTTGGACTGGATGCTGAGGGAATAAAAGAGGGGGCCAGGGCAGATCTGACCTGTTTCGACCCGGCCAGAGAGTGGGAGGTAGAACCTGCCGCCTTTAAATCAAAGGGTAAAAATACGCCCTTTGTCGGCTGGAAATTAAGAGGAAAGGTAATTTTAACAATGGTTGAGGGAAAGATAGTCTATGATGACCGGGGTGGTCAAAGTGAAATTATTTATTGACCGGTTAATAGATGAAATCAGAAGAAAAGAGAGTCATATATGTGTTGGCCTTGACCCCCATCCTGATCTTGTACCTTCATTTTTAATTGATCAGGCCTTAAAAGAGGCGATGGATCATTCAGAGGCCTGGGGAAAGGCTATCCTGACCTTCAACAAAAAGATAATCGATCAGGTGGCCGATATTACTGTAGCCGTTAAACCGCAGATTGCCTTCTATGAATTAATCGGGAGCCACGGGATTACCGCCTTACGGGAAACGATAAAATACGCCCGTAAGAAGGGGCTCTTGGTTATTCTGGATGCCAAGAGGAATGACATCGGCTCAACGGCCCAGGCCTATGCCAGGGCTTATCTAGGTTTTGAAGGGCAGCAAGAACTTTCTACAGCTGATGCCATAACCATCAACCCCTACCTCGGTTTCGATGGTATCAAGCCTTTTATTAAAGATCCGGCCAAAGGGGCCTTCGCCCTGCTAAGGACTTCCAATTCAACTGCAGCGGAAATACAGGATCTTAGATTGGAAGACGGCAGGAGGGTATTTCAGGCTGTCGGGGATTTAATTAATAAGTGGGGAAGTAGTATCAGGGGAGAAAATGGCTTCTCCAACCTGGGGGCGGTAGTAGGAGCAACATACCCCAAAGAATTACACTTACTCAGAGAACAACTACCTTACTGTTTTTTTCTGATTCCGGGTTACGGGGTTCAGGGTGGTAAGCCCGGTGATGTTGTTTACGGGTTTAACGCTGACGGAACCGGGGCCCTGGTTAATTCAGCTAGAGGTATAATTTTTGCCTACCGGGACCTGCAATTTCCGGAAGAGGAATATGCCCTGGCTGCCAGGACAGCTGCAGTTAAGATGAGGGATGAGATTAACGAGGTATTATCTTACAAATAGATGGATGGTTTTACCACGTGGCACTCCCATTAGATTACATTAAGGATTTATATTAATGTTTTAAGGAAAAGGATGGTGATCGGATTGATGGTTGAAGTGAAAAGCAATCAGCGGGTTGGTAATGACTACTATCTCCTTAAGATAAGAGCACTTGAGCTTACTGATTCTATTTTTCCGGGTCAGTTTGTTCATCTGAAGATAGGTAGAGATAATTTAAGTTTTGACCCCTTACTTAGGCGTCCCTTCAGCATCCATGATCTTAGTGATGAGAAAGATATTTATCTACTCTACCGGGTGGTGGGTAAGGGAACTAGGATTCTTACAGATTATAAAACCGGTGATAAGCTGGATCTTCTTGGACCGCTGGGTCAAGGTTTTAAGTTGGATTTTGTCTCCCGGAAAATTCTGATTATTGGTGGTGGTATGGGTATCGCTCCTCTATATTTCCTGGCTAAGAGGCTGGCAAAGCAAAATCTGCTTAAAGTTTTAATCGGCGGTAAAAATAAGGAAGAGATGGAGTATTTTATAGCCCGGTTCAGGCAAGCAGATATAGAATTTGCAGTTGCTACCATGGATGGAAGTGCCGGTTTCCAGGGAACGGTAGTCGATCTCTGGCAGAAAGATAACACTCAGCCGGACTATTTATTTGCCTGTGGCCCTGAAGCCATGCTCAGGGAGGTTCAGGTAATAGCCCAAAAAAAAGGGATTCCGGGTCAGGTTTCTCTGGAGGAGAGAATGGCCTGCGGGATAGGTGTCTGTCTTTCCTGTGTCCATAAAACAAATAAAGGTAATCAGAGGGTCTGTAAGGAAGGTCCGGTTTTTTCCCTTGAGGAGGTGGTCTTTGATGATTGAGCTGGATTTGACTACCAGACTTGCCTCCCTAAAGTTAAAGAACCCGGTGATTACCGCTTCAGGAACCTGCGGGTACGGAGAAGAGCTTAAGGAATATCTGGATCCTGATATCCCGGGCGCAATTACCGTAAAGGGTTTAACTATCAAACCGTCAGTGGGAAATCCTGCCCCGCGTATTACCGAAACACCGGCCGGCATATTAAACTCAATCGGTCTGGAGAATCCGGGCCTGGAGGAATTTCTTGCCACAAAATTAAGTGTCATCGGGAAATTAAATGTCCCTGTTTTGGTAAATATCTCGGGTCATTCCTTAGATGATTTTGCTTTTCTGGCTGAAAAACTGGCCCCCTATCCTCAGATTGCAGGACTTGAGGTAAATGTCTCCTGTCCTAATCTGGCAGGTGGAGGGATGGCTTTCGGTACGGATAGTGAACTTGTCTACAGAGTTGCCTATAGGGTTAAAGAAAATTATCCGGGGCCGGTGATTATTAAATTAACACCAAATGTTACCGATATCGTGGAGATGGCTGAAGCAGCTGTAGCTGGAGGTGCGGATATAATTTCCTTGATTAATACCCTGCTGGCCATGGCTATTGATATAGACGATAAACGTCCTTTACTGGGAAATACCTTTGGTGGTTTATCCGGTCCGGCAATAAAACCAGTGGCTTTAAGAATGGTCTATCAGGTTGCCAGCAGGGTAAAAATACCGATTATCGGTATGGGGGGAATCATGACCGGTCGGGATGCCATTGAGTTTATCCTGGCTGGCGCCAGTGCGGTAGCCGTAGGTACAGCCACCCTAATTGATCCAGGGGCCGTAGCTAGAATAATCGAAGAGATTAAAGAATATATGATAGAAAAGGAGATAAAAAGGATAAAGGATTTAATAGGACAGGCATTATGAAGGAGGTTAATGAGATGCTTAAAAGAGAAAGAATAATCGAGATACTAAAAGAAACAGGGGTATTGCAGGATGGGCATTTTTTACTGAGTTCCGGCAGGCATGCAGGTAAGTATTTACAGTGTGCTCAGGTATTACAGTACCCCAGTTATGCCAGTGAACTGGCAGAGGGGATTGCCAGACTCTGGAGTGATCAGAAGATAGATGTTGTTATAGGACCTGCCATCGGGGGTATTGTTGTTTCATATGCAGTAGGGCAGGCCCTGGGATGTAGGGCAATCTTTGCCGAACGGAGAGAAGGGAGGATGACATTAAGACGAAATTTTAAGCTAAATCCAGCTGAAAGGGTATTAATTGTTGAAGATGTTGTTACCACCGGTGGTTCGGTGCAGGAGGTAATCAATCTTCTGGAAGAGGAGAGGATAAATGTTATCGGCATTAGCTCAATTATTGATCGGAGTGGGGGAAAGGCTTCTTTTAATTACCCCTTTAAGCCCCTGCTGACTTTAAATATTGAGTCTTATCCGGCAGATGATTGCCCTTTATGTAAAAAGGGTATTCCCTTTACCAAACCGGGAAGTAGATAAGTCGATTTGTATACATATTATCCCTGCCGGTTGTTAATACTATTCCTTGAAAGATAATTCAGGGAGTGATATAAATGTTTAATAATGATGATAATCCCAGAAACCCCAGAACACCAACAATAGATCCAGCTGCACCTGCTACTCCCACCCCAGGAACGAATCCAGGCCCAACCGGACCGGCAAGACCGGATGAACCACCGGCACCAGGCTATTCTCCCAATCAGCCGGGACAGAAACCAGGGCAACCGGAGAAAAATCTGGAACCAACAAATCTTAAGGCTTTAAAACAGCTGGGTGAGAATAATCCACCTACTGATGTACAGAGTGATATCCACATCATTCCGATTGTCGGTCAGATAGAGGGCCATCTTATCCTGCCTCCCAAGAACAAAACTACCAAATATGAGCATGTTATTCCCCAGCTGGTGGCAGTAGAGGAAAACCCTAAAATTAAGGGTTTATTAATTATTTTAAATACGGTCGGCGGGGATATTGAGGCCGGTTTGGCTATCTCTGAGATGATCAGTAGTATGAATAAGCCTACCGTTTCTTTAGTTTTAGGGGGTGGCCATAGTATTGGTGTACCGATTGCTGTTGCCACAAATTATTCCTTTATCGTTGCCACAGCCAGTATGACGGTACATCCCATCAGATTAACGGGGATGGTTATCGGGGTTCCTCAGACCTATGAATACCTGGATAAGATGCAGGACAGGGTTATTCGTTTTGTAACAGAACACTCTAAGATATCTGAGGAGCGTTTCCGCGAGTTAATGTTTCGGACCGGGGAACTGGTACGGGATGTTGGAACTGTGCTCATCGGAAAAGATGCCGTAGATGATGGAATCATTGATGAAGTCGGGGGATTGGACAAGGCCCTGCTGAAATTACGCTCCTTAATTGAGGAGAGAGGGGAGAGTAATAATGATTAACTACTCTCTCTATACCGGCGAGTGTATTTTTGCTGACTGGGACGATTTTAACCCTGAATATGAAGAGATAACAACCAGTGATGGGATTACCTTGCTGGTTGAAAGAATTGATGCCCAGCAGGTCAGGGTTTCCCGGGTTATCAGTTCCGATCCAGCAGTTTATCTCAGGGATGATATCATGCCGGGTACAATAATTAAAACAAGTTTGCAGATATAGTTGCCAAAATTGCTCTCTAGATGATAAAATAAGGTTGTTAAGCATAGTTATATTTATGGACCACAAATAGATGTTGCGATAGCATCTCGTGAATTATCTATTTGAGGTTTATTAGTCCAATTATATTTAAGGTGATGATATAACTATGCTTATTTTTTTATCCGGTCTCTTCTTATTTTTACTGGGTTTAGAAGGTAGTAAAAGAGGGCTTGGTAGGGTAGCATCAACAAAGGTTGAACTGGCCTTAAAGAGGCTTTCAAATAGTATTTTTCTCAGTATCTTTAGCGGGGTTGTTGTAACCGCCATTCTGCAGAGCAGTAGCGGGGTAAGCATAATAGTAATTAGCCTGATTGAAGCAGGTCTCCTTCAGTTAAAGCCGGCTATTGGAATTATGCTGGGGGCAAATATTGGTACTACCTTCACCGTACAGATCATCTCTTTTCCGGTTATAGCTTTATTTCCCTATTTAATTATTAGCGGCCTTTTTTTTATGATTATAGGGTTTATGCTCAGGAATAAACTGGTAGATGCCGGTCTGGCTCTGGCCTCCTTCGGGGTTGTTTTTGCTGGCCTGAATATGATGACCGGTTATTTTCAAAATCCTGCCGTTTCCGGACTAATTACTAAAATACTTGCCTTTAGCGGAGATAATTATCTTTTGGGGATTCTTCTGGGTGTTATCATTACTGGAATTATACAGAGCAGTAGTGCAGTAACCGGGATTACGGTAAGCTTGGCCCGCAATAATTTAATCACCTTACCTGCAGCTATAGCTATTGCCCTGGGAAGTAATATAGGCACCTGTATCACCGCCTTTCTAGCAAGTTTCAATAGTAGCAGGCTGGCAAAATCTCTTGCCCGGGGGCATTTTCTCTTTAACCTGATAGGGGTTATCGCCATTCTACCTTTTCTGGGGATATTTAATCACCTGGTAATGTTGACCAGTCAAAACCTGTTAAGACAGATTGCCAATGCCCATACCCTGTTTAATATCTTTAATATACTAATCTTTCTACCTTTCTTTGATACTTTTGTCAGTTTTTTAAGGCCTAAGAAACTATGATAGGTGATAGGCAAATTTATTTCAGGAGGAATTATATTATGGAAATGATTAAAGTTATTATCCTGGGACTAATTCAGGGTTTAACTGAGTTTTTACCGATTAGCAGTTCGGGCCATCTGGTTATTGTACAAACCCTCTTCGGTATAGAGACAGAGCAATTGACCCTTGATGTTTTTCTTCATTTCGGTACGGTTATACCGATTTTGATTATCTTCCGGAAGGATATCCGCGATATCCTCTTATTTAAAAAGGAAAAAAGACGGTTGAGTTTACTTATTTTAATCGGTATTATTCCCACAGGACTAATCGGAATCCTCTTTGAGGATTTTATTATAAAATTATTTTCCTCTGTTCTGATTGTCGGGTATATGCTATTAATAACTGGGTTTTTACTCTATCTGGCTGAACGTTTGGGTAAGGCCAGCAGGGGTCTGGATGAGATGAAGGGCTATAATGCGATTATAGTAGGTGTTGCCCAGGGCTTCGCTGCTATACCGGGAATCTCCCGTTCCGGGAGTACCATAGTTGCCTCCCTCCTGCAGGGTCTAGACCGGGATGCGGCAGCCCGCTATTCCTTTTTGATTGCTATACCGGTTATCCTGGGTGCCGGATTATTACAGCTTAAGGATGTTCTGATAGTGGGTTTAACCGGTTTAACCTGGGAGTTAATTATAGCCGGAACCATTTCGGCAGCTGTATCGGGATACCTGGCTATTAAATACCTGCTCCACGTCTTGAGAAGTGGGAGTCTGTTAGTATTTTCTTATTATTGTTGGGCACTGGGTCTTATAATTATTTTACTTGCAGGATTATTATAGATAATGTAGAAGTAAATATTAGGAGGTGTTCCAGTGACCGGAAATTCCGTAGAAAAGGAAAAAGAGATAGGAAGAGATGGGGGGTTAGATAATGAGATGGTGGAGAAGAGAAAAAATGAGATACTTGGTATCTTACTCATTGCCCTGAGCATATTAAGTGCTCTCTCCCTCTTTACCTCCACAGCCGGAATTGTTGGTAGAAAACTGTCTGAAGCCTATCAATTATTAATTGGTGTAGGTTCTTATATAATCCCATTGCTTCTTTTATTATGGGGATTGACTTTAATCCGTTTAAAAGGGCTTAAATTTAGTAGCCGTTTAATAGGTTTTATCTTATGCTATCTGACCTCCATGGCCCTGATCCATACCTATATCTATCCGGAATTCCCCTTAGAATATGCCTTAATGGGAGAGGGCGGTGGTTTTCTGGGAGGAGTCTATACCTGGTTTCTATTAAAATTATTCGGCTATACGGGTACATATGTAATCTTAGCCGCTTTTATGTTAATCGGAATTCTCCTCTGGTCTGATATTTTACTATTGTCAATTCTGGAAAAAATAAAAAATATTATCCTTTCTCCCATTAAAAGCCTGCATTTAAAATTTAAGCACAAAAAGCAAGAAAATCTTGAGAGTGATATAGTGGAAGAACTTGAAGAAGATGTTATTGAAGGGGAATATGAAGAGGATCTTTTTGCCGCTTACCCCTCTGAGGAAGTAGCTGCTGTCAAGATAGAGACTAAAGAACCTGGAGAGAAAGAAGCAGTGAAAGGAGAGGGTAAGAAAATTAAGAAAGAAAAACAGCAAGGTAATGATGTAATTAGCTATAGGCTACCGGGGCTAAACTTGTTAAAGGATTCCAGTCATAAAAGGAAAAAGCCGGGTAATAAATCCGAGGTACTGGAAGAGACCTTAAAGAGCTTTGGTGTTAATGCCAGGGTAATTAAGGTTAATCATGGCCCGACAATTACCAGGTATGAGCTACAACCTGCATCAGGGGTTAAGGTCAGCAGGATAGTTAGTCTGGCAGATGATATTGCTCTGGCTCTGGCTGCCCCGGATGTCAGGATAGAGGCACCGATTCCGGGTAAGGCAGCTGTCGGGGTAGAGGTTCCTCATCAGCAGAATATCCTGGTCCGCCTCAGGGATATCCTGGCTTCCAAGGAATTTAAAAAGTCCAGGAGTAAGTTGTCTTTAGCTTTAGGAATGGGAATCGATGGACAACCAATTGTTGCCGATCTAACTCAGATGCCCCATCTACTAGTAGCAGGAGCAACGGGATCAGGTAAGAGTGTCTGTATCAATACCATTATCACTAGTATTCTTTTTAAAGCCACTCCTGAAGAGGTAAAATTACTCCTGATCGATCCGAAAAAGGTTGAGCTGAGCAATTATCAGGGATTACCCCACCTCTTTGCCCCGGTTGTAACCGACCCGAAGAAAGCTGCCAATGTTTTGAAACTGGTAATAGATGAGATGGAGAACCGTTATGAACTTTTTTCTACCAGCGGTACCCGGGGTATAACTTCTTATAATAAAAAGGCCTCAGCAGAGGAGCAGTTACCCTATATTGTAGTTATTATTGATGAATTAGCGGATCTGATGATGGTATCGGCCAGTGAGGTAGAGGATAATATCTGCCGTCTGGCTCAGATGGCCAGGGCTGCCGGAATTCATCTGGTGATAGCTACCCAGAGGCCTTCGGTCGATGTTATTACAGGCCTGATTAAGGCGAACATCCCCAGCAGGATATCTTTTGCCGTCTCTTCTCAGACAGATTCAAGGACGATTCTTGATATGGGTGGAGCCGAGAAACTTCTGGGCAAGGGTGATATGTTATTTGCACCTGCCGGTATGCAAAAACCTCTACGGGTTCAAGGCGCCTTTATCGATAATGATGAGATCAATATGCTGGTTGATTTTGTGAAAAATCAGGCCAATCCTGAATATAAGGTTAGTCTGGATGAAATTAAGGAAGTTGAGATCGAACTAAATGATGAAAAGGATGAACTCTATGAAGAGGCCGTTAAATTAGTTGTCAAATACAGGGCTTCAATATCTATGCTTCAGAGACGTTTACATATCGGCCATTCCAGGGCTGCCCGTTTAATTGATATGATGGAGGAAGACGGGATAGTTGGTCCTTATGCCGGCAGTAAACCCCGTGAGGTTTTAATCAGTGAAGATGAATTAGATAGTTTCCTGAACGGTGGTGAAGACGAAGGAAATAATGAGAAAGGTCAATGATTTAAGGAAAATAATAATCGCCGGTGAAATCAGGGTTTCAAAAATGCTAGAAGAGTTAGAGTAAATTATGAGGGGAGGATATTAATGGCAGGAAAAAATGAATTGGCCTTAGATTTAAGGAAAATTACCAAGGAATTCCCCGGAGTCCTGGCCAATGATTCGGTTGATTTTCAACTTAAAAAGGGTGAGATTCATGCCCTCTTAGGTGAGAACGGAGCAGGTAAAACTACTTTGATGAAGTGTCTCTATGGACTTTATCAGCCTGATGCCGGAGAGATCTATATCAACGGTGAAAAGGTGGATGTTACCAGTCCCAATATAGCAATTGAGCATGGTATAGGTATGGTCCATCAGCATTTTATGCTGGTGCCTCCCTTTACAGTGGCTGAGAATATCGTCCTGGGGAGCGAACCCAGGAGAAGGGGAATGCTCGATGAAAAAAGGGCCATTGAGGATGTGGAGAGATTATCGGAGAGATACGGGTTGAATGTTGACCCGCGGGCCAGGGTTCAAGATATCTCTGTTGGTATGCAGCAGAGGGTCGAAATCCTCAAAGCCCTCTACCGGGGAGCTGATATCTTAATTCTGGATGAACCCACAGCTGTCTTAACCCCTCAGGAAGTTGAGGAATTGATTGAAATAATGAAAAGCCTGACTGAAGAGGGCAAATCGATTATCTTTATCACCCACAAGTTAAAGGAAGTAAAGGCAATCTCCGATAGGGTAACTGTTATCAGAAGGGGCAGGGTTATCGATACCGTTTCTACAGATTCGGCCACTACCAGTGACCTGGCGAGGATGATGGTTGGGAGAGAGGTTGTCCTCCGGGTGGAGAAGGGACCTGCTCATCCCGGTGAGGTTATTCTTGAGGTCGAGAATCTTAAGGCTAAAAATGATAGGGGGCTTCTTGCCTTAAACGGCACAACCTTCAGTGTCAGGAGGGGTGAAATCCTCGGTATTGCCGGTGTAGACGGTAATGGTCAGTCAGAGTTAACCGAGGTCCTGACCGGTTTAAGGGAACTAGAGGAAGGTCGGATCCTCTTTAAGGGTAAGGATATTACTAATTTTAGTACGCGAGATATTATCGAAACCGGTGTTTCCTATATACCTGAGGACAGACAGCATCGCGGACTGGTGCTGGATTTTACCCTCTATGAGAATCTAATAATGGGTAATCATTATCAACCTCCTTATGCTAGAGGGATTAAGATGAATTACAATAAAATCCGCAAAGAAGTCAGGAGATTAATCAAGGAATTCGATATTAGAACCCCGAATGAAGATGTTCTGGCAAAATCCCTTTCTGGGGGTAATCAGCAGAAGGTAATACTGGCCCGGGAATTTGACCGGGATCCTGATCTTTTAATTGCTGCTCAACCAACCAGGGGGGTTGATGTAGGTGCTATAGAATTTATCCACAAAAGGATAATTGAACAGAGGGATGCCGGTAAAGCCGTTCTTCTTATCTCACTGGAACTGGATGAAATCCTCTCTCTGAGTGATAGAATTGCCGTTATCTATGAGGGGGAGATTGTTGATATTTTAGACAGAAAAGAGGCGACTGAGGAGAAACTAGGGTTGCTCATGGCCGGTGCCGGCACCAGAAGAGCTATGGGAGGTGGAGCATAAATGGATAGAGATAAGACAATTGCTGAAGAGAGGAAAGGGCAGCAGTCATTTCTAAACTATATCTCTGTATTATTGATGCCCGTTATAGCAGTAATTTTCGGTTTATTAATCGGTGCAATCTTTATGAAGTTAATCGGTAAGAATCCACTTCAGGCCTATCAAGTTTTATGGAACAGCTCCTTCGGAAGCTTACGGGGATTCTATGAGACATTGGTAAATACAACTCCCCTTATCTTTACAGGCTTAGCTGTAGCCTTTGCCTTTAGATGCGGTTTATTTAATATAGGTGGTGATGGACAGTTTCTGATTGCCTATACAGCCACTGCCTGGGTTGGATATGTTATAAGTCTTCCCTGGTTTATCCATATTCCCCTGGCTCTCCTGGCCGGTATTATACTAGGAGGAGTCTGGGGTGGATTTGCCGGATATTTAAAGGCAACCCTGGGCGTCCATGAGGTAATTACAACCATCATGATGAACTATATCTCCCTTTACTTCACGGGCTATTTAATCGGTGGTCCTTTAATGAAACCGGGGGCCTTACCGGCAACACCCAAAATACTTGAGAGTGCTAGACTCTGGCGCGTGCCTCATTCCAGGCTTAATCTTGGTTTTATGATTGCTTTAATTGCTGCGGCCCTTATCTATTATCTCCTCTGGAAGACTACTATCGGTTATGAAGTCAGGGCCGTTGGACTTAATCCGGATGGGGCTGAATATGGTGGAATCAGTGTTGCCCGGAATATGGTTCTGGCTATGTTTATTAGCGGGGCCTTAGCCGGGTTAGCCGGTTCAGTTCAGGTAATGGGACTGGAGTACCGGGCCTACCAGCCCTTCGGTTTTATCGGTTACGGTTTTACCGGAATTGCGGTGGCACTGTTGGGGAAAAACCACCCCGGTGGTGTTGTCTTAAGTGCCCTGTTATTCGGAATTCTCTCCAGAGGGGCAATGCAGATGCAGAGTCTTGCCGGTGTCCCGAAAGAAGTAATCGAAATTATTCAGGCTATTATTATCTTCTTTGTGGCAGCAGAGTATATGTTTACCCTGATTGCCCGCAAGATAAAGAGAAGAAGAGGGGGAATCAGCCTTGTTAATCAATAATATCATTGCTTTATTAAGTACAACCCTGCGTATGGCCACCCCCTTAATCTTTGCCGCTCTGGGTGGGGTTTTTTCTGAGAGGTCAGGGGTAATCAATATTGCTTTGGAGGGTATAATGCTGATCGGTGCCTTCACGGCTATGGCGATATCCTATTTGACCGGTAGCCCCTGGTTAGGTGTACTGGCAGCTATGATAGCTGGCATCATTATTGCCGCCCTCCATGCTGTTGTCTCCATCGAGTTTAAGGCCAATCAGGTTGTCAGTGGAACGGCCATTAACATTCTGGCTTTAGGCCTGACAGGTTTCCTGCTCAGGACAATGTTTAAACATGCCGGTCAATCCCCCAGTGTTAATAAGGTAAAAAACTGGGCGATTCCGCTGATCAAAGATATTCCGGTTATCGGTGATATTATCGGCAATCATATTCCCTTCGTTTATATTGCCTTAGTCCTGGTCGCTGTTTCCTACTGGGTTCTCTGGAAAACACCCTTTGGTTTAAGGGTCCGGTCTGTCGGGGAACACCCGGCTGCCGCTGATAGTGTTGGTATCAATGTTAAGAGGATCCGTTACATCTCTGTTTTATTGAGCGGACTTTTGGCCGGTATTGGTGGTGCTAGCCTGTCTATCGGTCTACTTGATGTCTTCGTGGAGAATATGACTGCCGGTCGCGGGTTTATCGCCCTGGCAGCTATGATTTTTGGTAAATGGACTCCTCATGGAGCATTGCTGGCAGCTCTCTTATTCGGATTTGCCGATGCATTACAGATGTTGGCCCAGACAATTGGCATAACCTTTATTCCACGACAGTTCTTACTGATGCTACCCTATATCTTAACAATTTTTGCCCTGACAGGTATCATCGGTAGTGCTACCCCACCTGCCGCCGATGGGGAACCCTATGATAAGGAGGAATAAGGGACCGATTTCTTCTCTAAAAAGAAGGATTTTACAGTTCGTTTATAGAATTATTACTTAAGGATACGTCTCTCCAACATTTATGTGTAGTTGTTTGAAGGTAAAGTAATTTACCGAATTAATGAAAAACAGACCAGGCTCTTAAAAGGCATAAAAGGTTTTAGGGAAAGGGGGTATATGATTGTCCATAGGTGAAAAACTGAAAAAGGCCAGAAAAGAACGGGGATGGACTTTAAAGGATGTTCAAAATAAAACAAAAATTAGATCCAGGTATTTGCAAGCCTTAGAAGAAGAAAATTTTGATATAATTCCCGGAGAGGCTTATGTCAGGGCGTTTATCAAAGGATATGCCAACCAGCTCGGTCTAGATGGCAATAAATTAGCAGAAGAGTATCAGCAATTAAAAAAAGAAGAGACCCGGCTTGAAAAAGAGGAATCTCAGACTATAGAATTATCTGATGATGATAACGGTAACTTTTTTCTACATAGTAAGGTACTTAGTGTTAGTATTGTAATAATACTGCTATTAGTTATTGCTTTTGTCGTTTATAATGTCTTTTTGTTGAACGACTCCCAGTATGGACTTCAGGAATTAAGTGAAACCTATAGTACTCAGTCATCTAATTCTGATTTTTCCGATAAGGCCAAATCTGAAAAAATAGAGACTCCGCAATCTTCTGTAGCAACAGATTCTATCCTAAAAGAACCTCAGAAAGCTGAAGATACGGAAGAACAAGCGGATAATATGATGAATTATGTAGATAATGTAATAGAAGAAAAGAAAGATAATGCCGTTAAATCCTCTATCCCTGTTTTCCAGAAAAGTTCGGAGAATAAACCGGTAAGAGAAGAAGAGAACAAGATAGAAGTAATTAAAGAGAACAGGATAGTAGAAGATGAAGAGAATAAAGAGGTTCAAAATATTGAAAAAGAGAAATCTATCCAAATTATTGTAACCGCAAGGTGCTGGCTCCGGGTTAAGGTTGATGGTAAAAAGGTCTTTGAAGGAATTCTGGAAAAGGGAGACGTCAAAGAATTTAAGGGTAAGAAAGAACTATATATGAAAATGGGTAATGCCGGGGGAATTAAAGTGAAAAAGGGTAATGAGATTATTGGTCCCCTGGGAAAAAGTGGAGAGGTTACCAGTAAGGTGTTTGAATTTTGAAAAACGGGGCAATCCCGTTTTTTTGCTTTTTTCCAAACTTTTATTAGACCACTAGAACAAAATACCTCCGGGCGTAAAAAGTGACCGGAGGTATTTTAATATAAATGGTGGAGGGGAAAGGATTCGAACCTTTGTAGGCAATCGCCGGCAGATTTACAGTCTGCTCCCTTTAACCACTCGGGCACCCCTCCATATGGCACCCTCAAGGGGATTCGAACCCCTGCCGCCAGGATGAAAACCTGGTGTCCTGGACCCCTAGACGATGAGGGCTTGTTCTTTTCATGGTCGGGCTGCTGAGATTTGAACTCAGGACCCCCTGCTCCCAAAGCAGGTGCGCTACCAAACTGCGCCACAGCCCGAATCAATGCCCAAATCATTGACGACAAGACATAGTATACATTAAATATACCCTGAGGTCAAAGGGAGATTAAGGCTATAAAATCTTAATAACGGCAAATATATTTATATTGCTTGAAAATATACAGAATTACTTTATTAAGCTATTAAAAACAATAAATAGATGTTTTCAATTGCAGAAACCATCTATAACTTACGCATGGTTGGTTTCAACACTAGGCCATCAAGGCCGGTGCAGTAAAATTTAGGTATCCTTATCAAAAAAAGAAATAGTATTTTTATGCTTTTTTTGATATCATATATAAAGAAGAAATTGGTCTATCGGCCCTAATATAGAATAATCTCTATCTATGCTTAGTCGCCGGACGATAGTATATATTGGTGAAGAGGTGGTAAATTGAAGATATTATTAACCAATGATGATGGTATTTATGCTGATGGTATTCGTACCCTGGCCCAGGTACTACTTGCAGGCGGGCACAGGGTAGTGGTTTCGGCACCTGACCGGGAAAGGAGTGCTGCCAGTCATTCTATTACAATTATTGACCCTCTCAGGGCCAAGGAGGTAAATTTAGGTATTGACGGCCTGACAGGTTATAAAGTAAATGGTACCCCGGCAGATTGTGTAAAATTAGGACTGGAAAAATTAACGGATTTCAAACCGGACCTGATTATCTCTGGAATTAATGATGGGCCTAATATCGGTTTTGATGTTCTTTATTCCGGTACCGTTTCGGCCGCCATGGAAGGTTTTATGATGGGTTATACCTCTATTGCTGTTTCTCTAGCAACTAAAAAGTATCGGGATTTTAAGTATGGTGCCAGGTTTATTAATAACTTTATTAAAAGCGATATATTTTCAATTGGCGAAATTATGTTACTAAATATAAATATACCCGATCTACCGGAAGAGAAAATTCAAGGTGTTTCAATTACCAGTCTGGGAAAGAGTCAATACGAAGATAGTTTTGAGGAGAGGATAGATCCTATGGGAAACAGGTATTTCTGGTTAACCGGGGTTATCAGCGAGGAAGATATCTCTGAAGAATCCGATATCTGGGCCTTGAAAAAAGATAGGATTTCGATTACTCCTCTACAACTAAATCTAACCAATTTTTCTCAGATTAAACTCTTACGGGAAAAAATGAAATAAAATAGCATTATCCCCTCTCTAATTTAATATATTTAATTTTAGAAGGGGGGTTTTTTTATGTTTCATGATCAGGAGGAAAAGGCAATTAATAACCCTGTCATTCTGAAGGGTGTTATCATTGGGATAATCATATTAATAATAATCAGTACAATAATGGCACTCTTTTCGTCCTTTATTTACAGTCTGGATACAAATATCCGGAATAATGTTTTAATAGTGGAAAACTTTTTAATTATCGGCTATATCGGGTTTTATGTTGCCAGAAGGGTTGAGAAAAACGGCTGGTTAAACGGTGGATTGAGCGGGTTAATTTACATGGTTGTCATTATTTTACTGGGTTCAATCAGTATGCCTATTTCTTTCTGGTATATATTTCTGCTGTTAATCCTGGGATTAATTGCCGGAAGTATCGGTGGTATTATCGGTATAAATTTCTAAGACAAAACTTACCTACATAAAGAAAAAAACTAAATGGAATTTTAATAATGAGGAGGTGATATATATTGCCCTTGATAAATTAGATATTGAGCTTTTACCGCATCAATATGCCACCGTCAGAAAGGTTATTGATGAACTTGATGGCCGGGCTATACTGGCAGATGAAGTTGGTCTTGGTAAAACCATTGAGGCCGGTATGATTCTTAAGGAATATATGGATAAAGGCCTGGTAAAGAAATTTTTAATCCTTGTTCCTGCCTCACTGGGTTTTCAGTGGACGAATGAGATGGTAAATAAGCTGAAAATTACCGATATTTTCTTTAACCGTAAAGGACTAGCCTGGGATTACTGGGACCATCAGATAGCCTCCCTTGATATGGCTAAAAGGGAAAACAATGCTCAGTATCTAAGAGAGATTGACTTTGACATGGTGATAGTAGATGAAGCCCACCGCCTGAAAAATCGAAATACCTTAAACTGGAAGTTTGTTAACAGCCTTAAGAAAAAGTACTGCTTATTATTAACGGCAACCCCGATTCAAAATAATCTTGAGGAATTATATAATTTAATATCAATTTTATATCCTGATTTATATAATGATTTGGATGATTTTAAGAGTAGATATGTTGTCGGCAAGCATATGGTTAAAAATAGCGGTGATTTAAAAGAAGAGCTGGAAAAAGTTATGATCAGAAACACTCATGATGATACGGGTCTAGAATTTCCCCAAAGGCATATCCATCAGGTTGTGGTAAATTTAACACCGGAAGAGCGGAAGTTGTATAACCGGGTTACCGAATATGTCAAGACCGAATACAGGCGCCGCCGGGCTGGAAAATTGAGTATCCTTAACCTTTTAACCTATCAGCGGGAGATCTGCAGTAGTTCCTTTGCCCTGTTACAGACCCTGGCCAATACGGATTACTATTCACCCACTCTCTTTGAGATCTATGAACTCGCAAAGAAGATCAAGATCAATGCCAAAATGAAAGAAGTAGAGAGGATTTTAAAGGAAGTAGATGGACAAGTTATTATCTTTACCGAGTACAGGGCTACCCAGATCTATATTGCCCGTTTTCTGGAGAAACAGGGATATAGTACCATCCTATTTAACGGTGGATTCAGTTCCAGCGGTAAGGAATGGATTAAACACATTTTTCAGAAACAGAAGGATGTTTTAATCAGCACCGAGGCAGGCAGCCAGGGATTAAATCTACAGTTCTGTAATGTGATAATTAATTATGATCTACCCTGGAATCCAATGAAGGTTGAACAGAGGATTGGACGTATTCACCGGCTTGGTCAAACAAAAGATGTTCATATCTATAACCTAGCTACCAGATATACCATTGAAGAGAAGATTCTAAAGCTCTTATATGATAAAATTAATCTTTTTGAAAAGATTATCGGTGAGATGGAAGACATTATCGACCCCGGGGAAGTCAAAACCCTGGAGAGTGATATTATGCAGATAATTGGAGAGTCGGAGACCGATACCCAACTGGAAGAGGAATTTAATAAACTGAGGGACAAACTGGTAAAAAACCCCTGAAAACCGGGGGTTTTCTTATTTCCAGAAAAAAAGGAATTTACCGTTTTTTTTATATCTCTCATAAAAAAAACACCCTCAGGTATTTAACAAATTCTTTTAAAATGATAAAATTAATTGAATAATACAAAAACTATACTTTAATAATTTGTGGCTGATTATACATCAAGAATTTACGTTAAAAAATATTATGGCCGAGGACCAATTTGTTCAAATTACGCTATTTTAAAATTAATGGAAGTATATTTATATCATAAAGGTACATTTGTATCTTTATGATAAAGATGTAACTACAAGTTAATGCAAAATAGTAAGCAGGAAGATGAAAAAGAATATCGAAGTATTTTGTATAAAGGAATATATGCGGGGAGGATATAGATGAAATATTCAATTGCTTTTATTGCCCCTTATAAAAAACTGGCAGATTTGTTTACAGAGATATGTCATGATTTAAAAAAGGATATACATGTGGAAATCGGTGACCTGGAAGCCGGGGTGAAGAAAGCCCTGATGCTGGAAGAAAAGGGGTATGATGTTTTAATCAGTCGGGGTGGGACTTCAATTGCAATTAAAAAAAAGGTAATTGATATTCCAGTGGTTGATATTCAGGTTAGCGGCTTCGATCTGATACGAATTTTATATACTGTTCGTAAAGAGACTGAAAAGATTGCTCTAATCGGATTTGAACCTTTTACCCACGGTCTTAAAGGATTTGGAGAAATGATGGGTATTGATTTAAAGGTTTTTACCCTGAAGGAAGAATGGTATGATGATACCGATTATATTAAAAGCAAGTTAAAGGAAGTTAGGGATCAGGGTTATGATTATGTTGTCGGGGATAATATATCAGTCAAAATGTCCAATGAACTGGGGATGAAAACCTTTCTAATAAAATCGGGAAGGGAAGCATTAACCAGGGCCATAATTGAAGCAGAGAATGTGGCCAGAGCTCGACGGAGGGAAATGGAAAAGACCAGGCGTGTTAAAAGTATCATAGACTCTGCCTATGAGGGTATCATCAGCATTGATCAATCAGGAAAGATTGACATATTTAATCCCCAGGCAGAAAAAATATTTAATAAGCAGGCCTTTAAAGTTATCGGTAAGAATATAGATACCGTTCTTCCTGAATTAGATTTACTTAAGGCAGTTAAAGCGGGAAATAGCGAAAAAGAAAGGATCTGGACTATCGGTAACAAAAAAATTGCTGCCAATGTGACACCGATTGAGGTTGGTGATGAGATAATCGGGGTTGTTGCTACCTGTCAGGAAATATCAAGAATACAAAAAATGGAGCAGAAGATCAGAAAAGAACTTTATCTTAAGGGACATGTTGCTGAAAATACTTTTGATGATATAATTGGTCAAAGTACAATAATTAAAAAAGCAATTGAAGAGGCCCGTGACTATGCCCTGATTGATTCACCCCTGTTAATTTATGGTGAAACCGGCACAGGAAAGGAACTTTTTGCTCAAGCTGTGCATAATGCCAGTCCCCGTAAAAACAAACCTTTTGTGGCTTTTAACTGTGCAGCTATTCCTGAAAACTTACTGGAGAGTGAATTATTTGGTTATGTAGAGGGAGCATTTACCGGTGCCACAAAGGGAAAGGCTGGACTATTTGAACAGGCCCATGGTGGAACAATATTCCTTGATGAAATTGGTGAAATTTCCCCCAATATTCAGGTTCGTCTGTTAAGGGTTATTCAGGAACGTAAAGTGAGGAGAATAGGTGATGATCGGATAACTCCGGTTGATGTGAGGATAATTGTTGCAACCAACAGAGACCTCCATCAGTTAGTAGCTGAGAACAAATTCAGGAAAGACCTGTTTTACCGGATCAATGTTCTTAACCTTAATCTACCCCCATTACGGCAAAGGAAAGAGGATATCCCCTTACTGGTTAATTTTTTCCTGGATAAATATCGTTATAAAATTAAAAAAGATATAAAAGGGATATCTAACGGGGGAATGGAGATATTAAAGGGATATGACTGGCCTGGTAATATCAGGCAGCTGGAGAACGCTATGGAAAGATTGATAATCAGGGCTAAAGGCAATTATATTACAACAGACCTGGTTCAAGAGACGGTTTCATCTTTCAGGGGGGGGTACAATAAAAATAAAGATGTTCAACAAGATACACCTGCCAACACTATGGTAATCCCCTTGGATAGGAGCCTGGAAGAAATTGAGAAACTAATTATTAAAAAAGTAATTGCAGAAGAAAATGGAAATAAAACAGCAGCCTCAAAAAGACTGGGAATAGGTAGAACTACCCTCTGGCGGAAACTTGATTGACCCGGGGGGAACATATTTTTACCCACTCCCGACGTGTTTCATTATAAAACAATGTTTCAATATAAAAAAAGAAGTGTTTAAATATAAAACGTTTCTTTTTTTAAAAATATTTTTTTTTAAACTTTTAAATAAGAATTAATGAAAATTATTTACTATTTTATGGATTATTATTTTTGTTAATCGTTACGTTTCAAAAAGGAAAAAAACTTTTCAATATGAAAATCTTAACGTATCAAAATAGAACAATTTTTAAAAGAAGCATAATTATTTTACAAAGAAGCTCAAAGATAGAATGGGCTTCTTTTTTAATATATAGGAAATTATTCTTCATAATTTTACGGATGACTATGTATTAAGGAATTTACTTTAAAAAATATTATGATCGAAGGCCAATTTGTTTTTTTGTTCTTTAAAAAAATTTCCGGTTGGCACGTACCTTGCAATATATTATTTATAGATTTATAATCCAATAAAATGATCCAGGTGAAAACAATGATATACATAATGGCAGACGATTTAACAGGTGCAAATGATTCCGGGGTTCAGTTATCAAAACAGGGCTTAAAAACCATGGTTTATATCGATCCTTTATGTTCAGATGAAAATGATACATCTGGAATTTTAAATACCGCAGATGTTCTTGTAGTAGATACTGAAACAAGGGACCTCAGTGAAGACCAGGCCGGTCAGATAATTAGTAAGGCTGTTGAAAGGTTACAATTAGAAAACAGGAGTGATATCCTGTTCTATAAAAAGATAGATTCGACACTAAGGGGGAATATCGGGAAAGAAATTGAAGTTCTAATGGAGCTTTTAAATAAGGATTTATGTATTATATCACCTAGCTTTCCCCATAACAAAAGAATAACCGCTGGAGGTTACCTTCTTGTTAATAATGAACCCCTCGGTACCAGCCAGTATTTTAGTGGTCAGCTTGAACCCTGGGAAGGCACTTATATTCCCCACTTTATCCAGCAACAGACACAGCTGCCGGTAGGGTTAATCGAATTGAAAGATGTAATGAAAGGGGAAACTGAAATTCTTAACCGTTTGGAAATCTTATATAAAGAAGGGAAAAAAATCATCATTATTGATGCGGTGATTGAACACCATCTAAAGGAAATAATGAACAGCAGCCGGAAATTCCAGGGTTCAATTTTATATTGCGGTTCAGCTGGTCTAGCAAATTACCTTGTCGATTTAAATGAAGTTAAAAAAAGAAAGATAAAAAAATTAAGTAGTTGCAACCAGCCTATCCTGACAGTTATAGGGACCAGAAACAAAATTATGGAAAAGCAGATTGAATATTACAGAGAAATGATGAGTGTGTCCTATTTGAAAATTGACCTTAAAGGGGTTTTAAGAAACAAAAGAAGTGTGTTTCTGGAATATAAAGATCAAGCAATAAGAGCTATAAAAGGGGGAAAACACCTGATATTGCATCCAGATCCCATTTACAATGGGGAAGGGGGTGCTAATAACTTAATTAAAAAAGAGCAAATTTCATTTCGGGAACTGGAGGTAATTATCAGGGATTTTTTAGCCAGGCTTACAGCTACTATTGTCAGAACCGCTGGAGTAGAAAACCTGATTTTAACAGGGGGAGATACCGCAATTGGAGTTTGTAAGGAGTTAGGGATTAATAGCTTAATTATTCTTGATGAACTTTTACCAGGAATTCCCCTGTCCTTTGCCAATAACAAACATTATAAAAATATTAAATTGATCACAAAGGCTGGTGGTTTTGGTGGAGAAGATACCTTATATCAGCTAGCCTTAAATTTGATAAATTATGGTAATGCGGAGGTGAAGGTTTAGAAATAAACCATTTAAAATGCAAAGACCAATAATCGGAATTACAATGGGAGATCCTGCAGGTATAGGAGCTGAGATTGCAGTTAAGGCTTTAAACTATGAAGAAATCTATCAAAGGTGTAAACCAGTTGTAGTAGGAAGCAAGGTAGTAATGGAAGATGCTATTAGCTTTATACCTTCTAATCTTGAATTAAATGTAATTAATGACATTAATGATGTTAAAGGAGAATATGGTAAGATTGATTTGTTAGATCTTAATAATATTGGACTTAATGATTTTAAATACGGTGAAGTTAGTGCAGCAGCTGGAAGGGCTTCTGTAGAATACATTTTTAAAGCTATTGACCTGGCCCTTGAGAATAAGATTGCTGCTGTGGTGACTGGACCAATCCATAAGGAAGCAATTAATGCAGCCGGGTTTAAGTATGCCGGCCATACAGAAATATTTGCTGACAGGACCAATACTAATGATTATGCAATGATGCTGGCTGATGAAGAAATGCGGGTTATTCATGTTTCAACCCATGTTTCACTTAGAGAGGCATGTGATAGGGTAAAGAAGGAGAGGGTTCTAACTGTGATCCGCCTGGCTGACCAGGCAATGAAGCAGTTGGGGATAAATGAGCCTAAAATCGGAGTTGCCGGATTGAATCCTCATGCTGGTGAACAGGGTTTATTCGGTACTGAAGAGATAGATGAAATTATACCTGCTATCAATCAGGCTAAAGAAGAGGGTATTAATGCTGAAGGGCCAGTTCCTCCCGATACAATCTTTTCAAAAGTCAGGGGTAAGCAGTATGATATTGCTGTAGTGATGTATCATGATCAAGGGCACATCCCTATGAAGGTTACTGCATTCAAGTATAATAAGGAAACCAATAAATGGTCTTCGGTAAGTGGTGTAAATATAACTGTTGGCTTACCTATTATAAGGACTTCTGTAGACCATGGAACTGCCTTTGGCAAAGCAGGAGAAGGAAGAGCAAATGAAGAGAGTCTGGTCCAGGCAATAAAAATGGCAATAGATTTTGCCAAGTAATATTTTTTTAATAAAAAGATATTTTGAAGAGGAGGTTGATTAAATGAAAGCCGCTTATAAACCAAATCGCAATAAGGGCATTGAAATACGGGAAATCCCGGTACCTGAAATATCCTCAAATGAAATTCTGATAAAGGTTAAGGCAGGAGCAGTATGTGGTAGCGATATTCATTTATATAACTGGAGTGATTGGTGTGAAAATGTAGATGCAAAAAATCCGATGGTGATAGGACATGAATTCTGTGGTGAAGTTGTGGCTGTGGGTGAGCAGGTAAGTTCTATCAAAAAGGGGGATTTAATTGCCGCTGAAACTCATATTCCTTGTGGTGAGTGCAGGTTATGTAAGACAGGAAAACAGCATATCTGTCAGGATATGAAGATCGTTGGTGTCCATACTGATGGGGCTTTTGCTGAATATGCTAAAATACCTGAAGTCTGTGCCTGGAAGCTCCCTGAAGGTACTCCTCCAGAGATAGGTGCAGTCTATGAGCCTTTCGGAATAGCGGTGCACGGGGTATTAAAGGATAAGATTGCCGGGTTTTCTACGGTAATAATCGGTGCCGGTCCAATAGGTCTATTTGCTGCCAATGTGGCAAGTGTATCAGGGGCGAGTCAGGTATTTGTAGTTGATCTTAGTGAATACCGTTTAAATTTAGCTTCAAAAATGGGAGATAATATCGTAACCCTAAATCCGACCCAAGATGATGTTGTTAAGATTATAAAAGAAAAGACGGGCGGATTCGGGGCTGATGTTGTTATAGAACTGAGTGGCTCTGTATCGGGAACAAAGACCGGTTTAGAAGTATTGAGAAAAGGGGGACGTGTTTCGCTAATAGGATTACATTCTCAGGAAGTTCCCCTGGACTTAGTTAATAATGTTATCTATAAAGAGGCTACAATTTATGGTATTACAGGTAGGGAAATGTTTGATAGCTGGTATTTGGCAGATAGCCTGATTCAATCTGGAAAATTAAATATTAGGGATATACTAACTCATGAGTTTAGCTTAGATGAGACGGAAAAAGCTATTCTGACAGCAAAAGGAGGTAAAGCAGGAAAGGTTATTATTAAGATATAAATTTTTTACAATTTCAGAGCTCTGGAAATCTAATTATTTCCATTTGTATAATTAGCTTGAGCCCTAGTACAATAGGAACAATAAAATAAAATGCATATTAAGGGAACTTTTTGTGCAATTTTAAATCCGGCAATTTATATAAATCTTGCTACATCAACATCTATTCTTGTAGAAAACCCTTTTTTCAAGAAAAATGCACAAAAAGTAAAAGATCAAATTTCAGGAGTTCTGAATTTAATTAAAAATAGAGGGGGGATTAATTAAAAATAGAGGGGGGAATATAATTAAAATTTTGTAGGAAGTTGTAATTACCAAAATTTTAAAAAAAGGAGGATTTTAAATGTTTAAAAAAAGTAACAAGTTAATTGTATGTCTGTTTGCTTTTTCTTTGATGCTTTTGGTTATATCGGGTAGTGTTTTTGCAAAGGACTCAGTTGTTATTCAGATGGGACATGTTGGTGCTCCTGTTAGTCCGCAGCAAGGAGCTGCTGATATTTTTGTGAAACTGGTTGAAGAGAAAACTAATGGTTCTGTAAAAGTGAAAGTATACGGTTCTTCAACCCTGGGTGATGAGAGAGAATTAGTAGAAGGCATGGTATTAGGAACAATTGATGCTGGAATAGTATCCTCAGGGCTTTTTGGTAGTTATTATCCCACTATGCAAATTTTTGAAATTCCCTTTCTATTTAGAGGAAGAGAACATGCGAATGCTGTAAATAATGGTCCTATTGGGCAAAAGATCTTAGATAATTTAAGTAAAACTACTGGTGTTAAAGCTGTTGCTTTATGGGAGCATGGTTTTAGGCAGGTTACTAACAATGTACGACCTATAGATACTCCTGATGACTTAAAAGATTTAAAAATTCGTAGCCCAGAGGTGCCAGTTTATAGTACTGCTTTAAGAGCTCTAGGAGCAGTACCCATTCCTATGGCTTTTTCTGAGCTTTATGTTGCTTTAGAACGTGGGGTTGTAGATGGGCAGCATAATCCTTTATTACATGTAGAGGGCCAGCGTTTTTATGAGGTTCAGAAATATCTTTCTATGATGGATTTTGCATATACAAATAATGTAGTGGCCTTTAGTAAGAAAGCTTGGGGCAAATTAACAAAAGAACAGCAAAAACAAGTTATTGAGGCAGCTAAAGAAGCTGGAGTATTATGGTCCAAAGAAGCTGAAAAAGTGTCCACACCGGTGTAAAAGGGCGGTATAAAAACGGAATAGTTTGCGGAATTTAAAATTTAAAACAATATTGCGGAGAAATTAATAAACAAAAAAGC
>JARRCS010000020.1 GCA_029981855.1 Halanaerobiales bacterium | reverse complement strand
GCTCTTCTTGCCTTAAAAACAATTCAATTAAATAATGAATGGGACAATTATTGGTTACATAATAATGTGGCATAACCAACCGACTTTTTCATGCTATCATATTTTTTAGAAATGAACTAACGAACGTTCGTAATTAATTACAGAGCGAGGGGATTATATGGTTAAGAAAATAGGTAATTTTTCTGTCAATCACCCCAGACTAGTTATAATTATATTTCTGATGATTACTGTATTTTTTGCAGTCCAGATTCCACATACAGAAATTGATACTGCTATCAAGAGTCAGATTCCTGAAGACCTACCGGCCAGGATAAACATTAATAAAATTGAAGATATCTTTGGTGGTACAGAGATTGTGATGGTGGGAGTAGTTGCTGATGATGTCTTATCACCCGGGGTTTTAAAGAGGATAAAGAATCTGTCAGATAAAATGGATAAGATAAAACAGATTGATCAGGTAAAAAGCCCCTTTACAGTTCAGGATATAACAGGGGAGAATGACCAGCTTATTATTGAAGATTCAATCAAGGCAATACCTCAGAATCAGCAGGAAATTGAAGAATTAAGACAAAAGATCAAGAAAAATGACCTGGTTTATGGTAATATAATCTCCAGTGATTTTAAGGCTGCTGCTGTGGTGGGAATACTGGAGGAGAATTATGAGGATAGTGAACTGCTGGCAGCAGTAAATAAAATTATAAAGGAAACACCAGGACCGGGTAAAATTTATTTTACCGGGCTGCCCGTTTTGAGGGCTGAAGCGGCCGCTAACATGAGATCAGATATGCAGCACTTTATTCCCCTGGGACTTTTAATCATGCTGATATTTTTATACATATGCTTTAAACAGTTCCGGGGCGTTCTACTACCTTTTGTGGTAGTTGTAATGTCAATTATAGTCTCAATTGGTTTAATTTCCTTACTGGGCTGGAAGATTCAACTAATAACCATTATTTTGCCTGTTATACTCCTGGCGGTTACCAATGACTATGGTATCCATATCATAGCTGACTACCAGGCTGAAAACATTACAGGATTGAAGATTGATGAAAAAACACTCTCCCGGAAAGTGATTGAAAATCTGGGTAATCCTATTATTGCAACTGGGATTACAACCATAGTTGGTATGCTCTGCCTGCTGTCTCACATCATTGTACCGGCGAGGCAGCTGGGAATCCTGGCTTCGGTTGGAATTGGATTTGCCTTACTGGCCAGTTTGATGTTTATACCGGCTGTATTATCTTTAATGCCGCGGGCAGAACCAATTTCAAAAAAAATGCGTAAGAAATATCTGCTGGAAAGACTGCTTGATAAAACTGCAAGGTTTGTAACCGGTCACACTAAACAGGTAATAGTAGTGTCACTTATTCTGGTTATCCTGATTGCAACCGGGATTAGCCGACTGGTGATTGATACCAATCCCATTAATTATTTTGGTAAGGATTATGATATTGTTAAAGCCAATGAAATAATGAATAAGTACTTCGGTGGAGCCACAAATATATCTGTGTTGGCTGAGGGTGATATTACTGACCCGGTAGTTATGAAAAAAATAGATGAGTTTGTCCAGGATCTGAAGGCAAAGGAAAACGTGGGAGAAGTTACTGCAGTTTCTACTCTGATCAGGAGGATGAATGAAGTACTCCATAATGAACAGCAGGAATATGACAGGATTCCTGATTCGCGCAATGCGATATCACAGTATTTACTGCTTTACTCGATGTCGGCCGATATGAGCAAATGGATCGATTTTAATCAGCAGCATGCCCTGGTCAATGCCCGGATTTCTACCAATAGTACAAATAAGATAAAACAAATTGTGGATTATATCAGCAATTACATTCAGCAGCATAGTGATTCTCCTTTTGTTCTTTACGGTGGTTTTGCCCATCTTTTAGCTGAACTGGTGGAGTTCATTGTCCAGGGGCAGATTTTAAGCCTGGTTCTCTCAATAGTACTTGTCTCTATTATTGTCATGATTCTTTTCCGGTCACCAATGGCTGGTTTACTGGCTATTTTACCACTGTCACTGGCTGTTGTCTGCCTTTTTGGTCTGATGGGATATCTTAACATAGAACTGAACATGATTACAGCCACGTTATCTTCAATTATGATCGGGGTTGGGGTTGATTATACCATTCACTTTCTCTGGCGCTACAGGCGGGAAAAACAAAAAAGTGATTCTATTGAAGCTGTTAAGACTACCCTGAAAACAACCGGTAGAGGTATTATTTTTAATGCCTTTTCCGTAATAGTGGGTTTTGCCATCTTACTGGTGTCAAACTTCTTACTGGTACAGTTTTTTGGTATGCTGATTGTGGTTTCGATATCATTCTGCCTCATAGGTGCGCTGTTTATCCTTCCGGCCATCTGTATTGTTTTTAAACCGGGATTTCTGGAACCGGGACCGGGAGTAAAAGGTTCAACTGAAATTAAAAGCAACTAAAACCTGGGGGAACATTCTCCTTCCAGGAATAAATACAGGGGTGAGTTATTTAATGAAAAAAATAATAATTTTATTAATGACAGTATTTTTACTTTACTTGCTGGTTTTACCGGTAAATGCTGTTCTGACAGGTGATGATGTTTTGGCCAGGATAGAAGAGGAGATGCATTCTACAACTGCTCATTTACAGATGAATATGAAACTTTATAGTGCCAGTGGTGATGTCCGGGAAAGAGAAATGGAAATTTATAAGAGCAATCAGGAGGGTCTTACTAAGTCTTTTGTTCGTTTCCTGTCTCCGGCAACTATTGAAGGAACAGCCTTTTTATCACTGGAGCAGGAAAACGGCAGTGAAGATATGTATTTGTATATGCCCGCCCTGGGCAGTGTTCGCAAAATAGCTTCCAGTCAGAGAAATGGGAGTTTTGTCGGCACTGATTTCAGCTTTAATGATCTGACCATCCTGGGTGGAGCGAATTTCAGGGAGGATTATCAGGCCAGTATTCTGGAAGAAAATGATCAGGAATATGTTTTAAAACTGATACCAACAAATCCCGATATAGAATACAACCAGGTGAAAATGTGGGTAGATAAGGCCAACTGGTATCCACTTAAGAGTGAATTTTATGATGCTGATGGTGAATTGTTAAAAGTGATGAATCCTGCTGATCATAAGGAGATTAACGGTTACTGGACACCGCAGAAATTAACTATGGAAAATGTCCAGAAGGGAACAAAGACGGTCATAGAGATGGTTAATGTAGTCTATGATCAATCGGTAAATGAGCAAATCTTCAGTGTCAGGTACCTGAAGCGTTAAGATATAAATAAATCATATTAAAAAGTAAAATTAGAAGTATTGGGAGATATAATGAAATTAAAATTATTAATGATTCTACTGCATAAACAGCAGCTACATCACAATCAAAAATAATATTTCTGTTTTTACTGAAGCTGAATTCTTTAAAATTTTGGGGTTCAAATATGCTCATAGTATTTTTATGAATTTTCTTTTGTTGATGAGGTGAAAGGAGTCCAATAAAATTAACTGTTATTTTATGCAGCAATTGAATCCGGGATAGATGCTTTATGTTAGCCTTTATCATCGTGGAATCCATTCGTTGAATTTTAGTAGAAATACCTGCTTCTTCAATGAAATTACTAACAAGGTTATCAAAAAGATTCATTAAGACTTCATCATTTTCTTTTAAGTAGGCAGCCAATCTATCCCTGAATTCGTAAATAGTTCTTGCAGCCAATGATAATTCGTCAATCTCCTGTAAGCCCAAGGCTTTTTAATAGCGGAGATCAAAATGAAAACGCTCTAGCAGTTCTTCATCAGTTAAGTTATGAAGATGTTTTAAAATTTCCAGTGATATTATATTAATATGTTAACAGGGAAATTTGGTCTACTGGGCACATTATGTCTGAAAACATAGTTTCGTCTATTTAGAAAAAACTTGCTCATAAAATAGAGCGGGCCAACCTTTTTCAAGCATATTTCTTCTATGTTGATTTAATTTACCTTCGTATCCAAACATTTTTAACTGTTTATGGTCATTATTCTCTTTAAACATTGATTATCACTCCGATATTCTTTGTTACTCTAATTATATCATATTTTCGGGTGTTTTTTGTAGTGAAAAAGCTTGATTTATCAATGCTTTTAAGACCTTTTTGCAGTAGAATCATAAATGGGCATTAGGAAAAGGGGGATTTCTATGCTTAAAAGAATAGAGATATTATTAATTTTGACTGTTCTTCTCTTATCAACTTCCTGCATTAGTTCAGCCAGTGGTTTAGATCTCTCCGGTTCACTGCAAAGTTTTCTGGATTATAATTTAAAAAGTGGGGAACTGGGTTATGATGATCTACTGACAATAACTGGAGAAAATGATTTTGGATTTACCTCAGATTTTTACCTGGATTTGACCATGATAAAAAATGATAAAAATGAAGATATTGAATTAAAGTTATCGCAGGCTTATCTTGATTATTATACTGAAAATATGGACTGGCGGGTGGGAAAACAGGAGATTAACTGGGGTAGTTCCTATAAAATTAACCCGACTTCCTATTTTGATTCTCAGCAGTTAATGCAGCTGGACCCGGTTTCCATTACAGAAGGTGTCAGGGCTGTCAGAGGTACATACTATGGACCCGGTGATATTGAATTGATAGGTGTAGTGGCACCTTTTGCTTCAGGTAGCAATGATCTTGATGATATTGAATATGCGGTAAAAGCGACCAGAAGACAGTTTCACGGCTGGGACCTTTCCCTGAGTGGATTTAAGGGTAGAGACGAAGTTACTGTACCAGGTGGAAATATAATGAAACCCGAAGTAACTGCAGTTGGATTTGATATGATCGGTTCAATTAATGTAGTGGGTGTCTGGACTGAAGTTGTTTATAAAAATTTCAATGATGCCTTATTTAACAATAATCTAGAGGGTGTAATAGGGGCCGAATACAGGTTTTACAATAATCTTTCTTTAACTGGACAATATTATTACAAACAGGGGAGAATAGCTCAGGAACCTGACTTTAAGGCTTTGAATTTAAGGATAACCTATCCAGTGCGTACCTTTCATGAACTGGAATTTACCGGGATCTACGAGCTGGATAAGGATATTGTGATCCTCAGACCACAGTTTAATTATTCCCTAGCAGAAGCGGTAGAGCTACAGGTAGGAGCCAGTATTGTTAATGATAATGGTGAAGATTATTATGGAGTACCTGTTCAGGATACATTTTATACAGGTTTAAATATACACTTTTAAAAGAAGGGATTGATAAAATGGATGGTGGTATTGATAACAGGGCAACTGGCTCTGATACCAGAGACAAGATACTGGAGGCTGCTCTTGATTTATTTGCCAGCAAGGGTTATCACGGAACTTCCATGAGGGAGATTGCCAGCATGGTAGATATCCAGAAAAGTTCTATATATAACCATTTTGCAGGTAAAAAGGATATTTTTGAGAAGTTGTTACTGACTTTTGGACCGGGGTCGATTAAAAATATTCTGACTAGTAAAGAGCTTAAGGAAAAAGTGGATAAGCCTTATGAATTTTTACAGCTTCTGGCCAGGAAGGCCTTCAATCTGACAAAAAAACCGGAAGAACAGAAGTTTATAAAATTAGTCATGCGAGAACATGACCGGGATTCAGTTAAAAAACTAATTGAGGAAAAGATTATGGAAGAAGACAGAAAAATCTTGGCCGGTATCTTCAGAACTATGATGGAGAAGGGGTTAATCAAGGAATATGAACCCCTCCTGCTGGCTACAGAATTTATCGGTTTTTTTATCCTGCTGCGTATTCAGTATGTACTGCTGGAAAGAAAGCCTGATACTGCTGACATGGTTGATAAACATATAGATTTTTTCTGGCAAGCAGTTAAAATAGATTAACTATAACTTAAAACAGATAAAGGAATCTGCTGTCCATTTTCTATACCGGCAGTTGTAACAGGATATTTTTTCATCTGCTACCAGTTCATATTCAGCATCTAATTTAAAATTATTACAACTGCTGGCAGTCTTATTTGCTTTTTCCCAGGCCTCATTGCCCCAGCTGAATACTATTTTGCCCTTGATATTTTTAAAATCCATATTACCACCACCCTAATATTTATGAATCTGTTGCCTGGTACAGGTAGTCCAGGAGATATTTTTCTCTGTTTCGGGCTTATATACCAGTAAAACTGCTTTGTTATCCAGTAATACAGTTTTAACTTTTTCCCGAGCTTTACTATTTCATTCTCCTGAAGTTGACCTCCCTCCAGAGACCTGGCCTCATCGATATCATTATAAGCAAGGAGTTCCTTAAGTCCATTCTTGCTTTTGATCTGATGCCGGCTTTTAAATCTACCATCATTACCGCTCAATCTTAAACCGGCTCCGGCCAGAGCTCAAATAATACCCTGATCGGTGCCTCATGCTAAGAATGAATTGAGGAGGGAGGATAATTTGAAATTAAGTAAGATGGTGATTTTCCAACAGGCTGAAGAAGTCCTGACAGAGGCACCTTTTACCATCAGTGTAGAGCCCGGTGATGAGTTATATAATGAACTTGAAGAGCAGGATATTTCCGTTATCTTATCCGGGGTTATCGACCTGGCATATAGGGAAAAGGATGGCTGGGTCATCGTGGATTACAAGACTGACAGGGTAGAAAAGGAAGAGGAACTTGAAAAGCTGAGAGAGGTCTATTCAAACCAGGTAGAGATCTATGCCAGGGCATGGAAGGAAATCACTGGCGAAGAGGTTGAAGAGGTTAAAGAGAAGTTAATAACGTTTTTATAAATCATTAATGTTATATAAATGGCTGCCGTGAATGGACTTTTTTCATTGATTTACTTCTCCATGAAAAGTGAAAATAAGGAGTATAGGCTATTGGAATTTTTATTGATATTTATTGCCCATCTCCAATTTATTCCATTTTCCCCTCATCATTTTGGGTTATGAGTTGCTCCAGGAAATTTATAAATTCATTTAGTTCCTCAATAAATGTCGAGACTGTATTATTAAATTTATTAACAAGAAGCCTTTCTTTTTCCCAATCTAGTTCATCTGAATACAGGTGTCTAAATACATGTCGAAATGCTCTGAAATCATTCAATTGTTTATATAATTTTTCATTTATTACAGCAGGTCTAATGTCTTTAATTGTTAGTTTCATTCTTTTTAAAATACTTTTATGCCAGGCCTGGGGCTCAATATTATTTTCAAATACTCTGGCTATATTCAAAAATATATTTTCACAAGCATTATAAAAATTATGCATTAGATAGCCTATAACCATTTTCTCGTAACGGTCCGGGGGGTCTGATAAAGATTTAGTGAATGAATTAAACTCATCTTGAATTCTATTAATACTATTTATATCATCCTGTATATCAGCTATTAAAATTGTTAGCTTCTCTTTCATATAATATCTCACCCCTTTCTTTGATTTTATCAATAAATTCCTGACTATCTGTCTGAGTATATATATCTACATCAATCTCCAGTTTATCCTCCAGTATCCTTTTTATATTATAGAAGTCTTCGCCTGTTATTTCCTCAATATATAAATCCAGGTCTGAATTTTTATTAAATCTATCATTTAGATATGAACCAAAAATAATTATCTTCTTAATGGCAGGGAATCTATTTGTTATCTCAATTAAAGATTTCTGTAATCTTTGTTCTATCTTTTTATGATATTCTTTATTTGTCTGTTGTTGCTCCTTCTCTCTTTTAGATAAGCAGGCATAATATTCCTTCATTTTTATCACCTTTCCTTTATCAACTTTATTATATCACAAATGGAAATTCATACAATAAAACTGAATGTCCGGCTTAAAGAAAGGAATTTCACCCGGATTATAGAATCTATACACCACTTTACAAGAAATGCTGTAAATAATTTCTATTGACTGGACAAATCGTCTTATTTGTTTTATCTGCAATCCGCTTTTTCGTACATTTGTTCAAAAGAATAGATATTTTTAACCTAAAAAGGCATCATTTATTCTGCAAATATTGCTTAAATCCTTAAAAATATAAAAAAACTTGTTTAAAAAAGCGGATTGCAGTTATTTTATAATAGTGCTTGACAGTATATCTCTTGACAGTATACCTTAAAAGGAGATGATACTATCAAGCACTTAATAAAAGGATATCATAAAGAATCAACAATTGGAATACTTGTATCATATTTTTCTCAATATACCAGATTTTTTACGAAACCAACTCAGATGAAATTTATATGGCTATGTATTGGGGTCATTACAATTAACTGCATTCATTCTATTATCTACTTTCATATAGCAAATTGGATTTGAAACACCTTATGCAAACTACTGTTAGAATTGCTTTGTCTTGTATACCGAAAACCTTAAAATCATTGCCCATATTTATTGTTATTGATGATACTTTACAGGCAAAATTTGGTGTCCACTTTGAATGCCGAAAAAACTATTTGACCACACTGCCCGTAAAATAGTTATTCTTTGTTGTGATAGTTGGTATCCTAAAGGGGAAGTTCTTGAAACAGTGGAAAAACATGATGATCTTGAACTTATTGCTAATCTCAGGTCAGATAGTGTTCTTTATGACCTGCCTCCTGAACAACAAGACTTGGCTTTGTTTTATGAAAAATTGCATAGCTTGAAAAAGTCTACAAATACATAACACTGCATAATAAAACCGGCAGCGCTGGCTGCCGGTTAATTTCATATATTTACTGTTATGTAATACACTCTGACAACATCTAGTACTTTAGACATAAAAATGGTGCCGAGGGCGGGACTCGAACCCGCACGGACGGAAGTGTCCACAGCGCCCTCAACGCTGCGTGTCTGCCAGTTCCACCACCTCGGCGTTACGATATATATTATAACATAATTATTTTTTCTGTCAATGATTTTATACGAAAAAATTTCTAAAGATGCAGGAATTTATCATGCTATATAGAATATATCATTAAGAACATAGATTTTTAAGGTTTCAATTATAGTCAGGTAAGAGATGAAGACTAGAGAAAATAACGGTTCGTGATAAAAGAATTGGGGGTGTTTTTTATGAAAGAGGAGGATCAGAATAAAAATAATAATAGAAAAAATTTTAGTAAAATGTGGGTTGCAATAATAATTGCCATAATTTTTCTACTTATAGGTTTTTATCTCTACTATTTTTATCCGAAGCTGATTCCAGGTATGGCCAGTATAAATGAGAACATAATAGAAGAGAACGAGAGACCGGGGGAGATAGCCGGGGAAGAGACTAAAGAGGTAGTAAAGGAAGAAACTAAAACCTTGCCCAATCTCATAAAAGAGGATGCTAATAGTACAGAAGAAGTAATAAAAGAAGAGACTGAAAGAATAACGGAGATCTTGAAAAAAGATACCAAAAGAGAGGATACTACTAGTTCGGACAAGTCGGTCAAAGAGGAAGACAAAGCTTTAATATCGGGTATAAAGGAAGGGATCACTAATTTAGCTCAGACCATCAAGGAAGGCGTAAGTAATATTGTCAACCCGGACCTGAAAGAAGATGTAAATATTTTAATTATAGGATTAGATGACCTTGAGAGTGTAACCAGGGGAGAAATTGCAGCAGATGCACTGGTACTGGCTAAACTACATCCAGAGGATAAAAAGCTTGATTTGATCAATATTATTACTAAAGATAAGGTTCTTAACCTGGATATGAACAATAAGGAAGAGGAGCTAATAGATCTATTAGACAAAATGGGAAAAATCACCTCAACAGAAATAGATTACTATTTCACTATTAGTTACCAGGGCTTTACAAATCTTGTGGACAATCTAGATGGTATTGAAATTGCTCTGAAGGAAGATCTAAAGGTACCTGGCCTTAATCTAGATCTTAAGGCCGGTAGAAATACCTTATCCGGTGCTGAGGCCTTAAGTTACTCCCGCTGGTTAGATTATACAAAGGATGAAAGGGACCGGATCCGTAGGCAGCAGCAGATAATTAGCGCCATGATTAAAAAAGCATTCTTTGATAAATCAATTTTTGATCTTCCCCAGCTGTTTAAGACAACTGTAGATACCTTTAAGATGGTAAATACTAATATTGAATATAATATGATTACTAAAATTATTGCCTTTTTCAATAATGCTACTGAGCTGGAAATAAATTATAATATTATTTCTGATAGGAAGAAATAATCTGCGGCACTCTATCATAGAATACCGGAGTATTTAGGAGATACAGAGATTTAAACGGTTGTTAGCAGTGAAAATAGTTAATATTTGTCTTTGACTTAGTAACCGTCATTGTGTATACTTATTTATGCTGACAGCGGATAAATCAATTGTTGAGCGGTCGGGCGAATAGCTCAGTTGGGAGAGCACCTGCCTTACAAGCAGGGGGCCACAGGTTCGAGCCCTGTTTCGCCCACCATAAATTTAGGAGACGTAGCGTAGCTGGTTCAACGCGCCGGCCTGTCACGCCGGAGAGCGCGGGTTCGAATCCCGTCGTCTCCGCCAGTGGTGAGATAGCTCAGTTGGTAGAGCAGTGGACTGAAAATCCACGTGTCGGCAGTTCGATTCTGCCTCTCACCACCATTTCTGCGGGAATAGCTCAGTGGTAGAGCATCACGTTGCCAACGTGAGGGTCGCGGGTTCAAATCCCGTTTCCCGCTCCAGAAAAGGCGGCATAGCCAAGTGGTAAGGCAGAGGACTGCAAATCCTTTATTCCCCAGTTCGAATCTGGGTGCCGCCTCCATTAAAATATATAACATGCCGGGGTGGCGGAATTGGCAGACGCATCGGACTTAAAATCCGGTGGGTATCTTATACCCGTGTCGGTTCGAGCCCGACCCCCGGCACCATATAATGTGTGGGTATAGCTCAGTTGGTCAGAGCGCTACGTTGACATCGTAGAGGCCAGTGGTTCGAATCCACTTACCCACACCATTTTTTTGCTATTTCATAATTTAACCCCTGATATTCAGGGGTTTTTTCATTGGCACTTATCTTTATGTTTTAAAAAGAGATCACAGTGGGATTATAATTATCATTATAATCTACCATTTTTATCACCTCAACAGTAGTGTATACAAATATAATATGGTTCATATAATAATATATACACGAGGAGTGATAAAAATGGGGATTACCATTTCTACTTTGGATTTTACCGAAGAGATTAAAGATAAATTAAAGAGAAACCTGGGACTTAATTTTATTATTGCTGAAAAGGAAGACAAGGATTATACTCTTTTTCAGATAGATTTTGATCAGTCCAAAAAGATCAACAGCCTGGAGTATTTAGCTAATATTATAGCGGATATTGTTATCGATAAATTAGAGAAAAAGTTTATTAACCGGATCATCAGGCATAAATACCAGAATTTTTCTGTAGATGAAAGAAACAGGATTCAGGAATTAACCATGGATCACCTCAAGGAAAAAGATAAGCTTGATAGTAAGCTTAGCCGGATTGTCAGAAAGAAAGAGATTATCAACCAGGTCTTGAAATACCTAAATCAGAATGAAGATCTAAATATTGAAGGTTTTGTTCGGTTCCGCTTAAAGGATTATATCAATGAATTAAACCTGGCAGTTGAAAAGGCTGTAGATGATTTTATTATTCAAAAAGAGTATAATGAATTTATCGAACTGCTTAAGTATTTTGTTGATCTTCAGGAACCGAGAATCTCTCTGGTACATGTTTTACAAAAAACAGATGGCTCCTTTCAAATACTTGATAAATTTAATAATCTGATCAATAACGAGTATCTAGAGGGTTATCTGGCAGAGATGTTTGATGAAGAGGTTGAATATGAAGATTTGCTGGTGAGTGCCCTGATCAATATTGCTCCGGTTAAGATTATTCTTCATTTTAATGATCCTGAGGTTGAAAAAACCGTTAAAAGTATTTTTGGTGACAGGGTTAGTATTTGTCCCGGGTGTGATATCTGTAAAAGGTCTGATAAATAGCTTGACAATGCTTATGAAAAGTATTATAATTAGGAACAAAATTAGAAACAAATTAAAATATATAAAGGCGATGACGGGGAGAGTAGGGTATAAATAATCTATCCAGAGAATGGTGTCACCGGCTGCAAGCACCTTAGATTAATATATCTGAAGACCACCTCTGAGCTGACAGGAAGAACACCCGGGGTTAGTATTTCTGTCCGGTATTACCGTTACTTATCTTAAGTGGGTTTAATTTCATTAAACCAATTTAGGGTGGAACCGCGGTCCCTTATCCGTCTCTAATAAGATGGGGTAAGGGGCTTTTTTTTCAATGTCCAGAAAACTATGTTATGTGTCTAACATACTAATGTTTCAACACTTAAATCAACTGGCCGGCAGGCTAATAATAAGGAGGAAAATTATATGGCTGAGATTAAAATTACCTTACCTGATGGCTCTGAGAAATGTTTTGAATCCGGCATAACGGTAGAAGAGGTAGCGTATAGTATTGGGAAAGGACTGGGACGAGTTGCCGTTGCCGGAAAGGTAAACGGAGAACTGGTCGATTTGAAAACCAATCTTGACAGTGATGCTGAGGTTGCCATTATAACCCTTGATTCGGAAGAGGGACTGGATATCTACCGTCATACAACGGCCCATATTATGGCCCAGGCTGTAAAAAGGCTTTTTGCCGGTGTTAAACTGGCCATCGGCCCGACAATTGAGGATGGTTTTTATTATGACTTTGATCTGGAAAAGAGATTCTCCCCGGAGGATCTGGAAGAGATTGAAGCAGAGATGCAGAAGATAATTAAAGAGGATTATCCAATTAAGAGAGAACTGGTTAAGAAGGAAGAGGCTATCAGGCTTATGGAGGAAAAGGGTGAGGCCTATAAGGTTGAACTGATCAGGGAGTTTGACGATGACTATGTCAGTTTATACCATCAGGGAGAATTTACCGACCTTTGCCGCGGTCCGCATTTGCCTTCTACGGGCAGGGTTAAGGCTTATAAACTCCTCAGTGTAGCCGGTGCTTACTGGCGTGGTGATGAAAATAATAAAATGCTGCAGAGGATCTACGGTACCGCTTTTGTCAAGAAATCTGAGCTGGATGACTATCTCCACAGACTAGAAGAGGCTAAAAAGAGGGATCACCGAAAAATCGGTAAGGAGCTAGATCTTTTTAGCTTTCATGAGGAAGCACCTGGTTTTCCCTTCTTCCATCCAAAAGGGATGATTATCTGGAATCAATTGATTGATTTCTGGCGCAAGGTTCACCGGGAGAATGGGTATCAGGAGATTAAAACCCCGCTTATCCTTAACCGCAGGCTCTGGCTTCAATCAGGCCACTGGGAACACTATAAGGAGAATATGTACTTTACAAAAATAGATGAGGAAGATTACGCCATCAAACCGATGAACTGTCCCGGCGGTGTTCTGGTCTATAAAAATGATATGCACAGTTATCGTGAATTTCCCATTAGAACGGCAGAGCTCGGTTATGTTCACCGTCACGAGCGTTCCGGAACCCTGCATGGTTTAATGCGGGTCAGGGCCTTCACTCAGGATGATGCTCATATCTTTATGTTACCTGAACAGATTAAAGATGAGCTGCTCGGTGTTCTGAAACTGGTCGATGATTTCTATCAGGTCTTTGGTTTTAACTACCATGTGGAGTTAAGTACCAGGCCGGAGAAATCGATGGGTTCAGATGAGGACTGGGAGCGAGCTATCAATGCTCTTAAGGAGGCTCTAGCTGAACTCGATCTGGATTACGAAATCAACGAAGGGGATGGTGCTTTTTACGGCCCCAAAATAGATGTGCATATCGAAGATAGTCTGGGCAGGACCTGGCAGTGTGCCACTATCCAGCTCGACTTCCAGATGCCAGAGAGATTTGATCTTACCTATGTCGGTACAGATGGACAGGAACACCGGCCTGTAATGATTCACAGGGTAATAATGGGTTCGATTGAGAGATTCATTGGTATCTTAATTGAGCATTTTGCTGGTGCCTTCCCTGTCTGGCTGGCTCCTGTTCAGGTTGAGATTATTCCCGTCTCTGATGACCAGTTGGACTATGCTAATCAGGTCAAAAGGGCTCTGGAAGAAGAGGAAGTCAGGGTGGAGATTGATGACAGCCAGGAGAAAGTAGGTTATAAAATCCGGCAGGCCCAGGTTCAGCAGATTCCGTATATGTTAATCATTGGACCCAGGGAGGTTGAAGAGAATAACGTTTCGGTCCGTGAGAGGCGTAAGGGGGATCTAGGTGCCATCAAACTGGATGAATTTAAGAACCGCATCTTAACAGAGATTGCGGAAAAGAAATATTAATTTGTAAAAATGCCCAAAATCTTTCCCAAAAAATTTATGAAAGGAATTGACATGTAATTAAATTATGTGTTATAATTTAACCGTACAGTACCCTGGGGTGGACGAGAATGTGGAGAAAATGAAGCAGTAATCCACACTGAGGAGCGTCAAATTATATTTAGAAAACAAAGTAGAAACATCCGTTTCTCACCAATAATCAGGAGGTTATTGGTTAATAGTTGGTTTTAAATTGGACAGATAGGCTATGTCCATTTACAGCTATGAATTCAAGCGGGTGGTTTCTACCATCCGCTTAATTTTTTCACAAATTTCTTAGGAGGTGTATAGAAAATCAATAGTGATTTAAGGGTGAATGACAGGATCAGGGCTAAAGAGGTGAGATTAATTGCCCCTGACGGCAATCAGATTGGGATTAAGCCCCTGTCTGAGGCTTTAAAATTATCGGAAGAGAGGGGGCTCGACCTGGTAGAGGTTGCTCCCCAGGCTCAACCGCCTGTTTGTAAAATTATGGATTATGGTAAATATAAATACGAACAGGCTAAAAAGGCTAAAAAAGCAAAGAAGAACCAGAATGTAATGAATGTCAAGGAAGTCCAGATGGGAGTTAAAATTGAAGAGCATGATTTTAACGTTAAACTGAAGATGACCCGGAAATTTTTGAAGAATAAGGATAAGGTCAAGGTAAGGGTTAAATTCAGGGGCCGCGAATTAATGCATAAGGAATTAGGTTATGAATTAATGGATAGATTAATTGAAGGAATTGGTGATCTGGGCAAGGTTGAGAGCAAACCCAAAATGGAAGGCCGTAATATGTTCATGTCATTGACTCCAAATCTCGATAACTAAGGAGGAATATTGATGCCTAAGCTTAAAACCCATAAAGGTATTGCTAAAAGGATTAAAAAAACCAGTCAGGGTAAGTTAAAGAGAAGGAAGGCATTTCACAGCCATCTTCTAACCAAAAAATCCGGTAATAAAAAAAGAGATCTGCGTAAATCTGCTTTAATTGATAAGGCCTATGAAAGCAAGTACAAGCAGCTGATACCTTATGAGTAAAAATATTAATTTAGAATAACTGTCTTTTAAATTTATAATTTCTTAGATCTAGATATTAAATGATTTTGACAAATGATTTTGGCCGAAAGCCAAATTAATCGATGAAAGGAGAATGGTTATGCCACGTGTAAAGAGAGGTACTAAGGCACGTAAAAGAAGAAAGAAGATCTTAAAACTGGCCAAAGGTTATTTTGGCGCTAAAAGTAAGTTATACCGCCCTGCTAATCAGGCAGTTATGAAATCCTTGCAGTATGCTTACAGGGACCGCAGGACTAAGAAAAGAAATTTCAGGAGACTATGGATTACCCGTATTAATGCTGCCGCCCGTAAAGATGGGCTTTCCTATAGCCGGTTTATTAACGGGTTAAAACAGGCCAATATTGATATAGACCGCAAGATGTTAGCTGATCTGGCGGTAAGAGATGAAAATACTTTTAGTGAGTTAGTCTCTATTGCTAAAAAGGAATTAGGTATGTAAGCCGAGACTCCGGGCAATTATCATCAACCCGGGGTTTTTTATTGAAAAATCCGTTTCGTTCTACTCCAGAAGGAGTTGATAGGAATTGGCAGTAGTCATTAGCAGTGAAAGCAATGAAAAGGTAAAAAACTTGCGCAAATTATACCATAAAAGGCAGAGAAAAAAGGAAGGAAAGTTTATCCTGGAGGGTTACAGGATAATCGATGAGGCCTTTAAGGCCAGGGCTGAGATCGAATCTATCTTTATGACTCCGGAATTTGCTTCCGGGGAGGAGGGTAGAGATATTATCGGCAGGATTAATAATCCGGAGGCAGTTAATCTTCTTGAAGATAAATTATTAAAGAAGATATCTGATACCTACACCCCCCAGGGCATAATTGCTGTTGTCCGGGAGGTTAATTATAATCCTGAAGATATGTTTAGAGAGGCCCAGATTATTTTAGTCCTGGACCGGATTCAGGACCCCGGAAATATGGGTACCATCATCAGGACCGCTGTGGCAGCCGGGGCAGATGGGATTATCTCTCTTAAGGGCTGTGTGGATATCTATAATCTTAAGGTTTTAAGGTCAACCATGGGGGCAATCTTTAATATCCCGGTACTACATATGGACCTGGCAGAGTTTAAGGAGGTAATTATAGAGAAGGGCCGGGATTTTGAGGTGGTAGGGACGGGGCTTTCCGGAAACAGGTATCACTATGAGCCTACTTACAGTAAACCTGTTATGCTGATTATTGGTAATGAAGCCTGTGGAGTCAGGGATGACCTTCTAAAATTATCGGATTATATTGTCAAGATCCCGATAATAGGGAGGATTGACTCCCTGAATGTGGCTGTTGCAACCGGAATTATCCTCTACCGGATTGTAGAAGAAAAAAATCTGGCAAATGGATAATATATTCAGAAATTTTAAATATAAATTTGCGCTTATTCCTTGTCAACTTCGCGATGGTGTGGTATAATCTAGATTGAAAGATTATTTATATCTCTTGGAAGGGTGTGGTCCTATGGGGTTGACCGCAACATTTTTCTGGAGGGTTTTTGAAGCGACTGGTTCGATCACTGCTTATCTTGCTTATAAGCAGTTATACTGGTTAATGAATACCAATCGGAGCAGACAAAACTATATACATTAAAGGTGATGAAGGAGAGAGTAGTTATCTTAAGCCTCTACAGGAAGGGGTTGTCATTGACTGGAAGCATCCCCGGGGCAGGGATAATGAAGTTCACTCTGGAGCTGGGGGCTGAAATCTTTAGTAGGCCTTTTCCGGGATGTAGTATCTCGTTAGCAAAATATAAGTGACCTGTTTACAGGTAAAATAGGGTGGTACCGCGGATCTCTCGTCCCTAGGGATGAGAGATTTTTTTATGCAACTTTGTTTTGGAGGTGTAAACAAATGGATTTAAAAGAAAAACTACAAAGTATTGAAAAGGAAGCAGAAAAGCTATTTAAAGATGTTGATGACCTGGACAGGTTAGAGGAATTAAGAATTGAATTCCTCGGTAAAAAGGGACGGATTACCGATGTTCTCCGTCAGATGGGGAAGATACCCGCTGAGGAGAGACCAGTTATCGGTCTGATTGCCAATCAGTTAAAGGCAAAGCTAAATGAACTGATCCAACTTAAGATGAATGAACTGGAGGAATTGATCCGGGAAAAACGTCTTGCAGAGGAGAAGATTGATATAACCCTGCCCGGTGCGGGACCGGAGATCGGGCATTATCATCCCCTGACCCAGATAATTAATGAGGTTAAGGATGTATTTATTGGGTTGGGTTTTACCATTGCCGAAGGGCCTGAGATAGAGACCGAGTATAATAATTTTGAGGCCCTGAATGTACCCGAACATCATCCTGCCCGGGATCTGCAGGATACCTTCTATATTGATGATAAGTACCTTTTACGTACACATACATCGCCGGTTCAGATTAGGACTCTGGCCAGGCAGAAGCCACCGATCAGGGTTATTGCCCCCGGCCGGGTCTACCGTTCTGATGAGTTAGATGCCTCCCATTCTCCTGTCTTTCATCAGGTGGAAGGCCTGGTGATTGATAAGGATATCTCCTTTAGTGACCTGAAGGGAACGATCGAGCTCTTTGTCAAGGCAATCTACGGTGAAAACCGTTCGCTGAGATTCCGTCCCAGCTACTTCCCTTTTACTGAACCGAGTGCCGAGGTTGATATTTCCTGTATCGTCTGCGGGGGTAAGGGCTGCAGGCTCTGTTCCCATACCGGCTGGTTAGAGGTGATGGGTTCAGGTATGGTCCACCCCAATGTACTGGAGATGGCCGGGCTGGATACCAGGGTTTATAGCGGTTTTGCCTTCGGGATGGGATGGGACAGAGTTGCCATGCTGAAGTATGGAATCGATGATATCCGTCTCTTTTTTGAAAATGACCGGAGATTTCTGCATCAATTTTAAGTTTACTACACTACAAATAGATGTTTCCGATTGCAGAAACCTTCTTTTTATTAACGCAATGATGTTTCTGCACTAGCGCATCGAGCGCATCGGTCTAAACCTTCTTTTAAATTACGCAATGATGGTTTAGACACTAGCACATCGAGTGTGTCTCAGGAAATTTTTTGATGATTCTAAGGTTTATCTTCAGGAAAAACAGCAAAGATGGAAGGTGAGGAAAATGCGAGTTTCTTATAACTGGTTAAAAACATATATAGATTTCCCTTATAGTCCGGAAGAACTGGCCGAAAGACTAACCATGGCCGGTATGGAGGTCGACGGCCTGGAATACCTGGGAGAGGAATTAAAAGAGATAATCGTGGGTGAGATTATCAGGATAAAGGAACATCCTAATGCCGATAAACTGGTAATCTGTGAGGTTAATACCGGGGAGGAGGTCTTACAGATCATTACCGGGGCACCTAATGTAGTAGAAGGGGCTAAGGTGCCCGTAGCTCCTGTTGGGGTTACCCTACCCAACGGTATGAAGATTAAAGCGGCTAAACTCAGAGGGGAGCCCTCCTATGGCATGATCTGTTCCACCGATGAACTGGGCTTAAGTGAGGAACGGGCCCCGGGTATAATGATCCTGGAGGAAGAGGCAGAGGTCGGCATGAGGATGGTCGACTATCTGGATTTAGATGATTATGTACTAAAACTGGACCTGACACCCAATTATGCCCGCTGTCTTGGATTGCTCGGTCTGGCGCGCGAATTAAAGGCTATGCAGGGTCAGGGTAAGATTAAATACCCTGCCATTGATCTGGAAGAGACCGGGGAGGAAATTAATGATCTCATCGCGGTTGAGGTCTGGGATGAAGATCTGTGTCCCCGCTATACGGGGAGGATAATTAAAAACGTCAAGATCGAGCCTTCACCCGAATGGCTCCAGAAAAGGCTTGCTGCTGCCGGTATCCGTCCGATAAATAATATTGTTGATATTACCAATTATGTTATGCTGGAGTATAACCAGCCTTTACATGCCTTTGATTATGATCAGATTGCTGGCAGGAAGATAATTGTCCGCCGGGCGGAAAACAATGAGGCTATTATTACCCTGGATGATAAAGAGCGTAAGCTGGATGATGAGGTACTGGTAATTGCTGATCCCGATAAGCCTATCGGCCTGGCCGGGGTTATGGGGGGGGCCAATAGTGAGATTACTGAAGAAACCACCAATATCTTTCTGGAATCTGCCTATTTCAATCCGGTTAATATCAGGAAAACTGCTAAAAAACTAGCCCTGCCCAGTGAGGCCTCCCACCGTTTTGAACGGGGTATTGATATAGAAAAGGTAGTTGAAGCAGGTAACAGGGCAGCCTATTTAATGCAGAAATATGCCGGCGGAGAGGTTGTACGGGGGACGATAGATGTATACCCCCAACCCTTTGAGCCTTTAGAGATTGAGCTGGAAATCTCTCTGGTTAATAAGATACTGGGTTTAGATTTAACGGTAACAGAGGTTCGGGAAATGCTGGAGAGGCTCGAGTTCACTGTAGTAAAGCAGGATGAGGACCTTCTGCTCGTAAAGGTACCTTCCTATAGAAATGATGTGGAGAGAGAGGCTGATCTGATTGAAGAGGTTGCCCGTATCTACGGTTACAATAATATACCGGTAACCAGGCCTGAAAGCAAGCAGCAGGGAGGAAAAACGTTTAAACAGAAATTAGAGGACCTAACCAGGGATTTATTAATCGGGTCCGGCCTTGATGAGGTAATTAATTTCAGCTTAACAGGTGAAACTAGTTTTGATAGATTAAATATTCCTGAAGATAGTGAGCTTAGGCAATGGGTCAGGATTAAAAACCCATTAAGTGAGGCCTATGCCGTGCTGCGAACCTCTTTAGTTCCTGGAATACTGGAGGTCCTGGCCAATAATGCCAAAAGACAGATTGAAAAGATGGCCGTCTTTGAACTGGGAAAAATATTTATTAATCAGGGCGAAGGTGAGCCTGCCCGGGAAGTAATGAAACTGGCCGGTGGGAGTATAGGTTATCTCCGGGATATCTGGAACTCGGGTGCTCCCGACTTCTTCTATCTCAAGGGGGTTCTGGAATCATACTTCAACCGCCTGGGTATTAATAATATTGAATTTAAACCGGTTAAGGTCCCCTACCTCCATCCGGGCCGGGCTGCCGGAATATTTGCCGGTGAAAAAGAACTAGGCATCATTGGAGAGGTCCTACCGGGCCTGATTGAGAAGCTGGACTTGAAGCAGAGAACAGCTGTCTTTGAGCTTGATTTTGAACTGATTCAGCAGGAAGTTAAACTTGAGAAAAACTATCAGCCATTACCCAAATATCCAGCTGTCGAACGGGATCTGGCTATCCTGGTTGATAAGGATGTAAATGCAGGTGATCTACTTGTAAGTATCAAAGAGCGGGGTGGAGAGTTATTGAAGGAGGTAAATATCTTCGACCTCTACAAAGGTGATCAGATCCCCGAGAATAAGAAAAGCCTTGCCTTTACACTACTGTTCCAGGCAGAGGATAGGACACTGAGGGATGAGGAAGTAAATCAGCTCTTTGGCAATATTCTTCGGGAATTAGAGAAAAAATATGGGGCAAAAATTAGGGGATAGGCAGGAATTTTCCGCTGAACAGGGAAATAATTAAATAGAACAAAAACTATTTCCGGAGGATGAATAATTATGGCAGTTGAGGATAAGCATAAAAATAAGTTCAATGTAAAAATTATGGGGGAGGAGTTAGTTGTTGTCGGTGATATTTCTGATGATTACATTAATAAACTAGCTAATTATATAAACGATATCGGAGAAGATATAATCAAGGCTTATCCTCGCTTGCCCCGTCAGCGTATTCTAGGCTTAATTATTATAAATATTGCTGACGAGTATTTCAAATTGAAGAGAAGGTATGAACAAAAGCTTAAGGATATAAAGCTGCTTGAAGGAGATAACAAAATTCTTAAAGAGAAGTTCAATAAATTACGTAAGGAATATCAGGAACTCCTGGCCCTGCTGGAGGAGGTAGATTAGTATTTGAAGGGAATAACCTTTCTGGATATTGCTATTCTGATACTGTTTCTCTATTTTGTTCTAGGAGGATATAATAAGGGTTTTATTAAACAGACCAGTACCCTGGTGGGATTAGTTGCCGCACTTTTAATCGCCATTAACTATTACCGGGATTTTCAATCCTACCTTATCCCTTATTTTGATCTCTCAGCCGGGATGATGCAGTTTATCAGCTTTGCTGTTTTATTTATTCTGGTTAATTTATTTATTCATCTGTTGGGGCTGGTTCTAAAAAATTTACTAAACCTCCTTTTTCTTGAGCCCCTTGACCATATTGCCGGGGCTGCCCTGGGACTAGTGAAGGGTGTAATTATAGCCTATTTTCTGGTTCTCCTGCTGGATCAGATTCCCTATTCCAGGGCAAATAACTTACTTGATAATTCTTACCTGGCAAATAGTCTTTTAAATGTAACCCCGATAATTCAAAAGAATCTGCAGGATATTTTCAGGCCATGAGGAGTCATGGTCTTTTCGCTGTTTAGCACATGGCAAGTAGCTAATTTGTTCTAGCATGAGAAGGTGATTTATTTTGAGCGAGTTAACCAACAAAGAGATAGCAGGGATGTTGAGGGAACTGGCTGGTCTGCTTGAGATTAATGGTGAAAATAGATACAGGGTCAGGGCCTATTATAATGCCTCCCGTAAGATTATGGAGAGCTCGGAGGATCTTAAAAAGCTAGCTAAGGAAGGGAGGCTGAAGGAGATTCCCGGGATCGGTGAGGGAATTGCCGCTACCATCAGGGAGATCTTTGAGAACGGGTACTGTCCTCCCTTAGAAGAGATTAAGGGGGAACTACCTACCGGAGTCCTGGAATTGATTCAGATTCCCGGATTAGGCCCGAAAAGGGCCCACCAGTTATTTTACGAGCTGGGAATCCAGGATGTAGCTGATTTTAAAAGGGCTCTTGAGCAGGGTAGAATCAGGAAACTCAAGGGTTTCGGTCCGAAAACTGAAGAGAACCTCTTAAAGGCCCTGCAGGAATATGAGAGATACCGGGAGGCAATCCTCCTCTTTCAGGCCCTGAACTACTCAGAGGAGATCCTTAACTATCTGAGAAAAGGTAAAGATGTAATCCGCGTTGCCAGGGCCGGCAGCCTTCGCCGGCAGAAGGAACTGATTGGTGATCTGGATATACTGGTAGCCAGCAAGAATAACAGGGGTGTGATGGAATATTTCACTGCCTGGCCGGGAGTGCAGGAGGTCTTGCTGCAGGGAGAGAGCAAGACCAGTATTATTACCGATGAACAGGTTCAGGTAGACCTGAGGGTTGTCAGTGAAGAGGAATTTCCCGCTGCCTTACAGTATTTTACCGGCTCAAAGGAGCATAATCTCCGTCTGAGAGAGCGGGCGAAAAAGTTTGGATTAAAACTGAATGAATACGGTTTGTTTAAGGGGGAAAAACGGTTAAAACTGGAAAGAGAGGCCGATATTTATCAGGCCCTGGAACTAGATTATATTATCCCCGAATTAAGGGAAGACAGGGGTGAGATTGCTGCTGCTGCCCGGGGCAATTTACCTGAGAGCGTCTCCCTGGAGGATATTAGGGGGGATCTCCACATGCATTCCCGTTTCAGTGATGGTGCCCATACAATCGAGGAGATGGTTGAGGCTGCCAGGGCCAGGGGATATCAGTATCTTGCCATTACCGATCACTCCCAGTCCCTCAGGGTTGCTCACGGGATGACCCCTGAAACTCTTGAGGAGGAGATGAAAGAGATAGACCGCCTACAGGAAAAGTATGATGATATTACCATACTCAAGGGGATTGAGGTTGATATTGACTATGATGGCAGTCTGGATTATAGTGACGAGATCCTATCCCGGCTGGATCTGGTAATAGCCTCTATCCATACGGGTTTTAATCAGGACAGGGAACAGATTACAACCCGGATTATCAAGGCTATGGAGAACCCTTATGTTAATATTATTGCCCATCCCCAGGGAAGGATCTTAAAGAAGAGAAGGGCCTACGATCTTGATCTGGAGCGGATAATTAAAAGGGCAGCTGAAACAGGTACCTGTCTGGAGATTAATGCCTCTCCCTACCGCCTGGACCTTGATGATCTTTCCGTAAAAAGGGCCCGGGAGGAAGGGGTTAAGATTGCTATTAATACTGATTCCCATCATATAAACGAGTTTGCCGATATGGCGCTGGGGGTTGCCGTAGCCAGACGTGGCTGGCTAGAAAAGGATGATATCATCAATACAATGGAGATAGATGATCTACTGAAGTTTTTAAACTGGAGGGGTTAATTTGGATAATAATCCATTAGATATACTGGAACTGGAAAAGATAAAGAATGAGGTAAAAAAATATGCAGCCACTACAATAGGTAGAGAGATTATAGCCGGGTTAAGCCCGGTGGCTGACTATGATTATGTAAAAGAGAGACTGGCCGAGGTTACAGCGGCGAAGGAGCTTTTAAAGGAATACGGCAGTCCTCCCTTTGGTGGTATCAGGGATCTTAGAGAGATAATTAAAAAGATAGATAAGGGGATTGTCCTCTCGGCAAAAGAGCTGGTCGATGTCAGGACTACCCTGTGTGGGTTTAAGTCCCTCAGGTCGTATTTTAATGAAGTCGTCAGCAATCTGGATCCCAGGCTTATTGAAAAAGCCTTTAGCCTGGTTATCGATGAGGGGCTTAAGATAAAAACCCTGCCTGTGGTGGAGAGAGAGCTGGACCGTTGTTTAGATGAATATGGTGATATCAGGGACAGGGCCAGTGATAGACTGGCTAACATCCGTTCGGAGATAAACAGGCTTGGTAACAGGGTCAGGGACAGGATGGATTCGATTATCAAAAATAGTAAGTACCAGAATATGCTCCAGGATACCCTGATAACCAGGAGAGGGGACAGGTATGTAGTTCCGGTTAAACACGAGTATAGAAATACCTTTGCCGGGATTGTTCATGATCAGTCGGCAAGCGGGATGACCCTCTTTATGGAGCCTTTAGCCATCGTAAAGTTAAATAATAGACTCCGGGAACTAAAGAGGGAAGAAGAGGAGGAGATTTACAGAATTCTCCAACAGTTAACCGGATTACTGCAGGGTGAGCTCGCTACTATCAGGGAGAATCTGAAGCTCGTCTCGGTGCTGGATGTTATTTTTGCCCGGGCCGGGTACAGCCAGAAAATTGGCGGGATTGCCCCTGAGATTAATCAGCAGGGGATAATAAAGATCTATCAGGGTAGACACCCCTTACTGAAGAAGGAGGCTGTACCGATAGATATTTCCGTCGGGGATGAATTTACCACTCTAATAATTACCGGCCCCAATACCGGAGGTAAGACCGTTGCCTTAAAGACACTGGGTTTATTTGTTTTAATGGTGGAGTCGGGTCTGCATATACCGGCGGAGAGGGGGACCGATATCTCTATCTTTAAAAAGGTCTTTGCCGATATTGGTGATGAGCAGAGTATAGAGCAAAATCTAAGTACCTTCTCTTCCCATATTAACAGGATTAAATCCTTCCTGGATAATGCTGATCATGATAGCCTGGTCCTACTGGATGAACTGGGGGCAGGAACCGATCCCAAGGAAGGTGCTGCCCTGGGCATTGCCATTTTAGAGAGGTTACGGGAAACAGGGATAGTTACCGTAGCTACTACCCATTACAGCCAGCTGAAGAGCTATGCCTATAGTCAGTCAGGGGTGGAGAATGCCTCAGTAGAGTTTGACCTGGATACCCTGCAGCCCACTTACCGGTTATTAATGGGTATACCTGGAGGAAGTAATGCCTTTGCCATCGCCTTGCGGCTGGGAATACCTGAGGAGATTATTAAGGAGGCCAGAAAACTGCTTTCCAGCCATGAGATTGAGATTGAAAATATTATTGCCGGCTTAAATGCCGAACGGAAAAAATACCAAGAGTTAAAAGAGAGCTTTCAGCAGAAGGAGAGGGAGGTCTGTTCCTTAAAGGAAAAATATAGTTCCCTGATTGATAGCTTCCGGGAAGAGAAAGCTAAGATTCTAAAAGAAGCCCGGGAAGAAGCAGCGGAGCTCATTAACCGGGCAAGAGAGGAAGCCAGGGAAATAATTAAGAAACTGAAACAGGCAGAACTTACTTCCCGTCCGGAGATAGATAGAATGGCCAACCGGGTCAATGAAAGCTTCAAGGATATCAGTGAAGAACTGGCTGATAACTCTACCGGGGTGGAGGAGTCAATTGATAAGGAAATCAGTGTTGGTGATCAGGTAAGATTGAAGAGTGTCGGACGTAAGGGTGAAGTGCTGGAGATTGATGAAGAGAAAGAGGAGGCGACCATCCAGGCAGGAATCATGACAATAAAGGCCGGGCTTGCTGACCTGGTAAGGGTTGAGATGCCTGATGAGAAGAAGGAGGAGCTACTCCATAGTTATCGGGTAAAGAAAAAAGAGAGGGTTTCTTCAAGACTTGATTTAAGAGGAGAGAGGTTTGATCTAGCCCAGCGGAAACTGGATAAATATCTGGATGATGTCTTTTTAGCCGGTTTAAAACAGGTGGAGATTATCCACGGGAAGGGAACCGGTGCCCTGAGGAAGGAAGTCAGTGATTTACTGGAAAAAAATCCCCACGTCTCCTCCTACCGTCTCGGTAGACAGGAAGAAGGAGGCAGTGGGGTAACCATCGTAACCTTAAAGTAATTTAGAAGTTATCCTTAAACAGTTCCCAGATGCTGTCGATTAAATTACTGCTCTCCGGTTTGTGGAGAGTACACTTCCGGGTAGGTATTTTCTCATAGAGAACCTGCCCGGTTTTACTTTTTTGCGGAACCCCTGTTTCGGGATCGATCTTCTGAATGGGTTCACCGGTATCAACGATATAGGTGCCCTCTATCTCTGTATCGGAGCTTTCCTGACCGAAACTAAAGGTACCCGGTCCAACCCTGATCTTGCTATCGGTAAAATAATTGTATTCTATGATATTTTCTTCAGGACAGTTTTCGGTGGCCAGAAGCCCGCTCTCCTTATCAACTTTGACGGTTGCTATCGGCTCATGCAGGTTCTCAACCTCGGTCGGCTGATTGGATTTTCTAAATACCTCTTCTACCGTCCTGGGAGTAAATCTATTCGGCAAAAGACCGGTAACAGGGTCTATCTCTACGGTGACTATATTATCAGGAACCTTAAAGTGGGTTACCGGCATTTCCTTAACTACCTCGCGCATGTAATCACCCCAGAGGTGGGCGGCTTCAGAACTGGATATGGTCCTACCCCGCCCATTTTCAGGAAAGAGGTAGTTACCCTTTTCATCCTTCTGGTTATACTCCATCGGGTTGAGGTTATCCTCTCCGATCCAGACACTTGTAACCAGGTCAGGGGTAAAGCCAACGAACCAGGCATCGGAGTAATTATTGGTTGTACCGGTTTTTCCGGCTACAGGTCTCTTAAGGTCTGCCCTCCAGCCAGTCCCATGGCTAATAACAGTCTGGAGCATATTTGTCATCAGATAGGCTACATCCTCTGAAAGGACTATCCTTTTTTCCGGGTGGGCCTCATAGATAACCCGGTTTCTCTTATCAAGAACCCTGGTAATTGCTACCGGTTCTACCCAAATCCCCTGATTGGCAAAGACACCGTAGGCAGATGCCATTTCCAGGGGGGTAACGCCCTTATTTAACCCACCCAGGGCCAGGGAGAGGTGATCACTGTTTCTATCCGCGGGCTGGAAGGTGGTGATCCCCATCTCTTCAGCTGTTTTAATGGTATCACTTACCCCCACCTGCTGTAACAGCTTCACTGCAACCACATTGATGGAGTGGTTTAAGGCAGTTCTTAAGGTTACATAACCCCGGTATTCATCCTGAAAGTTTCTGGGCCAGAGTTTTAACGGTTCACCTTCTTTTTCCTTGGCTAGCATGGGCATATCATTGATGACCGAACCGGGTGAATAACCCTTTTTGATAGCCGTAGTATACACAAAAGGTTTGAAGGCCGAGCCCGGCTGGCGAACGGCCTGGACGGCCCGGTTGAACTGGTCATTGCCCCTACCTCCAACCATAGCCCTGATGGCACCATTTCTGGGCTCTATTGTAATTAAGGCCATCTGGGGCTGCAGTTTGTCTGCTGTATTTTCCCTTTCTACAGTTGGAATATATTTCTCCTCCAGGGCTTTTTTAATAGCAACTTCGGCCTTTTTCTGCATCTGGGGGTCAAGGGTGGTGTATACCTTTAAGCCACCGCTATAGACCATCTGGGCACCGAAGCGTTCAATTAATTTATCCCTTACATAACGGATAAAGTAGGGGGCAAACTCCTTCTCATCAGGCTTATTAGGTACTATCTTAATCTCTTTATTTTTAGCCCTGGTTGCCTCTTCTTCAGTAATGTAGCCCAACTCTAACATGCGGTTTAAAACAACATTTCTCCTTGTTCTAGCCGCTTCAAGATTATTAAAGGGAGAGTAATAATTTGGTGCCTTAGGTAGGCCTGCAATCAGAGCACATTCACTTAAATCCAGTTCCCAGACATGTTTGTTAAAGTACTGCTGGGCAGCGGTCTCCACACCGTAAGCACTATGACCCAGGTAGATTTCATTCAAATACATCTCCAAAATCTCTGGTTTGGTATAGAGCCGTTCAAACTGGAGGGCGAGATAGGCCTCCTGGATCTTACGGTAAAAGGTTTTTTCAAAGCCGAGTTCCAGAGCGTTTCGGGCTAATTGCTGGGTAATAGTACTGGCGCCCTGAGCCAGGCGCCCCTTCATAATATTGGTTATGAAGGCCCTGGCGATACCCCAAAAATCTATACCATGATGAACGTAGAAATTAGTATCCTCAATAGCTATAATTGCATTCTGTAAATCTACCGGAATCCGTTCTAAGGGAACGTAGATCCTGTTTTGTTTATATAATTTTGTCAGGAGTTGTCCATCAGCACTATATATTAATGTAGCCTCACTTGTCCCCTTATAATTGGAGATATCGGGGGTATTCTGAATTATCCAGGTGATGGCGCCGATGGTCATCCCGAACCCCAGAGCAATGATTAAGATTATTGTTGCTAATATGAACTGTCGTCTCTTTTTAAGCATGGTAACCTCCCCTCAATAATCTTTATTATAACATAAAACTTTTGAAATTCATAGTAGTCACATTTACTCCCTTGCTGCATATGATAGTAAAAGGGGGCGATTTTTCTTGGGATGGAAGATTATTATTTCGATAATCCTGGTTATAGCTATTATTTTTTTCTTTATCCAGAACACCTTAACCCCGGTCTTTTTTAGTCTGGCTGAGGTAGAAGCGGTTAGAATAGCCAATAAAGCGGTTAATGAGGCAGTTAATGAGGAGATAGAGATAAGCGATTGTAGTAATCTGGTCCGGTATGAGTTCAAATACAATCAGGATGGTGAGATCATTCTGGTTCAACCCAATATTAAGTATATAAATAGTTTCACCTCAAAGATATCTTTAAGGATTCAGAGGAAATTAGAGGAGATCAGCAAAATGGAAGTTTCCGTTCCTCTGGCTAAAATCTTGGGGATCGAGCTTTTAGCCGGCCTGGGACCGGATCTTTCCGCAAAAATCATTCCGGTAGGTTTTATCCAGCCGCCTGAAATTAAGGACAGTTTTACTACCGCCGGGATAAACCAGACCAGGCACAAGATTTATCTTAAGGTTGTTACCCGGCTTAAACTGATCGTTCCCTTTCATACGAAAACAATCGATGTTAAAGCCGATATTCCGGTTAACGAAGTAACTATTCTGGGCAGGGTTCCCAGGGTCTACATAGGATTGGACGGGGAAAATTTTTCAGGAATTATCAGTAAAGATTTTGCACATTAAATCCCCTTTTCTGGGGAATAATAACCAACAGAGGGGGATTTAAGAAACCCTTAAAAGGCTAAGAGAAGAAAATACTAAGTAGGGGTTGTCGAAAATTGTTCAGTATCAGAAAAAAAGAGGTCCAGATTGGTATTATGCTCCTAATAGCAGGGGGCATAATTTATTTTTTAATTAAAATTAGAATGGTTCTGTTACCCTTTATCTTTGGAATTATCCTGGCTTATCTCTTTTACCCCTTAATTAGCTTTTTGAAGGAGAGGAATTTTTCCCGGTTGGGGGCAATCTATATCCTGACAATTATGTTTCTCTTTTTTATCTGCCTGACTGCCTTTGTCATCTTTCCGATCTTTTTAGAGGAACTGGAAGGATTAACAGTTATGATCCCGAAATACACCAATTCTATTGAAGAATATTTTGATTTCCTTAGTCAGGAATACCGCCGGGTCCAGCTGCCTGCAATTATTAAGGAAGCTATTGATCAGGCCTTAATCAGAGTTGAGGAGATAGTTATTGGTTTTATTCAAAATCTAACCGAGATGATACTAAATTCCCTACCGGTGGTCTTCAGTCTCTTAATAGCTCCGATCATAACCTATTATCTTTTAAAGGATCTGGACAAGATAAAGAGGAATTTCTTACGATATATACCGAAAGAAAAGAGAAGGCTGGTTCTTAAACTGGGAATTGAGATTAATAAGATCTTTGTCGGTTATTTAAGGGGACTGATCTGGGTCAGTATTATCGTAGGCATTTTAAGCAGTATCGGCCTGTTTATCTTCAAAGTGAGGTTCTTTCTCATTCTGGGGATTTTTTCCGGTATTACCAATATGATACCTTATATCGGACCTATTATCGGGGGAATTCCGGCAGTTTTTATTGCCCTTTTGTCATCACCGTTGAAGGCCCTGGGAGTAATCATTCTCTATGTATTTATTCAGCAGGTAGAGAGCAGTGTTATTGGGCCGAAAATTATGAGTGAAAAGGTAGGCCTCCATCCCCTGACAGTTATTTTCGCCCTGCTGGTGGGGGCAGAGCTAATCGGCACCTGGGGACTAATATTTGCAGTCCCTCTGGCAGGGAGTATTAAGGTAATAGTAAGATTTATCTGGCAGGAGTTAAACTGGTAGTGAAAGCGTAGTGAAAGTGCAGTGAAAGCTGAATAATTGACAAATCTAAAGATTTCTAGTATTATTTTAAGTAAATATTATATTTAATAGAAATGTTTTAAGATAATCCTACATAATATTAAATTTAATGGAGAGCCAAGATAATTTTAAGGGGGACTGGAAATGACAATGACAGGAGATGAGCTCAGGAAGGCTTACCTAGATTTTTTTGCAAGTAAGGGACACCTGATTTTACCGAGTGCACCATTAATTCCAAAAGATGATCCGAGTATATTATGGATTAATGCCGGAATGGCGCCATTTAAGCCCTATTTTGATGGGCGTCAAACCCCACCCCGAAAGAGGATTGCCACTAGCCAGAAGTGTATCAGGACAAATGATATCGAGAATGTCGGTAAGACCGATAGGCACCACACCTTTTTTGAGATGCTGGGTAATTTCTCCTTCGGAGATTACTTTAAAAAGGAGGCTATTACCTGGGCCTGGGAGTTTGTTACCGAGGTTTTAAAACTTGAAAAGGAGAGATTATGGATAACCATCTATCAGGATGATGATGAGGCCTTTGATATCTGGCATAATACGGTTGGTCTGCCTGAAGAGCGGATTCTACGGATGGGGAAGAAGGGTAATTTTTGGGAGATCGGTACCGGTCCCTGCGGTCCCTGTTCTGAGATCCATTATGACCGGGGTGAAGAGTACGGTACCAGTGAAGAGGATGTAGTCGGAGGAGAGGGGGACCGCTTCCTGGAGATCTGGAATCTGGTTTTTACCCAGTATGATAAGACGGAAGATGGGGAATACCTACCACTGCCCAATAAAAATATCGATACCGGAATGGGTTTAGAGAGAGTTGCCTCTATTCTGCAGGGGGTCGATTCCAACTTTGAGACCGATCTAATTAAGCCCTTACTCGATTTTATTGCCGAAGATACCGGGATAGAATACCGAAAGAATGAGGAAACCGTTACAGCCTTCAGGGTTATAGCTGACCATATCAGAGGGATTACCTTTGCTATCTTTGATGGTGCTCTACCTTCCAATGAGGGACGGGGGTATGTTATCAGGCGCATTCTACGCCGGGCAGTCCGTTACGGTGGTCAGCTGGGTTATCAGGAACCCTTTTTATATAGAATGGTACCGGTAGTAACTAAAATTATGGCTGGTGGCTACCCCGAATTGCAGGAAAAGGAAGAACATATTCAGACCGTTATTAAATCCGAGGAGGAGAGGTTCTTACAGACCCTGGATCAGGGGCTGTCAATTATAAATGAGATGGTAGCCGGCCTTAAGGAGAAGAAGGAAGACGTTTTATCGGGAGCTGATGCCTTTAAATTGTACGATACCTACGGCTTCCCCCTTGATTTAACCAAGGAAGTGCTGGAGGAAAAGGGATTTAAGGTTGATGAGGCTGGTTTTAAAAAAGAGATGGAAAAACAGCGGGAGAGAGCCCGCCAGGCCCGGGAAGATATCGGTTTCAGTGGTCCTGAAGATGAAAAGATTTACAGCTACTTAAAGGATGAGATTGAGAGGACGGATTTTATAGGTTATGAAAGTCTGGACCATCAGGGCAGGATTATGGCCCTTTTACAGGAAGGTCAAGAGGTCGATGTCCTTAAAGCTGGTGAAATGGGAGAGATAATTCTCGATGTTACCCCCTTCTATGCCGAAAGCGGTGGTCAGATTGGAGATAAAGGTTTATTAAGGGATGGAAATAATCTGGCACGGGTTTATGATACCAGGAAGAAGGCCGAGCTATCGGTTCATTTTGTCAGGGTGCAGGAGGGTGAGTTTAGGCCCGGCCAGACCCTTGAGGCCAAGGTTTTTCCCGATATCAGAAAGGCTACGGCACGTAATCATTCGGCAACCCACTTGCTACACAGAGCACTGAAGGAGGTATTGGGGGAGCATGTTAATCAGTCCGGATCCCTGGTAACGGCTGATAGATTGCGTTTTGACTTTAATCATTTCTCGGCCTTAACAGAGGAGGAGATTGCCAGGGTTGAGGAGATGGTTAATCAGGTTATTTTGGATAATCTACCGGTTGAGGTCGTTGAGACCTCTTTAGAAAAGGCCAGGGATATGGGGGCTTTATCCCTCTTTGAGGAAAAATACGGTGATCAGGTTCGGGTAGTAACCATGGGCGAGTTTAGTAAGGAGTTATGTGGAGGTACCCATGTTCATTCTACCGGTGAGATAGGCCTTTTTAAAATCATCAGTGAGAGTAGTGTTGCCGCCGGTATCAGAAGGATTGAGGCGATTACCGGTACCGGACTTTTGAGATATCTTAATCAACAGGGGCAGATAGTAAATCAGGCTTCTGCAATCCTGAAGACCACCTCAGGCAAGTTAATTGACAGGATTAATACCTTGCTTGACCGGCAGAAGGAACTGGAGAAGGAGATTAACTCTCTTAAGGACCGGCTGGCCAGCTCTAAACTATCCGATTTAGTGAATCAAACTGAGGATATTAACGGGGTTCGCCTGTTGACGGCGGAACTTAAAGGTATGGACAATGAGGCGTTACGCAGACTATCCGACCAGTTAAAGGAAAAAATGGATTCCGGGATCATTATTCTGGCTTCAAATCTGCAGGATAAGGTTATCTTTGTTGCTTCAGTTACCCGTGATCTGGTTGAAAAAGGGTATCATGCCGGAAAAATAATTGGCAGGGTGGCAAAAATTACCGGCGGTGGGGGCGGAGGCCGCCCCGATATGGCCCAGGCCGGGGGACAGAAGATAGAGAAAATCGGAGAGGCCCTGGCAGAGGCGAAAAAAATTATCGCCAATAATTAAATTTATACAGGATTTTCAAAAAAGATAAAGAATAGTATTATTGAAGACAAAAAAGGATGTGATTATATGCCTGAGGATAATCTCAATGATCAAACCATGAGGTTTAATCTGAATAAAGAAGAGCTTAGTGAAACAGGCTATGTACTGCAGAGGGTTTATAGAGCTCTAGAAGAAAAGGGTTATAACCCGATTAATCAGATTGTAGGTTATCTCTTATCAGGTGATCCTGCTTATATTACCAGTTATAAAGATGCCAGGACTATGATCAGAACAATTGACAGGGATGAAATTATCGAAGAGCTGTTAAGAAACTACCTGGGAGAAGAATAGAAGGGAAGATAGAATGAGTGAGGAATAGATATCTTCTCTTCTCTGGACTTATAATTTTCCTCTTTACCGGGAGTATACTGGCCGGCAATTTACCCGATCTGGTCTGGCTGGTTATTGACCAGGTCAGTCTGGAGGAAATTATTGCCGCTGAAACACCAAATATTGATTATTTACAAAAGACAGGTGCTTTCAGTTTGATGAATGTCCGGACAGCAGACCATGTTCAACCTGAAAGCACCTATTTATCTGCCGGTGCAGGAAATCGTTGCCAGGGAAGTAAAAATATACATACAACTAAAAAAGTAAATAAGGGTGTTCTTTACCCACAGATAGAGGAGTTGAGAGTCTTAAATCAGCAGACCCATTACCTGGCCCAGCCCGGCCTTCTTGGTAAGATCTGCCGGGAGAATGATATCAGAATCGGTGTTCTGGGTAATACCGATACCCTTGCCGGGAAGAACCGGATCATTGTGACGATGGTCATGGATGAAGCAGGTTTTGTTCCCGTTGCTGAGGTTAGCCAGATTATCCTGAGGAGGGTTGACCGGCCCTGGGGTTACCAAACGGACTGGGAAATGATGAAAAGTAAACTTTTAGAATTTAGGGAATTTGTAGATATTTTAGTTATCGAAACCGGTGATCTCAGCAGGATAGAGGAATATGCAGATAGATTAAGTAGTGAAAGGCTGACCGCAGAAAAGCTAAAGGCCTTAGAGAGAATTGATCGTTTCGTTGGCTTTCTGCTTCACGAGCTTGATCTATCCAGGACCCAGATAGGTATTATTGTACCCACGCCACCCCCTAAGGCTCGGTTAGAGGGCAAAAGACTGAGCTGGGTTTTATTTTCCGGTAGGGGATATGAACATGGCTGGCTGACATCTCCGTCCACCAGAAGAAGGGGAATTATAACTATCTCCGATCTACTACCTACCCTGCTGAAGGCGGTGGGAGTAAGGGGGGTTAAGCCGGTAGGTAAAACGGCCGGCTTTATTAGAGAAGAAGTTACCTGGAGAGATCTCCAGCGGCTCAATGATAAGATCAGCCTGATTAATAACCTGAGGCCTTTATTTGTCAAAGGATTTATCCTGATACAGCTCTTTATCCTGATCATAGCGATAGTCAAACTACTCTGGAAGAAATTAGGCTCAATAATCATAATTCAGAAACTATTTGAATACCTATTATTAGCACTATTTTTAATTCCGGTAAATTATTTATTTATTTCCAATCTAGGTCTGTCCTCTTTGTGGTATCTCCTGGCTGCCTTAGTGGGATTAACCACGATTCAGTTAAATCTTCTGGTCAATTATATATCCTCAAGGTTAATCAGGGTACTGCTTATTACCTTGACCCTTATTCTGTTGATTATCTTCGACCTGGTCAACAGTTACCGTCTTTTAGCCGATTCTCTGCTCGGTTATTCTTCAATCATCGGGGCCCGTTACTATGGACTGGGAAATGAATATATGGGGCTCTTTATTGGTAGTGTATTGATTACCTTAACCGGGTTGCTGGAGTTAGTGAGGGACAAGAAAGAATCTATTCTTAAATCCTGGCGGTGGTTTATCATACCTATATTTCTAATGATCACTTATTTTATTGGTTCTTCCAGTCTCGGGGCCAATTTCGGTGGAACCATTACTATTCTTTTTGCCGGTGGGATAAGCTATCTCTATCTGGAAAAGAAACAGGGGAAAATCAAGGTATTCCTTTTTTCATTTCTATTATTAATCCTGATTATCTATCTTGACTTCAAGGCAGTATTTGGGCCAAGTAGTCATATCGGCCAGGCTGTAGGGAGGGTTATCGGAGGTGACTGGCAGGGCATTTTAAGGATCATCTACCGCAAGCTGAATATGAATCTAAAACTATTAAGATGGACAATCTGGACCAGGGTCTTACTGGCCTTTATTATCTATTTGATCTTTCTTTTCAGGTATCCCGTAGCCAGCTTAAAGAGGTTTTTTGAAGCCAGGCCTTATCTGGCCGGTGGTTTTTACGGCGCCCTGGCCGGAAGCGTAGTGACAATGTTTGTTAATGATTCGGGGGTGGTGGCTGCAGCTACAATTCTCTTCTATCCGATGATGAGCCTACTGTACTTTCTCGGGAATTAGACATAAGCAATTAACTATAATTGTTGACACCTCCCCGCCCGTTCCTGACCTCACGAGCAAAGATTCCCATAGGGAATTTGCACTTCCTTTTTGTAACGCAGACAAGGGCGAGGCTTTCTTGGTGAAATTGCAGTAATATTTTGGTAATAATATAGGGGTAATCTGGTAATACTACTTTTTGGAGTTATGGGGTTCTTCAATCAGTTGTTTACAAGGAAGGGGAAAAGCAATTTCTCTTATCAGATGGTTCTGGATATCGGAACCGAATACCTTAAGGCAGCAATTGTTGAATTTAGTCATGAGGAAAAGCATATCCTCGGCTTTGGCAGAGTAAGACAGAAATAGCCAGAACGGAGAGGAGAATGATGAATCTTGAAGGTTAGAGACTACAGGGTTTATTATATTGATCTTGAAGAGGGAATAAATGATCTTATTGATCTTTTTAAGCGGACAATGGCCAAAAAACTGGCCCTGGTTATTCATGACCGGATGTTATTATTAAACAGTCCGATAAATCTGAAGCTAATAAAACAGTATGCCGAGAGATTTCAAAAAGAGATTGTCTTTATCAATCCGGATCCCATAATCATTGATAAGGTCAGTCACTATGGTTTTAAAATATTTCCCGATTTAAATGCCCTGGAGAGCGGTATGCCCTTTCAGGCAGAGGCTGCCGGGCTCGAAGAAAATAATGATGATGAAGGGGTAGAAAAGAAGAATGGGAGGCAGGGTTTTGGCCTTTTCCCCAGGATTTTTGGTCTCTTCCTTATTTTTTTAATCCTGGTAATGGCCTATCTCTATTTCCTTTATCCGACCGCAACCGTTGAAATTAAACCCGTTGTCAAACAGGCTAAAGAGCAGCTTGTACTTTACGGCTCAACCAGTATAAATCAGATAGACTGGGAGAACCACGTTTTACCCTTACATAAAATTGAAGTTGATATTACCTGTACGGATGAAGTTAAGACAACCGGGGCAAAACTGATTGGCGAAACAAAAGCAACAGGTGTGATCAAATTTATCAATGAAGGTAAGAAAGAGGTAACAATCCCTGCCGGTACCATAGTAGAAACCGGTGATGGAATTAAGTTCAGGACGGTAAAGGAACTGGTGGTACCGAAACTTGAGGTTGATTACCTGATGGATTTGCCGGTAGGGATGAGAGCCGGACAGGCAGAGGTTAAAATTGAGGCCCTGCAAAAAGGAAGCGGCAGCAATGTCAGTACGGGCAGAATAAAGAAACTGACCAAGGAACTGGAAAATATCTATGTAATAAATCCCGAGCCGACCAGAGGGGGTAGGGATAAGAGAATTCCTATCGTTACTGAAGAGGATAAGGAGAGATTAAAGAAGAATTTGGAGGAGAAATTGAGAAGTAGACTGATTACCAAGCTTTATCAGGAGATGGGAGGGAATTACCGGATAATTGAAGAGGAGATTAATTTCTCTAACCCGGAGATCTCCTTTGACCATCAAATAGGTGAGGTTGCCGATATTTTGCAGGCCAGTGGTAGTCTTACCGCCAGCGGGTATCTCGTAAGAAATAATGAACTGGATAGGTTAGTTACCACCATCTTTCAGGATCATCTACAGGAAAACCTCCAGTTGCTGAGCTCCGGAATTTATATTGAAGAACTTAAACTTGCAGAAAAGGAGAGGGGCCTGTATAATATAAAATTAGAACTGCTGGCTCCAGTTATTCCCAAAATAGACTCTGCCGCACTGATAAAAAAATTACAGGGAAGGGATATCAAGAGCGCCAGTAAATTTCTGCAGGGAAGATCTGATATTGAGGAATACAGGATTGAAACAAGGGGCAATAGTTTGCCCAGATTTGGTTTTGCCATTAAAGTAATGGTATCGGAGCCGGATAGTTTTCAGGTATTTAAGAGAAACTAAATGGGGGTTTTAAACTTTGCGGGTGATGGGGCTGGATTTTGGTGACAAGACTATAGGTGTAGCTATCAGTGATGCCCTGGGTTTAACTGCTCAGAGTAAAGGGGTTATCAGGCGGAGTAATCTCAATGCTGACCTGGAAGAGCTAAAAAAATATATCAGTGATTATCAGGTGAGTGAGATTATCATAGGATTACCGAAAAATATGAACGGGACCCTCGGTTCCAGGGCTGAAAAGACCGGCCAGTTTGTTAACTTCCTGAAAAAAAGACTGGATCTGCCGATAAAACTCTGGGATGAGAGGCTTTCTACCGTTGAGGCTGAGAAGCTCCTGATTAATGCCGATCTGAGCAGAGCAAAAAGGAAGGTAGTTATCGATCAGGTGGCTGCAGCAATTATTCTCCAATCCTATCTGGATGCCAGGAACCGGTTATCAAATTAAGGAGGGGGGTTAATCATGGCCGAAATGGGAAAATACTGGGTTGATGAAGAGAATGGTCAGCTGGTTTTTCAGGATGAAGAAGGAGAGGATAGATTTGTCATTGAAGATGAGATCTATCTTGATGATCATAAATACATAATTCTGATTCCGGCAGACCTTGTTGATGATGAAGAGGAAGAGGCTTATATTATGAAGGTCATCCGGAAGGATGATCAGGAGATCCTCAGTGTGATTGAAGATGATAATGAGTTTGAGCGGGTAAAAGAGGCTTATCTGGGATTGCTTGATTAATTATTAAGATAGACTTCCCTCTATCTTGAGATATACTGGGCCAATTTGTTCCAGTATATCTTTTTTTAATAATGGTAATACTGTTATTAAAAGAGATAAAGGGAGGTCTATTATGTTATTGGGAGAATTTGAAATTATTAATAAGGATTTTCGCATTGAAAGTACAACCCATGCCCTGCAGAGGATGGAAGAAAGGCGGATCGATCAGCAGGTTGTCAAAGAAGTGATTAAGGGTCTTGATTATAAGGTTTTATTATATAATAACAGCGGTGAGGAGATTGCTATTATTGATCAGGAACACGATATAGCTGTAATTATTGAGGTTAGACTGAATAAGGTGGTAATTATTACTGTAATCGACAAGGCGAATATACATATTAAAGATGGTACCCGTCTAGAGAAAATTGCATGATCTCCCTCCCTTTGATATAATATTATAAGAATTTCCTTTTAGAAAACTATAAATAGGTGTTTCCGATTCAGTAGAGATATCTCTCTAACATCTATTTGCAGTTTTCTATAAAAGTTATGAACGATAGTGAGGCATTAATTTAAAGTTCAAGGGGAGGAAATTGTGAAGAAAGCCGGCAAGATTTTTTTATTAATCATTATTATAATTACCGGAATCTTAAGGCTTGGTTATTTAATGGAACCCGTTGCCAGGAATAATAATCAGTTGATCGATCTTAGAATAAAATCGGGTAGTACGAGTAGTCAGATTGGAGAAAAACTCTATAATTATGGTTTAATTAAGTCCAAATTCTTATTTAACCTATTGCTTATGATAAAAGGTATTGATGATAAATTGCAGGCCGGTTTTTATCAGTTAAAACCCTCTTATAACCTAAAGGAAGTTATTGCCATCTTAGTTGAGGGTAGGGTGGCAACCTTTAAGGTAACCATCCCTGAGGGCTACACTGTAGAGGAGATAGCGGAGCGATTAGCCACTAAGACTCCTTACAGTATGGAGGATTTTTTAAAGATAGCAGGTTCGGACTTTGCTAAACCTTACCTGCTGGCTAAAAATTCCGGTCAGAAGTATGCTGTAGAGGGATTTCTCTATCCCGATACATATATTATACCAAAGGATTATACTCCTGACCGGATTTTCAAGGTTATTTTAGATGAATTTGAAGAGAAATGGTGGGAAAGGTTAAAGCTGGAAACTGAAGATAGCGAATATTCCCCCTATGAGATAATGACTATTGCTTCTTTAATTGAAAAGGAGGCGAAACTGGAGGAAGAAAAACCCTTAATTGCTGCGGTTATCTATAACCGGCTGGAGAAGGGGATGTTACTGCAGCTCGATGCCAGTATTCAGTATGTTCTCCCGGAGAGGAAGGAAAGGATTCTCTACCGTGATCTGGAGGTGGATTCATTATATAATACCTACCGTTTTCCTGGCTTACCCCCCGGGCCTGTCTGCAGCCCGGGTGATAGCTCTATTGAAGCGGCTTTAAATCCTGCTGATGTTGATTATCTCTTTTATTTTGCCCTGCCTGATGGCAGTCACAAGTTTTCTAAAACCTACAGGGAACACCTGTTACTGCAGAGAGAGTTGAGGTCGAATAATGAGTGATGCCAGTTCTTTTCTGCCGGAAAGAGATGAGTTTATGAAGAATATAGAAAAAAGGGCAAGGGAGAGATATATACCGATTATCTCTCCGGAGGTTGGCCAGTTTCTGAAGGTACTAATCAGGGCTACCAGGCCCAAAAGAATACTGGAGATCGGTACTGCCATCGGGTATTCTACTATCTGGATGGCCAGGGCAGCTGGTAGAGGGGTTGAGGTGGTAACTATCGAAATAGATGAGGAGAGGGCTTTTGAGGCCCGGGAAAACTTTGAGTTCTACGGTCTGAGGGAACAGATCAATCTCAAAATCGGGGATGCCCTGGAGATAATCCCCTATTTAAGGCGGGAGTTTGACCTGGTCTTTATCGATGCGGCTAAGGGGCAGTATATTAATTACCTCGACCCTCTAATGGAGATTATACCGCCAGGCGGTGTGATTGTTGCCGATAACGTCTTATATCGCGGTTATGTCCAGCAGGAAGGACCGGTTAAACATAAGAGGAGAACCATGGTAAATAATCTAAAGGAATATATAGATATTGTTACCCACCATCACCTTCTGGATACGAGTATTATTCCTATTGGTGATGGAATTGCCTTGAGTGTTAAAAAGAATGATAGGGAGGTGGAGCCCGGGCTTTAAACTCCCGGGCAACAATTTTGCAAAAGCCAGAATTATTATCCCCGGCGGGTAATCTCGAAAAGCTCAAACTGGCCATCCTCTACGGGGCCGATGCCGTTTACTGTGGCGGTCATAATTACGGGCTGAGGGAAGGTGCAGATAACTTTACCCTGGAGGAGCTGGTTGAGGGGACGGAATTTGCCCATCAGCATGGAGGTAGAATCTATATAACGGTAAATATGATTCCCCATAATGATGACCTGGTGGGACTGGATGAATATCTGCACCAGCTAGAAGAGATAGGGGTCGATGCCCTGATTATTTCTGACCCGGGTATTATTAGTATTCTGAAGCAGGAAGGAATTCAACTCCCCCTTCATCTGAGTACCCAGGCTAATGCCGTTAACTGGGCCAGTGTCCGTTTTTGGGCTGAGCAGGGCGTTGAGCGGGTTATCCTGGCCAGAGAGTTATCTAAAGATGAGATTATCGAGATCAGAAAGAAAACGGATATCTCCCTGGAGATGTTTATCCACGGATCGATGTGCATCTCCTATTCTGGCAGGTGTCTCTTAAGTAATTATATGGCCAACCGGGATGCCAACAGGGGCAGGTGTGCCCATTCCTGCCGCTGGAAGTATTATCTGGTGGAGGAAAAGAGGCCCGGGGAGTATTATCCCGTGTTTGAAGATGAGCAGGGAACCTATATTATGAATTCCCGGGACCTCTGTTTAATAGAACATATCCCTGAGGTTGTAGAGACCGGGGTTGATAGCCTGAAGATAGAGGGGAGGATGAAGAGCCTCCATTATGTTGCCACTGTCACTGCAGTCTACCGGCAGGCCATCGACAGCTATTTCAAAGACCCTACTTCCTATCAATTCAAGCCGGAATGGCTGGAAGAGTTAAAAAAGGTAAGTCACCGGGATTATACTACTGGTTTCTTCTTTTCTCCACCCGGTCCCGGGGAGCATAATTATCAAAGCTCTGCTTACCGGCGCAGCTATGATTTTATGGGGATTGTCAGGGACTATCTTCCTGATTTTAAGGAAGCGGTGGTTGAGGTAAGGCATAAATTTATTCAGGGGGACCGGCTGGAGATCATGGGACCTGATTGTGAAAGCTTTACAGTAGATTTAAGTTATATTATTAATGAAGAGGGAGAAGAGGTCAGCGAGGCCCCCCATCCTCAGGAACTGATCCGGATTCCCGTTGACAGGCCGGTAAAACCCTATTACCTGGTCAGGAGGAGAATAGATGGAGAAGGATACACAAAAGATTAAAATCAAGGTACCCAGGAGTGAGATAGTCTTTATAGATCAAGTATTTAAATCTTATGAGGGTCTAGCCATGGTCACGGTTGACAAAAGGGAGAAGGGAATCCTTTATTTGGATGTGACCGCCGGTACTAAGCCCGATGTCCTGGAGATTCTTAAGGACCTTAAGCAAAAATTTCCTCTAAATATCCTGGAAAGTTAATCACGTTTTACAGGCTCACCTCATATATATAGTTTAGACTTAAAATGGGGGTGAGCTTTTTTTGTTAGCTGTTTTAGCTGGCTTGCTACAGGGGTTTTTATTATTAGTATCATATATCAGGAATGGTAAGATTTTTCCCGAACCCCTTTCTCCTGAAGAGGAAGAAAAATACCTGAGGGAGATGAAAGCAGGTAGTGATTTAGCCAGAAACGTTCTGATTGAACATAATCTAAGACTGGTAGCTCATATAGTAAAAAAATACGATACAGCTCATACCGATAATGAGGACCTGATATCTATCGGGACTATCGGCCTGATTAAAGGAATTAATACCTATGATGAAAATAAAAATACTAAACTGGCCACCTATGCTGCCCGTTGTATTGAAAATGAAATCTTAATGCATCTCAGGTCGACCAAAAAATTGAATCAGGAGATGCTGCTGCAGGAGTCCATCGGGGCGGACCGTGAAGGCAATGAGATAACCTTACTGGATATTCTGGAAACAAAAGATGACTCGGTTATCAGTAAGGTGGAGAGGATGATCAATGAGGAGAAGTTATATAGCAAGCTGGACCTTTTATCACCCAGAGAGAAGAAGGTAATCCAGTTAAGGTATGGTTTGCTTGACGGCAAACAATTAACCCAGAGTGAGGTGGCATCAATTCTTGGCATATCTCGCTCCTATGTTTCCAGAATAGAGAAAAAGGCTGTGGAGGAGTTATCTAAGCTCTTTAATGAACAGGACCGGTAAACCCGGTCTTTTTTGTTTTCTTAGAGATTTCGCTGTTTTAGATAATTTTTTGGAACAATGATGATTTCTGGAACGACCTGTTTCTTTGACATTGCATTTTATATATTTTATGATATAATTTAATACCAAGGAATTTCTTTTTTAAAACTGCAAATAGATGTTTCCGATTCAGTGGAAATTTTTTGATGACTCTAAGGTTCATCTCCGTTAAAAATCAGGCAAACTTATCAAATGGGTCATCCT
>JARRCS010000019.1 GCA_029981855.1 Halanaerobiales bacterium | reverse complement strand
AATTGTACCAGCTTATCTCATCAATGATCCGGATACATGTGTTGGATTTGTCAAGCAATTAATTGAAATTTAACTCTAAAAGGTCTTGACACAGCACAAATAAAGAATGTAAAAATCTAGAATTTATTAATTTAAAGATACTCTCAAAAAAATATATAAAAATTATTTGTGAAAATTCTAAAATAAAGGAATACACTAAGAATGAAATAATTTATAAACAGGGAGATAAATGTACTAATTTAACACTGGTTTTAGAAGGAAAAATTTCTGGTATAAAATTATTGTCTGATGGGAAAGAACAAAAAATTAAAACTTTCAAGAGGGGGGAATTTATTGGAGAAACATTACTATTTCCTAACGAAGAATACCCGATAAATATTATTAGTATTGAAAAAAGCAAAATAGCAGAAATAAGTAAGGAAAATTTACTTATATTATTGAAAGATGAAGAGTTCTTATTAAACTATATGGAACAAATCAGCAAAAAAATAATAAAGCTATCAAATATTATTGAAATTCTGTCTTATAGCAAAATAATTAAACGGTTAGCAAAATATTTTTATGAATTATATTTTGAAAAAAACAGCTATATATTTGAAATAAAGTCAAAATCAGAAATTGCAAAAGAATTAGGGACACATCGGGAAGTTGTATCAAGAAACATGAAAAAATTAATTGAAAATAAAATAATCGAGGAGGTTTCAGAAAATAAAATTAAAATATCTGATATAGCAAAATTAGAAAAGCTAATTTATGAATAGTAGCGTGACTGCAGTCACGCTACTATTCCTTTTAATTATACTAAAATTAGTATAAGAGTTTTACAAAACTCTAAAAAAATAGTAAAGGAAGTGAAACAAGATTGAAAGGATAAAATAACAGCGTGTTTGCGGCTAGCTACGCTCATCCAAATGCCTTCAGCACTTCGCAAACACGCAAAACGTTAGGCGGTGCGGCTGGGAAATGGCGCATAGCTTAGTAGGGCATGTTATACAGTGACTATGGAGCAACCCGGGAGGTCCTGACTGTTCTTTGAAATAGGAGTATGACAAACAACCGATAAAAAGGGAAGATGTCAAAAGGCAGGCAGGGAGTCGGGAGACTAAAATCAATGAAGAAGGAGTGAAGGAATTGTGAGTACAATTCTATTAATAATTGTTACTCTATCAGCTTTGGCATTTTCTTTTTTTAAAGACCGATCTAAAACTTTACGGAGTATGAAGATGGCTAAAGGAATGTTTTTTAAAACGGGGAAAGATATCATCGGAGTATTATTTTTAATTGGATTGATTTTAGCTATGTTGCCGGAAAGTCTAATACAAACACTATTTGGTAATTCTAATCATTTTTTAAGCGGATTGTACGGTGCAATAATCGGGACTATTACAATTATTCCTGCTTTTATAGCATTTCCTCTGTCAAAAACTTTGGTAGAAAGCGGTGCAAATTTAGTAGCAGTAGCTGCATTTATTACTACTTTGACAATGGTTGGTTTTGCTACATTGCCAATTGAAATTGAATATTTTGGAAAAAGATTTGCATTTGTTCGTAATGTTTTAAGTTTTTTATTCGCTTTAGTAATTGCAGGAGGGATGGTAATTATCTTATGAAAATAAAGAAGATGGTGTTAAACAATAAATTAATTATATTTACTGTTTTTGCATATCTGGCAGTTTTGATATATAATGATAAAATTTTTATAAAAGGCATAATTAATACAGGAATTTATTTAAAAGAGATGCTTGAAATTATGCCGGCTATTTTTATTATTGCAGCATTAATTAATACTTGGGTTCCAAGCGAAATAATTATGGAAAATTTTGGGGAAAAATCAGGCTTAAAAGGAAAGTTATTTTCGCTTTTCATTGGCTCAATATCTGCGGGGCCAATTTATGCAGCTTTTCCAATTGCTCAATCACTCTTGTTTAAAGGAGCCAGTATTAGTAATGTGATAATAATTATTAGTGCTTGGGCAGTGGTTAAAATCCCAATGCTACTTGTTGAGATCAAATTTTTGGGAGTATCATTTGCTGCTGCCAGATATTTGTTTACGATACCTTCTATTCTACTTATAGGGATTATAGCAGAGAAATTTATTAGTAAAGAAGAGATTTTATTAAAAGCAGATATGAATAATGAAAAAGAAGATATTATAAAAAGACTAGAAAAAAGTTTGCCAGGATTTAATTGCGGTTCTTGTGGTTATATTAGTTGCAATAGTTACGCAAAAGCAATTGTGAACGAAAAAGAAAATATTAATAAGTGTGTTCCGGGCGGAGAAGAAGTTAAAAAGAAATTGAATCTTATTTTAATTATAATGGTAAATTATCTACAGTAGATTTTACAGGTGATAAGGTTGATGATGTAATGGTGACTCTTGTTCAATTTAGAAGGCGCAGGAAATACCTAATTCAAACCTAAAACCAGATAATTTATATGAATACTCATTATAAGCGCATTAAATCCCCCTTTTTATAAAATAAGAAGTCAACAGTAATTGACCTGGGTAAGTCAAAAAATCACTGTTGACTTCGCGATAATATTATTATATAGCTTTTCGATTAATATACCTATTTAGTTTCTAAATTTTTAATATAAAATTATGTTTTTATTTACTGCAGCCCCAAACGCCATTAAGACCTAAGATTAGTAGTATTAAAATTAAGAATACGATAAAAGCATTGTCATCGGTCCAACTCATAATAATATATGTCCCTCCTCATGATTGAATTTTACTAATATTATATGTGCCATAGCAAATATTTGTGAAATTAAATAAGCTAGCATTAACTGATGATTATTTGTTTAGGAGACTATATTATATGAATAACTTAATATTTAATCTCTGATATTTTGTTATCACTAAAATTCTATTCATTTGCTAATGTATATAGGTCATTATTTTTGAGTTCCTCAACTATTTCAGTAAATATATATTGTTCTAAGAGGGGGAGTTTTTCCCTTGATAGGTTCATACCCCATTCCGGTTTGTTGCTTAATCCTTCATAATCTAAGTTAATAAATATATCATCCGGATTATTCCAGACTAATGATGGAATTAAGTACAAAAATGGGGGTTCGCTCTCGATAAAGAGTACCACTGCTGCATACAGGTTTTCCCGGGGTGAGAATTTATCCTTGGGGAAGTAGATATTATTATAATTACGAACAGATTTAACCTGGATATCGTAATATTTATTAGTTCCTGCCCGAACTATAAAGTCAATTCCCTGATTGTCAACTTCATTGGAATAGACGTCGAAACCCGATAAGATGAATTCCATTTTCACAAAATATTCTGCATAACGGTCTAATTTAAACTGATTCCTACTCCACTGATATCTTCTCATTAGTTAATCCTCCTCATCTACTTAGTGAATATTATTAAAAATCATCTAATTTAATTATATAAATATTTAGGGTAAAATTCAATATCTTAACAAATTTCATTTAATAAAATTTAATAAAGCCAGGGTGGAATCTTCGTTAATTAATTAGTGAGATGTTTCCCCAAAATGGCTAATAACAGGAATAAACAGTATAGCTGTATTTACTTAACTTTGCTAAAAGTAATAGACAATAAAAAATCAATTGTAAAACTATGTCACAAAATCAAGTATGCTTGTAAGGAAATAGGCTTGACAAAACATGGTATTCTAAGGAAGTAGGTTAAATGAAGAAGTTACTGTTGTTGGTATTAGTCATCGGTTGCTTTTGGCTTGAGATGAAAATTCCCTAGCATTTAACCGCTAGGGAATTTGCATTTTTATAGTATTTATTTTGTAGTACCGTTATAGTACTTATGAGGTTAAAAAGTCGTTAATTAACTGCTGTTTATTAAATTTCTTAAAATAGTCTTCCTTGACTCTCATTTTAGCAGCAATGTAATCCATTACCTTGTTCTCTGAGCCATGTTCCAGAAGAATCGAAATGGCCTCTAAGTAACTCATATAATCACCCTTTCTTATAAACTTATAAAAATGTTATAGGTTTTTAAGTTTTCAATTAATTTTATTTTACAACATAATAACTAAAAATGCAAGTAGTATTTTAATTTTGTTTAATTTTATTCCTTATTCGGTAAAAATTATTATATTTCGTCTTATTATCTGATATTGAAACAAATATATTGGTAAATTTTAATCAAGAAATCTTGAGGTTCTTTAGTTAAAATTTAACTCTTATCCGATATAAAATTTAAGATGCCGTCAATTTTTTTGCCGCAGGGTGGATTATACAGCTCTCTGATTTTTTGCTGCAGCTCCGCCCTGCCTATCTGTGTCCAGTGGGGTGTATAATAGACGGCGACCGCAAAGGTACCCGAGCAATTTCTCTGCCAGCACTTCATCCTTTCATGGCTTTCGACCCGTGACCTTACCCTGGCAGACTCTCCAATATCGAGTAGCTTATACTGATCATCACTTAAACAGAGGATGGCATAAATACCCTGTTTATCTTTAAGTTTGGTAGTGGAGGTATAGGGTCCGGTAAATTTATAGCCTGCTATCGTGATACTCATAACCATCATCCTTTTTCTGATGTTGATAAGAGAAGTGTGTAATTGAAATTTGGTTAATTTATAATTCTATAAAAGATGTAAGAATCCTTTTTTGCAGGAATGTAATGATATTTGCTGAAGTTATATTAAAAAGGAGACAATATAGGGGTATTCAAGCTGCTGAGGGATAAAAAAGAGGTTTAGCTTAATACAGTTAAAATAGAGGATAGAAACTGTTTTTGAACAAAGAAAATAAAAGCAACAAGGCAAAGTAAGGTTAGATATCTTTCTTTAAAAGCAAAACCGGAGCGGCGGTATATAGTGCGCTGCCCCGGTTTTACATTTTAATTCCTCAAGTTCTTATTCTTCAAGCCTTAAGTGAGTGGTTTTATCAATCTCCTTATCCAGTTTGGGGACCCTGATCTCCAGAACACCATTTTTGGTATTGGCCTGTGCCTTTTTGTGATCGACACGAGCGGGCAAACTTATGGTACGGTTAAAACTACCAAATCTGCGTTCAACCCGGTGGTAGTTTTCTTCATTGACCTCTCTGTTTCTCTCAATCTTGCCCCTGATATTGATATGGTTTTCGGAGACGCTGATCTCAATATTTTTCGGATCAATCCCCGGGATATCGGCCTGTACCACTACTTCGTCATCTTTTTCATAGAGGTCAATGGATGGCCGGAAGTCCATAAAATTTTCATATGGCATGTTTTCAAAGAAACGGTTCATCTGTTCCCTTAAAGTCCTAAACTCCTTAAATGGATTCCAGGTAGTTAGATAATCTATCAGCTCCACCTCCTTTTTAATATCTTCTACAACCTGGTATTATTATTTTTACCTCTATTAAGGGTGATTATGCATGGAGTTACTTTCGAGATATTTTCTGCATATATAGTTTTTTTGCCATAAAATCTCTTGAATTATGGAATATACGGAATAAGAACTTGACAAATTATAAATAAAAGTATATTATATTGAAAAAGTAATATTTAAAAACGTTGAACGGGAGGAGTAATTCAGACGGAATCTATAGAGAGAAGGGTTCGCCGGCTGGAAGACCCTTTAGAGGATGCTGAATGAAGGTCGCCCGGGAGTTGCCTGATTGAACTTTAGTAGATCGGGCCGGGAAACCGTTATTTAAATTAAGTGTTATTCCTGTTTTAGCCTGAGAAATATTTCTTGAACAGGGATAGAATTAAGGTGGTACCGCGAAAAAGTCCTCTTTCGTCCTTAAAGACGGGGGAGGATTTTTTAATGTCAAGATATTTTTATCTTTTTATGCCCGGATATTTGATCTATAAGAGAATTTGATCAATAAAGGAGGTCTGTTTAGATGAATAACTTACCGAAAACATATGATCCTGAGAAGACTGAGAAAAAATGGTACCAGTACTGGGAAGATAAGGGACTATTCGAAGCGGAGTTGGACCCTGAAAGGGATTCCTTCAGTATTGTCATGCCACCTCCGAATATTACCGGTCAGCTTCATCTGGGCCATGCACTGGATAACACTCTGCAGGATATTCTGACCAGATGGAAGAGGATGCAGGGATACAATACCCTCTGGTTACCGGGTACCGACCATGCCAGTATTGCAACCGAGGTAAAAGTCGTTGAAAAGCTCAGAGAGGAGGGTCTGGAGAAGGATGACCTGGGCCGGGAGGGTTTTCTGGAGAGGGCCTGGGAATGGAAGCAGGAATATGGCGGCCGGATTACCGAACAATTGAGAAAGATGGGCTCATCCTGTGACTGGTCACGGGAGAGGTTTACCATGGATGAAGGTTGTTCCCGGGCGGTCCGGGAGGTTTTCGTCAGGCTCTACGAGAAGGGTTTGATCTATCAGGGAGATTATATTGTTAACTGGTGTCCTGACTGTCATACAACCCTCTCCGATATTGAGGTTGAGCATGAGGAACATGCCAGCAAGATATATTATTTAAGATACCCCCTGAAGGAGAGGGATGATTATATAGTTGTTGCCACTACCAGACCTGAGACGATGCTCGGAGATACGGCGGTAGCTGTTAATCCCGATGATGAGAGGTACCGGGACCTGGTTGGCTCCACGGCTATCCTGCCCTTAATGAACCGGGAGATACCCATTATAGCTGATGAATATGTTGATAAAGAGTTCGGAACGGGTATGGTCAAGGTTACCCCGGCCCATGACCCCAATGACTTTGAGATGGGCAGGCGGCATGACCTGGAGATTATCAAGGTCATCGATGAGGATGCCAGGATGACCGGGATTACCGGTAAATATGCCGGTATGGACCGCTACGAGTGCCGAGAAGAGGTAATTAGGGATCTGCAGAAAGAGGGCCTGCTGGAAAAGATAGAGGATTACGAACATGCGGTCGGTCAGTGTTACCGCTGTGATACGGTTATAGAGCCCCTGGTCTCCAAACAGTGGTTTGTTAAGATGAAACCCCTGGCCGAGCCGGCCATTAAAGCTGTCAAGGAAGGCAGGACCAGGTTTGTACCGGAGCGTTTCAGTAAGGTCTACCTGAACTGGATGGAGAATATCCAGGACTGGTGTATCTCCCGCCAGCTGTGGTGGGGGCACCGGATTCCTGTCTGGTACTGCCAGGACTGCGGTAAGGTAATTGTGAGCAAAGAGGAGAAGGTGGAGGCCTGTCCCGAGTGTAATAGTAAGGACCTGAAGCAGGATGAGGATGTGCTCGATACCTGGTTCAGTTCGGGCCTCTGGCCTTTCTCTACCATGGGCTGGCCCGAAGAGACCAGGGACCTGGAATTCTTCTATCCGACGGATGTCCTCGTCACCGGCCGGGATATTATCTTCTTCTGGGTTGCCAGGATGATCTTTATGGCCCTGGAATTTATGGATGAGGTTCCCTTTAGAGATGTCTATATCCACGGTCTGATCAGGGATGCCGAAGGCCGGAAGATGAGCAAGTCACTGGGTAATGGTATTGACCCGCTGGAGGTAATTGAAGAATACGGGGCCGATGCCCTAAGATTTACCCTGATCACCGGTAATACTCCTGGTAATGATATGCGTTTCAGGGAGGAGCGACTGGAAGCGAGCAGGAATTTTGCCAACAAGATCTGGAATGCTTCCCGTTTTATCCTGATGAATATTGAGGATCTAGACTTTGCCGCTATCAAGGAAGAAGAGCTAGAGTTTACCCTGGCTGACAGGTGGATTATCAGTCGGCTTAATAAAGTGATCATGGCCGTAGATAAGGTTTTAAGCAGCTATAACTTCGGTGAGGTCGGTAAAGCCCTCTATGATTTCATCTGGAGTGAGTTCTGTGACTGGTATATTGAACTGATTAAACCGCGTCTCTACCAGGATCAAGACCTTACGGCCAAGAAAACTGCTCAATATGTGGGGGTTACCGTTCTGGAAAAGATCCTGCGACTGCTACATCCGGTTATGCCCTTTATTACGGAGGAGATCTGGCAGCAGTTACCCGGTAGTGGTGAGAGCATCATGACTACCTCCTGGCCTGAGGTAGATGAAGATGTGATCGATGATGAAATAGAGGGCAAGATGAATCTGATTATGGACGTAATCAAGGCCGTCCGTAATATCAGGAATGAGATGAAGGTTAATCCCGGTAAGAGAATTAAGGGTATTCTCAATTCTCCCGAAGAAAAGATCGCTATTCTGGAGGAAGGATTTAACTATATTAAAGACCTGGCCCGGATTAAGGAGTTAACCGTAACAGTAGATCTGACAGAAAAGCCGGAGAAATCCTCGACAGCTATTGTCGGCGGGGTGGAGGTTATTCTGCCCCTGGAAGGTATGGTTGACCTCGATAAGGAGATAAAGAGGTTAGAAAAGGAACTTGAAGAGGTTGAGTTTGAGATTAACCGCGCCCGTGGTAAGCTGGCCAATGAGGGGTTTGTAAACAAGGCTCCCGAACATCTGGTAGAAAAGGAGCGGGAGAAACTTAAGGAATATAAAAATAAAAAGGAAAAATTAAAGGAGAGAATAGAGGAACTGGCATAAAACCGGGGATATGCTTGCTCAAGGCATATCCCTCTTCCGTCCTTAATTTAATCCCAATGATAGAGAGCTTTGTAAGAAAAATATTTTTGAGATAAAACAAAATAAAGTACAATGATATCAAAAATTTTTACAATAATATATCTGTACTGTTTTTATATAATTAAAACAGGGGTTTTTTTATTTGTTCTGGAGTGGCTAAGAATTTTGAAATATATTATAGCAAAAAAATCAAAAAAATAAGGGGAGGGGTTTATTATGGAATTATTGAAAAAATTATCTGAAGATTTACAGGCAGGGGATGTTGAGGCCGTAAAAGAGGGGATAACCAAGGCTCTTGATGAAGGTCTGACTCCCAGAGAGATCCTCTATGATGGATTAATGGATGGTATGAGTATTATCGGTGAAAAGTTTAAGAAAAATGAGGTTTTTGTACCCGAGGTGCTGATTGCAGCCAGGGCCATGAATGCAGGTATGGAGCTCTTAAAACCCAAATTAATTGAAACCGGAGTAGAATCAATCGGTAAGGTAGTTATCGGTACTGTTAAGGGAGATCTGCATGATATCGGGAAGAACCTGGTTAAGATGATGCTCGAAGGTGCCGGGTTTGAGGTTCATGACCTGGGAACTGATGTCTCTGCCGAGGACTTTGTAGCTGCAGTTAAGGAGATACAGCCAGACATCGTTGGTTTATCCGCCCTTTTAACCACAACCATGCCCCAGATGAAGAATGTTATCTCTGCCCTGAAAGAAGAAGGTATCAGGGATAGAGTTAAGGTAATGGTAGGTGGTGCACCTGTAACCGATAATTACGCTAAAGAGATCGGTGCTGATGCTTATGCCAAGGATGCAGCTACAGCAGCCACAATCGCTAAAGAAAGGTTTGTAAGTTAGATTTTCTCCAGTATCTATTTATAGTTATTACCGAACAGAAATTTAGAGGGTAAGGGCCAGAAAGCTGCTACTTTCTGGCCTTAAGGTTAATATTCCGGCAGTATCCCTATGCTCCTTCAACTCTGTATTATTTTTCTATTAGGAATAATGCAAAAAAATTTTTTTGAGAATGATGGGATATTTTTTTCGTCGGAATTTTTAAATATCTAGCAAATAATTATGGCCGAGGAGCAATTTGTTTTTAAATTATCTAAGGAGGTGAAGGACTTACCGGAGAGCATTGGCCGAAGGCCAATTGTTCTTTTTTTCGGTAAGAAACGAAGATGATTATTATTGGTGAATTAATTAATTCAACCAGGAAAGAGATTAAAAAGGCGATTGAAGAGAAGGATAAGGAGTATATTCAAGATATTGCCCAAAAACAGGTGGAAAAGGGAGCGGATTTTATTGATGTTAATGCAGGGGCCTTTGTTCATGAGGAGGTTGAGTATTTGGAATGGCTGGTAAAGATAGTCCAGGAGGTTATCGATAAACCCCTCGCCCTGGATAGCCCCAATCCGGAGGCTTTAAAGAAGGCCCTGGAGTTTCATGAAGGTACACCGATGATTAATTCAATTACTGCCGAAAAGGAGAGATATCAGCAGATACTACCCCTGGTTAAGGAATATAATGCCAGGGTCATTGCCCTCTGTATGGATGATGAGGGGATGCCCGAAACTGCTGAGGAAAGGCTCAAGGTGGCAGATAAATTGATCAATAACCTGGATAAAGATGGCATACCTCTGGAGAATGTTTTTTTAGATCCCCTGATTAAGCCGATCAGTGTTAACGGGGAATTCGGGCCTCAGGTCCTCGATACCATCAGCGGGATTACCGAATGGGGCACAGATGTTCATATTACCTGTGGCTTAAGTAATATCTCCTATGGTCTGCCGAAAAGGGCACTATTGAACCAGGCCTTTCTGGTACTGGCTATGGGAAGGGGACTTGATTCGGCAATAATCGATCCCCTGGATGATTACTTAATGAAGTTAGTTAAGGCCAGCGAGGTTCTGTTAAATCTCGATCCCTTTGGTAGTAAATACCTGAAGGCTGCCAGAGCAGGAGAACTGGATTAAAGAACAGAGGAGAGAACTCATGAGTAAAATAGCCGTAATAGGTGGAGGGATTGCCGGCTCAGCTGCTGCAGTTGAACTGGCCAGGGCCGGTAATCAGGTTACCATTATCGAAAAAGAGAATAAACTGGGTGGCAATCTCAAGGATTACGGGTGTAAGGCTGTAGATGTCTGCACTAAATGCAATCTCTGTCTGGTTGATGATCTTTTCTCTGAAACTACAGAATCCGCGGGGATAGAGATTTTATATCAGACCAGGGTTAATGACTTTAAGAGAAACCCCGGCAGTTACTCTCTGGGGATTGAAAGAGAAGGTCGTTTTCAGAGAATTGACGGGTTAGATTACATTGTCCTGGCTACCGGCTTTACCAGATGGTCGGATCTGGAGACAGGCACACCCGAGGTCAGTCAGGATAAGAGGATTATCTGGGCCAGTGAGCTGGAAGGGTTAATGAAAAAAAGGAAGGATCATCTGGAGACGGAAGATCCTTTAGCTTTAGGATATAAACCCGAATCGGTTGTCTTTATCCAGTGTAATGGTTCCCGGAGTATTCAGGAAAAGGCCAGATACTGTTCCCGGGTCTGCTGTGGTTATTCTTACCGGATGGCCAGGGTTCTGAAGTATTTCTTTCCCGAAATCAAGATTACGATCTTCTTTATGGACCTGCAGGAGGGTGGCTACCTGCAGGATATAAGCTTTACCAATCTGGAAGAGGCGGGAATTAATTATCTTAACTGTAAACCGGTTAGAGTGGAAGGAAAAGATGATGGTTTAAGGATTATTTATGAGGACCAGAGAAAAGGGGCGGTAGAAGAGCTTTTAACCCAATTGCTGGTTTTATCAGAAGGGATTCATCCCAATCAGGATAATGAGCATTGGTCTATGCTCTTTAATCTGCAATTAGATGACCATGGTTTCCTTTCTTCCATTGAAGATGAGCTTAAGACAGGGATATTTCTGGCAGGAACCATTAAAGGCCCTAAAGATATTGCGGCCACTATCAGTGATGGCAGGAATGTCGCTTATAAGATTATAAACCAGCAGAAGTTACAGCCAGCTGTCCGTTAATTTCCTTTATGAAAACTGCAAATAGATGTTTCCGATTGCAGAAACCTTCTTTTTAGTTACGCAAGGATGGTTTCTGCACTAGACCATCGAGGCCGTCGGTCTAAACCTTCTTTTAAATTGCGCAAGGATGGTTTAGACACTAGCACATCGAGTTGCGTCGAAATTTTTTGATGATTCTAGGGTTCATCAGATCTCTCCAACATCTTTTTGCAATTTGAAGGTAAATTAAATTTCGAATGGAAGTGAGGCTTAATTGAACTAAACGTCAGGAGGATATGTGATGTATGATGTGGTCTTTATCGGTGACTTAATTGAATCTCCTACTTTGAAATCTCTAAAGGTTGACCCTGAGCTGCTGTTAAGGTGCAGGGGAGAGATAGGTGATTTCCACCTAACCTATAAGGATGGAGATGGTAAGGTCAGGGAGGTTAAAACCGGCACCATAGTTGTAAATATTACTGCTGAAAGGGAGAAACCTCTTCCCGGTGTTTTGTCCTTTGAAGATGATTTACCTGAAGGTAAAGAAGTTGATTGTCTTATCTTTATTCAGGATTATCAAACCATCTCCCCTGCCATTATGAGTAACCGGGGATTAAAAATGGCGATCTCGGCAGCAAAAAAATTTCCAGAAATTCAGGTTTACTATTTCTACCGCTCGATGAGATTTATTAAGGATAATGACAGGCTTTTTGAAGAGGCACGCCGGCTGGGGATTCTTTTTTTAAAATACGAAAAGGGGAATCTTGTAATTTCCGCTGCCGGAGAGGTTAGCTATAACCGGGAAGATATCTCCCTGAGACTGGAGGGAAAGATTTTGATGGCACCGGAGATCAAACCGGCAGAGGGTTTAGAGAGGGTAGCCCGGATCCTTAATCTGGAGATGGGGCCGGCAGGTTTTCTGCAGGTGGAGAATGTCTACCTCCAGTCCACCCTGTCGGGCCGAAGGGGTGTCTATATTCTCGGCGGATCCCGGGGACCGACGGCCTATTCGAACCTGGTTGAAGAAGCAGAATATACCTTAAATGAGATCGGTTTCCTGCTACAGGATATTAAACCCCTGGTCAATGACCGGAGGGAAGTAGATGACCAGAAGTGTATTCTCTGTTATACCTGTTACCGCATTTGCCCCCATGGTGCTATCGAACGGGATGAAGAACTGGATGCCATGAAGGTTCTAAACCTGGCCTGTCAGGGCTGTAATGCCTGTATCTCCCACTGTCCGGCTTCAGCCATTTCCATTGTGGAGGATAATAATGAGCTAATAGAAACGGGATTAAGGGTGCTGATGTGTGAGAACTCTGCCAGGACGGCCTGGGAAAGGATGGCCGGGAAAGATAGATTTAGTGATTTAAAGATAGAGACAATCCCCTGTGCCGGTAGTATCAAAAAGGAGGATATCTATCATTATCTACGTAATTCCGCTGACAGGCTCCTGATACTGGGCTGTTTTGAGGAGTCCTGCAAACACCTCTCCGGCGACCGGAAGGCCTACCGGATTGTCAATGAGGTTAATGAGAGGTTAAAGGTCCTTAATCTAGGAGAAAACAGGGTAATCTTTAAACGGCTTGCTCCCCGTATGGAAGAGGACTTAGCCGGTCTGCTTTCCCGGTGGAAGGAGGGTAATTGTAACTTATGATAGTAGCCGAACAGAAGAAGATCACTGAAATCATCGAGATGCTGGGAGATGACTTTGAGACCCTGTTTATAGTAGGCTGTGGCACATGTGTTACAGTTAGTATGGCCGGGGGGGGGAGAGAGGTTAAGGCCCTGGCCGAGTTATTGAGGCTGTACTACAGTGAGCAAAAGAAGGATATTAAAATAGAGACCGCTACCGTTAAAAGACAGTGTGATTTTGAATTTCTGGATGAAATAGAGGAAGAGGTCGAGAGAACCGACCTGGTTCTATCCTTGGGCTGTGGAGTCGGGGTGCAGCATCTGGCAGAAAGGTATCCCGATAGGGTTATCCTACCCGGTTTAAATACCTCCTTCTACGGGGCAACCACAGGTGTGGGAGAATGGTCCGAAAGGTGTATCGGCTGTGGTAACTGTGTTCTCGATAAATATATGGGAGTTTGTCCGGTGGCCAGGTGTTCCAAGGGTTTACTCAACGGCCCCTGTGGAGGTTCCCAGGACGGCAAGTGTGAGGTTAACCCGGAGATCGATTGCGGCTGGGAGCTGATCTATAACAGGGCCGTCAGGCTGGGTAAATTGAAAGAACTTGCCAGGTATGAGCCCCCTAAGGACTGGCAGACATATAGAGATGGTGGCCCCAGAAAACTGGTTAATACGGAGTATTTCGATGGTTGAGAAAGGGGTATATTGATGGCTGAGATTTATTCTAGGTTGCAGAAGAAATTAGAAGCAGGTCATTTTGTAGTATGCAGCGAGATGGGACCACCGATAGGTGCGGATCCGGATTTTATCCGCAATAAGGCCAGGATGTTAAAGGGTTATGTTGACGCGGTTAACCTCACCGATAACCAGACGGCAATTGTCAGGATGTCGAGTATTGCAGCAGCTAAAATAGCCAGTGATGAAGGACTGGAGATGATCATTCAGGCTACCTGCCGTGACCGGAACCGGATCGGCCTGCAGAGTGATATCCTGGGCGCCAGTGCCCTGGGTTTACGTAATATATTATGTTTGAGCGGTGACCATCAGAGTTTTGGGATGGATAAGGGAGCCAAGAATGTCTTTGACCTGGACTCTGTCCAGCTGGTCAGGACGGTCCATGATATGGTCCATAAGGGGGTTCTCCTAAATGGGAAGGAGATGAAGAGCCCGCCGAAGATGTTTATCGGGGCTGCCGCCAATCCCTTTGCTGACCCCTTTGAGATGCAGATGCTCAAGCTGATGAAAAAGGTGGAGGCCGGGGCCCAGTTTTTTCAGACTCAGGCCATCTACAACCTTGATAAATTTGAGTACTGGATGGAGGAGGTCAGAAAACTGGGCATTCACGAAAGGGTTTATATCTTGGCCGGTATCCTACCTACCCGGTCCGTGAAGGCCTTAAAGATAATGAAGAACCATGTTGCAGGAATGGATATACCTGATGCAGTAATTGAGCGCTTTGAGAAGTCTGATGACCCCGAGGCAGAAGGGGTAGAAATGGCTGTGGAGACAATCGAGAGGGTAAAGAAGATTGAGGGTGTCAGGGGAGTACATCTAATGCCCGTTATGTGGGAGAAGATTACTCCTGTCATCGTTGAAAAGGCATCTCTTTATCCCAGACCGGAGGTGGATTAGGATGGATAAGAATTTCAAAAAAGAAGTCAGCGCCCGGCCCGGGGGCGAGAATATAAACTACTGTTATAGTTGCGGAACCTGTACTGCGACTTGCCCAATCAGCGAACTTGACCGGTCCTATAACCCGAGGTTAATAATCAAGAAGGTCTTACTGGGGATGAAGGAAGAGGTACTCAAGAGTGATGATCTATGGAAGTGTATCCAGTGCCATCGCTGTGTTGCTCACTGCCCCCAGAATGTCAAGTTTGCTGATATAATGCGGGTATTACGGGAGATGTCCTGTGAGGCAGGCTATTATCCGGAGTCACTGCTTCAGGAGATCAATGAGCTGGATAAGTCCGTACGGAACTACAGGTTGGATCTGGTGAAAAAGCATTTAAACGGGGGAAAGAGACTTGAGCAGGCCATTACCGGGCTTGCCGGTGGTGATGAAGAAGATGGCTAAACCCGTACTGGTAATCGGCGGAGGGATAGCCGGGATCCAGGCTGCTTATGATCTGGCCGAGATGGGAATTCCGGTCTACCTCCTGGAGAACAGACCGAGCCTGGGCGGCAGAATGGCCCAGCTTGATAAAACCTTTCCCACCAATGACTGTTCAACCTGTATTCTGGCCCCCAAGGTTAGTGACTGCTATAACCATGAACTGGTTACTACCTATACCTACAGTGAACTGGTTGATCTTCAGGGACAGAAAGGTGATTTCGAGGTAAAGATCAGAAAGAAACCGCGCTATATCGATGAAGATGCCTGTACCGGTTGCGGTGAATGTATAGAGAAGTGCCCGGTCAAGGTAGAGGATGCCTATAATCAGGGACTGGCCCAGCGGAAGGCAATCTATAAGTATTATGACCAGGGTGTTCCCAATATCGTGACCATCGATCCGGAGCACTGCCTCAAACTGAATAAGGGTGTCTGCGGTTTATGTTCAAAGGTATGTGACAAAAAGGCCGTTGATTATACCCAGCAGGAAAAGATCTTTAAGCTTAATGTCGGGGCAGTTATCTTTGCCGCCGGTTATGATGCCTTTCAGGGGGGTATTGTCGGCGAATACGGTTATAAGCGCTATCCCAATGTCATAACCAGTCTGGAGTACGAGCGGATCTTAAGTGCCTCCGGACCGACCGGGGGGCAGATAGTACGCCCTTCAGATGGCAAGAAGGTGGAGAAGATCGCCTTTATCCAGTGTGCAGGCTCAAGGGATATGAGAACAGATAAGAGTTACTGTTCTGCAGTCTGCTGTATGTATTCGATTAAACAATCCCTGATAACCAGGGAGCATATTGAGGGAATTGCCACCCTGGATATTTATTATATGGACCTCAGGGCCTTCGGTAAGGGATTTGAGAGATATTATAATACGGCAGAGGCTACTGAGGGGATCAGTTTTAAAAGAAGCCGGGTAGCCGAGATAATCAAGGATGAGCAGAGTGATGATATTATTGTTAAGGGTATCGATGAAAAGGGAGAATTTAAGGAAGAAAAGTATGACCTGGTGGTGCTGGCGGTAGGCTTGCGCCCCTCGGCAGAGATCAGCGAGCTGATGAAGAGGCTGAAGATCAGGGTAAATAAGTACGGTTTTGCCGCCGTTGATGAATTTAACCCGCTCTCCACCAGCCGGGAGGGAATCTTTGCCTGCGGGGTGGTTACCGGGCCGAAGGATATACCTGAATCCGTCATCCAGGCCAGCGGGGCAGCGGCCCTGGCGGCAGAGATAGTGCAGAATACACCAGACAAAGATTTAGCTAATCAATTACCGGAAGAAGATGTAGTTAATAACTCAGCAGAAGAAGATAAGAGCCCCTACAGGTTTACCGGTAATGAGAGGGTTAAGGCCGGGGTCTTTGTCTGCCACTGCGGTAGCAATATTGCGGGGGTTGTTGATGTGGAGTGGGTTAAGGAGGAGGCCGCTAAGCTCCCCTTTGTTGAGCATGCAGAGGATGTAAAATACCTCTGTTCCACCGACAGTCAGGATTTAATAGCCCGGCGCATCAAGGAAAAGGGCTTAAACCGGGTGGTAATTGCCTCCTGTACACCCCGCACCCATGAGCCCCTTTTCAGGGATGCCGTGGCCCGGGCCGGACTCAACCCCTATCTGATGGTGATGACCAATATCAGGGATCAGAATTCCTGGGTCCACCGGGAGGAGAAGGAAGAGGCGACCCGCAAGGCCCTTGACCTGGTGAGAGGGGCGGTGGCTAAAGCCAGAAAGGCCAGCTCCCTGGAAAGGATCAGGGTTGAAAAGCTCAGTAAGGCTTTTGTCATCGGTGGTGGGGTTGCCGGTATGACAGCCTCCCTCCAGCTGGCCGGGATGGGCTATCCGGTAGTCCTGATTGAGAAGGAAAAGGAACTTGGCGGTAATGCTAACAGATTAATGCTGACTATGGATGGCAGGCCTGTGGCCGGTTATCTTGAGGATTTAAAAGAGGCGGTTCTAAATAACCCTGCCATCGATGTCTGTAAGGGCTATCAGGTAAGCCGGGTTAATGGCTATATTGGCAACTATACCCTGACCCTGGAACCCTCGCTGGATAAGGGCAAAGGTAATGTCGAGGTTGTAGGTGGGGTAATTATTGTTGCCACCGGGGCGAAGGAGCTGGTGACGGAGGAGTATTTAGCCACCCGGGACCACCGGGTTATCTCCCAGCTTGACCTGGAGGAGAGATTGCGGAATAATACCCTGGGTCCGGAGGTCAGGCGGATATTCATGTTTCAGTGTGTAGGCTCCCGGGAAGAGGGAAGGGAGTACTGCAGCCGGCTATGCTGTACCCAGGCGGTCAATAATGCCATCTTCCTCAAGGAAAGGAATCCGGAGATTGATATTACCATCTTCTACCGGGAGATGAGGACTTACGGATTTTACGAAGATAACTACCGTAAGGCCCGGAAACTGGGGATCAATTTTATCAGGTATGAGCTTAAGGCTAAACCTGAGGTTAAAGCAGGAGAAAAAGGATTGAAGGTATCTTACCGGGAACCGGTTACCGGTAAGGTAATTAAGGAAGAGATCGATCTGCTGGTTTTGGCCAAGGCGATTATTCCTCAGGAGGGTAATCAGACCCTGAGCCAGCAGCTGAAGGTTCCCTTAAATGAGGATGGGTTCTTCCTGGAGGCCCACATTAAGTTGAGGCCCGTGGATTTTGCTACCGATGGTATCTATGTCTGCGGCCTGGCCCACGGCCCGAAAAACCTGGGTGAATCGATAGCCCAGAGCAGGGCAGCAGCCAGCAGGGCGGCTATGGTTCTTTCCCGGGATTATCTGCTGACCGAGCCGATGGTTTCAAAGGTGAACACCAACCTCTGTTCGGGGTGCGGTTCCTGTGAACGGGTCTGTTCCTATCAGGCAGTTAGTATTAATGCCGGGACGGGTAAGGCCGAGGTGAATACGGTACTCTGTAAGGGTTGTGGTAGCTGCAGTGCGGTCTGCCGGGTCCATGCCATTGATCTCATGGGCTTCAGCAACCGGCAGCTGGTTGATGAAATAGAGGCACTTTTCCAGGAACAGGGAGCTGAAGTAAGGGGGGTAGCTAATGAATCAAGCAGATACTAAGCAAATAGATACCTTTGAACCGAAGATCCTGGCCTTTCTCTGTAACTGGTGCAGCTATGCAGCTGCGGATCTTGCCGGCAGCAGCCGTATTCAGTACCCTCCCAATATACGGGTTATCCGGGTGCCCTGTTCTGGCAGGATTGACCCCCTGCTGATTATCAAAGCCTTTAATTCAGGGGCAGATGGGGTGCTGGTCTCCGGCTGCCATCCGGGAGACTGCCATTATACCGACGGGAATATGTATGCCAGGCGCCGGTTTGTAATGCTGAAGGAACTGCTTACCTTTGCGGGTGTGGAGGAGGAAAGGGTGAATTTTACCTGGTGTTCTGCCTCTGAAGGAAAGAGATTTGCCGGAATAGTCAGGGAAGTAGTTGATAGAGTAAAAAAGGTCGGTCCCTGGAAGGGCTTTGCCGGTCCTGCCGGTCAGGGTTTCCTGGAGAGAGAGGGTGAGTTAGCCGGTGGAAAATAACTATAAAAAGCTGACGGAAGAGATCCGGGGGTTTGCTTTTGAACTTCTCAAGGACGGTAAGGTAGATAGGGTTATCGGTTATGGTAAAGAGGAATATTCAGGAGAGGTAACCCCTCTCTTTATTACCGCTCCCGATGAAAGTAACCGATTGATTTTCAACTCTGAGTGCAGTATGCTGCTGGCTAAATACCTGCTCAATTACCGCGAAAGTAGAGTGGCTATTGTAGCAAAACCTTGTGATACCAGGGCCATTGCCTCCTATTTAGCGGAAAATTTACTCAAGAGGGAGAACCTGGTCATTATCGGAATTAACGGCTGTCCGGGAATTACAGGTAATACAGCCTGTATTGAATGCACGGTTCGCAATCCCGTTATCTTTGATTTTACCGCCGGTGAAGCTATTGATAAGGCGGAGCTATCTCCCAGGGTGGCCAATGAACTGGAGGAGATGACGGCGGCGGAGAGACTGGCCTATTTCCAGGAGGAGTTTTCCCGCTGTATCCGCTGCTATGCCTGCCGTGAGGCCTGTTATGTCTGTTACTGTGAGGAGTGTTTTACCGACAGCAATCAGCCCTTTTGGGTGGGCGGAAGTGTCAAGCTGAAGGATAATTTTACCTTTCACCTGATGCGCTCGATGCATATGGCTGGCAGATGTATTAACTGCGGAGCCTGTGAGATGGCCTGTCCTGAGGGGATAGATGTCAGGGCCCTGCCAGCAAAATTAACCCGGGTAGCTAGAGAACTCTATAATTATGAAGCAGGAATGGACCCCGAGCAGAAAACGCTGTTGACCGATTATGATGTTAATGATCCTCAACCGGGGTTTCTCGATTAGAGGGGGTGAAGAGGGATATGATTAAAGTTGCTAACAGTGAAGAGCTGGAGCAGTTGTTAAACAGGTTAAGTCAGGATTATAAAATAGCAGCACCAGTTGTCAAAAGAAAGGGCAGAAAGGAAAGGATAGAATATGAATATATCGATTCTCCCGGAGAGATTACCCTTGAGCGGCAGCCCGATAGCTCCCCGAAAAAATTTTTCCTGCCCCAGAATGAGAGGATGGAGGTAGAGGTTGCCGGAGCCCCCGGGACGGAGGATAAGCAGAAAACCATTCTCTTCGGAGTCCGCTCCTGTGACCTGGAGGCGCTTAAGGTCCTGGATGATGTTTTTCTGGATGATAACTACATTGATGCCTATTACCAGCAGCACCGTGAGAATATAATTATTATCGGTCTTTCCTGTTCTGAAGGTAAGCCGTCCTGCTTCTGCGGTACTCTGGGGATTGACCCCGTTAAAAATGACAGTGCTCCCATCTTTCTTTATCAGAGGGGAGATAGATACTACTTCAAAGTATATGATGAAGAGTATGCATATCTCCTGGAAGACTTACCGGAGGGGGATGAAGGGGAGCTGGCGGAAATAGTAGAAGAGAGGGCTGCTTCCTTTGCCGAGAATAATTTCACCCTTGATCTGCCCGTTCCCCTACCTGAGGAGACTACCTTTTCAGCCCCCTTCTGGGGTGATCTTGCTGAAAAATGCCTGGGATGCGGGGTCTGTACCTACTACTGTCCCACCTGTTACTGTTTCGGTTTCTTCTGGGAGCAGGGAGAGAAATCGAGATGCTGGGATTCTTGTATGTTCGCTTCCTTTACCAAACATGCTTCAGGACATAATCCCCGGAGATCACAGGATCAGCGGTACCGCCAGCGGGTTATGCATAAATACTCCTACCATCCGGAGAACTACGGCCGGCTTGCCTGTACGGGCTGCGGACGCTGTCTTGATAACTGTCCGGTGAATCTAGATATTAGAAGTGTCTTAAAGACTGTTGAATCCTATCTCCAGGAGAAGGGAGGGGTTAAAAGTGGCTGAAACTTTTTTGCCGCATAAGGCTGAGATCCTTAAGATAACCCAGGAGACCGGCTCCAATTTGAATATCAAGACCTTCAGGGTAAGATTTGTTGATGAGGAGGTCATGAAGAGTTTCAGCTTTCTCCCGGGTCAGTTTATGGAGACTACGGTTTTCGGGGTAGGGGAGGCCCCCTTCGGTTTTGCCTCTTCACCTACCGAGAAGGACTTCTTTGAATTCTCCGTTAAGGAGACCGGTCTGGTTACAGAGGCCCTCCATAATTTAAAGGAGGGCGACCTGATCGGGATCAGGGGTCCTTACGGTAACGGTTTTCCCGTTGAGAAGGCCAGGGGAAAGAATATAGTCTTTATCGGAGGAGGTATCGGCCTGGCCCCCCTCCGTTCCCTGATAAATTATGTCCTCGATGAGCAAAATAGGGGTGAGTTTGGGAGGGTGCAGATGCTCCATGCTTTTCGTTCTCCCGAGGATACCCTCTATAACTATGACTATAGTTTCTGGGAAGGTGCCCCCAATACGACCGTTAAATATACCATCGACAACCCGGCCGAGGGCTGGGAACACCTGGTGGGATTTCCCCATACCCTGCTGGCCTCTGAACTGGAGTGTGAGCTACCCGGTACTAAGTTTTTTACTTGCGGCCCGCCAATTATGATCAAGTTCGTTACCGAAGAGTTGAGGAAAATGGGGATCGCCCCCGCTGATATAATTACTACCCTGGAGATGAAGATGTCCTGCGGGCTGGGGAAATGCGGCCGCTGTAATATCGGTCATAAATATATCTGTAAAGATGGTCCGGTCTTTACCCTGGAAGAGCTGGATCAGATGCCCGATGAGTTTTAATTACTACAAATAGATGTTTCCGATTGCAGAAACCTTCTTTTTACTTACGCATGGATGGTTTTACCACGTGGCATTACCATTAGATTACATTAAGGTTGCTGCAAGGTTGCTGCCTAGTGCATCGAGCGCGTCGCAGGGAAATTTTTAAAAAAATTTCCTATATTTCTTAATTATCTATTTGTAGTTTTAGATATAATCATTGCAAGTAAAGCAAATAAAAAAAGGGGGATTTTTAATGAAGAGTGATATTGAGATTGCCCAGGCGGCAGAAATGAAGCCAATAACCGAGATTGCGGAGATGCTTGGGCTATCTGAGGATGACCTTGAATTATATGGAAAGTATAAGGCCAAGGTCAAACTGGATGTAATGAAGAGACTTAAAGATGGCGAAGACAGCAAACTGGTGCTGGTCACTGCTATTACCCCGACCCCGGCCGGTGAAGGAAAGACCACTACTTCTGTTGGTTTGAGTCAGGCCCTGAATAAGCTAGGGAAAAAGACTATCGTTGCCTTAAGGGAGCCATCTTTAGGGCCTACCATGGGGGTTAAGGGTGGTGCGGCCGGCGGCGGTTATTCCCAGGTTGTACCGATGGAGGATATCAACCTTCATTTTACCGGAGATATTCATGCAATCGGAGTTGCCCATAATCTCCTGGCTGCTGTCATCGATAACCATATTAAACAGGGCAATGAACTGGGGATCGATCCCACCGAGGTAATCTGGCCCAGGGTAGTTGATATGAATGACCGGGCCCTGAGGAATATTGTTATTGGCCTAGGCGGCAGGGCCCACGGGGTTCCCAGGGAAGATAGTTTTATGATCACCGTGGCCTCCGAGATTATGGCTATCCTTTGTCTGGCCAATGATTTGATGGAATTAAAGGAGAAGATCGGCAAGATAGTTATCGGCTATACCTATGATGGTGAGCCTGTTAAAGCAAAGGACCTGAAGGTTGAGGGTGCCATGACAGCCCTCCTGAAGGATGCCATTAAACCTAATCTGGTGCAGACGCTGGAAAATACACCGGCCTTTATCCACGGTGGACCCTTTGCCAATATCGCCCACGGCTGTAACAGTATTATGGCCACTAAGATGGCTATGAAGCTATCCGAGATTACGGTAACTGAGGCCGGATTCGGTGCCGACCTGGGTGCGGAGAAGTTTTTTGATATAAAATGCCGGCAGGCGGGTCTTAAACCTGATGCGGTTGTCATCGTTGCCACCATCAGGGCGCTGAAGATGCATGGCGGGGTTGCCAGAGATAAACTGACTGAAGAGAATCTGGAGGCCCTGGAGAAGGGAATCGAAAATCTGGAGAAACATATTGAGAACATCCAGAAATACGGCCTGCCTCTGGTAGTTGCCATCAATAGATTCCCTGATGATACCGAGGCTGAACTGGAATTAACCCGTAAGAAATGCGAAGAGCTCGGTGTAGCCGTTGCCCTCTCCGAGGTCTGGGCTAAAGGTGGCGAGGGCGGTATTGAACTCGGCAAAGAGGTATTAAAGGCCCTGGATAAGGAATCCAATTTCCATTTCCTCTATGATGAGACAAAGCCGATTAAAGAGAAGATCGAGACAATCGCCAAAGAGATATACGGTGCTGACGGTGTTAAATATTCAGATAAGGCAGAGAAACAGATTAAACAGTTTGAGGAACTTGGTTATGATCAGCTACCTATCTGCATGGCCAAAACCCAGAGTTCTATCTCTGATGATCCGAGCCTTAAGGGCCGTCCCCGTAACTTCAGTGTTACCGTTAGGGAGATTAATCTTTCCGCCGGTGCGGGGTTTTTGGTACCATTGACAGGGCCTGTTTTAACAATGCCCGGATTGCCTAAAAAACCGGCAGCCGAAGGTATAGATATAGATGCCGATGGCAGGATATCTGGTTTATTTTAAGGAAATCTCGTTATTGCCTAAAATAATATATGGTTAACTACAAATAGATGTTTCCGATTGCAAACATCTCTCCAACATCTATTTGTAGTTTAATTAATTTACTATTTCCATTGTAAAAATTTAAAATTGTAAAGTAGGAACTTGTTAGAGGAGTCAAAATATATTAATATTAAATTACAGAAAAAATGTGGCAGAGTAGGTGCCATGCGTAAGAGTGCTTAAGGATGGGACGTTGCCTTAAGACGAAATGCTTAACAAGCTGCGGTATGGTCACCGCGTCCGCTGTCACCAAAGAGTCCTTCTCTTTGGTGCAGGCTTCTGCCATATCCAAAGAGAAGGGAGGTGTAAATAGTGGTAAGGTCTTCTACCAGGAGAATGGTCTACATGGCCTTTCTGATCGCCCTGAGTATTATCTTAACCCGGATATTAAGCTTGAGGATAGCTATCGGGGGTGTAGAAGGAATCAGGATAGGTTTTGGGGGATTGCCGATAATTTTTGCCGGGATAGCCTTTGGCCCTCTGGCTGGAGGGATAGTCGGTGCTGTAGCCGATGTCCTGGGATATATGATTAATCCCATGGGTGCCTATATGCCCCATTTTACCCTGACTTCTCTTTTGACAGGGTTTATCCCGGGATTTATAGTCTATTACCTCTTTAGGGGTAACAGAAGTTTCTGGACCATGCTGGTGGCAATAGCTGTTGGCCAGACAATTACTTCAGTAATACTGGTTCCGGTCTTTCTGCAGAGCCTCTTCGGGGTTCCCCTCCAGGCCACTCTGATACCGAGGATAGTCGGGCAAGCGCTCCATATACCGGTTTATGCCTATTTAATCAAGGTCTTGCTCAACTACAGCTTTATTAAATCTGCAGTAGAAATAAAGGCTACCTGATTGGAGAGAATACTTCGAAAGAATACTCTGGTTAGCAATAACCAGGGTATTCTCCTTTTTTAAATTACCTGTAAAATACTAGGATTTTATTATATTCTGACATTATACTTTATACTTTATTAAAGTTAGCCCAAAAACCCGGAGCCAATGGTTTTCGAGTGTACTCCTGGTGTAAGGAGGATTAGTAATACCTGTTCTAAGAGATTTTTATTTAATTAACCCGACAAAATTGCTGATGGTAATTATGGGCTACGGGAAGAATATTGAACAAGCCAGTAAAGTCACAATTGTGCAGATTGTGATATGATGGAATGTTTATTAAGGGGGATTCATAGTGCAATATAAAATAAAAATCTATCAGAATAATACGGAAGAAACTATTTTAGGTGATTCAGGGGCTAATCTGCTGGATTTGTTACAGCAAAATGAATATGATATCACTTCGCCCTGCGGGGGAGAGGGGACCTGTGGTAAGTGTAAGGTAAAGATTTTAGAGGGAGCGCCTGAATTAACCGTAAAAGAAAAGGAGCTATTGACGCCAAAGGAGATCGATAATGGTATTCGGCTTGCCTGCAGAATTCAGGTGGAAAACAACCTGAAGATTGAGCTTGAGAGGGAGGAGGAGATTGAGGTCTTAACAGAGGGGGTTCCCTCAACTCTTAAGATAGATCCGGAGATTAAAAAGATCTCCTTTAGACTGGACCAGCCTACTTTAGAAGACCAGCGGGATTACCTGCAACGAATTCTGGATAGTTTAAATAGCGGGAAAAGGGATCAGCTGGCTTTATCCCTGGCAACTTTAAGGAAACTGGACTCCTTAAATAAGGAGGAGCTTATTACGGTAACACTAAAGAATAATGAGATCCTTCAGCTGGAAGAGGGGGATAAATCCCTTAATAGTTATGGAATTGCTATAGATATAGGGACAACCACCATTGCTTTATACTTAATGAATCTGGTCTCCGGTGAGGAACTTGATGTCTACTCCCTGCATAACCCCCAGAAGAGGTTCGGGGCGGATGTTATCTCCCGGATCAATTACACCTTGAAAAATGCTGAGGGGGTAGAAGAGCTACAGGAGGTCCTGGTCAGGGGCTTAAATGCCGGTATTAAACAGCTTACCAGGAGAAACAACCTTGAAAGAGATGATATTATCCAGATGGCCATTGTCGGTAATACCATTATGCTCCATACCCTGCTCGGCATCAGTGCTGAAACTATTGCTAAATCTCCCTATATCCCAGTCTTCACCAGTACCCTGGAGTTGAGCCCGGCTGAAATCGGTCTGGAGATCAATGATGAGGGAATAATTAAACTGCTCCCTTCGGTATCCGGTTATGTCGGGGCCGATATTATCGGTGATATGCTTGTAGCCGATTTTGAGTCAGAAAAGTGGAATTTATTAATCGATATCGGTACAAACGGAGAGATCGTTTTAGGTAATAAGGAGAAACTCTTTGCCTGTTCTGCTGCTGCCGGACCCGCCTTTGAAGGGGCCAGGATCACCTTCGGTATGGCCGGTGTTCCGGGTGCTATTTCCGAGTACAGGTTTAATGGAAAAGGAGAAGTAGAGCATAAAACTATTGGCGGCAAGAAGGCCCGGGGCATCTGCGGTTCCGGTCTGGTGGATATTGTAGCAGAGCTGCTTAGGAGGGGCTTTCTGGAGTCAACCGGGGCTTTTACTGCTGAGGATAATCTTTCAGTGGAAGAAGGTGGATATCTGACTGATTATAACGGAGTTAAGGCCTATAGGGTCCTGACCGCTGAAGAGACTGCTCTTGAGGAAGATATCGTTCTCACGCAAAAGGATATCAGGGAATTTCAACTGGCCCGGGGGGCTATTTCGGCCGGGATTCAGATTCTGTTAAAGGAGGCCGGGATAGACTACGGACAGATAGATAAGGTCTATCTGGCCGGTGGTTTCGGAAACTATATTAATCCTCACAATGCCTGTTATATTGGTTTAATTCCTGCTGAACTGGAGGAGAAAATCGTCCGGATCGGCAATGGTGCCGGTATGGGGGCGAAGATGTATCTCTTAGATAGAAATTTAAAGGATTATACAGAAAAGATCAGGGACAGGGTTAAATATATCGAGTTATCAAGCAGGGCCGATTTTCAAACGGAGTTTATGAATTCAATGTTCTTCAATATCCCGGAACTGTAATCTATCTGGTCAAAAATTATTAAAGGAGTGGTTGCCGCCGGCCTGGCCCTGCCGAAGGATGTCAGGATAACAGTGGTTAAAGAGGATTAATGTTCTATTAGCCGGTACTGGCCGACTTTTTTTCCTTGTTTTTTCGCGAAAGGGTTGATATAATTAAGTTAGAGAAGTTAGAAAGTTTAAAGTCCAGGAAATTTTAATAAAAAGGAATGTCTTCGAGCTATCTTACCTGTGGACTGAGGTCTATGGTAATTTAGCCGGCAGGGTTTAAAGGGAAACCTTTAGGCCTCCCGTAATTGGAAAGGAGACAGAGAAAATAAAGCCGGTGTCTCCTTGATGCCGGCTTTTTTCATGGTGCTGTTGGGTTTTGCCGGATAGGTGACCTCCTTGGGAATGTTAAAATTAAGAGTTTTATCATTTGAAATATTATTTTTTAGCCCCTATATTCTGCTCCTTTCCGGTATTAATCAGTTTCTGAGGCATTCTGCCATAAGGAAAAAATACATAAAAAGGAGTGGAAAGATGAGAAGGAGGACTAATATTATAGTTAGAGCTACTGGATTGTTACTGGTGCTGGTATTTGTTATGTCGGGTTTTAATGGGACAATCTTTGCTGATAAGGGTATTTCCGGTGAGATTATCATCTTTCATGCCGGCTCGCTCAGTATTCCCTTTGCCGATTTAGAGAAGGCCTTTGAGGCCAAATACTCCGGGACCGATGTTATTAGAGAGGCGGCCGGGAGCAGGACAACGGCCAGAAAGGTGACGGATCTAGGGAGAAGGGCCGATATAGTAGCCTCTGCCGATTATACCGTGATCAAGAATCTGATGATACCCGAGTTTACGGACTGGTATATTAACTTTGCTACCAATGAAATGGTCATTATGTATACTCCTCATTCCAGATATGCCGGGGAGATTAATGCCGATAACTGGTATAAAATCCTGCTCAGGCCTGGTGTAGAGTACGGCCATTCAGACCCCAATGCCGACCCCTGCGGATACCGGAGCCAGTTAGTATGGAAGCTGGCGGAGAAGTATTACCAGGAGCCGGGGTTATACTCTAAACTGGTTGAGGGCTGTCCTGACAGGAATGTTCGCCCTAAGGAGACCGATCTGATTGCCCTCTTGGAGGCAGGAGAGCTGGATTATATCTTTATCTACCGGTCAGTAGCCCGACAGCACGGGCTTCCCTTTGTAGAATTACCGGAGAAGATAAATTTAAAGACGGATAAATATAGTGATTTCTATGCCACAGTGAGTTTTGAGGTTACCGGGAAAAAACCGGGTGAGATGATTACCCAGACCGGGAAACCGATGGTCTACGGGATAACCATCCCCAATGTTGCACAGAACAAAGAAGGGGCGGTTGAATTTGTGAAGTTCCTGATAGGTCCGGAAGGGCAGAGGATTATGAGGAAAAACGGACAGCCCCCGATAGTTCCGGCAGAAACGAATGACCCCGAGAGGGTTCCGCCCGAATTAAGACCGTTTGTAGTCGGTATAAATTCAATACCATAGAAATTTGCTTTTTGCACTACAAATAGATGTTTCCGATTCCAAACATCTCTCCAACATCTATTTACAGTTGTTTGAAGGTAAATGCAAGTTACCGAAGGAAGCAAAGCGTTAATTTAAACTAATGTTTGTTAAATTATAATTACCTGCATTTACTAAGTTTCAGGAGAAGGAGGGGAAAGGTTGCCTAGATGATCAAGAGGGCCTGGTTTCAATTTATTTTTAGCCTGCTGGCAGTACTGATGCTTATTTTTATAGCAGCTCCGATTATTAGACTGGTAACCGGTTCAAGCCCGGAGGTAATTATCAGTACGGTCAAGGAGAAGGAGGTATATAGCTCTATTCTGCTTACTTTCAAAGCCTCTTTAGTAGCCACTCTCATATCCCTCTTGCTGGGGATCCCCCTGGCCTATCTCCTGGCAAGGGTTGACTTCCCGGGAAAGGTCTTGATTGAGGGGGTTATCGATCTGCCGGTTATCATCCCCCATACGGCCGTCGGAATTGCCCTGCTCATGGTTTTCGGCAGGCGTTTCTGGGCAGGTAGAATTTTTAGCTATCTGGGAGTAGATTTTATCGGGGAATTTAACGGGATTGTACTCGCCATGATGTTTGTCAGCCTGCCCTTTCTCGTTAATGAAGTTAAGGAGGGTTTCAGGGGAATTGACATTAAACTGGAGAGGGTGGCCCGGTCTCTGGGGGCTTCCCCGGCCCAGGCTTTCTTTAGAGTGGCTTTACCCCTGAATAAGGAACATATTCTCTCGGGCTCATTGATGATGTGGGCCAGGGGACTTTCCGAGTTTGGAGCGGTGGTTATCATGGCCTATCATCCGATGACGGCCCCGGTACTTATCTTTGAAAGGTTTACTTCCTTCGGCCTCAAATATTCATCTCCGGTAGCAGCAATTATGGTTTTGACCAGTTTACTGGTTTTTATTGCCCTGAGGTTATTTAACGGAAAAGAGAAGGGGATCAAGGATGATTAAAATCCACGGCCTTACCAAGCGATTAAAGGATTTCAATATTGAGGATATTGATCTGGATATCAAGGAGAAGGAGTATTTCGTTATTCTCGGCCCCACAGGAACCGGTAAGACCGTTTTGCTGGAATTAATTGCTGGGCTGGTGTGTCCTGACCGGGGTAATATTTTTTTTAACGGGGAGGAGCTCACCGAACTCCCTCCGGAGGAGAGGAATATCGGGATGGTCTATCAGGATTATATGTTATTTCCGCATCTCAATGTGAAGGAGAATATTACCTTCGGCTTAAAGGTCAGGGGGGTTAAGCGGGAGGAGAGGGAGAGGGCCCTGAAAAAGATTGTCCGGCTTTTTAGGATAGAGCATCTTTTAACCAGGGATGTGAAGAATTTAAGCGGGGGAGAACAGCAGAGGGTGGCCCTGGCCCGGGCCCTGATTACAGCCCCCCGGATCTTACTTTTAGATGAACCCCTGAGTGCCCTTGACCCGGGGACAAAGGAGCAGCTCCAGGAAAATTTAAAGGAGCTGCATGAGAGGCTGGAGACCACCACTATCCATATTACCCATGACTTTAATGAGGCGCTGGCCTTGGCTGACCGGATAGCTATCATGCATAACGGTAAAATTGTTCAGACCGGTAAGCCTGAGGGGATCTTCAAACAGCCGAACTCCAGTTTTGTGGCTGAGTTTGTCGGAGTTAAAAATATCTTTCGCGGCCGGGTCCTGGTTGAGGGAGAGGATAAGTATGTCGAACTTAATAATGGGCTGAAGATAGCTGTAATCACCGACCGGGAGGGATGGGTTAATCTGATAGTCAGGCCCGAGGATATTTTTATATCCTATGAACCATTTCTTTCTAGCGCCCGTAATTGCTTTTCCGGAGAGGTCGTCAATATCCGGAACAGGTTATCAATGGTGGAATTAACCGTTGATATCGGGGTTGAACTGATTGTCTATATTACCGGGCATTCTCTGAAGGAGATGGGAATTACAAGGGGAAAAAGAGTCTTCGTTACCTTTAAAGCCTCAGCAGTTCACGTTTTTTGATAAGATGAACTTAGGCGAATCAAAAATTTCTATTTGCAAAAAGGATATTCTTATAGTATTCCAATTAACCGGGAAAAGATTTAGGGAGAAAGCTGGAGAGGAAGATTGTGATTACATCAGGTATGATATCAGAGTTCGGAAGGATTTCAGCAGGGAGGATTGATAAATGGATACAATTGTAGTCTCGGGAAAGGCCAGCGGGGTGGGTAAAACAACCCTGATCGGCAGAATAATTAAAAATTTGGGCTGCCGGACAGGGGTAATTAAGACCTCACTGCAGACAAACCTGAAGGAGGTAATAGTTACTGATAGTGAAGAGGTAATCCTAAACAAAAGTTCGGATACTGCAATCTTTAAGGAGGCGGGAGCAGACAGGGTTGTCTTCCTTAAGAGTGACTATCATCATTTAAAGGAAAGCCTTGAAAGGGCCAGGGAACTGATCAAGGGTGTAGATTATCTGCTAATTGAAGGAAACAGCATTCTGGATTACCTTAATCCCGATTTAATTATCTATCTTACAAGCAAGGGGCTTGAAGCCAAGCCTTCAGCGGTTAAGGCCGAAACCAGAGCGGATATTATTATCGATAATAGTAATCATATTTTGGAAGATAATGAAGTTGCCCAGGGAGATCTGCCAGATAAATTATTTTTGCAGGAAGGCCTTAGCTTTAATGCTGACCATATCTCCTGTCATAAGGCCCATCTAATTGCCAGAGTACTGGGATATAAACCTGCGGTAATTGGTAGAAGGCTTGATGAGGCGGGTATCAGGATCAGGAACTGTCAGCTAGGACTCTTTTAAATAGTCATTTTACATGGAAAGGGGATACCGCTCTATGACCGAGTTTTTGAAATTAAATTCACCGGAGGAGTTCTGGAAGACTTTACAGGAAAAGGCCGTAATCACCCCCAGGAAAAAGGAGAGGATTCCCTTTACGGAGGGCCTGAACCGGGTACTGGCTCAGGAGGTGAGGGCTCCCTTAAGTCTCCCTCCCTTTGACCGTTCAACTGTTGATGGTTTTGCCGTCAGGTCACGGGATACTGCCGGGGCATCGGAATCATTACCCCTTTACCTGACTGTTAAGGGAGAGGTACTTATGGGGGAATCTACCGGGCTTAAGTTGGGGCCCGGAGAGGCGGTCAGGATATCAACAGGCGGTATGGTTCCTGCCGGGGCGGATGCGGTATTAATGGTGGAGAATACCGAATATCTGGACGAAAGGACGATTGAGTTCACCTCTTCGGTGGCGGCCGGTGAGAATGTAGTACGGAAGGGTGAAGATATCAGCGAGGGTGAGCTTCTTCTGGAGAAAGGCCATCTTATCCGACCACAGGATATCGGCGCTCTGGCTGGTTTGGGAATTACCGAGATAGAGGTATTTGCCAGACCCGAGGTTGCCGTTATCTCAACTGGGGATGAGCTTGTCCCCCCCGCTGCTCAGCCGGGACCGGGTGAAATCAGGGATATAAATACTTATGCTATCGGGGCGGTACTGGAAGACCTCGGCTGCAGGGTCAGGCTGGTAGGGATTGTTGAAGATTCCTTTAACAGGCTAAGAAAGGCGATAAAAGACAATCTGGACTGTGATTTAATTCTCATCTCCGGCGGTAGTTCGGTGGGGGTCAAGGATATGACCGTGGATCTGCTTAATTCTCTCGGAGAACCTGGTGTATTACTGCACGGTGTCTCGGTTAAGCCCGGCAAACCAACAATTTTAGCAGTTATAAATAGGCTCCCGGTAATCGGTCTGCCGGGTCACCCGGCCTCTGCCTGGACGATTACCAGTGTCCTGGTCAAACCTCTTGTACTGAGCCTGAGAGGAGAAAAAGCCCTTACTAAAGATTACAAAACAGCTGTCTTTCCCGGAGTGGAGGCCATTTTAAACCGTAATCTTGTTTCGGATAAGGGAAGGGAGGAATATGTTCCTGTCAGAGTAAGGGTAGAAGGAGAATCTGCCGGGGGATTCAGGTATATAGCTGAACCGGTTACGGGCAAGTCAAGCCTGATCACAACCCTGGTTCAGGCAGATGGATTTATCAGGATCGATACCTATCAGGAGGGGGTAAGTAAGGGGGAGAAGGTAATAGTTCACTTATTCCGAAATTAGATACCATAGTTGACTACAAATAGATGTTTTCCATTCTCTCCAACATCTATTTGCAGTTATTTATAAATTGCTGAATAAATTGAGGTATTAATTAAAATGAGTGCTATTAATCGGGAAAATACAGGATATAGAAGAAAAGGTGGTTTTAATGGAAAGAAAGATCTATTTAAATAAGGTCTCCCTGGAGGCGGCCCTGGAAAAATACCTGGGGCTTTTTAAAGAGAAGACCCTTCCCGGAGAAAGAATCAGGGTCAGTGAGGCCCGGGGAAGGGTAACGGCGGAACCGGTCTATGCCTTAAGGACTGCCCCCAACTTTTACGCTTCGGCCATGGACGGGATTGCCGTCAGGGCGGAAGATACTGTCGGGGCCAGTGAAAGGAGTCCTATCAGTCTCAGGGAGGGTAAAGAGGCCCATTGGGTTGATACCGGCGATCCCGTGCCTGAGGGTTTTAATGCCGTGATTAAGATAGAAGAGGTTAATGAGAAGGAGAGTAATATTTTAGAAATAGAGAGGGGGGTTACCCCCTGGGAGAATGTCAGGGGGATCGGGGAGAGTGTAATCAAAGGCCAGCTGGTTTTGCCGGTTAACCATCAGTTAACTCCCTATGATATCGGTGCCCTCTTAGAGGCGGGTGTTACTGAAATTACGGTCAGAAAGAGACCGGAAGTCGGTATTATCCCGACGGGTACGGAGCTGGTTCCCCCGGAGGAGAAGCCGCTTAAGGGTCAGTTAACCGAGTTTAATTCTGCTATGCTTAAGGCTTATACCGAAGAATGGGGCGGTATCCCCAGTGTCAGTGAAATTATTAAGGATGATTATCAGGAGATTAAGGAAAAGATCATCTCGGTGCACCGGGAAAATGATCTTACCGTAATTATTGCCGGTTCATCTGCCGGGGAAGAGGATTACACTGTTAGAATTCTCCAGGAGCTGGGGCGGGTTGTAGTCCACGGGGTCAATATCATGCCTGGTAAACCGGTAGTCCTTGCTGTGGTTGATGAAAAGCCGGTTATAGGGATTCCTGGATATCCCCTGGCTGCCCTCCTCAATTATTACATCTTCGTCAGGGCTTTAATCTACTTATTATCCGGGCTTGAAGTGCCCGAAACACCGGTAGTGGAGGCAGTGGTCAGGAGGAAGGTGCCCTCCCAGATAGGACTAAGGGAATTCCTACGGGTAAACCTGGCCGAGCTGGATAATGAACTTATAGCAGTCCCCAGGAAGAGGGGTTCGGCAGCTATGGAATCACTTCTCAGGGCAGATGGGGTGATGCCAATTCCCGAACAGCAGGAGGGTTTAAGTCCGGGAAGCAGGGTACCGGTCCATCTTTTAAAGTCTAACCGGGAGATCAAAAGAAACCTGCTGCTGGTGGGTAGCCACGACCTTACATTAGATATTCTGGTAAATAAGCTCCGGGAGAGAAGAGCCGGCTTTGCTCTGAATATTCAATCTGCCGGCAGTATGGCCGGGATAATGGCCTTAAAAAGAGGTGAGTGCCATCTAGCAGGGGCCCATCTCCTTGATGAAAACTCTGGCGAATATAATTACCCCTTTCTAAAAAGAATCCTACCTGACAGAAAGTTAGCTCTGGTTAATCTGGTCTACCGTCAGCAGGGATTAATGATAAAAAAGGGTAACCCCAAAAATATCAAGGGTATCAAGGATTTAATCCGGGAGGATGTGATCTATATTAACCGGCAGCGGGGGGCAGGTACCAGGGTCCTGCTTGATTACTGGCTGAAGAAGGAAGGCATCTTACCCGGGGATATTAAAGGTTACGGGCGGGAGGAATATACCCATATCAGTGCTGCAGCTGCTGTGGCTGGCGGGTCTGCGGATGCAGCCCTGGGGATTATGGCTGCAGCCCGGGCCATGGACCTGGATTTCATTCCCCTGGTAGAAGAGAGGTATGACCTGGTTATACCTGAGGAACTACTTAACGACTGGAGGTTTGAATATCTGATCGAACTTATAAAGTCAGCTGACTTTAGACAGGAGGCCGGGGACCTCGGCGGTTACCGTTTGGACCGGAGCGGTGAAATCATGAATCAGGGCGGTGAGCTGGGTTAAGCCATATTGAGAAACGAAAAGAGAACCAAAGGGAAACTTAAAGGAGAATTAAATAATCAGCGCTGGACCTTTTATGAAATACAGAAAAGCAAACGAAAATAAGACCGGGAGAGCAGCGAAACTGAAAGGAGAAGTGAAGAAATTGGCCGTTTCCAGAGATAAATTTGGGCGAAAAATTGAATATCTCCGGATTTCAATAACTGATAGATGTAACCTCCGCTGCCGTTACTGTATGCCCCCCGAAGGTGTTGAGTATAAACCCCATGAGAGTATCTTAAGATATGAAGAGATAATCAGGATCGTCAGGGTTGGTATTGAGCTGGGGATTAAAAGGGTTAGAATTACCGGGGGAGAACCCCTGGTCAGGCAGGGAATTGTAGGTTTTATTAAAGAGCTGGCCGGTCTTGAAGGGCTTGAAGATATCAGTATGACGACCAATGCTACCCTGCTTGCCGGTAAGGCCGCCGGGCTTAAAAGGGCGGGCTTAAGGAGGGTTAATATCAGTCTTGATTCCCTGAGAAGGGATAGGTACAGAGAGATAACCGGCAGGGATAGTTTAGACCAGGCCCTGGCGGGGATTAAAAGCGCCCTCAGGGTAGGGTTATCACCGGTTAAGCTTAATGTAGTTGTTATGAGAGGTATCAATGATGATGAGATTCCGGATCTGGTAGACCTGACCCTTGATTACCCTCTCCATGTTAGGTTTATTGAGTATATGCCACTGGGGCGGACTGTGCAGTCTCAGTTAAATAGCTATATTTCACTGGAGGAGATCAAAAGGCGGATTGGAGGGAGAATGGAATTAATCCCCAGTAAAGTTAAAGGAAGCGGTCCGGCCGAATATTTTAAAGTACCTGCTGCCCGGGGCACCATTGGCTTTATTACCCCGGTTAGTCACAGTTTCTGTACCAGATGTAATCGCCTAAGGCTGACTGCTGACGGGAGACTCAGGCCCTGTCTGGCCGATAATATAGAGGTTGACCTGCATGACGGGGAAGGCAGGGTGGAAGACTCAGAAGATATCAGGAGAAAATTTAAAGAGGCTATTTTACTTAAACCGGGTAGTCATAATTTTTTTCAGGAGGATATCTTTTCAGAGAGAAATATGTTTCAGATAGGGGGTTAAAGATGTCCGAGCTTAGTCATGTTGACAGTAAGGGTAAGGCCAGGATGGTTGATGTGACCGAAAAAAATATTACTATCAGGGAAGCCGTTGCCTACGGATGTATAAGAATGAACCCCGGGACCCTGAAATTAATCAGGGAAGGGAAGATAGAAAAGGGGGCGGTACTGGAGACGGCCCGGGTGGCAGGAATAATGGGGGTTAAAAATACCCCGAATCTGATACCCATGTGCCACCAGCTGATGATCAGCGCTATAAATATTGATTTCCAATTTGAGGATGATGAAACCATCGGGATCAAGGTAACAGCCCGGACAACCGGGAAAACCGGGGTGGAGATGGAGGCCCTAACCGGTGTATCTATCACTGCTTTAACGATTTATGATATGTGCAAGGCGGTCGATAAAGAGATGGTAATCGGGGAGATTAAGCTATTAAGGAAAACTGGAGGTAAGAGCGGAACCTATATCAGGGAGGAAGGATAATGATGGGTAAGGATAAGAAGATTACGGAAGAGAAGAAGGTTTTCTCTGAAAACAAGGAAAGAATAGGAAGGGTGCTGGCTGTCTGCCGCAGTGAGGAGAAGGGTACCGTGAAAAAGGATATTGGAGAAGGCAGGCTTATAGAGGGGTACGGCCTGGAAGGTGATGCCCATGGTGGTAACTGGCACCGTCAGGTTAGCCTCTTAGGTGAGGAGAGTATCGCTAAGATGCGGGGTAAGGGCCTCAAGATAAACTACGGGGATTTTGCCGAAAATATAACCACAGAGGGGTTGGTCCTCTATGAACTACCGGTAGGAACGAAACTTAAGATCGGTAAAGAGGCAGTACTGGAGGTGACCCAGATCGGCAAGGAGTGTCATCACGGTTGTGAGATCTTTAAAAAGATTGGCACCTGTATTATGCCCAGGGAGGGAATCTTTGCCCGGGTAATCAAGGGGGGCCCGGTAAAGGCCGGAGATAGGATTTCTGTTTTATTTCCTGATTATTCCTGATTAATATAACCTTTAAAATATACTTTTTTTCTTTCTTAAAAAGAAGGGATTTTTTATTTAATAGTGAATTAAAACAATGGAGAAATAACTTTATACAATAATAATATTAATTGACTGCTTGTAAATTAAAAAGCAGAAAGGGGTTCCAAATGATCAGGGTGGCTATTTTAACTGTCAGCGACAGGGGGTCTGCAGGTAAGCGGGAGGATCTCAGCGGCAAGGTCATCGAAGAGATGATTAAGGAGTTTGACGGGGAAAAGGTATATTATAACATTGTTCCTGATGAGTTTGGACGGATTAAAGAGGAGTTATTTAATATCAGTGAGAGGGGATTAGCCGATCTTATTTTAACTACCGGTGGCACGGGATTTGCCCGGAGGGATGTTACCCCTGAGGCAACCATGACAGTTGTAGAAAAGGAGGTCCCCGGTATAACCGAAATGATGAGGTGGGAGACGGCCAAGATAACTCCCAATGCCTATTTGTCAAGAGCCAGGGCGGGGATTAGGAAATCCACCTTAATTATTAACCTCCCCGGCAAGCCTAAAGCTGTCAAAGAGTGCTTGAAGGCAATCATACCGGTAATTCTGCATGGTATCGAAATTCTCAGGGGAGATGTAACCGAGCACTAGCGGGATGTCGGAAGGAGAAATTAGTAGTCTCTAGAGAACATTATGCTATATAAAATGTTAGGAGGATAAGTCCAATGAATCTAAAAGAGGAAGCATTAGAGCTACATAAGAAAAACAGGGGTAAGTTGATGGTAAAGACCAAGGTAGGGGTGGAGAATGAACACGACCTTTCTCTAGCCTATTCACCGGGGGTGGCCGAGCCCTGCCGGGAGATTTATAAAGATGAGGAAAAGATCTTTGATTATACCAATAAGTCCAACTTTGTCGCGGTGGTCAGTAATGGGACCGCGGTCCTGGGCCTCGGTAATATAGGGGCCAAGGCGAGTATGCCCGTTATGGAGGGAAAGGCGGTTTTGTTCAAGGAGTTCGGGGGGGTTGATGCCTTTCCCATCTGCCTGGATGAGCCTGATCCCGATTTGTTAATTGAGACGGTTAAAAGAATGGCTCCGGTATTCGGCGGGATTAACCTGGAGGATATTAAGGCACCCGAGTGCTTTTATATCGAGGAGCGGCTGAAAGAGGAACTGGACATCCCGGTCTTCCACGATGACCAACACGGAACGGCAATTATTACCCTGGCCGGACTAATAAATTCATTAAAGATAGTCAAGAAAGAAATGGCCGGGATCAGGGTCGTCGTAAATGGGGCCGGGGCAGCCGGAGTGAGCATCACCAAATTACTCCTGTCAGAGGGAGTTAAGGATATCATTGTTCTGGATAGTAAGGGAGCTATCTATGAAGGCCGCGAAAATTTAAATGAGAGCAAACAGGAACTGGCTAGAATAACCAACAGGGAGAGTAAAAGCGGTAACCTGGGGGATGTGATAAAGGGAGCTGATGTCTTTATCGGGGTCTCTGTTGCCGGTGTCCTTTTGCCGGAAATGGTAAAATCCATGGCCCCGGATCCCGTTATCTTTGCTATGGCCAATCCCGACCCGGAGATCAGGCCGGAGGATGCCCTTGCTGCCGGGGCTAAGGTAGTTGGTACCGGCCGTTCCGATTATCCCAACCAGGTTAATAATGTCCTGGCCTTTCCCGGTATTTTCCGCGGCGCTCTAGATGTCAGGGCCAGGGAGATAAATGAAGAGATGAAGAAGGCAGCGGCATATGCTCTGGCTAAGCTGGTTTCTCCGGAAGAATTAGCTCCTGGTTATGTAATTCCCAAACCCTTTGATAAGAGGGTAGGTCCTGCGGTTGCCGCAGCGGTGGCCCGGGCGGCAATCGAGACCGGGGCTGCCAGAATCAAGATAGATTATGAAACAGAACTGGAGAATGCGAGAAAAATGATGGTTAAAGATGATTATTAAGATAGAGTTTTAAAGATAAAGTTCCTGTTAAGTTAAAGATAAACCGGAAATTTATGAGATGTCACTGCAGAATCGAGGGATAGTAATATGGAATTGAAATATGGAAAGAGGAAGGTTAATCTCGATATTAATGGCTTTAAGTCATTAAAGATATTATTACCGGATGAGAAAGAGGGGTTAGAAGAACCGTTTAAGGGGGTAGAAGCAAGTCTCCAATCCCCTATCGGTACTCCTCCTTTAAGAAAAATGCTGGAGAATAAAAAGCCGGAGAAGATTGTTATTGTTGTCAATGATATTACCCGGCCAACACCATATGAATATATCCTGCCTCCTCTTCTCGATCAACTGCATAATGCAGGGGTAAAGAAGGAGCAGATTACCTTTATTATTGCGACCGGTATCCATGAACCTCATACAGAAGAGCAGAATGTGCAGATTTTTGGCAGGGATATAGTTAATGATTACCGTTTTATTTCTCATGACCCGGATGATAACCTGGTCGATCTGGGGACCCTACCCTCCGGGAATTCATTGCTGGTAAATAAAAATGTAGCCGAAGCCGATTTCGTAATCACTACCGGACTTATAACACCGCATTATTTTGCCACCTATTCCGGAGGGAGAAAATCGATTCTGCCCGGGGTCTGCGGCCGGAAGACGATCCAGGAAAACCACTCCCTGATGGTTGACCTCTTTGATCGGGATCTGCCTCTTGCTGATAACCCGATTAATCTCGATATGATCGATGCCGCCCGCAGGGTTAATGTTAACTTTATCTTGAATGTAGTTACCAACAGCAGGAAGGAGATTGTTGAGGTTGTAGCAGGTGAGCTGGTTAAGGCCTGGCAGCAGGGGGTAGAAATATCGGCCGGAATGTACCGGGTTCCTGTTGAGCGGAAGTCGGATGTAACTATAGTTAGTGCCGGTGGTTTTCCCAAGGATATTAATATGTATCAGGCCCAGAAGGCCCTTGATAATGCTAATAAGGTAACCAGAGACGGAGGAGTAATCCTTTTTCTGGCTGAGTGCAGTATGGGGTTAGGCGAGCCCACCTTTGCTGAATGGATGGAGGAGGCTGGGGAGCCCCGGGATATTATAGATCGGATTACAGAGGAGTTTGTTCTCGGCGGCCATAAGGCTTTTGCCATTGCCAGGGTAGTTGAGGATAAGGAGGTTATCCTTATATCGGATCTGGACCAAAAGACTACGGAGAGTCTCTTTTTCAAGAAAGCGGATTCTCTGGAGGAAGGACTTAAGTATATTGCGGCTAAGAAAGGGCAGGATTGCTTTGAGGACTGTTTTACGGTAATTATGCCGGAGGGGGCTTTAACAGTGCCTTTAGTACAGCACCATTAGCAGCTCTTTTTTTTTCTCTCAAATGATAAAACCTACCGCTACTCACCGGGGAACGTCTGATCGGGTGCGTGACAGACCTTTCATCCCCTGAAGTCTGTTCTTTCCCTCGAGTTCAGCGGTAGGTGTTATTAATATACTTCGACAAAAACAAAAATATTCCTTTTTTCTCGAAATATTTTTTAAAAATTTTATCTGAGGTTATATAAAAAACAGAAGAAACTGCCTGATAAAAAGAATTTTGTATGTTAATAACGAAGTAAATGTATAAATTCGAACTCTTAGAATAAGATCTGCCGGGATCTGCAAGGCTTGAGGAGGAAATCTATTCTATCTTTTTTGGGGTAAATAGAGATAATAAGGCTAAAGGTGGACTATGAAGCCTGCTAAAAGATGTAACCAGGAAAGGGGAGATAAAATGCAGGATAAAATTTCAGCCTCAATCATGTGTGCTGATTTATTGAATTTGGGAGATGATATCAAGGAACTTAAGAAGGCGGGAGTTGATTATATTCACTGGGATATCATGGATGGGGTCTTTGTTCCCAACTATTCAATGAATCAGGACTTTATGAAGGTTGCCCGGGAGATAACGGATTTAAAATTTGATACACACCTGATGATTACCGACCCGGCCAGGTATATTGATAAATTTGCGGAGGCAGGTACGGACCTGATGGTTGTCCATGCTGAGGCAACAATACACCTTCACCGGGTGGTTCAGCAGATCAAGGCTAAGGGCCTCAAGGTAGGTGTAGCTATAAATCCGGCAACACCGGTCTGCAGTCTGAACCATGTTATTGGTGATCTGGATCTGGTACTCGTAATGACCGTTAATCCGGGCTATGCCGGCCAGAAGATGATACCGGCTACCCTTGATAAAATAGAAGAGGTCAGGGAAATGGTCGAGAAAAAGGGTTTAGAGATTGATATAGAGGTTGACGGTAATGTCAGTTTTGAAAATGCCGTCGAGATGAAAAAGAGGGGGGCCAATGTCTTTGTCGCCGGGACTTCAAGTATATTTCATAAAGATTTATCAATTGTTGAAGCGACCAGAAAGTTAAGGGAACTGCTGGCGGAAGTTTAAACAGTTCTTAGTTTTTGTCTAAAATATTAATTTTTCTGATTATAAAGTTTAAACAGCTATATTAGGTCAGCAATGATTTTTCTGTAGCGACTTTTGAAACAGACTGAAGCTATGGACGGCGGAAGACTGTTTCTAACAGTGAGTGAAGCAGGATCGTAGCGAATAACAAGTAGAAGGAAAATCATTGCTGTGCTGAGTTAACTTTATAATCATATAAATTTTTTAAGAGGAAAATAGCTTTTTTCGGAGAATATAGTGAACGGTAAATGTTTATAAACTGGAGGTATTTATGATGAAAAAAACAGCAGAGATAATCAAAAAGGCAAAAGAAGAGGGGGTTGTAATTCCTGCCTTTAATATCCCCTATCTTCCGATGATGGAACCGGTTATTCAGGCAGTTGCCGATCAGGATTCCTTTGCCCTGATTGAAACCGCCCAGATCGAATGGAAGAAGTTTGAGTCTAAAGGACCAAAAGATGTTTATGAGGAGTTTGTAAAATGGGAAAACCCCGACCATGTCAGACTTCATCTTGATCATGTGCCGGTCATCGATGAAGAACAGAAGCGGGTTGATTTTCTTACAATAATAAAGGAAGCAATTAAGCTCGGTTATCAGTCGGTTATGGTGGACGGTTCCCGTCTGAGTCTGGATGAAAATATCGAAACGACCCGGCAGGTTACCGAGCTTGCCCATGAGGCAGGTATTGCCTGTGAGGCCGAACTGGGGGCCGTTCTGGGGCATGAACCCGGTCCACTACCACCCTATGAGGAGATTTTTAAGACCGGTAAAGGCTTTACCAATGTCGATGAAGCAGAGCGTTTTGTCCGGGAGACCGGCTGTGACTGGTTATCTGTAGCGATAGGTAATATCCACGGCGCTGTCTCCGATGCTCTGAGGAATCAGAAAAAACCCGCTGCCAGATTAAATATTGAACACCTGAGAAAGTTAAGTGAAGCAACGCAGATACCCCTGGTATTACATGGAGGCTCTGGAGTGCAGAGGGAATATGTGCTTGAGGCTATTAAAAATGGAATTGCTAAGGTGAATGTAGGTACGGAAATAAGACAGGCCTACGAAAAAGCCCTGAAAGATACCGATAAAGTATCCGCTGCTCAGGAGGCAACCTATGATAGTGTTACCGGGTTAATCAAAGATTATTATAATATAGCGGGGATTAGGGAAAAGGTTCTCTCATGAGCTCCATGATAAGGAGCCAAATTAATTTTGGGACATTTTTCGACCTGGACACCTATAAATTTAAGAACTATAATACATATTTAATAATGTATCCAGTTGCTGACTCTTTTGCACCAGCTGCCTTTCAGTTAATTTCTTTGTTTTCCCCAGATTATTTAGTTCATAACGAAGTTTTTCAATTGTTTTAAGTAAATTGTTTTTGTGATTTTCTTTCATTTTGCCACCCTATTCTATAAATTATTGTATTATAAGTAATATTATATATTAATTTGTAGAATTGCACAATAAGTGCACACAAATATTATTTTTGATCTCCTTAAATTATTCCCCATATTCTTCCTGAAAATAGCACACCCTCATTTTTGCACTATTTGGATACACGACTGCTGACCTTAATATGCTACAATTAACCTATAGTGCAAACTAGGGGTGTCAAGATGGAGGAATTGGGCAAAAAGCTGAGGAAGCTAAGACGAGTGAAAAACTATACACTTCGGGAAATGGGAGAAGCATTAAATATGTCCTTTTCTATCCTGGCCATGTATGAGAGGGGTGAAAGGACACCACCTGTAGATAAGTTGCTTCTCCTGGCCGAATTTTTTGGTGTTTCTACTGATTTTCTGCTGGGGAAAACAGAAATCAGGGATTATCAAAATACTGCGAAGAGTAGTAATTCTTCTTCGGGGTTTATTCAGCTTGACGGAGATTTGATGGAGGTACCGGTTTTGTATAGTATTAATAACCGCAAAATGGAAGTATCAGAAGAGGGTTCTGGCCGATACCGGATAATGAACAGGGATAGTCTTGATGATGGCACCTACTTCTATTTAAAAGTAAAGGATGATAGTATGAAAGGCAGCAGGATATGTAGTGGTGACCTGGTCCTGGTTAAGGAAGATAAAGAGGTGGAAAACGGTACTGTAGCCCTTGTTAGCCTGGTAGGGGATAATCGGGAGCTGATCAGGAGGTTATATTACCGGGATAATCAGGTAATTCTACAGCCCGACAACGGTGATTATGAGCCACTTGTTGTGGATAAGAAGGATATAAAGATAATTGGTAAGGTAGTCAGGGTTGAGTTTGACCTTTAGAGAATATTTTACATAGTATTCAAAAAAGGTGGGTGTTTCCGCCTTTTAATCATTTAATGATCACTATTTTATTTTTTAATAAGAGCAATTTTTATATCTCACGTTTCGATGTTTAAAAAATAAAGATTTTTATCCATATCATAATAAAACTCATCAAAATTAGCGAAAAATAAATTTAATTGTGGAGAGATGGCTTCTATCCTTCTTTTGTAATTGGAAATATGAGTAGGAGTAAACAGACTATCAGGATTTAGCTTTTTGATAACACTAACAAACTGGGAATAAGAAAGTTTGGGCAAATAGGTGTAGTATAGACAAAGGAAGAT
>JARRCS010000018.1 GCA_029981855.1 Halanaerobiales bacterium | reverse complement strand
AGGAACCCCTCCAATATACGTACATTTGTTTATTTATTCATATTATAACACATATGTTCTCTTTTGTGAAGGGTTTCCTGTTTAAACTTAATAACCAAGATATCTTATCTATAGCCATCTGTTGCAGTTTCATTATCGGCCAATTTGTTCATATTTTATAGTAGGAGGTAAATTAAATTTCTTAAAATAAAATTCCCTTCATAAAAAGTATTTATACATATTTCACCATGACTTTCTCTTAATTCAGAAAGAAAATAAGGAATATTTTTATAGTAAATTTTTTCATACTGGGTGTAATAATAACTGTAAAGATACTTTAAGGGATTAATCTCATGGAAGGAGTGATACAATGGCCAAAAATAAATTTAAAGAAAAAATAAATGAAATGCCCATAGAAAACCATAGAACTGCAGCCTGGGCAAATATTGAAAAAATGAAAAAAGAATCTAGAGTCCCTATTCCTAATAATATTGATGTAGAATTTGCTAAGAAATGGGTAGAAGAAAATCAAAAATAGCGGCTAATCAAGCCGCTATTCTTGTATTCTTTAATTTTTTTAATCTGCCACGAAAATATGTTTTTCTTTTTTGTGATAGTGCTATTGTGGCATGGATGTCTGAATCTAACTATACTGCATTTCGGCAAGCCGTTTGTATGTCTCGTACCTTTCTCGGGCATCCCTTTCTGCCTTGGCATATAATTCTTCGGCAATTTCCGGGAATGTATTTTGAATTTGAGAGAATCTTATCTCTGATATCATAAAATCTTTTACAGAACCCTTTGGTTCTTTAGAATCAAGGATAAACGGGTTCTTGGCCTCTTCTTTTAATAATGGATTATATCTATATAGGTGCCAGTAACCGTTTTCTACTGCTTTTTTCTCCTGGGCTACAGAGGTACCCATACCTGTCTTAATACCATGATTTATACATGGTGCATAGGCTATGATTAATGAAGGACCAGGATATTTTTCTGCCTCTGTTATGGCTTTAATAGTTTGAACCATATTTGCTCCCATAGCAATTTGGGCAACATATACATAACCATAAGTCGTTGCCATTAAACCAAGATCTTTTTTCTTGGTCCTCTTGCCTGATGCAGCAAATTTAGCCGCAGCAGCGGTTGGGGTAGCTTTAGATGACTGGCCACCGGTATTTGAATATATCTCTGTATCAAATACCAGTACATTTACATCTTCACCGGCAGCTAATACATGATCTAAACCACCATATCCAATATCATAGGCCCAACCATCTCCACCAACAATCCAATGAGATTTTTTAATTAGAAAATCTTTCTTCTCTAATATTTCCTGTATAAGCTTATTAGCAGAGTATTTAGTGTTATCAATAACTGACAATAACTTTTTAGTTGCTTCTTTAGAACCTTCACCATCATCCATATTGCCAATCCAATTTTTAAATGCATTTTTACATTCTTCATCAAGGTCGGATTTTAATCCCTTTTCCATTAAATCCTTTAATCTCCGTCTGATTTGATTAGTTGCCAGAAACATACCAAATCCATACTCTGCATTATCTTCAAATAGTGAGTTTGCCCAGGCAGGCCCTTTACCCTCTCTATTTGTGGTAAAGGGGATAGAAGGTGCACTTGCTCCCCAGATTGATGAACAACCTGTAGCATTAGCTATTATCATTCTATCTCCATATAACTGAGTTACAAGTTTTAGATAGGCAGTTTCACCACAGCCTGCACAGGCACCATGGAACTCTAATAATGGCTGGGCAAACTGACTGCCTTTAACTGTATATTTGTTCATTAAATCATCTTTATATGTTATGTTATTGGCTGCATACTCCCAGTTCTCATACTGTCTGGGCATCTCTTCTTCCGCATTAACCATTACTAATGCCTTTTCAGGAGCTGGGCATACATCAGCACAGTTCCCACATCCGGTACAATCCAGTGGGCTTACCTGAATGCGATAATGATAACCTTCCAGCCCTTTGCCCTTGGCCGCCTTGGTCTCAAAAATGTCAGGAGCATTCTGTTTCTCCTCTTCATTTAAAAGGAAGGGACGGATTACTGCATGAGGACAGACATATGAACACTGGTTACACTGGATACAGTTTTCGGTCTGCCACTGGGGAATAGTTACAGCGATTCCGCGCTTTTCATAGGCTGTAGTTCCCATCGGGAATGTCCCATCTTCCATCCCCTTAAAGGCACTGACCGGTAGTTCATCCCCCTCATGTCTGGCCATTGGCCTATGTATATTTTTAACAAATTCCGGCTCTTCTTTAACCGGGAATTCTTCTTCCTCAGCATTCTTCCAACTTTCAGGAACATCCACTTTAACAAGCCCTTCTAAAGCCCTATCTACGGCTTTATAATTCATCTCAACAATATTTTTACCCTTCTTACCATAGGTTTTTTCAATGAATTCTTTTAGATATTTTATTGCCTCATCAATTGGGATTACATTAGTTAATTTGAAGAATACCGTTTGCATAATCATATTAATTCTGCCGCCAAGACCAACGTCTTTAGCTATACTTACTGCATCTATTATGTAAAAGTCTATATCATTTTCAGCAATATATCTCTTAATAGATGCCGGTAGTTTTTCATCCAGTTCATCCTTATCCCACGGGCAGTTTAAGACAAATGTTCCCTTTTTTTTAAGCCCTTTAAGCAAATCATAATGATAAACATATGACTTGTTATGGCAGGCTATATAGTCAGCATCATAAACGAGATATGATGATTTTATTGGTTTTTTTCCAAATCTTAAGTGGGAGACTGTAGTACCACCAGATTTTTTACTATCATAGGAGAAATAACCCTGAGTATATAGATCTGTCTTATCCCCGATAATCTTAACCGCCATTTTATTGGCCCCTACAGTACCGTCAGAGCCCAACCCCCATAATTTACAACTAATAGTTTCCTCTGGTGATGTATCTACTATATCTTCATCAGGTAATGATGTATCTGTTACATCATCCACAATACCAATTGTAAAATGGTTCTTGGGATTATCTTTCTTTAGGTTATTGAATACTGCAATTATTTGTGAAGGTCTAACATCCTTTGAACCTAATCCATATCTACCGCCTACAATAACTGGCCGGTCTTCCTTATCATAGAATAAACTTTTAACATCTTCATATAAAGGTTCACCTACTGCACCGGGTTCTTTAGTCCTGTCCAATACGGCAATTTTCTTTACAGTCTCAGGTAATACATTAAAGAAGTATTTTTCTGAGAATGGTCTGTATAGATGTACTTTTATTAGTCCAACCTTTTCTCTCTTACCTATGAGGTAATCTATTGTTTCTTCTATCACATTACATCCCGAAGTCATAGCAACTATTACATACTCTGCATCTTTTGCACCATAGTAGTTAAATGGATGGTACTCTCTCCCTGTGATTTTGCTTATTTCCTGCATATATTCTTCTACTATATCCGGTACTTTTTCATAAAAGGGATTAATTGATTCCCGTTCCTGAAAGTAGATATCAGGATTTTGGGCAGTACCTCTAACTACAGGTCTCTCCGGATTTAATGACCTGTTCCTAAACTCATTAACTGCTTCGTAGTCCAACAATTTATCGAATTCTTCATATTTTATTAATTCTACTTTGTTAATCTCATGGGAAGTTCTAAAACCATCAAAGAAATGCAAGAAGGGAATTCTTGATTTAATAGCTGCAAGGTGTGCTATACTACCTAAATCTATTATCTCCTGAACACTGCTAGAAGCAAGTATGGCAAATCCAGTTTGCCTGGTTGCCATTACGTCTTGATGATCTCCAAAAATAGACAGTGCATGGGCAGCTATAGCACGGGCACTAACATGAAATACTCCAGGTAAAAGTTCACCTGATATCTTATACATATTCGGTATCATTAAAAGTAAACCCTGTGAAGCTGTATATGTTGTTGTCAATGCCCCACCCTGTAAAGAACCATGAACTGCACCAGCTGCCCCAGCCTCGGATTGCATCTCTGTTACCCGTACCGGCTGGCCAAATAAATTCTTCTTACCCTGAGCTGACCATACATCTACCAGTTCAGCCATAGGTGAAGATGGTGTAATAGGGTAGATAGCTGCTACTTCAGTAAAGGCATATGATACATAAGCTGCAGCCTCATTTCCATCCATTGTTTTTACTCTTCTTGCCATATTTAATTTAAACCTCCATTTCTTTTTTTTGTTAGGACCTTTCCGGCATCAATAATCACATATGAGACCCTGGCCGAATATTATCAAATTAACCTTGTTAAAGTTATAATTAAAAATATGATTCTTAAATATTATAACCATTAGCCCAATTTGTTATTAAAATACATAAAAACAAAAAAGGACGGGATATATGGCCATCCCATCCCTCTTGTTTTAATTATTCCTTAACACAGTTTCTTTCTGACCAATAATCCTCATAGCATTAAGCACAGCTAAAAGGGCAACACCGACATCGGCAAAGACTGCTTCCCAGATGGTTGCTATTCCAAAGGCACCCATCATCAGAACAATACCTTTTGTTCCTAAAGCGAAGATAATATTCTGCCAGATGATTCTCCTTGTCTTCCTGGCGATCTTAATAGCAGTAACCAGTTTCGAGGGTTCATCGGTCATCAGGACAACATCGGCGGCTTCAATAGCAGCATCCGACCCGAGTCCACCCATAGCAACCCCGATATCAGAGCGGGCCAGTACCGGAGCATCATTGATACCATCACCGACAAAGGCTAATTTATCACCTTCGGTAGTAGTTGCCAGTAACTCTTCTACCTTTTCCACCTTTTGATCGGGTAAAAGTTCTGCATAATATTTATCCAGACCTAGCTTTGTGGCTACCCTTTCAGCAACAGATTCCCGGTCACCGGTCAGCATGATTAATTCTTTAATCCCAATCTCTTTTAATCCTTTAATTGCTCGAACAGCATCAGCCTTTATTTCATCGGTAATAGTAATATAACCTGCATAGTTACCGTCAATAACAATATAGACAATGGTTTCCTCTTTATCTACTGCTGTAAATTGTACTCCTTCTCTCTCCAGCAACTTGTAGTTACCGGCTAAAATATCTTTCCCAGCTACCCTGGCTTTAATACCTTGGCCAGAAATCTCCTGATAGGATTCTATCTCATCTTCGTTAATTTCAGCGTCATAGGCTTGCAGAATTGATTTAGCGATCGGGTGATTGGAATGGACCTCAGCTAAGGCTGCCATCTTAAGAACAGTATCCCGGTCATAGCCGTTATAGGCTTCAACTTTACTTACCTTAAATACCCCCTTAGTTAGAGTACCGGTTTTATCAAAGACAACCCTTTTAACCTGATTTAAGCCCTCCAGATAGTTGCCTCCCTTGACCAGTATACCCTGACGGGAGGCTCTACCAATTCCACCAAAGAAACCGAGGGGAATGGAAACAACTAGTGCACAGGGACAGGAGATTACCAGGAAGATTAAGGCCCGGTAAACCCAGTCAGAGAAGGTCGCCCCCGGAATCACGAGTGAAGGAATAATAGCCATGGCTAAAGCGGCATAGACGACTACCGGTGTATAGTAACGGGCGAATTTGGTAATAAACTGTTCCGTCGGTGCTTTTTTCGCACTGGCATTTTCCACCAGATCAAGAATTTTGGAAACGGTAGATTGGCCGTACTCTTTAGTAACTCTAATTGTTAACAGACCATCCTTATTTATCATCCCACTTAAGATCTTATCACCAGTTTCAACCTTCCGGGGCACCGACTCTCCGGTTAAGGTTGAGGTATCAACCATCGCCTTACCCTCAATTACCTCACCATCAAGAGGAACCTTTTCTCCAGGCTTTACTACAACCAGATCACCAATTCCAACCGCATTAGGTGAAACCCTATTTATCTCATCACCCTGCTTGAGGTTGGCATAATCGGGTCTAATATCCATTAAATTTTTTATGGAATGGCGGGAACGGTCAACAGCCTTATCCTGAAACAACTCTCCAATCATATAAAAGAGCATTACCGCTACACCTTCCGGGAATTCCTGAATAGCAAAAGCTCCAATGGTAGCTACTATCATCAGGAAGTTCTCATCAAAGACCTGGCCCCGGCCGATATTACGGATAGCTGCCATAACTACCGGTCCACCGATTAGAACATAACTTACCCCGTAAAGACCAATTTTCAGCCAGAAAGGAAAATGGCCGGCAAAGGCAGGTAGTTCATAGAAAACAAGAGCAAGGATAAATAGTGTAGCACCTATACCCAGACGCCAGAGATAACTATTACCTTCTCCAGCTGCATTTTCATGGACCTTATCTTTTTTTACTTTTATTCCCGGTTCTATCCGGTCGGAGATTTTCTGCAGTTCATCATCTATATTGGCCACTGTTTCTTTATCACCTGTTATGGTTATCTTACTGGTAGCAAAATTAAGTACTGCCTCTTCAACATAGGACAGATTATTAACTGCCTCCTCTATTTTAGCAGCACAACTAGAACAATTTAATCCCTCTAAGATATAGTTCTCCTTAACAAGTTCTTGAATCAACGTATTTTCTGCCATATTAATTCCTCCCCAAAAAACAAATACAAAACTATATTTGAACAATTATTCATATGTTTAATATTAGTATATTATAGCTTTTATATTATGTCAAGAACAAAGTCTCTACATACCAAGGGTGTCAGGGTAATTTAAGAGAAAAAGAATATAAATTGGTCTATCGGACATAATCATTAAACAAATCCCTGCCTTGCAGCAGGGATTATTTATGCCTGTTTATGATGAATAAGGTATAAACAAGCATCATCAAATATTGAATTCATTTATTTCATTATTATTTATAGAAGAAAGGACCTCTGAGTAACAGGATTATAAACATATCAATAGGATTATAATTAAGAAAATAATAAAGAAACCTCCATAAAAAATACCGCCCGATGATTTATAATCGCCCATATATAAGATACCTCCTCCTTTTAGTATTAATATATAGTATGTTAATACCAGTAATAATGTTAATCTTTTTTTCGAAAGAATAAATTGGCCGTTTTAGAGTTCAAACCTTCTTAAACCTGCCTCCCGAGCAATTTCCAGGGCTTTATCGTATTCATCACCGGTAATTCTCCGGTTTAGCGGTTCATATTCACTGGCCTTATAAGCAGGATAATACTGTTCCATAATATTAATATAGCTATCGGGGGATATCTCTTTGCTGATAAATTCCATTATTTCCCTGGTGCCGGCCAGATCTTCCGGTAAGATTAAATGGCGGATGATTAACCCCTTAACGGCAATTTTGTTTTCTATTTTTAAATCCCCTACCTGCCGGTGCATCTCTTTAATTGCCTTTTTCACAATGGTAAAATATTTCGGTATCCTGGAATAATTTAAGGCCACCTTTTCATCGGCATATTTAATATCCGGCATATAAATATCGATTACACCGTCCAGCAATTTTAAGGCATTCACATCATCATAACCCCCCGAATTATAGACCAGGGGTACCTTCAATCCCGTTTCACACGCCTCTAAAGTTGCCGCCAAAAGGGCATGGATCATATGACTGGGGGTCACAAAATTTATGTTATGACAGCCCCGTTTCTGAAGGAAGAGCATAATTTCTGCTAATTCTTTAACCGTAACCTCCTCACCCTCTCCCAGGTGGCTTATATCATAATTCTGGCAGAAGACACATCTGAGATTACACTGGCTGAAGAAAATGGTACCTGAACCCCGTAGACCGACCAGGGGAGTTTCTTCTCCAAAATGGGGCCCGTAACTGGCGACCTTAATATCGTTCCCCGTCCTACAGTACCCCAGTTCATCCTTAGTTCTATCCACATGACAGTGATGGGGACATAAGACACAGTCCTTTAAAATCTCGTATGCTTTTTCAGCTCTTTTCTCTAATTCTCCAGAATGATAAAGGTTCCGGTAACCGGGTTCAGGCATCATCAACAACTCCTAATTAGACGACAGGCACTTTGTCACTTCTGGGGCTTGCTGCAACATCCCATTAATGGTTGGTCAAAGTAACCACCATAGAAAATTCTCCACTATTAGCTGCTTCCTGACACATCTTCTGCAGCCCTGCCCAAATCTGGTCTTCATCTCCCGAAAGTCTGGTACTCATATGGTCAACATTACAATCAATACCTATATTCTTGACAGATTGAATCGAACGGTTTACAATTTCGTCACCCCGGTTTGTGTTTTCCGGATAAATGGCAACTTCCGCACTGAGCATCTTATTCACCTCCTTAGTAACTAGGATTTTCACAAAATATAAAAATATGTAAGACAATTTTTAGAAAAAAAGGACCACCCTCAGACCAAGGTTTGTCCAATCAAACTCCCTGTAACTGGATTTGAGTGCTAAAAATATTTAAAGCCAGAGAGGGTTACTCTCTGGCTTTTCGTTTTATCCGGCTATTTAGATACCACCGATCATAAAATACTTCACTATATTACGTTCTTTTAATTCTCTGTGCATTTTTTTCATCTGTAATTCTTAACTGGTTTAATTTGGAGATTTCAATATTTTTGTGTAAATTTTCTCATTATATTTAAGCAACATCCACAATAATGCCCTCTAGTATTACCATGATGTAAAAATTGGTGGAGGTGGTGGGAGTCGAACCCACGTACTATATGGCTCATGCTCCAGCTTCTACGAGTATAGTCTGTTTTTTAACTTCATAGTATAATCCCCAACAGACAGGGTCTTATACTACTAGCCTGAAAGTTTCCCCGGCCATCCTACAGGCGTCAGATGGTGGGTAGTCTGCTAAATATGACACCTAACCGGCTTCACAGACAAAAGCCGATTAAGCGTTAGTTGCCTTACGCGGCAGCTAAAGCGTAATTGTTATCGTTTGCAGATAATTTTAAAGTTCCAGTGTTTTACGAGTGAAAGGAGTCCTCGACTCGCTTCTGAAACATTCACCATACAGGCGAAACCAGAACACCCCCATATATCAGGAAACCTTATTTCACATTTACTGTAAACATATTATAACGCAGTAAAATATGAATGTCAAATTTAAAATTAGAAAACTTAACGGCCGCAGCATTTCTTATATTTCTTGCCACTGCCACAGGGACAGGGGGCATTCCGGCCTACTACTGGATTTCCCAAAACTAGACCTCATTCATCAATACCTCTGGCGCTCTTTAAAGGCCCTTTCGATCTCCCGCTGGGCCGTTTTCCTGGCAATATCCTCTCTCTTATCCCGGATATTTTTACCCTTAGCCAGTGCCAGTTCAATCTTGGCCAGATTATTCTTTAAATATATACTAAGCGGTACCAAAGTATAACCACGCAGTTTCGTCTTACCGATTAAATTTCTAATCTCCCTTTTATTCAAGAGTAGTTTCCTGACCCTTTCGGGGTCATGATTCTCCCTGTTGCCGTGGGAATAGGGGCTGATATGCATATTATATAAAAAAACCTCTCCATTTTTAACCAGGGCAAAGCTGTCTTTCAGATTCACCTTGCCCTCCCTGATAGATTTTATCTCTGTTCCCTTTAAAATAATACCGGCCTCATAAGTCTCCTCGATAAAATAATCATGCTTTGCCTTCTTATTACGGGCAATCACCCTGATATCCTTACCGGCCATATTGATTCTCCCCTTTAGCCAGCTTGCTTTACATTATAAACATATTATCAACTTACATAAAATACTCTTTATATAAATATTTAAATTCGAACGAACTGACCCCTGGCCATAGAAATTTAATCCGGTTACTCTACGAGAACAAAGTCAAGCTGCCTTTCATCCAGGTTAACATGATTAACCCTGACCCGGACCTTATCACCAAAGCGGTAGACCTTCCTCAGCCTTTCACCGATGAGGCACTGCTGCTCCTGATCATAATGGTAATAATCAGCCCTAAGGCTTTCTACATGTACGAGCCCTTCTACAGTATTTTCCAGCTCAACGAAAAAGCCGAAATTGGTAACCCCGCTGATAATCCCCGTAAATTCCTGACCAACCTTATCCTCCATATATTCAATCTTCTTTAACTCAACCGAATCCCGCTCCGCCTCCATTGCCTTACGTTCCTGGAGGGAACTATGTTCGGCAATCTGGTACAAACGGCTCTCCAGTTCTTCAATCCTCTTCTTTGACAGATACCCTTTAGCCAGTACCTCCTTAATGATGCGGTGGATCATTAAATCGGGGTATCTTCTAATTGGCGAGGTAAAATGGGTATAATAATCCAGGGCCAGGCCGAAATGGCCGATATTCTGCGGACTGTAAACAGCCTTCTTCATCGATCTCAATAACATGGTATTAATAACCCTCTCCTCAGGTCTATCGGCAACCGCCTCCAGCAGGTCCTGAAGTTCCCTGGGGTGAACCCCGTTATTTAACCCCTTTAAATGGTAGCCAAAATTACGGATAAACTGATTAAACTCAAGTAACCGGTCCACATCCGGTTGGTCATGAACCCTGAAGATAAAGGGTACCTCCCGCCAGGACATATCCTCGGTAACGACCCTGTTGGCGGCAATCATAAATTCCTCTATCAGCTGCTCCGGAATTCCGTGTTTGAGCTTGATTAATTCAACCGGCTTACCCTCTTCATCTAATCTCACCTTTACCTCCGGAAAATCAAAATCGATACTACCGCTATTAAAGCGCTCCTCTCTTAACTCCTGCCTAAGCCTATTCATTAACTTAAGCCGGGGAACAAAATCCCGGTAGCGGGCAATTACCTCCTGGTTATTATCTAGCAAAATCTCACCGACCTCATCATAGGTTAAGCGGTAATTAGTCTTAATGACACTGGGGACGATCTCATGCTCAATAATCTTTAAAGGCTCCAGCTGGTAGGTGATAAAAACAGAGATGGCCAGTCTGTCTTCCCGGGGATTAAGGCTACAAATTCCATTGGATAACTCCCCAGGCAGCATAGGGATTACCCTGTCAACCAGATAAATACTCGTACCCCTATTTAAGGCCTCCCTATCCAGGGCAGAACCTTCCTGCACGTAATGGGAAACATCAGCAATATGAACCCCCAGCCTGAGTAGACCTTCCCCCAGATCTTCAATAGAGACGGCATCATCCAGGTCTTTAGCATCTGCTCCATCAATGGTTACCATCGGTAACTGGCGCAGGTCACACCTCTTTTCTATCTCTTCTGCGGGAATCTCGAAGGATAACTTCTCAACCTCCCTGAGTACCTCCGCCGGAAACTCCTGGGGTAAATCCAGCTGGCGGATGATGGCCTCAATATCCACACCCGGCTCTTCTTTAAAACCGAGGATTTCCACAATCCTGCCCTCGGGATTACGCTTACTATCCGGCCAGCGAGTTATCTCGGCAACCACCTTCTGGCCCTGTCTGGCACCCCTCATTTCTTCCTTCGGTATAAAAAGGTCATAAAAAATCCTTTTATTATCGGGAACCACAAAACCGAAATAACGGTTTCTCTCAAAATTCCCCACGATCCGGTGGTTGGCCCTCTCCAGGATCTTAACTACCTCACCCTCCTGGCGTTTACCGGAAAGATGTGGTAAAATCCGGACAAAAACCTTATCATTATGCATTGCCCCCTGCATATTTTCGCGGCTGATAAAGATATCTTCCCTGGTCGGGTCATCGGGTATTAAGAAACCAAAACCCTGCTGATTCCCTTCCAGCCTGCCGGCAACCAGGTCCATCTTCTCCGGCAGTCCGTATCTCCCGCTCTTATCCTGAAAGATAAATCCCTCCTCGACCAGCTCATGCAATAATTTCTGCATAAACTTATACTGATCCTTGGGGATATTAAATTCTGCCAGCAATTCCTTTTCCGTCATAGGGCGGTAGGCCTGATTGCCCATAAACTTAAGTATTTTTTCTCTCGCACTCATAAAATGATCATCTCTGTATAATGCCTCACTTCTATTAGGCAATTTATTTTACCTTCAAATAACTACAAATAGATATTAATTTCTATGACTATTATAACCATTATTGAGAAACTATAACCCTATAGTCCCAGGTCATCGGAGATGCCCTGCATTGCTTCCAGAGAAAGGCCGATAAACTCCTTTAACTCTAAACCCATCTCTGAACAGGAGGCAATTACATCCCTATCAGCCCCACGGGCAAAGGATTTTTCTCCGTAACGGTTTATTACAAATTCCGTATCGATAGAGGCCAGCTTCTTATCGGGATGGATCAGGGCAGCTGCAACAATTAAACCTGTTAAGGGATCACTGGCATATAAAGCCTTATCCATCAGACTCTTGCGTGGCAAACCATGAGCATGGTTATGTGCCTTGACCGCATAAACTATATCATCATCCAGCCCCAGGTCAGACAGCATTTCAGCCCCTAAAAGACTGTGTTTCTCCGGGTCATCGGCGGTCTCTTCATAATCAATATCATGTAAAAGACCGGCCAAACCCCATTTTTCTACATCCTCGTTAAAACGCTCTGCCAGTCTTCTCATCACTGCTTCAACTGCCAGACAGTGTTTTACCAGATTCCTCTGCTTAATCTTCTCTTTTACCAGTTTATATGCTTCATCTCTATTCATCTTAATCTTTCCTTTACTCATCTTGTTTTTATTCACCTGCATAAACTTACCTTCAGCCCGGACAAGAGTCTCCCCCTGACCATTCTTTATATAGGCCTCAGTAAAGATCACTTTGCCCCTTCTTTTTTTTACCAGTCCGCTAATAACTACCTTTTCATTGATGGGAACGGAATCCCTGAATCTTACCTTTATCTCTGCAGAAACTGCCTCAATTCCCTGAAAACCGACGGCCTTGACCATGGCCTCATCTAGCAGGGTTGTCACCAGGCCGCCATGCATGATACCATCATATCCCTGATGAAGGGAATCCGGTGTAAATTCTGCCACTGCCCTTTCAGCATCAGCTCTAAAATCCAGTCTCAAAGAGATAGGGTTTTCTCTCCCGCAGGCAAAACACATCGGGTAAGCTTTATCCTCCATAAAAATGTCCTCCCTTTTCCTTTAAAAAACCTTCTAAGTTAGAACTTAGAGGGTCAGGATTAGTGAGTTATATATTAGAGAAATAATGGAGCAAAAACCAGAGAAACTATAGTCATTAACTTGATCAAAATATTCATCGATGGTCCGGAAGTATCTTTAAAGGGGTCCCCGACCGTATCACCTACTACAGCTGCGGCATGAACTTCGGTACCCTTACCCCCGAAATGGCCTGACTCAATATACTTTTTAGCATTATCCCAGGCACCACCGGCATTAGCCATCATAATAGCCAGTAGGACACCCGAACTCAAGGCACCTGCCAGCAGACCACCCAGTGCTTCAGCACTCCAGAGCCCGATAATAATAGGTATGATAACCGCCATTAACCCGGGTAAAATCATCTCTTTTAAAGCTGCACTCGTACTGATATCAACACAGCGGGTATAATCCGGCTTCGCCTTATTCTCCATGAGACCGGGTATCTCCTTGAACTGTCTCCTGACCTCTGCTATCATCTTATTGGCAGCCTTACCAACAGCCTGCATTGTGATAGATGAGAAAAGGAAAGGAAGCATGGCACCGATAAAGAGCCCGATAATCACATCAGGTTCGGTTAAACTGATCGCCTCCAGGTTGACAGCAGCTGAAAAGGCAGCAAATAATGATAGTGCAGTTAGGGCAGCCGAACCGATGGCAAATCCCTTCCCGATAGCTGCGGTAGTATTTCCCACTGCATCCAGCTTATCGGTAATCTCCCTCACTTCCGGAGGCAGTTCTGCCATCTCGGCAATCCCACCGGCATTATCTGAAATCGGACCATAGGCATCTACAGCCAGGGTCATCCCGGTGGTAGCTAACATACCAACAGCTGCCAGGGCTATCCCGTATAGGGAACCAAAGTAATAGGCGGTAAAGATAGCTAGAGCTATAACTACAATCGGTAGTACCGTACTGCGCATACCAACTGCCAGTCCGGAAATGATATTGGTAGCAGTTCCGGTCTGGGACTGTTCAGCAATTCCCTGAACAGGTTTATAGTGTTCTGAGGTATAGTACTCGGTTATTCTACCTATGAGGATCCCTGCGACCAGACCAGAAACTACGGCGGCAAAGATCCCCAGATCCCCGATTAACCGGTCAACAAGGAAGTAAGCACCGATGATAGTTAAAAGACCGCTGATTAGATTTCCTCTCTCCAGAGCCTTGGCCGGGTTAGTACCTTCCCCGGCTTTGACAAACCTGGTACCGATAATCGAAGCAATAATACCCAGTGAAGCCAGTAAAAGGGGTAAGATTACATGGTCGGTAGTTAAAAGTGTTCCTAAAGTCATAGCGGCGACAATAGAGCCAACATAAGACTCAAAGAGGTCGGCACCCATACCGGCAACATCACCGACATTATCACCGACATTATCGGCAATAACTGCCGGGTTTCTGGGGTCGTCCTCAGGAATCCCTGCTTCAACCTTACCGACCAGGTCAGCACCTACATCTGCGGCCTTAGTATAAATACCTCCACCTACACGGGCAAAGAGGGCTATCGAACTTGCCCCAAAGGCAAAACCCCTAATATAGTCTATATTATTGGAAAAGACTATGTAAAGGATACCCAGGCCCAGGGTGCCCAGCCCTACTACAGACATTCCCATAACGGCCCCACCGGAAAAGGCAATATCGAGGGCCTTATTGAGACTTGATCTGGCAGCATTAGTTGTCCGGGCATTGGCATTAGTAGCAATCTGCATCCCGATAAAACCGGCCAGGGCAGAAAAGATAGCCCCGACAATAAAGGAAATAGCGGTCTGCCAGCCAAGGCTGGGAACAAAGCCCATAATAATGGCTACAACCAGCACGAAAATTGACAGGATCCTGTATTCCCTGCTTAAAAAGGCCATGGCCCCCTCATTGATTGCCCCGGAAAGTTCAACCATCTTTGGGGTGCCTTTATCTGCCCCCTTTACCTTATTAGCCAGATAAAGAGCAAAAAGTAGTGCCAGTATTCCTATAAGTGGTGTATAAAAGTACATTTTTATCCTCCCCTATTCTATTTTACAAAAGCTAGTATTAGTGAAGTAATCATAAAAATAATTGCAACAATAGTTGTAAAACGGCTTAACTTTTCATCTAAACCCTTCTTTTTCCCGAAAAATGTAGTTGCTCCTCCATCGATAACACCGGATAGGCCGGCACTCTTTCCTGACTGGAGTAAAACACCTGCAATAACTGCCAGGGCTACGATTAGATGAAAGATCTTCAAGACTATCATCTCCACTTCACCTCCGGTTATAATTTGTTTCATTACCTTCCCTGCATCTTTATCTATTTTAACATAAGTAATAGAAAAAAACAACTGAGAAAGGGGGCCAAAACAGTGCCCCCTTTCTCATCCAAAATGGCGCAGGTAACCCGTCTTCTATAGGGCCGGGAAGAATGCGCCCCCCTTTCTGTTAAGCAGAACGGGGTAACATAACCAGTTGGCTACTTTAGGTTATAGAAGGCATTTTTACCGGCATATTCAGCGGAATCTCCCAGTAATTCTTCAATTCTCAGTAACTGGTTATATTTCGCTACCCTCTCCGACCTTGCCGGAGCACCGGTCTTGATCTGACCTGTATTCATGGCAACTACCAGGTCAGCGATGGTAACATCTTCAGTCTCACCAGAACGGTGGGAAACAACGGCGGTAAAACCTGCCCGCTTGGCCATTTCAATTGCATCCAGGGTCTCGGTCAGGGAGCCGATCTGGTTAACCTTAATCAAAATTGCATTACCACATTTTTCCTCAATACCGCGGGCCAGCCTCTTGGTATTGGTAACAAAGAGGTCATCACCGACTAACTGGATCTTCTTACCCAGTTTCTCGGTCATTTTAGCCCAGCCCTCCCAGTCATCCTCGGCCAGACCATCCTCGATGGAGATAATGGGGTATTTATCCACTAACTCTTGATATAAATCGATCATCTCGGCAGAGGTTAATTCCCTGCCTTCACCCTCAAGGACATACTTGCCATCCTTATAGATCTCTGTTGCGGCAACATCGAGGGCCAGCATGATATCATCACCGGGTTTATAACCGGCATTCTTAACTGCATCCATAATTACCTCAATGGCCTCTTCATTGGAACCCAGGTCGGGAGCAAATCCACCCTCATCCCCGATGGCGGTATTTAAGTCACGTTCCTGCAGCACCTTTTTCAGGTTATGATAGACCTCACTACACATCCTTAAGGCCTCGGCAAAATTCATCGCCCCGACGGGCATGATCATAAATTCCTGGAAGTCAACATTATTATCGGCATGTTCACCGCCATTGAGGATATTCATCATGGGAACCGGCAGGGTCCTGGCATTGACACCACCCAGGTATTTAAAGAGATAACTGTTGGTAGCAGCAGCGGCAGCCTTAGCTACGGCCAGAGAGACACCCAGGATAGCATTTGCCCCCAGCTTGCCTTTATTATCTGTACCATCCAGTTCAATCATCACCCTATCGATCTCAACCTGGTCAGTGGCATCGAGTCCGACTATCTCTGCGGCAATATCTTCATTTACATTCTTGACTGCCTGCTGGACACCCTTACCCAGATAGCGGTCCTTATCACCATCTCTTAATTCCACTGCTTCATAGGCTCCGGTAGAGGCACCTGAAGGAACAGCAGCCCTGCCCATTGAGCCATCACCTAAAATAACCTCAACCTCAACAGTAGGATTCCCGCGAGAATCCAGTATCTCCCGGGCAAAAACATCAATAATCGTTGTATCAACCATCTTTATATACCTCCTTATTTGTTATTATTGACTTATTTTCCACTGAATCGGAAACATCTATTTGTAGTTTTAAAAAAAGAAAGAGATGCTTGATTACTCCCTCGTCAGGAGGGACTTGCCGGTCATCTCGGCGGGTATATCAATCCCCAGGATTTCCAGCATGGTCGGGGCAATATCGGCCAATTTGCCCGGCCTCAAACCGGCACCGTCGGGACCCCCGATATAGATAAGGGGAACAGGACTGGTGGTGTGAGCGGTAAAGGGCTCACCATCCTCATCCATCATCTTTTCACTATTACCATGGTCAGCGGTTAACAGGATCTGTCCACCCTTGGCCAGAATAGCCGGAACTATCTTGCCCACACACTCATCAACGGCCTCCAGGGCTTTAACCGCTGCCTCATAAATGCCGGTATGACCGACCATATCCGGATTGGCAAAGTTTAAGATAATCACATCATACTTATCCTCTGTAATCTTCTCCAGTAAGGCATCGGTTACCTCATAGGCGCTCATCTCCGGTTTCAGGTCATAGGTTGCCACCCTGGGTGAGGGAATCAGTTTCCGATCCTCCCCTGGGTAGGTCTTTTCAATTCCACCGTTGAAGAAAAAGGTAACATGAGCATATTTCTCCGTCTCAGCTATCCTCAATTGTTTTAAACCGTTTTTACTCAGTATCTCCCCAAAACCATTTTTAATATTCAGGGGTGGAAAGGCAATCGGTAGATCAAAGTCCTCATCATATTCGGTCATACAGACAAAATAAAGCCGGGACGGATCGAGCTCTTCCCTCTCAAACTGGTCAAAATCCTCCAGCGCCAGAGCCCTCGTTATCTGCCTGGCCCGGTCTGCCCGGAAATTAAAGAAGATGAGTGAATCCCCGTTCTTAACGGTAGCCACAGGTTTTCCCTCATTCTTAATTACAACCGGAATAACAAACTCATCGGTTACACCTTCTTCATAGGAACTCCTGATGGCGGTCAGGGGATCGGTTGCTTGCTTACCCCGGCCGAGAACCATGGCATCATAAGCCTTTTTAGTCCTCTCCCAGCGGTTATCCCTGTCCATTGTATAGTATCTTCCGCTAACGGTGGCTACTTCCCCCACACCGATCTCCTCCAGTTTATCCATCAGCTGCTCCATATATTCGACCCCGCTTTTCGGAGGAGTATCCCGTCCATCTAAAATGGCATGGACATAAACCTTATCCAGTCCCTTATCTTTAGCCATTTCCAGTAACCCATAAAGATGATTAATGTGGCTATGAACCCCCCCATCGGAGAGGAGCCCCATCAGGTGTAGGGAGCTATTATTATCCTTAACATTATTTACAGCCTGATTTAAGACCTCATTTTCTGCCAGTGTTCCTTCGGTTACTGCTTTATTAATCCGCGTATAATCCTGGTAAACAATCCTGCCCGCACCCAGGTTTAAATGACCGACCTCTGAATTGCCCATCTGTCCCTCAGGCAGGCCTACTGCCTCTCCTGAAGACCTCAGAACGGTATTGGGGTAATCGGCAAATAAACTGTCAATATTGGGGGTAGCGGCATTTCTTACTGCATTCCCTTCCCTTTCCTCTCTTAGCCCGTATCCATCCAGGATAATCAGGGCCAGTGGTCTCGGACGAGCCATTCTGCTCACCCCTTTCTTCGGTTAATATTTTCCTTAACTGCTAATCTATTTCATTGCCCCCCTGACAATCTCGGCAAAGGAATTAGCCTTCAGACTGGCCCCGCCAACAAGGGCTCCGTCGATCTCCTCTTCAGCCATTAATTCCTCAATATTATCGGGTTTAACACTTCCCCCGTACTGGATTCTCATCTTATCGGCAGCAGCACCAAAATCCTCCCTGACCAGGTCTCTGATATAGCCGATTACCTGGTTGGCATCCCCGGCCGTCGCCGACCTGCCGGTACCAATAGCCCAGATAGGTTCATAGGCAATCACCAGTTCGGCAACCTGGCCGGTATCCAGTCCGGCCAGAGCAGCCTTAACCTGACCCCTGACCTTATCATTGGTTTTACCCTCTTCCCGCTCTTTAAGGGTCTCACCAACACAGACAATTGGGGTCAGACCATAATTAAAGGCAGCCCGTACCTTTCGGTTAACACCCTCATCGGTCTCGGCAAAATATTCCCTCCGTTCGGAGTGGCCGATAATTACATAGCTAACACCGGCTTCCTTTAACATCGCTCCCGAGAGTTCACCGGTAAAGGCGCCTTTCTCTTCCCAGTACATATTCTGGGCCCCGAGCTTAATATTGCTCTCCTTGATAAGGTCATAAACCCTGGTCAGGTTAACTGCCGGTGGACAGATGGCAATCTCTACCTCTGTTATACCGGCCAACTCTTCCTTAAGTTCGGTAACCAGAATTTCAGCCTCACTGAGTGTTTTATTCATCTTCCAGTTACCGGCAATAAACGGTTTACGCACAATATCTCCTCCTATTCCAGGTCATCTAAGGCCTCTACCCCGGGTAATGGCTTGCCCTCAAAGAACATCAGTGAAGCACCACCACCGGTAGAGATATGGGTCATCTTATCTTCAAGTCCTGCCTTCTTAATGGCGGCAGCTGAATCTCCACCACCGATAATGGTTTTAGCATCCGATTCGGCCAGAGCCCGGGCAATGGCATTGGTACCCTTAGCAAAGGCATCCATCTCAAAGACCCCGATGGGGCCGTTCCAGATAACGGTTTTAGCCTTTTTGATGATCTCGGTATATTTCTTCAGGGTCTCTGTTCCACCACTATCAAGGGACTGCCAGTCTGCCGGTATCTGGTCTACCGGTACCACCTTATAGTTGGCATCCGGTTTGAATTCATCAGCAATAACAACATCAGTCGGTACTACCAGCTCAACACCCTTTTCCTCCGCTTCTTTTAACAGGTCTCTGGCCAGGTCCAGCTTATCTTCCTCCACCAGGGATTCACCCATCTCATAACCCTGGGCAGCCAGGAAGGTATTAGCGATTCCTCCGCCCACCAGCAGGTAGTCTACCTTATCCAGCAGGTTACGAATAACCCCGATCTTATCGGAGACCTTGGCCCCGCCTAAAATTGCCACAAAGGGATGCTCCGGATTCTCCATTACCTCACCCAGGGCTTCTAACTCCCGCTGCAGGAGAAAACCGGCTACAGATGGCAGGTATTCGGTTACCCCGACCGTCGAGGCATGGGCGCGGTGGGCTGCGCCGAAGGCATCGCTGACAAAGACATCGGCTATACTGGCCAGTTCCCTGGCGAATTCGGGATCATTGGCCTTCTCTTCGGGATGGAAACGGGTATTTTCCAGCAGAAGAACATCCCCATCCTTCATCTGGGCTACTGCCTTCTTTACTTCTTCTCCGATACAGTCATCGACCTTACTGACCTCCTGGCCCAGTAAATCGGCTAGCCTTTCCGCCACCGGGTCCATCCTCAGCTCATCAACAACCTTACCCTTGGGACGGCCCAGGTGGGACATTAAAATAACCCTGGCACCCTCCCTGACCAGAAACTGAATTGTCGGTAGGGCGGCCCGGATTCTGGTATCATCGGTGATCCTGCCATCCTCTAGGGGAACATTAAAATCAACCCTGACCAGGGTTTTCTTGCCTTTAAAATCTATATCCTTTAGGGTTTTTTTCCTCATTGCTTCTTCCACCTCCATTTATTAAATTAATGCCTCACTCTGTTCGGCAACTTACTTTTTATCTTCAAACAACTGCAAATAGATGTTAAAGAAATGTTGGGATAAACCCCTTCATCAGCACTAAGTATAATACTTAGCACTGATGACAGGGTTTAGGTTTAATATTCACCGGGCTTTAGAGCCCTTTTTCAGCCATATAGACTGCCAGTTCAATAAGCCTCTGGGAATAACCCCATTCATTATCATACCAGGAGAGGACCTTAACCAGGTTACCTTCCATAACGCTGGTATAGTTGGCATCAAAGATTGAAGAATGGGGGTTACCCTTCATGTCCATAGATACTAAAGGCATCTCATTATATTCAAGGATACCCTTCATCGGACCCTCAGCAGCTTCTTTAATGGCAGCATTAACTTCATCTTCAGTAACATCTTTGCTCAGGTTTACAGTCAGATCGACCAGAGAAACGGTTGGAGTAGGAACCCTGACAGCCATACCGTGTAATTTGCCTTCCAGCTCAGGTAATACTAAAGAGATCGCCTTAGCAGCACCGGTTGTAGTAGGTACTAAATTTAAAGCTCCGGCTCTACCGCGGGTAATCTTCTTATATGCAACAGGAGCATCCAGTATATTCTGGTTTCCTGTATAGGAATGGATGGTGGTCATTAAGCCCTTTTCAATACCAAACTTATCATTTAAAACCTTAGCAATGGGGGCTAAACAGTTGGTTGTACAGGAAGCATTTGAGATAATGTTATGGTTTGCCGGATCATATTTATCATTATTAACTCCCATAACAATTGTAATATCTTCATTTTTAGCTGGTGCAGAGATGATAACCTTTTTGGCACCGGCATCGAGGTGTTTTTTGGCCAGATTGGCATCTGTAAAGAAACCGGTTGACTCGATTACAATATCAATACCCAGTTCTCCCCAGGGCAAATTTGCCGGATCCTTTTCAGCAAAGACCTTGATCTCCTTTCCGTCAACTACAATACTGTCATCGGTAAAATCTACCTCAGCCTCGAAGCGGCCATAGTTTGAGTCATATTTTAATAAATAAGCCAGAACCTGCGGATCGGTTAAGTCATTAACAGCAACAAATTCCACATCAGGATTTTTATACTGGCCCCTAAAAGCTCTCCGTCCGATAGCACCAAAGCCATTAATTGCAACCTTTACACTCATTTTATCTTCCTCCTATTTATATTTTTGTAGAGATGTACTATAAGTACCCTTTCCATTTCTGAAAAAACCTATCATATGTAATAGCTTAAAAACCCCCGTCTATCACCCCCTTTTCAATTTTAAAATCTCTTTAGCAGTTAGTTCATCTGTAATCAGTATATCATGGTATTCTGGTGAAACCACTGAGATAATAGCCCTGGCCTTGGTTGGGTTTCCGGCCACAACAATAACCTGATCAATTGTCTTCAGGTCTTCAAGATGGAGGCCAACACTGGTAGTAGTATAAACAATCTCACCCTTTTCATTAAAATAATAACCGAGGGCCTCACCTACAGCCCCGTTCTCAATTAACCTGGTAATCTGTTCGGGAGACATATCCCTTCTCCGGGCCATCTCTTCGGCGCTACCTACTCCGTGAAGTAGAATATTTGCCCCCTGCAGGCTTTTTAAGATTCTCTGGATCGATGGCTCAGCCAGAATCCTGTCAACATTTTCTTCCTTAATACTATCAGGAATATGTAATAACTGGTATCTCCCACCAATTTTCTTGGCAATAGTTGCCGCAATGGTATTGGACTGGATCTCTACCTCTTCTCCCAGGCCCCCTCTTCCCGGTACGACCATTACATCCAGCGATTGGCCGTTAACCCGCATAGAATTAGCTACCTGGGCCAGGGTTGAACCCCCGGTTACGGCTAAAATATCCCCATCATGGAGCATATCCTTGACTAACTGGGCGGTAAAGCGGCCTATCTCCTGCTTGATAGTGGAATGCTCCAGATTGCCTGGAACGATATATACCTCTTTTAACCCTAAAGCCTTTCTCAGTTTCTCCTCCAGGATTTTGATCCCTTTAACCTCTTTAATATATTTATCCAGTTCTCTTAAGAAATCAGAACCAGTTCGGGTTACAACAGCTCCTGCCCTGGAGATATTGATCAAACCCCTCCTTTGTAAAAAATGCAGTTCGTTCCTGATTGTTCTTTCACTCATACAGGTCCTTTCAGCCAGGGCCCTTCTCCCGATAGGCTGGTTATAATAGATATTACGCAATATAGTATACCGATTTTCAGCTACAGATATTAACTCCGGTACTATTTTTTCCTGGATTTTAAATAAATATTTCATATCTGCTACACTCCATTACCGGGAACGAAAATGTCCCATCGGAACAAAGGTGTCCCAATAAAGACAAGACTATAACCTTTTACCAGTTTTATATATTCTAGATGAACTGAAAAAATCCTGCTTTTTTTAAAAAACGAATTAGCTTTAACTTGCTTTACCTGTAAATAAACAACTGTAAAAAGATGTTGGAGAGATGTTTGGAAATTTTTATTTGCAGTTTTAGCTCCGCCTCTTCCTCCTGGTCGATGAAGGAATCCCCAATTCATTCCGGTATTTAGCAACTGTTCTCCGGGAAAGCTCCATCCCCCTGCTCTCGGCCAAAAGCCGGGCAATCTGACGGTCGCTTAAGGGTGAGGCTGGATCCTCATTCTTGATATATTCGGCAATAATCGCCTTAATACTGACGGAAGAGAGATTATTAACCCCCCTGTTAAAGAAGAACTTTAACTCATATAATCCCTGGGGGGTCTGTATGTATTTCTCGGTAGTGGCCCGGCTGACGGTAGATTCATGCATTTCAATCATATCGGCTATATCCTGCATCGTCATGGGGGCAAGGTGCTTGATACCCTTATGGAAAAACTCCTTCTGCTTACTGACAATTGCCTCGGCAATCCGGTAGATGGTAATCCGTCTCTGCTCGATACTCCTGATTAACCAGAGGGCCGATTTATATTGTTTCTGGAGAAAATCATAGGCCTCACCGCCCTTACTCTCCTGGAGCATTTTATAGTAATAAGGATTGATCCGCAGGACGGGGTTCGTTCTTTCATTAGATATGATCACAAAATCCCCCCTGACCTTCTTAACTATCAGGTCGGGAACAATATATTTTATCTCTTCATCCTGGTTGAAAGCGGCTGCCGGATGGGGATTGAGGGTTTTAATCAGATTAATGGCCCCCATAACCTTACTCTCATCCTCACCGATTTCCTTAATTATCTTCCGGTAATTATGATCGGCCAGCTCCTGCAGATAATCCCGGACAATCCTCTCGGCCAGCCTTGTATCCAGCATCAGGCTATCTAACTGAACTAATAAGGTTTCCTGTAAATTACTGGTGGCTATCCCGACCGGATCAAGATACTGAATCCTGAGCAGGATATCATCCAGTTTCTCCCTATCAATTTTAAGATTCCTACAGATCTCCTCCCTGGAGAGGGTTAAAAAGCCGTTTTTATCCAGGTTGCCAATGATATAGCGACCGATCTTCATCTCGCTTTCATCCAGAACCTGATAAAGCTGACTCTCGAGATACTCCAGCAGGTTCGGTTTATGGGCAATAAAATTCTCATAATTATATTCCTGGTCATCATCATCTGCCGCATAATCAGTTACCCTATTCTCTCTCTCATTAAGCTGATTTTCCATCCTTTCTAGCAGAGGATTAGCCTTTAGTTCTTCTTCAATATAATCTTCCAGTTCCTGGCTGGAAAACTGAAGTAATTCAATCGCCATCTGTAACTGAGGTGTCATTACCAGATTTTGTTTCTGCTCAAGATTTAAGTTAAAACCTAAATCCATTAATTATCTCCCCTTAATCCGGCAGCAATCTTCTTAAGCCTGCGCATCCTATGATTAACACCCGACTTACTTATAGGCGGATCTAGTAGTTCCCCAAGTTCTTGCAAACTTGCATAGGGGTTATTCTTTCTTAAAAGGGCTATCTCTCTTAACCCTTTGGACAAAGAATCTAGTCCCCTTTTAGTCTCAATTAATTCGATATCCTCCAGCTGGAGCATGGCAGCCCTGACCGTTTTATCTAAATTAGCCGTTTCAAAATTAACCTTCCGGTTAACATCATTTTTCAGCTCCTTAAAAAGCCGTTTATTCTCCATTTTCAGCAGGGCCTGGTGGGCTCCGATGATATTAAGAATGGTAACTATCTCGTCAAAACTCTTGAAATAGACTATATACTTATTGTGATGATAATTTAAATGACCTTTTAGGCCAAACTTGGCTAAAAGATCGATTAGATCCTCGGCAAAACTCTCGTGTTCACACCTGAATTCCAGATGATACTCACTGTTGGGGTTATTAACAGAACCACCCCCCAGAAAGGCCCCTCTTAAATAGGCCCGCTGGCAATCCCTGTTATTAATAAACTCCTCCTTAATCCTGAAAACAAGTCTATTCTTTTCATCCAGGAAACCGAGGTCGGTCAAAAAGGCTTTAATTGCCTTTTGAGGTGGCAGGGTCAGCTCATAGATATTCTGATGGCCGGAGAAATGATTATATCTTCTGACAACAATCTCGATCCTCAGCTTAAAACTGTTCTTGATTAGAGAGTAAACCTTCCGGGCCAGGTCACCGTGAGAGATTCTGACCTTGACCGCCAGCTTTTTTTTAGTAATCTGAATAGAGCCATTCATCCTGATTAAAGCAGCCAGTTCTGGTAATTCCTCGCCGTGGATTCTGGTAATTTCGTGTTTAACCTCATCTGTAAAAGACATATCCTCTCTATCACCTGCTTTCGGCGATTTTAAAAATGGTCTTTGCCAGTTCCACGGGGTCATGTCTAATATACCCCTCACTCGTTAAGAGGTCTCCTTCAACAATCTTTACCCCCTGTTTTAAGATCTTCTCCCTATCTATTTTAACCGGAAAGGCACCCTCTTCCTCATATCTTTTGGCCAGATTAGCGGCACTTTCTTCCCGGTTAACAATAACATAATCAAACAAACCCGCCATACTATGGTCAAAGATGGCCTGAATATGGTCACTGACCGTATAACCGGTAGTCTCCCCGGGTTGAGTCATTACATTACAGACATATATTTTAATCGCCGGGCTCTCCTTAATTGCCCTGGCTATTCCCTCAACCAGGAGATTAGGTATAATACTGGTATATAAGCTCCCCGGCCCTATTAAAATAATATCCGCCTCTTTAATAGCAGCCAGGGCATCGGCTGTCGGTTTGCAGGAGGAAGGTTTTAAAAAGACCCTTTCAATCCTCTTACCTGCTTCAGGAATTACCGACTCCCCCATCTTCCGACTCCGGTCAGTATAAACGGCCCCTAAGCGAACATCCTCATTGGTAGCGGGAAGAACCTGGCCCCTGATGGCCAGTACCTTGCTCGACTCCTTAACTGCCTCTTCAAAATCGCCTAGAACTTCCGCCAGTGAAGCGATAAAGAGGTTACCAAAACTATGTCCGACCAGATGCCCCTCGGAGCTGAAACGGTACTGAAAGAGCTGCTCCATTAAGGGTTCGGTATCAGCCAGGGCAACCAGGCAGTTTCTGATATCACCCGGTGGTAACATCCCCAGTTCATCCCTTAACTTCCCGGAACTTCCCCCATCATCTGCTACAGTAACTATAGCAGTAATATTACTGGTATACTTCTTTATCCCTCTCAGCAGGTTGGATAGACCGGTACCACCCCCTAGAGCGACTATCTTCGGGCCCTTCTGGAGAACCTTTTTTTGATAAAGATGGTCTACAACCTCATTATGAGATAGTTTTTCATTTAAACCATTGAAGACCCCCTGCAGTGCCCAGTTAATCCCTAGAAGACCAATAATTATTAAGATAATTGCAGAAACCGTATTTACGATAGATGATAAACGGCCTGTCAAAGGAGTGATAATTTTTAGAATTCCCTTTTCCAGGAAACTTACCAGATAAAAACCGGTTAGCAGGGCCACTCCCGCACTGATTAAGCTCAGGGAGACCAGCAAAATAAAAATCCATCTTTTTACCCCTATACCGGGGTATAACCACTTCCAGATCCTCATACCAACACTCCCGAAAACAAATTTAATACCATATCGGCACACCTGCGCCTTACTTCAGGTACCAGGCCCTTACGGACCGTCGTAGGATACCTAAATTTTACTGCGACGGCCTCGATAGTCTAGTGCTGAAACCATCCATGCGTAAGTAAAAAGAAGGTTTCTGCAATCGTAAACATCTATTTGCAGTTTGCAAAGAGATTACTTATTAATATCCTTATGTTCCACAATTACCCGATATCCTTTTTTTAATAAAAAGTCCTTCAATTTTATAGCAGTGGTAACCGAACGGTGCTTGCCTCCAGTACAGCCAATAGCTATCATAAGGTGGCTCTTACCCTCCTTCCGATATTCGGGCAGTAAAAATTCTATCAGATCAAATAACTTAGTGTAAAACTTTTCGGTAATCGGCCATTTCATAATATATTCCTGGACGGCTTCTTCCTGACCGGTATGGTCCTTGAGGGAATTAACATAATAGGGATTTGGTAAAAACCTGACATCAAAAACAATATCGGCATCAAGAGGGATTCCGTATTTATAGCCGAAGGAGATGATCGAGACCGACATAGCCTGCTTATCAATCTGATGGAAGGAGTAGATTCTTTGCAACTCATTATAGAGGTCCTTTTTACTCAACTTGGAGGTATCAATAATCATACTGGCCTTTCCCCGTAACTCCTCCAATAACTTACGTTCCTTATGAATGGCGTCAAGGATCCGCCCGGCTTCATCTAAGGGATGTTTCCGCCGGGTCTCCTTATACCTTCTGATTAAGGCCTCATCAGAAGCCTCCAGAAAAAGGATCTCATATTTAATCCCGCTCTTCTCAAGCTGAGAGAGTTCACTAAAAAGGGCAGCGAAAAACTCCCGCCCCCTGATATCACTAACTACCGCAATTTTATCTAACTCTGAGTGGAGACACAACTCGGCAAATTTATGGATTAAGGCTGGGGGCAGATTATCTATGCAGAAATAGCCCATATCTTCAAAAAAGTCTAAGGCTACTGATTTCCCTGCCCCGGACATGCCTGTAATAATTAAAAATTCCATTTTTCATCTCCCTCTCAAAAATCCCCTCTCCCTTATTAATATTTTATAACACAAAACAAGAAAAGTAAACTCTACAGCTAATAACATACAGGTAGTCTTTTTTCTAGTATTTTGAATTTAGCAGGCAGGTAACCAACGGTCTCCCCGTCGACTTCAATTAGAACCCTTTCCTCAGAATCAATACTAAGCTCCCGTCCGCAAACGTAATTAACTTTGGGATGAGTGAGATGAGTTCCGCGGTAGGCCTTAATGATATTAGTAATAAACTCAAATTTAGTCAGGTCACCTATTTTCAAGATGTTAAAGCGGCCATCCTCCAGATCGGCCCCAGGGGCGATCCTCATACCTCCGGCAAAAAATTCACCATTTGCTACCATGACACTGTTTAACCTTTCAGGTAGGATCTCCTCTCCATCAATAGTTAACTTCATAACCTTATTTTGATAAGTAGTCAGTACCCTCAAGGCCCCAAAAAGATAGGTAAGAAGCCCCCCAAAAAGCTTTGAGCTCCGGTTAACCAGATTAGTTGTCTCACCACCAATTCCCATGTCAGCAACATTAATAAAATAGCGTTCTTCTCTATTTCTCGAATGAGTAACATAAGTAATCAGACCGAGATCAATAAATTTTACCCTGTCTCTTTTAATAACCCTGATAATCTCCTCCACCCGGTTGGTAATTCCCAGGCTTTTAATATAATCAGACCCCGTGCCCCGGGAAAAAACAATTAATCTCGAGTCAGAAACTAGCAGGTGTTCGTCCTCGAAAAAACCGTTAACAACCTCATTAACCGTACCATCGCCACCAACAGCCATTATCCTGCTATAGCCCTGCTTCAGACCCTTACGGGCAAGTTCAGTAGCGTGTTTCGGCCACCTGGTATAGACAGTATCGAAGGCTATTCCCGCCTGCCGGAAACGCTCTGCAAACCCGGGCCAGGCCTTACCGGTCTTACCGTTGCCGGATACCGGATTGACAATTGCCAGTACTCTATCTTCCATCTCTTCTCCACCCTTCAAAGTTGATAACCCTCTCCGGGGCTAATTTAAGATCTCTGACAATCTTTAAGCCCGGAGCAAGCTCACCTACCGCTTCCGGAGAATGGGCATCACTATTAATTATAAATTTAACCTCTGTTTGACTGGCTGCCTCGACAAATCCTCTGGTTAATTCACCGTGTCTGGCATTAATCTCCAGATAGGTGCCCTCCTCAGCACAGGCCTTTGCCAGGGCAAAGGTATCTATATCCAGCTGGTAGCCCGGATGGGTAATAAAATCTATTTTATGCCTTTTGACTGCATTGATAACCATCTCCGTATTCCAGCGTCTGATCCCTTCCCTTCGTCCGGGGAAGAACCTGTATATAAGCTTGTTGGCAATAATTAATCTCCAGGCGGTTACCAGGTCCGGAGGGATGATTAACAGATGAAGACCGGCAGCCACCAGATCCAGTTCTTCTAAAATATCATCTGGTACATCCAGGTCACCATCATGATTGATAATATTAGCCTCCACCCCGCAGAGAATCTTTATCCTGGGGAATTCAGCCTGTAATCTCTCGACCTTTTCCTTGATCTCCAGTAATTCCTTAGGGAGGTTACCCCTACCGTGACTATATTGAGAATGGGTATGATAATCACCTTTAAGCTGCATCAACTCAACAACCCCAATCTACCAGCAATAATCCCCACAATTACCGAGACGTAAACCGTCTCTATTAAAGGAATCTTTCTCTGCAGCCGGAGGATTACCAAAGAGGAGATAACGATTATCACCGTTGTCAGGTATATGTTTAAAGGTAAGATGAGATAGCTGGTATAGATGATCCCTGCCAGCAAAAGAAGATAACCGGTCTCTGGCTGTAATCCTTGAAAATAATGTTCTACCTGGGGGAACAATTTTAGAAAAAGTACCCCTGCTAGCCAGATGGGAAAAACTAACCAGCTACCCCTTAATCCCAGAACAGCCGTTATCAGGATTAAAATAAACTCTATAAATCCCCCGGTTTCAGCAGGGTCTGGCTTCGTGCCCAGCCCTCTCACTAACCTCTGACCTCTGTAGAGTGTTAACAGCAACCCGGCCAGAACCATTATTTCACCGGCAATATTTAATTCATTTAACAGCCGGGTAGGAATAAGGCCGAGAAAAAAAACCCATCCCTGGTAAAGAATAACGGAAATAAAGGCGGCAATAAGGTATATAAGATTTCTAATGTTAAAGAAACTTCCTCTTAAATAATTATGACCTAAGGTCAATTTATTATTAATAAAGGACAATACCTTCCCCTCTCTAATGATAAAAGCGAGACTAATAGAGTAAATAAATATAATCTCCAGGTTGATATTCCCCGTTAAAGTGACCAGTAAAATGGTGGTCAGGGCAATAAAATTTATCCCTGCTGAAAAACCCCAGATTAAAACGGTCAAACCCGCAGTAATCAAACCAAGACTTAAATTACCCATCACTCCGGCAAGTAGAGGGCCGAGAATAAACGGATTTAAAATGGCCTTCCTCCAGCACATAAAATCCCCCTCTTTTATCTTAATTAAATAGTACCTTACTTCCGTTCAGGAATAACTGTAAATAGATGTTAGTTCTACTGAATCGTAAATATCTATTTGTAGTTTTGTTAAATTTACTCTGGATATTATTAATTATTAACTAATCCGGGGGGATTTATACCTTCTGTAAAGAGGCTGCCTTCTCATAAAACACCCTTTCAGGTGACTTAAGTATCTTCAGCAATTCTAATTTAGATACCTTAACCTCCTGATTGCCGTAAAAAACGGCCGGGTTGTTCTCCAGTTTCTCAATGGTAGCCAGCCCGAGGGCATTATTTACACAGAAAAACCTTTTATACCCGGAAAGGCTTTCAGGTAATGCCTCCAGATAGGTAATCAAGTTACTAATATGAGCTTTAATACTACCCAGCATCTCTGCCAGTGCTTCCATGGCAAGCTCTTTATTAGCGGGATTAAGCAGAATCTCGGGTGATAAACCCAGACTCTTGAGCGGCCAGAAATTTTTCTCTCTGTTTTTGATATCCTTTTTGATATCCCTTACCAGATTTATCTTCGGCAAAAAGATCCCGGCATCATTAAAATTATCCAGCAGCTTGAGGGTGTCGTCTTGATTCAATTCCCTCTTGATTAGAATGATATCGGTTAAAAAACCGCCAACAGTACCAGCTACATAGTAACAGTAATCATCCAGGTCGGTAAAGGTCTCAATCTCCACTGTCAGATATTTTTTCATTCCCCTGTTCATCTCCTGCAACCACTTATAGGAGGATAGCTTGATACTCTCTTCAAGGCTATCATAAGCCTCTCTGATCAAAGCGGCATTCTCTGTTAATTGCCTTAAGGAATTTTCCGGCATCAGAGGAGCATACTTCTTTAGTCTGGCGCTAATCCCTTCCACTCTCTCGCTAGCAGGATTAAATAACTCAACTACCTGGTCCATTAGCTCCATTCGCTCGTCGAGAGATATATCTTGACTGTCGATCTCATCCTCAAAGTTATCTAATAATCTATCTTGCAGATAGGTTATCAGGACCGGCCTGTACAAATCCCGGTCAAGCATCGGTATGGTCAGGGCGAAACTCCTGGAAACCTTCGGTAAGATTGATTTACAGAATTTTAAAGCAGTTTCCATTAAAAACACCTCAAAAAATGTCACTTGATGTTAATATTGTACTACTTATCTGACACTAATTCAAGCATATAAATAGGCCAGGCAACTAACCCACCTGACCTTAAGAACAAAAAGACTTTATTACCCTTACTTTAACAGGTTAAACAAAGTTAAAGTAACAAGTAGATATGAAGAGAGGTCTGAAATTTTTTTGTGAATGAGTTTAAAGGAAAATCAGGTCGAGCCATTAATCAGCTCTTTAACCTTATTCAGATAAAATCCGGTCAAACTCTCGGCGGTTTCCAGGTCCTCTCCTTCGGCAAAGACATGAAAGATTGGCCTCTCGCTATCAGGCACGACCAGAGCCCAGCCCTGGGGGTGATTAAACTTGATCCCATCTATCAACTCAGTATCTCTATCAGCCTCCTCACTGAGATGACGCATTACCCTTCCTTTACTCTTCCAGTCACAGGGAACCTCCGCATTATTCAGATAGAACTCCGGTAACCGGTTCAGGAGTTGATCCAGATTGAGATCATCCCTGGCCATCCTCTCCAGGATCAGTGCCAGACCGGCAATACCATCAGTATAGGGGTAAAAATAGGGAGGATCCAGGTCTTCCCTGTTAGCAAGCTGCTTATAGTATCTATCCATAGGTACCTGGGGATTAATTGGGGTGTAATGGACCTTAGCTCCATACCCTTCTGCCAGGGTTTCAATTGCCTTGGGGGAATTTAAGGGTAGATAAAGCTCCTTAAACCCCTTCTCCAGCAGGATATATGAGATTAAAAGCTGGTACTGGGCCTTGCTGAGTACTTCTCCTGCCTTATTGACCAGATGCAGCTCCTCTCCATTATGGTCAATGATTATACCCAGGTTAAACTGGTTATCCCTCATAATCCTGGCAACCCTCTCTTTGACCTGCAGCCTTTCCTCTATACTTAAGGGTAGGTTATTTTGAGAACAGTTTCTGGTAGATAATAACTGGCAGTTAAGCCTCTTGAGAAACAGGGGCAGGATATTACCCAGGCTATCATGTTCATAATCAACCACCACACTGAAGTAATTCCGCCTAATTTCTTCCTGATTTATATTCTGCAGAAGGTCTTCGAGATAATTTTTTGCCATCTCCGGGGCATAGGAATATTCACCTATCTCATTGACCCCTACCCTGTTATAGTCTTCAGTCAAGAACTTCCTCTCAATATCCTTCTGCTCGTTAACGGAGAGACTGACACCCTGGCTATTTAAGAACTCGATAATTACCTTCTGCGGGTCCCTGTTACTAACCCGGATATGAACACCGCCCCGGGCAGCCAGTTTGACAACACTGTAACGGGTAACAGCTGTTATGTTTTCACCGATATCAACCACTTTAATCCCGGAGGCCTGCAGACCACCGGTCAGGGTTTTCTTCAGGGCATCACTGATATTGTAGTTGTCAGAACCTACCACTACCTCATCACCCCTCTGTAGGGTGGAAGCATAGGCAATGGCTAAACTGGCTACGAACTCGGGGGTAATCTCAATATTACTCTGGCCAACAACCCCCCTGTTACTAAAGAGGTGTCTGGACCAGTATTCCGGCCAGACAACACTCCTGTCTACCTCCATCTTATTGCCGATTTCCCTGTCAGGCCAGATCTTAATCCCCGGTTGAATCCTGCTTTCCCTGCCGATGAAGACCTTTTTACCGATAGCCGTCCGATCAAAGACGGCCGTCCTCTCTTGCAGGGTTACATTATTAGCCAGAATGGCACCCCTGATCTCCGCATGGGAACCGATATTATTATTATCCCAGAGAATACTCCTTTTAATTGAGGCATGGGAATGGATCAGACAGTTCCTGCCAATAACGGATTTTTCCAGCCGGACACCTCCAGCAATTTTGCTTCCCCTGCCAATATATAGTGGTCCGGTCAGACTGACACTCTCATCTATCTCAACCCCGTCCTCGACCCAGATATTATCATCGATTACACTACAGGCCTGAATAGGCAGATTAATCCTGCCCTCCAGCAAATCAAACTGGGTCCGGTAGTATTCCTCTAGATTACCGATGTCATTCCAGTAGCCTTCCAGAGCCACTCCATAGAGCCGCTTCTTCTCCCTTAGCATCAAAGGAAAGAGATCCTTACTGAAATCAAAATTGACCCCCTTCTGATAGAGGTCAAAGATACTGGGTTCAAGGACATAGATACCGGTATTAATGGTATCACTGAAAACCTGGCCCCAGTTGGGTTTCTCCAGAAAACGGACAATCTCGCCCTGCTCATCGGTCATAATTACCCCGTATTCCAGGGGGATCTCCTCTTTGGCCATAATCAGAGTGGCGTCCGCCTGCTTCTCCCGGTGGAAACTGATCCCTTTCTCCAGGTCAAAGTCGGTAATGGCGTCACCGCTGATTACCAGGAAGGTCTCATCTAGAAACTGATCTGCATTATGAACACTCCCGGCCGTTCCCAGCGGTTCTTCCTCGATAAAGTAATGAAGATTTACACCCCATTTCTCTCCCTTACCGAAGTAATCCTCGATAACACCCGGCAGGTAATAGGTAGTTACTGCTATATCGGTAATTCCATACCTCTTAAGCAGGTTAATAATATGTTCCATCACAGGATAGTTTACAATCGGAACCATCGGTTTTGGGAGGTCACAGGTTAAGGGTCTTAGCCTGCTTCCCTGGCCTCCGGCCATAATAACCGCCTTCATTTTTTTCCTCCTAACTATATTTTTTCTTCATTAAATATCTATAGATCAGTGATTCCTCATCTATATTCATATTTGTTATACCCTCACCTTTATTCCAGTTACTCTCCTGATATTCGTCCAGTACCTGTTTGTAGACCTGGAGTGTTTCCAGAGCAATCTGATTCCAGCTAAATTTATCTCTGACCATTCTATATCCCCTATCTGCTATCTTTTTAGCCTCCTCAGGGTTTTTCAGCAGGTAGAGAATAGCCTCAGCCAGCCCGTGGGGGTCATTGGCTCCAACCGTTAACCCGTTCTTACGGTCCTGAACAAACTCGGCCAGCCCACCTACTTCACTGACAACCACCGGTGTTCTGGTAACCATGGCCTCCAGGGCTACAATACCGAAGGGTTCGTAAAGACTGGGAAAGACTGCAACATCGGCAACCCGGTATAATTTATTTCTGGTCTCATCACTGACAAACCCGGTAAAGTAGATCCGGTTGGCAATCCCCAGATAATCTGCCTGGGCCTTTAGATTGTCCAGATAGGGACCCTTTCCTGCGATCACAAACTTTGTCTGGGGCTCCGAACTCAATATTTTCGGGATAGCCTGGATTAATACCTGGATGCCCTTTTCCCTGACAATCCTGCCGACGTAGAAAACCATCTTTTCATCAGGGCTGGTATACTTCTTTCTGAAGATATCGGAGTATTCCGCCCGGTAGTTTTCTTCATTCACCCCGTTAGGGATCTTGACAACCTTATCATCAGGTAGTTGAAAGAGGTTCTTTACCTCCCTCTCCATATACTGGCTGCAGACGATAACCCGCCAGGCTTCAAAAGTAGCGTACCATTCCAGGTCATTAATATATCTTTGCATATCATTGTAAATGCCCTGGTTTCTGCCAAACTCTGTAGCATGAATTGTATAGATCAGCGGTTTGATTAAGGCGTGTTTTAACACCCTTGTGGACCAGAAAACTAACCAGTCATGGCCATGAATAAGATCAATATGCCCGATTCTATTGACTAGATAGATCCCCTTTTCCACCAGTTGAAAGTTTAAATGTAAAATATTATCGATAAAGTTATTGGCCGAGATCTGAACCGGACTCGTTCTATAAACCTTAACCCCATTAATTACTTCCTCCTCAGGTATATTATGATCACCCTGGGTGATAATATAGACATTGTGTCCCATATTTACCAGGGCTTCACTTAGATCCTGAACATGGCGGGCTAATCCGCCATAACTGACCGGTGGATATTCCCAGGAAAACATTAAAATATTCATTAATATTTACCTCCCGTATTCTATTTCACTTCTCTCTTAATATTCTTCAGGAAAAGTCATTTTATTCATGATAGATTGTGAATAAACTCTGAGTAGAACAAGCATATTAATAGATAAGAGAAATTTACGGGAGGGGAAAATTGTGGAAAAGGGTTATCTGGCACTAATCCTTCATGCTCATTTACCATATGTCCGGCATGGCCGGGAAGGTGAGCTGGCCGAGGACTGGTTATATGAAGCCATCACGGAGACCTATATTCCATTATTAAATATTATGGATCGACTGGTTAATAAGGGGGTTGATTTTCGTTTAACCTTAAATATCTCACCATCACTGGCTAACATGCTGGACGATGAGCTCTTACAGCAGAGATATAAAAAACACCTCGAGAAATTAATCGAACTGAGCGAAAAGGAGATCAATAGAACCGCACAGCAGGAGGAATTTAACCGCCTGGCCAGGATGTATAACTACCTCTTTAAGGAGGCCTATTATGTTTTCCATGATAAATATCAGAATAATCTCCTCAGGGGATTTAAAGAATTTCAGGATAGGGGTAAACTGGAGATTATAACCTCGGCAGCAACTCATGGCTACCTCCCCTTAATTTTCACGGATGAGGCCGTGAACGCCCAGATTAATACGGGAATAAAGACCTACGAGCATTATTTTGGAGAAAGACCGAAGGGAATCTGGTTGCCCGAATGCGGCTTTAAGCCCGGGCTGGATTCAATTCTGGCAGATAACAATATCCGTTATTTTATCAGTTCCAGCCACGGTATCCTTTACGCAACCCCCAGACCTCGTTACGGACTCTTTGCCCCGATCTATACCCCCTCGGGTGTAGCGGCCTTTGGCAGGGACATAGAATCCTCAAAACAGGTCTGGAGTGCGGATGAGGGGTATCCGGGTGATTATAATTACCGTGAGTTTTACAGAGATATCGGCTATGATCTGGATTATGATTATGTTAAAGAGTATTTACCCTCAGGTATCCGTAAGCATACAGGCTTAAAGTATTATAAAATTACCGGTAAAACTAACCGGAAAGAGCCCTATAACCCGGATAATGGTCGGGAAAAAGCCGCCGAGCATGCAGCAAACTTTCTTTTTAACCGCCAGCACCAGATCAGGTATTTAAGCCAGATTCTCGACCGGAAGCCAATTGTAGTGGCCCCCTATGATGCAGAGTTATTTGGACACTGGTGGTTTGAAGGGCCCCAGTGGCTGGAGTTTTTATTGGAAAAGATCTATTATGACCAGGACGATATTAAAACTATTACCCCATCGGAGTATCTGGATCTCTATCCCAAAAATCAGGTAGCTATGCCCACAGAAGCCAGTTGGGGCTATAAGGGTTATCATGAAGTCTGGTTAAATGGTACCAATGACTGGATTTACCGGCATCTTCATCAGGCAGAATTCAAAATGAAAAATCTGGCCGATAGGTATCATTATTTATCTGATCCCGGGGAGATTCTTTACCGGGGACTAAATCAGCTCTGCCGGGAACTGCTACTAGCCCAGAGTAGTGATTGGGCCTTTATCATGAAGGCCGGGACAATGGTTGATTACGCCGTCTTCCGGACTAAAAAACACCTGCATAACTTTTTCCAGCTGGCAAAGGAGATTGAAAACCATGAGATAAGGGAGGATTTTTTACAGCAACTGGAAAAAAGTGATAACATTTTTCCCCGAATTGATTTTAAAGTCTACCGCTCAAAAGAAAAGCTAAGAAAGGAGGGATAATATTGGATATCTATCTTAATATCTTAATTATAATTTTAGCAATAATAGGTTTTTTAATATTTTATTATTATGCTTCCAGAAGAGAAGAAGAAAGGGACCACCGGCTTCCCTTAAATGATCTGGACCTGGAGGTTGGAAGGGATATAGGAATTGATGAAAAAAGATTAGGAGTTGAGCCAGAGGAAATGTATAATATTGGGCAAGAGGAGAATTATGATAGTCCAAAAAAGAGGGAAGAGTTTACAGAACACCTGGAAAGAATAATTAAGGACTACCAGCTGCAGGAACGGTATGGTGAAGACTTTATCCGGTTACTGGCTAAAGATCCCAACTACCTGTTTGCTTACTGGGAGATAAATGATCAATCCTTTTTTCAGAATACACCCTATTTAAGGCTATTTAATGAAAAAGAGGATAAATATAGCGATATCGAGATCAACCATGATACCCTTAGCTGGTATTTGCATGCCAGTGCCAATACCAGATACAGTGTGGCCATCGGTTATAAAAAGGAGGGGGCCTTCTACCCGCTGGCTCATTCCAACAATATAACAACACCCCTGGAAAAGCCATCTAATGTTATAGATGAACACTGGATGACAATTGAGGAATTATCGAGGTATAGTTACAGAATTGAAATAGATACCCTGGCTATGATCAAAAATATTGAAGAGAGGAAGCTTGCAGAAGAGCTAAAGGCTGATTCCCTGACACTTGTTGAGAAAAAGTAAATTTTGCTCGGCCAAGTTTTTCCCTTCGATTCATCAAGACTTATATACAAAAAATTTCCAAACATCTATTTGCAGTTTTCAAAAAATAAAGAAAACCAAAAAGTCCCTCTGCAGGGACTTTTAATTTTACGTAAACTATGCACAGTTAACTAATTTCTTCTAACATCAATAAAGGTCTCCATTATGGACTTCAAAACTCCAGTTCCGACCATTATTATTATCCCAGTTACCAACATTATCATGGAAACAGAAATTAAATCTCTCATCGGTTTCAATATCAAGACTTGCCTTCCAGGTATTCCCCTGTCTTTCCATCTTGATATCCTGAACATTTTCCCATAGATTATTCATCCCAAAACCGGCATGTAAATAGACTTCCATAGCTCCTGACTGGGCCAGTAAACCGTTATAGCTTACCTCTACCCTCTCTCCAGCAGTAATCGGTGTAGGCTTAACACTAATTCCCTGGTCGTTCAATTGCTATTTCCCCCTTATATATTTGCTACTTCTTAGTATGGCTAAAAAGATTTAGTTTATACATTCCGCCAATATTTCCTTACCACTATTACCAGGGGAATAATCAACAGCAGTAGGAAATAGAGATGCTTATTTAAACTAATAAACATATTACCGGATTCCCTGATCTGAAAAGGATAGATAAGGGGATAATCATCAACGAAGTCACCTAGTACTTCAGCCTGGTCCCGGTTAGCCGGTAGGACCAGGTCGATAACCCGCGGTGCCTTATCCAAATTATCATGGGTCAGGTCGGCAAAGCTCCAGGAAGACAACTCTCTTTCAACACTACGGAAATGGTCAGGACCAAAGGGGTCAAAACTACCGACAATTAAATAAACCCGGGCATTTTCCATTTTACCGGTAACCTCCCCCTTGAGCCGGACCAGGATATCATTACCCTCTACCTCAACCCTAGCATCACTGACATCCCAGGGATTTTCTTCTGCATTCCAGAAATTTACTTCCTTATTCCTGTCTTCAGGTTGATAGGCCCTGACCCACCACCCGCAGATCTTTAACAACCTATCCCAGGGGTATCTGGGGTCCAGTCTGACATTGGCACCCTCCTTAAATAATTCGGTAGAACCACCTTCCTGGTTGTCGATATATAACTGAATTAAAGGCAGGCTAAAGCCGAATTTACCCTTCCAGGGGTTGGTTAGTTTTTTTAAACTAAATCTCAATAAGTATTCCTCATTATCCCTTTTAACACTGAAGCCGGTTATATCAAAGAGGCCTTTATGGGATCGGAACACTTCATTGGTGGGGTATTTATAAGTGCCGGGGCCGTAGTCATCACCGGTGGGATCAGTAATTGAAAAAAAAACCTGGTCTTCCTCAGCAGCCTTAACCATATTAAAGAGAGATAGAACCATTATTAAAGTAATGATTATTGGGAAAAAACCCTTCTCCATAATCCTTCCTCCAGATTATTTTTATCTTCCCCTCATCTTATCATTAACCTTAGCTGAAAAATCTAGGGCGGCATTATAGCCCATTGATTTCATTCTCATATTCATAGCCGCCACTTCCAGGACCATTGCCAGATTTCTACCCGGTTTTACGGGAATAATTACCTCCGGGATGTCGATACCCATAATCGTATCATAGTTATTATCCAGGCCCAGGCGTTCATAAAACTTATCTTCATCCCAAAACTCCAATTTAGCAATCATATTGATCACGGAAGAATCCTGAACCGCCCCGGCCCCAAACAATGTCCTGACATTAATTATTCCTATGCCTCTTATCTCTAAAAAATACCTGGAAACCTCGGGAGCCATTCCGATTAATTCCCTTTCCCCGATCTTTTTTACTATAATTACATCATCGGCAACCAGCCGGTGCCCCCTCTTAACAAGCTGAATGGCCGTCTCACTCTTGCCTATGCCGCTCTTGCCGCTAATCAAGACCCCTATACCGTAAATATCAACCAGAACACCGTGAATGGTTTTCTCCGGAGCCAGAACCTCCTCCAGGTAATTGGTCAGCAGGCTTAAGAATCTTGTCGTGGAGATAGGTGTCCGCAAGAGAGGGATGGCCCTTTTATCCGCTTCTTTAATTAAAATATCCGGTACTTCCAGGTTTCTGGCAATAATTATACAGGAAAGGTCATAACTTAAAAACCGCTTAATCCTCTCCTTCAGGGTTGGCCGGTCAAGCTCCTGAAGAAAGGAAATCTCGGTTCTGCCTAAAAGCTGCACCCGCTCCGGGGCAAAATACTTCCAGAAACCGGCCAGTTCAATTCCCGGCCTCTTGATATCGCTAACAGTAATATATTTATCCTCAGCATTACCTGCCAGTACTTGTAACGAAAATTTATTAATTATCTCCACTACGGAAATCTTTTTATCCTTCACGATACAATCTATCCCCCATAGCTACGGCAATAGCACCCTTTACCCCGGTATCATCACCGAGGGCAGCCTGACGTATTTTAAGAGAATTAAAGGCACTCTTAAAGGAGTAATTCTTTAAACTAGCCAGCATCGGTTCCATAATCAGCTCACCGGCTTTCATCACCCCGCCACCCAGGATAAGCATCTCCGGGTCGAAGATATTAACCAGATTGGCAAAACCGAGACCAAGGTAATAACCAGCTTCAGACCAGATATCCAGGGCTACTTGATCCCCCAGTTGAGCCGCCCGGGCAATCAGACCTCCGTCAATCTTATTAAGGTCCCCCTCACAGAGATCAGTTAGAAGCGTCTTTTCTCCCCGCTCTACTGCCTCCCTCCCCCTTCTACTGATAGCGGTTCCGGAGGCAAGGGCCTCAAAACAGCCATGGTTTCCGCAACCACAGAGCGGACCATCAGGATCAATAACCATATGGCCTACCTCACCAGCCCCATCATTAACCCCGTGGTAGATCTTCCGGTCAATAATGATACCACCACCTATTCCAGTACTAACGGTAATATAGATTAAATTATCTATCCCCTGACCAGCACCAAACCACTTTTCGCCCAGGGCAGCAGCATTAGCATCATTCTCCAGAATAACGGAGATACCTGTCCTATCCTCCAGGATTCTAGAGATAGGAACATTCTCCCAACCCAGATTAGGGGCAAGATAGATAATTCCTTCTTTAGTATTGAGAGGACCTGGACTACCCACTCCCATCCGGACAATATTCTCTTTTTTAAGGCCAACTTCCGCTAAAACACTCCTAATTGTCTCTATAATATTCTCAATAACCCTGTCATTACCCCTGTTAGCCTCGGTCGGCAGTTTTTTTCTGGCCAGGATCTTTCCCTGCTCATCTGCAACTGCAGTTAAGATCTTTGTGCCGCCTAAATCAACTCCTAAAAAGTACCCTGCCATAATTCAATCCCCTCTCTATTCTTCTCTATAGTATTTTTGCTATTCTTCTCTATATTTATCTAAAGTATATCTTGTTCCATTGCTGAGCAGTAAACCGGTTAAACCCATAAATAAGACCGGTAGACCAACTCCTGTTATAATCAAAATTACTGTTAAAATAACTATCAGTATTAGCAAGAAGAAGGCAAAGAGGGCATTATCAAGTGTTAATAAAAAGGAACGCTTGATAATTATCCCGATCTTCTCTTTATCCTGAACGGTCAAAAGCCCCCAGAAGTATAACTGCATCATACTGAAAAAAATAATTAGATAAAAAAAGATAATACCGATCACCAGCATGACTGTATTCTTGTTTCCCCTCTGCACAAAGAATATTAAATCTAAAATTAAGATCAGGTAGATACCGGAGGTGAATAAAAAACCCAGCAACCCTCTTTTAAAATACCTGCCTATTCCGGTAAAGAAATCCTTAACTCCTACTTCCTCCCTTAATATCAGCCGGTCGGCAATCTCTAAACCCGATAAAAAAAGGGGCCCTGTAAATATTAAAGGGATAATAACCGGTAAAAGAAAGCTATTTGTTATACCGGCATAGCCAATTAGTAATCCTGCAGCAGTCAGAAAAAACCAGATAAGGTCTAATAATACCAATTTGAAGAGGTGTTCATAGAACTGGACAAAGGATTTCTTTATAATATTAAGTACAGCCAAAATAACTTCCTCCTGAGATAAAATTATTCTGAATATAGTGTAGTGAACCTTTCCACCTAAATCACAAAGAAGATTTAGATGGCAGGTGACCTGTCCACATTTATAATTATAACAGATAATTATTTAGTTTTAAACTATTACTGTTTCAACTGATGGAGCTACTATCGAAAAAACAAAGAGCATATCCAAAAACAAAGAAAAGAAAAAACATTATAAATAGTCCCGATTTATTTCCACCCTAATAAATGATATTAGCTAAAGTTTTCTTAGGGTATTTTAGAGTAAAAAAAGAGCCTCCTAAAGAGGCCCTTTTAATAGACCTTATTGAGCTTTTTTCTCCTCGATCTCGATACCCATCCTTTCTGCAAAGATCGGTTTGGAGACCTCCGCCCATTTAGCAGATATTTTGTCCAGCCCTTCGGCCACTTCTCCTTTGAGTACTGTATCGGCCCCTGTATGGGTCGGATGGGCGCCGGATTCTTTAACAATGTCCCTCAGGGCCTGTGGATTATCAATAATCGGGCAGGGCAGCATCAGATTCTCATTAAAGGGCTGCCGTTTCTGATAGGATTTAAATAACGGATTCTGTAGAACCTCCTTCAGGCTCTTATCCTTAATGCTATCAACGGCAAAATGGACAAAGGCACAGGGCTCTACCTCACCCCTGGCATTAATATGGAAGTACCTCCTGCCACCGGCAATACAGCCACCGCTGAAGGTGCCATCATTCCAGAAATCTACGATAAAGATAGGCTTTTTACTTCTGAGTTCAGGAACCCGGTCAGCCAGCATAGCCCTCTGTTCCGGGGTAACCATCATATCAAGATTGGGATCACTGCCGATAGGAACATAGTGGAAAGACCAGGCATAGATAGCCCCCTTCTCCACCAGCATATCGATAAAGTCATCGGTTCCAAATAACTCTTCCGCATTATCCCGGGTGACGGTAACACTGGCCCCGAAAACAACCCCTTTCTCCCTGAGCAGGTCCATAGCCTTCATTATCTTGTCAAAAACACCTTCACCACGTCTCTTATCTGTTGCCTCTTTAAATCCCTCAATACTGATAGCCGGTGTAATATTCCCGACCTCGACCATCTTATCGGCCATCTCTTCATCGATCAGGGTACCATTGGTGTACATCATAAAACCAACATCACTATGTTTTTCAAAGATATCAAAGAGATAGGGATAAACTGTTGGTTCGCCACCGGATAGTACGATAAAATAGATCCCCAGTTCCTTAGCCTCAGTAATTATTCTGTCAATTGTCTCGAAGTCCAGGGTATCGCTTTTATTATATTTTCCTGCCCAGCAGCCTGTACAATTTAGGTTACAGGCACTGGTGGGATCAATCAGGATAGTCCAGGGCACATCTACTCCTAATTTCTCAGCCATCTTAAACTGATAGGGTATCCCCAAAAGACCTGAATTAATAAAGAAGTTCATCACCAGCCCCTCTTTATAACTGGGGGCAATCCGGTTGAATTTATCAATATACTGACGGATAGCTGGATTGGTTTCATAGGCATTACGAATAGCTGCAATCTCTTCATGGTGGGTATCAGTCCTGGCTATTTTATCAAGCAAGTCCAAGATCTTAATAAAATTTTTATCGGGGTCTTTTTCAATATAATTTAAAGCGAGTTTTATAATCTTTTCAGCAGCAAACCTTTTAGCAAAATTAAAATTAATAGCCATAATCTAACCTCCTCTTATTTAGATCCTCTTATTTAGAATAAAGATAAACAACATATAACCCTCAACTAAAAGAAGAATTAAGCCCTTTATCCCCCAAAGTAATCCGGAAATTAAAGAATAAAGTGATAGTATTATCTGAAAATTACACCTCCTTTATCTTAAAACTCGACCGCTCTCAAATTAATCCATTAATAATATATATGAATCAAGAAATCTAAATATATGTTATGTATGTTATATATCTAAATTGGGGGGCTTATATCAGTTCCATAAGTAAAACTATTCAGGGGTATCCGTTTTTTCTACCCCTTTCTTTTTACTGATTAATTTGATGTAGAGCCACCCAATTACCAGAGAACCGATTATACCCGCCACTAGATTATACCCGGCAACCAGCCACCAGTTCCCTAAAATCAGGTCACCGAGCCAGGCCCCGATTAGACTACCTACAAAGATATTCCAGTAGCCCCCCGGAACCTGCTGGCTTTTGGTTACTGCTCTTAACACCCAGGCCATCAGAAGTGAGACAATTAGCAATACAAGCCAATACATATTTAATCCCCCTTCTTATTTAAGCCCCCCAAAGGAAATTAAATTTCCGAAAATTTCCCTTATCTATATTGTAAAACTGAACGTCAATATTTGTCAAGGATTTTTCCAAATATCTCCTTTAAGACTAGAGGCACCCCATCCCGGTCAGGGGGAAGGGCGACCAGGTCAGCCTCCTTTTTAAGCTCTTCAGGGGAACCCTCCATTACTATTCCCAGGCCCGCCCATTCTATCATCTCTAGATCATTCCAGCTATCTCCGATAGCAATAACCTCTTCCCTTTTAATTCCCAGATTCTCAGCAACCTTCCTTAAGGCCCGGCCCTTAGAAACCCCCGGGGCCATAAACTCGATATAGGCTTTTTTGGACTCGGTTACCGTTACCCGGGAAGAAAATTTCTCCTTCAGCAGGTCCATATAGTAGCGTTTTCTCTGCCAGTCCAGCTCAACAATCAATAACTTGATCACATCCCGGTCAATAAATTCCTGCAGAGAGCCAACCACTCTTGCCATTACCCCGGAGGTTTTTTCATAATACCTGCTTTCCCGGTTCCTCTCTGCTACATAGAGCTGATCATCCTGATAGATGTTAATATGAAGGTCATTCTCTAGAGCATAGTCGATAATCTCCCTTGCCAGGTCCATCCTGATAGGTTGATGAAAAAGCAGGGTTCCATCGCTAATATTCTTAACATAGGCCCCATTGTAGGTAATCATCGGCCCCGACAACCCCAATTCTTTAATATAGGGCATGGCCGAAACCAGCATCCTGCCGGTAGCAATAATCACCTTTACCCCTGAATCTTCAAGCAACCTGACTGTTGAAATAGCCTCCGGTGATAAGCCCTGGTCTCTGTCCAGTAGAGTATCATCTAGATCAATTGCCACTAATTTATACTGCATCCAATCCCCTCTCTTTTGTAAATCTGGCTGACAGCTGGTGCACCTTCTCTTTAATTTCGGCCAACCGCTCTTCATTATCCATATTTTTGAAGGTTTCAAAGATATAATTAGCTATTAGTTTCATCTCGGCTTCCTTCATCCCCCTGGTGGTAACAGCGGGTGTACCAAGCCTGATACCGCTGGTAACAAAAGGACTCTTCTTTTCAAAGGGGATAGTATTTTTATTAACGGTTATCCCCACCCGGTCGAGGACCGTCTCTGCCTCCTTACCGGTTAGACCCATATTTGTCAGGTCCACCAGCATTAAATGGTTATCTGTGCCACCTGAAACCAGCCTCATACCGTACTTTTGCAGTTCTCCGGCCAGCACACTGGCATTTTTGATAATCTGCTGCTGATACTCCTTAAACTCATCACTTAGAGCCTCCTTAAAGGTTACAGCCTTGGCAGCAATAATATGCAGGAGGGGTCCTCCCTGCAAACCCGGAAAGATCGCCTTATCAATCTCTTTGGCAAATTTTTCCTTGCAGAGAATCAAACCTCCCCTCGTTCCCCTTAAGGTTTTATGGGTAGTAGTGGTTACAAAATCAGCTACGGGTACAGGATTGGGATGTAAACCTGCTGCCACTAAACCTGCAATATGAGCCATATCGACCATAAATAATGCCCCAACCCGGTCGGCTATTTCCCGAAATCTCTTAAAATTAATAACCCTGGGATAGGCGCTGGCCCCGGCCACTATCAAATCCACTTTATACTCCACAGCCAGTTTTTCCACCTGATCATAATCGATCAACTCCCTGTCATGGGTAACCCCGTAATGAACAAAGTTATAATACTTTCCGGAGATATTTACCGGACTTCCATGAGTTAGATGACCACCGTGGGTCAAATCCATTGCCAGTATGGTCCCACCGGGGGGTACTGTGGCAAAATATACCGCCTGATTGGCCTGTGAGCCGGAATGAGGTTGAACATTTACATGCTCGGCACCGAAGAGCATCTTTGCCCTTTCAATCGCCAGTTCTTCTACCTGATCCACTACTTCACAGCCACCATAATATCTTTTATGGGGATATCCTTCGGCATATTTATTGGTCAAACAGGAACCAGCGGCCTCCATAACGGCCTTACTAACAAAATTCTCCGAGGCAATCAGTTCAATATTATGATGCTGTCTTGCCTCCTCCTCGTCAATCAACCTGGCAATCTCAGGATCAACCTTCTCTAAAAAACTCATAAATATCATCTCCTTCGTATTAAATTAGTACCTCAATTTTATTTGGTAACTTTGAACAAATTGACCCGGAAACTTCACTCTCCGAGTACTACAATCTTGGCATTAAGGTTGTGTTATCCACATAACATGGTTTCCCGGACATTCCAAAAATCCTACAGTATTGTCTTAGAAATGTGGATGCAAAAAAATAAAAACAGGATCCCTCTTAAAAGAGAATTATTAATAAATTCTTCAAATAAGAGTTAAATCCTGCTTTTTGTGCAAAATAATTTAGATGTTAAGCCCCTTGATAACCTCTTTCAGTAGCCCGGCTGACTCCTTTAGAGCCTTTTCCTCTTCCTGAGCCAGCTCAAGGGTTAATACCTTCTCTATCCCATTGGCTCCCACAATACAGGGAAGGCTCAGGGCAATGTTCTTTAGTCCGTATTGACCTTCCAAAATGGTTGAAACAGTTAGTATGGTATGCTCATCCCTAAAGATACTCTCCACTATCCGGGCAACCGCCAGGCCAACCGCATAATAGGTAGCACCCTTTTTCTCTATAATTTCATATGCTGCATTCTCAACCTTCTCTTCAATTTCCTCTTTGAAATCCTCCGAACCACACTCTTTACCGCAGACTACACAGTACCTTGCAAAGGGTACACCGGCTACATTGGTTAAACTCCAGGCGGCAACCTCACTATCACCATGCTCTCCTATGATATAGGCGTGAATATTACGGGGATTTACCCCGCAGTGTTCGCTTAGTAAATAGCGGAATCTTGATGTATCGAGAACGGTTCCCGAACCAAGAACCCGGTTAACTGGCAGCCCGGATAACCTCAGAGTAACATAGGTTAATATATCAACCGGGTTGGTTACTACTAATAGAATGGTTTCATCGGTATATCTTATTATCTCCGGCACTATGCGCTTAAAGACCTCTGTATTCTTCTTAACTAGATCCAGTCTCGTTTCGCCCGGTTTCTGATTTGCTCCTGCTGTAATAATAACAATTCTGGCATCCCGGCATTCCTGGTAATCACCACTCTTGATCTTTACCGGTTTAACAAAGGCCGTACCATGATTGAGATCCATTGCCTCTCCTTCTGCCTTCTCCTGATTAAGGTCGATTAACACAATTTCAGAGGCAAGACCCCAGTTCATAATGGCATAGGCAGTGGTTGAGCCTACAAAGCCGGCACCTATAATTACCACTTTATCCTTCATTAACTCTTCTCCTCCCAGCCTTCTTTAATATCCAGGCAATGAGTCTCTACCCTTGATATCAAGAAAGTTATTTTTTTACTAATTATGGCCAAAGGCCAATTTGTTAATATAATTTTGACTCAAAACTCATACAGTTTGTCTCTTCAGTATGGGCTGGTTTTTTATTATTCTTGGATATATGAAGTTCTTCAACCTGACAGAGACCGTTCCCAAAATGCTTACATTCCTTCACTCCACAGTAGACCTTGATCATGGATTTCACCTCCGGTAATAATTTACCCACTATTCATGAGGTTCATACCCGAAGATCTATTATTTCTAGAATCCATCTTTGGGAACTAAGCAAATAACCGGGAGGATGTCAAGGAGTATTGCCTTTATCTAAGAAACAAACCATGATAAAAAAGAAAACCGGAAAAGTAAATCTCCGATTTTCTTCAAAAAGCCATTTGCTTTTTAAGGAGCAGGTTGCTTTATGTTATGTAGGTTTCTATGATTCTTCACTGATAGCCTCAACCGGGCAGACTTCAGCACAGGCACCACAATCAATACAGGTATCGGGATCAATTACATACTGGGTATCTCCCTGGCTAATTGCCTCAACCGGGCATTCCGGTTCACAGGCACCGCACATAATACACTCATCAGAAATTACATGAGCCATTTTAGATTCACCCCCTCAGTGATTCAATAAATATTGAAAGATCAGTTCTTTACCCAAAGAATATTATATCCCGACTTACTTATCTTGTCAACATGTATAGTTCAACATACATAGCCTACCTGCCTGCTATTCATGACTTTCCCCAAATCTCCTTTTCTCAACAGTATCGAACATAATATTAAGAAGACAATTTCATTAATAAAATTAACACGGATTCTGTCCCGGCTTCCCTAAAATGGCCTGGTATTCTCCTGGAGATAGTCATAGATTACCCTGGCTGTCCTGGAACTGATTCCCTCAACCTCCTTCAGCTGGCTTATATTGGCCTTTTTGATCTCCCCCAGCGAACCGAAATGCTGTAATAAGGCCTGTCTCCTCTTCGGCCCAACCCCGGGGATATCATCCAGCATGGTGTGGGTCAGCCGGCGGGAACGGAGTTTACGGTGGTAACTTACTGCAAAGCGATGGGCCTCATCCCTGACCCGTTGCAGCAGGTGAAGAGCAGAGGAATTACGGGGGATAATAACCGGTTCACTCTTGCCCGGTAAAAAGACCTCCTCTTCCCTCTTGGCCAGACCGATAATAGCCAGTTCAGAAAGGCCCAGTTTGCAGAGGACTTCATAGGCAGCGTTAAGCTGGCCCTTACCACCGTCGATGAGAATCAGATCGGGTAGTTTTTGCCCTTCCCGCAGCAGACGGCTGTAACGCCTCTCAACTACCTCCTGCATCATGGCAAAATCATTGGGGCCTTTGACAGTTCTGATCTTAAATCGGCGGTACTCCTGTTTTGCAGGTAATCCTTCCTTAAAGACAACCAGCGAGGCCACCGGGTCGGTTCCCTGGATATTGGAGATATCAAAGCCCTCGATATGGGATGGTCTCCTGGCAAGGCCGAGGTATTCGGCCAGCTGAGAAACTGCCTTAACGGTTCTCGATTCCTGGTATTTCCTTTTAACCGACTCCTTCTTCAGGTTCCCGGTCGCATTCCTCTCTGCCATCTCCACCAGGCGTTTCTTCTCACCCCGTTCAGGAAGGTGGATTCTAACCCTTCTACCCTTTTTCTCCTTTAACCAGCCGGCCAGGAGCTCTGGCTCTTCAATTTCCGTACTGAGCAAGATCTCATCGGGATACTGGGGGGCCTGCTCGTAATATTGCTGTAAGAAGGAACCCATAATCTCCGGGTTACACTCCTCCTCGGAACCCTCCATCATATAGTATTCCTGTCCTATTAGCCGCCCGTTACGGATGATCAGTATCTGGACACAGGCCCTTTCCTCCTCATCTCTGGCCAGGGCAATTACATCCTGGTCGATATTCTTCTCGCTCATCACCTTCTGCTGTTCCGAAATCTTCTTTAGAGCCTGCATCGAGTCACGGAACCTGGCCGCCTTTTCAAAGTTCTTCTCCCGGGCAGCCTGATGCATCTTCTCCTCCACCCGGGAAATTAATTCATCCTGATGGCCGGAGAGAAAGAGGCAGACCTGGTCAACCAGCTGCCGGTAAGAATCTTTATCAATAGCACCGATACAGGGTCCGAGGCACTTGCCGATATGGTAATTGAGGCAGGGACGCTCCTCCGGTTTATCAGCCCTCAGGTCCTTTTTACAGGTTCTCAGGGCAAAGAGATCCTTTAGGATATCGATGGTCTTATAGAGGGCATCAACATTGACAAAGGGACCGTAGTAACGGGCCCCGTCGTTCTTAACGATCCTGGTCTTAAGAATACGGGGGAAGTCCTCATTAACCGTTACCTTGATAAAGGGATAGGTTTTATCATCCTTTAACCTGATATTGAACCGCGGATGGTACTTTTTAATCAGATTAGCCTCCAGTATATAGGCCTCAACCTCGGTATCGGTAATAATATAATCAAAATCGGTGATATGGTCGATCATAATCCGGGTTTTATAGGTATGATTACCCCGGCGGAAATAAGATCTAACCCTCTTGCGAAGGGACTTAGCCTTACCAACATAGATTATTTCCCCCATTTCATCCTTCATCAGATAGACCCCCGGTTTATCGGGGAGTAATTTTAGCTGTTCCTTAATATCTTCCACTGCGATCACTCCGGACAAACTTATAATCTCCTCATCAGACCGTCCTGGTTTTGTCAATAACTGCAAATAGATGTTGGAGAGATGAACTTAGGCGAATCAAAAATATTCCTGTGACGCGCTCGATACGCTAGTGCAGCGACGCAACTCGATGTGCTAGTACTGAAATCAACCATGCGTTTATAAATAGAAGATTTCAGTGAAACCATCCATGCGCAACTAAAAAGAAGGTTTCTGCAATCGTAAACATCTATTTGCAGTTTTCAAAAAGGAAATTCCTATAGTATCTAGTGCAGTACCTTTTTCAGAAACTGTCCGGTATAGGACTCTGCAACTTCAGCTACCTCCTCAGGAGTACCGGTAGCAACTACCTCACCCCCCCGGTCACCGCCTTCAGGACCAAGGTCAATGATATAATCTGCCGCTTTAATCACATCGAGATTGTGTTCGATAACGATTACCGTATTTCCCCCCTCCCGGAGGCGGTGTAAAACCTCCAGCAGCTTCTTGACATCGGCAAAATGGAGTCCGGTAGTCGGTTCATCCAGGAGATAGATTGTCTTACCGGTACTCTTTTTACCCAGCTCGGTAGCAATCTTAACCCGCTGGGCCTCTCCCCCCGAGAGGGTGGTTGCCGGCTGACCGAGCCGGATATAACCCAGGCCGACATCATAAAGAGTCTGTAGCCTTCTCTTAATCGGCTCGATATTTTTAAAGAACTCCAGGGCTTCCTCTACCGTCATATCCAGGACATCGGCAATCGTTTTCCCCTTATACTTGATCTCCAGGGTCTCCCGGTTGTACCTCTTACCACCGCAGACCTCACAGGGAATATAGACATCTGGCAGGAAGTGCATTTCGATCTTAATAATCCCATCACCCCTGCAGGCCTCACAGCGGCCACCCTTAACATTAAAACTAAACCTACCCTTTTTATAACCACGCCTTCTGGCCTCTGGTGTTTTAGCATAAACATCCCTGATATAATCAAACACCTTGGTATAGGTAGCCGGATTTGACCTGGGGGTACGTCCGATAGGTGACTGATCGATATTAATCACCTTATCCAGGTATTCCAACCCCTTAATTTCATCATGTTCCCCGGGCCGGGGAGTGGAGTCATAAAAGTGCTGCATCAACCTGCGCTGTAAAGTCAGATTAATTAAGGTACTCTTTCCGGAACCGGAAACCCCGGTGACACAGGTAAAGGTGCCCAGAGGTATCTTAACATTGATATTTTTAAGGTTATGCTGGCGGGCTCCCCTGATTTCCAGGTATTTACCGTTGGGTTTATACCTCTTTTTCGGTACGGGAATCTTCTCCTTCCCGGAGAGATACCTACCGGTCAGTGATTTCTCACTGGCTATAATATCATTGAGAGAGCCCTCGGCAACCACATAACCACCGTGCTTGCCGGCTCCGGGTCCTATATCAATAATATGATCAGCGGCCCGGATAGTATCTTCATCATGCTCCACCACAATTACTGTATTACCAACATCTCTGATCTGCTCCAGGGTTCTGATCAACCGGTTATTATCCCGCTGATGGAGGCCGATACTCGGTTCATCAAGAATATATAATACCCCTACCAGACCAGAACCGATCTGGGTTGCCAGCCTGATCCGCTGAGCCTCACCTCCGGAAAGGCTGCCCGCCGAGCGGTCCAGGGTAAGGTAATCCAGCCCGACATCGACTAAGAACCTGAGCCTGTTCTTGATCTCCTTCAGGATCTCCCGGGCAATAAAGTAGGACCTCTCATCCAGTTCTAGCTCCTCCAGAAAGCTGAGAGCCGCCTTGATATTAAAACGGGTAAACTCGGCAATGGAAAGCCCACCGATGGTAACAGCCAGTACTTCGGGCTTTAACCTGCCCCCCTGACAGACAGTACAGGGGCGCTCAGCCATATAGGCCTCCATCTTCTGGTGTACCCCGGGTGAATCGGATTCACTCAACCTTCTCTTCAGGTAGCCGATTATCCCCTGGAAGACGGTATCGTGCTGCCTGGTCCTACCATAACGGTTTGTATAAGGGAAGGAAAGAACCCTTTCCGAGCCATAGAGGATTATATCGACAATATCATCATCCAGGTCCTTAATAGGTGTATGGAGGCTGAAATTATATTCTCTGGCCAGGGCCTTTAGTAACTGGAGATAGTAACGGCTGGAGGAGTTCCTCCAGGGAATAATCCCTCCATTACTGATTGATCTCTCCCTATCCAGGATAAGTTCGGGATCGAACTCCTTCTTAATCCCCAGGCCATCACAGTTGGGACAGGCCCCGTAGGGGCTGTTAAAGGAAAACATTCTGGGAGAAAGCTCTTCCAGGCTAATTCCGCAGTCAGGGCAGGCAAACTTCTCGCTGAAGGTTAACTCCTCTTCATCGATAACATCGATCATCACCAGGCCTCCACCGTGCTCCAGGGCAGTCTCTACCGAATCGGTTAGCCTCTCCCTGATGCCCGGTTTAATTACCAGCCGGTCAACGACAACCTCGATATCGTGTTTAAAGTTCTTATCGAGATTAACCTCGTCCTCACCCAGTAAGATGGTTTCACCGTCAACCCGGGCCCGGACGAACCCATCCCGCCGGGCTCTGGCCAGGACACGCTGGTGTTCACCCTTTCTCCCCCTGACCAGGGGAGCCAGCACCTGGATCTTTGTCCTCTCTGGCAGTTCCAGGACCTGATCAACGATCTCATCAACGGTCTGGGAAGAGATCTCCTTCCCGCACTGGGGGCAGTGGGGAATACCTATCCGGGCATATAATAAGCGGAGGTAGTCATAGATCTCGGTAACCGTTCCCACCGTTGAGCGGGGGTTCTTGCTGGTCGTCTTCTGATCTATAGAGATGGCCGGCGATAGCCCCTCAATAAACTCTACCCGCGGTTTCTCCATTTGCCCCAGAAACTGGCGGGCATAAGCCGAAAGGGACTCGACATACCTCCTCTGCCCTTCGGCATAGATAGTGTCAAAGGCCAGTGAAGACTTTCCCGAACCGCTGAGCCCGGTAATAACTACTAGCTTGTCCCTGGGAATCTCCAGATCTATATTCTTTAAATTATGCTCCTGAGCACCCCTGATAATTATCTTGTCTATTGTCATCAAATTCACCTCAATTTAGCTAACTCTTCCTCCAGTTCCTTGATCTCATCCCTGATCTGGGCTGCCAGTTCAAACTCCAGGTTATCGGCTGCCTCCTTCATCTCATCTTCAAGCTCCAGGATCAAGTTCTCAATCTCTTGTGGAGAAAGATCCCTAATCTTATCCGCGCCATTAGATTTCTGATCACTATCATACTTAATCTCCTCAGTCTCCTTAACCACCATCTCCACCGGCCTTAAAACCTCGCGTACCGGTTTGATAATGGTCTCCGGTTTAATACCGTGTTCTTCGTTAAATGTCTGCTGGATCTCCCTTCTCCTCTCTGTCTCCTCGATAGCTCTGGCCATAGAATCGGTAATCTCATCAGCATACATAATTACTTTGCCCCTGACATTACGGGCTGCCCGACCGATGGTCTGGATCAAGGAGCGTTCCGAACGGAGAAAACCCTCCTTATCGGCATCGAGAATAGCTACCAGAGATACTTCGGGCAGGTCTAGTCCCTCCCTCAGGAGGTTAATCCCTACCAGGACATCGAACTTGCCCAGACGTAGATCTCTGATAATCTCAGAGCGTTCCAGAGTATCTATATCTGAATGGAGATAACGGACCTTGATCCCCGCCTCTGCCAGAAACTCGGTCAGGTCTTCAGCCATCCTCTTGGTCAGAGTGGTAACCAGGACCCGTTCATCCCGTTCCACAACGAGCCTGATCTCCTCCAGCAGGTCATCAATCTGCCCCTTAACCGGTCTAACCTCAACCTCGGGGTCGACCAGGCCGGTAGGTCTGATTATCTGTTCGACAACCTGCTGGCTGTGCTTCAGTTCATAGGGGCCAGGGGTAGCCGAAACATAGATCGCCTGGGGGACCAGAGACTCAAACTCGGAGAAGTTTAAGGGCCGGTTATCCAGGGCCGAAGGAAGTCTAAAACCATACTCAACCAGTTTCTCCTTCCGGGAACGGTCACCGGCATACATTCCCCCTATCTGGGGGATGGTCATGTGGGATTCATCTATAAACACCAGAAAATCATTATCCGGGAAGTAATCCAGGAGGGTTTTCGGCCTCGAGCCCGGAGGCCGGCCAGCCAGGTGGCGGGAGTAGTTCTCGATCCCCGAGCAAAAGCCCATCTGGCTGAGCATCTCCATATCATATCGTGTCCTCTGTTCCAGCCGCTGGGCCTCCACCAGCTTATTCTGCTCTCTTAGCTCGGCCAGTCTCTCCTTAAGTTCCTGCTCAATCGTCTTAACCGCCCTTTTGATCTTATCCTCGGGGGTGACAAAGTGGCTGGCGGGATAAATGGTAATCTCCTTAAACTCACCTAAAATCTCTCCGGTCAGGGTATCAATCCGGGTAATCCGGTCGACTTCATCCCCGAAGAGCTCCACCCGGATGGCAATATCTTTATAGGCGGGAAAGACCTCGATTACATCCCCCTTAACCCGGAAGTGACCCCGGGAAAGGTCGATATCATTACGGCTGTACTGCATCAAGGTTAAATCCCGCAAGATATCCTCTCTATTCCTGATCTCACCTACTCTGAGGTGGCAAGAGAGATCCAGGTAATCCTCAGGATTACCCAGGCCGTAGATGCAGGAAACACTGGCTACAATCAGGACATCCCTTCTCTCAAAAAGGGCACTGGTCGCAGCCAGCCTGAGTTTATCGATATCCTCATTAATGGAGGCATCTTTCTCGATATAGGTATCGGTCTGGGGCACATAGGCCTCCGGCTGGTAGTAATCATAGTAACTGACAAAATACTCTACCGCATTCTCGGGAAAGAACTCCTTAAACTCACTGGCAAGCTGGGCAGCCAGTGTCTTATTATGAGCTATTACCAGGGTAGGTTTATTAACCTTCTCCACCACTGCAGCCATGGCATAGGTCTTACCGGTACCGGTGGCCCCCAGCAGGGTCTGATGCCGGTAACCCCTCTTCACTCCCTCGACCAGTTTCTCGATCGCCTGCGGTTGGTCCCCTTTGGGTTTATAGGGGGAATACAGTATAAATCTATTATTATTCATAGGTATGTTCACCTTCTACTCACTGAAGCTTCATTTTACAATTCGCGGCACATTTACGCCCCGTTCCAGGTACTAACCCATATATATTTTAACACATAATATACTCAAACGCAAACAGATGTTTTGTCGAAAATCTAAAAACATTTTAGCATTATATAATTATAAAGGAAAATACTATAATGTCAAGGAGAACGAAAAATATAGAGATGCTTATAGATGCCGGAAACTATCCAGCAAAATTTCTGGATAGTTTTCCGGAGATAATACAATTTTAATAAAGTTTTCTTGACAGATCATCTCTCAGCCTGATGGCCCCGGCATATTTTCTCTTCCAGTATCTCTTCCGCATACTATCAATACTTACTTCTTTATCTCTTAAAACATGAATAAAATTCTCGTTATCAATCATCACCCCGGAATGGGTTATTACATTTCTAAATAAACAAAAATAGGGTAAATCCAATACCTGTAATTGTTCATAATGCCCGACCTCATCACCCAATGTTCTTAGTCCCCTGATATACCGGCCGGGTTCCTTCAAATACCAGTCTTCCGGGATATAGGCCCCATCATCGGCAGGTAAGTTAATTCCCAGTTCTCCAAAAAATAGATAAATTAACCCCCAGCAATCTACTCCCCGGTAAGAACGGCCATTATGTTTATAGGGAATACCGAGCAATCTATCGATAACCTTTTCCATTTTTATCTTCATTTAATCTCACCCTTTCGTTACTAAGATATTCATCGTAAGGGTAATCTGACATACTTTTTCCTATATCAAACTATTTATTTTTTCCTTATTTAACATATATTATATAATCTTTTTCCCTATCTAGCTTATATAATATAGTTGCAAAGATGAAGTAGTGTATAATATTTTGTGTAAACGATTTTTTTGAATAAACACTAAAATATAAAGAAGGAATCCTTCCTTGAATGGTTGAAGAAATTTATTGCAAAACAAAACCCAACCATAAGGAGGGATTCCTCATGAACAGTATACTTGATAAACTGGTAACTGGTCAAGTTGATGTTGATGATTTGGTCAAAAATCTCATACAAAATTTCCTTGAAAAGCTCCTTAAGGCTGAGTTGACTGAGTTTTTAGGGTACGAAAAACATGAACCTTCAGGTCGCAATTCTGATAACAGCCGCAATGGATATTACTCTAGAAACCTTCATACTAAATATGGAAAAATTGAAAATCTTAAAGTGCCCAGGGATCGTAATGGAGAATTTCAAACCGCCCTTTTTGAACCTTACCAACGCCGTGATAACTGGCTTGAAGAAATGATTATTAACATGTATGCCAGGGGACTTTCGACACGGGATATTGCTGATATTATTGAAAAGATGTATGGTTCAAAATATAGCGCCAGTACAGTTAGTAACCTTACTGATGTAGCCCTGGAGGAAATTGAAAAGTGGCATAAGCGGCCATTGAAAAAGAGATACGCTGTTTTGTTTATCGACGGTATGAGCATAAAATTACGGCGGGAACATGTGGATAATGAAGCAGTATATATCATCATTGGTATCGACGAAGAAGGATATCGTGAAATATTAGATTTTTACATTGGCCCTACAGAGTCTGCGGCTTTATGGGAAGAAGTTTTACAGGACTTAAAATCCAGGGGATTACAGCAAGTGTTGCTGGGGGTAATGGACGGCCTGCCAGGTTTAGCTGAAACTTTTCTAAAAGTCTTCCCTAAAGCAGATATCCAACGCTGTGTTGTACATAAAGTGAGAAATAGCATTGCCAAAGTCCGCAAAAAACATCAAGAAGAAGTAATCACAGATTTAAAAGCAATATATCGTTCGCCTAACAGGGAATATGCAATAAAAGCTTTAGAAGATTTCATCAATAAATGGAGCAACATATATCCCCGGTTAACTCAAAGCTGGTGGGAAGAAAGAAATGAACTATTGACATTCTTCAAATACCCCACAAGCATACAACCTGCAATATATACCACTAATTGGATTGAGAGGACCATTAAAGAAATTAGAAAACGATTAAGACCCACAAACAGTTTGCCCAATGAAAAAGCAGCAGAGAAACTAATATATCTCAAAGTGATAGATTACAATGCAAAATGGTCAACAAGGCGGATGAAAGGCTTTCTGAACGCTAAAGATGAAATTCTTCAACTTTTCAAGGAACGGTATGAATAACATTTACACAAAATTCTTGACATCATCAAAGATGACAAACTGAATAGCTTCCGGTCTAATGTTAATATCATTCTTCACCCTCATGGCCTCCAACTGTTTAGGTCTCAAAACTAGTATTTATTTTCTATACCTTTTCTATAAATTTTTATTTTATGTCCCGTCTTACTAAATCCGAGTTACAATATTTAATATTTATAATTTTTTTGATATAATACTGCTAGAGGTGATAATAAGATGTTCAAAGGACTCCTGAAAAAAATAAATCAAATCTTTCAGACTGAGGATGTGCTTTTTGCCTACCGAAATGAAGTAGGGCTTGTTGATGCCCGGGGTATAGAAAAATACCTGAACAAACGCCAACTTGAACATATCTATCTTTTCACGGAATCAGAAATTAATGAACTTGTCCGGGAGTATCTCGAAAGATTTCCCGAAGTTAAGATTATTAAAACCGATAATATAAAAAAAGCTATGAATGATATGGAAAAAGAACTGATAGATAAAAAAATTCGCAGGGTTGACCTGGACAATTTCGGCATCAGACCGATTCAGCATGACGCCTGCTAGAAAAGGTTTATCTAAAATACCCCAAGAAAATTCCATCAGTATTATTTTTCTGCGAAGCTTTATCCAAATCTTGTTTCTGATTTGGGTGAAAGGTTCACAGATACAAATATACCTTCGTGAGATTCCATCTCTTATCAGGGGATGGAATTTTTTAATGCCTAATAATCCAGACCTTACCCTTTCCCGCCATGAATCGGCCGTACATGTTATGATTATGTTATTTTATTAAATTTCTTCTTGACAAAGAGGAATTATCATGTTATACTTCACATATAAATAACAAAAACCTAACATAAACTTTACAAAGGGGGTATTTAAAGTGAGTAGGAGAGTAGTTTCTGTTGTATTTCTGTTATTATTGTTAATGTTGTTCAGTTTCAACGTTTTGGCGGGCGAACCGACTGCCAAGAGTAACCAGATAGCCATCGATACTATCTGGGTTCTGCTGGCTGCTTTTCTGGTCTTTTTCATGCAGCCCGGCTTTGCCATGGTTGAGGCAGGATTTACCCGGGCCAAGAATGCCGGTAATATCGTTATGAAGAATCTAATGGACTTCTCTACCGGGTCTCTTGTTTACTGGGCAGTAGGTTTTGCCATCATGTTCGGGGCGGGAAATGCCTTTATCGGTTCTAAGGGATTCTTTTTACAGGATACCTTTGCCCACCTGGGGCTGGAGATACCTCTAATGGCCTTCTGGATTTTTCAGACGGTGTTTGCAGCAACCGCTGCCACAATTGTCTCCGGAGCCATGGCTGAGAGAACTAACTTCTCCGGTTACTTAATTTATAGTATAGTTATCAGTGGATTTATTTATCCGGTAGTAGGCCACTGGGTCTGGGGTGGCGGCTGGTTAAGTCAGTTAGGCTTTATTGATTTTGCCGGTTCAACGGTGGTCCACTCTGTAGGTGGCTGGGCTGCCCTGGCCGGAGCAATCGTACTCGGCCCCAGGATCGGAAAATATAATGAGGACGGCTCTCCCAATGCCTTACCCGGACATAACCTCGTTCTGGCCGCCCTCGGTGTCTTCATCCTCTGGTTCGGCTGGTTCGGTTTTAACCCCGGTAGTACCCTGGCTGGAACAGATTTAAGTATAGGTGCCATCGCGGTAACAACAAATCTGGCGGCAGCAGCCGGGGCAACAATGGCCATGATTACTAGCTGGTTGAAATACGGGAAACCTGATGTTAGTATGACCATGAACGGTGCCCTGGCAGGACTGGTTGGTATTACAGCAGGTTGTGCCAGTGTCTCTAACCTGGGAGCAGTTATTATTGGTGGTATGGCCGGAATGATTGTAGTTTATGCCGTTGAGTTCTTCGACAGAGTTCATGTGGATGATCCGGTTGGCGCTATCGCCGTACACGGTGTCTGCGGTGCTTTCGGTACGGCAGCCGTTGGTTTATTCGCCCTTGAAGGCGGTTTATTCTACGGCGGAGGTTTAAGCTTGCTCGGAGTGCAGCTCCTGGGTATTATCGCTGCCTTTATCTGGACCTTCCCGCTGGCCTATATCCTCTTTAAAGTCGTCGATGCAACCATAGGTTTACGGGTCTCTAGAGAAGATGAGCTGGAAGGACTGGATGCTTCAGAGCACGGTACCGTTTCTTATCCCGATTTCCTTCCCACCGCTACTATCGGCAAATAGTTAATAATCAAAAACTCTATGAAAAAGTCAGGTTAAGGGTCAAAAGAAATTTATTGGATGGAGGTTTTAAAATATCCTCGTATCGATAGGAGGCGAGTTTATGAAGAAGATAGAAACGATTATCCGGCCGTCAAAACTGGATCTATTAATTGACAGGTTAGAAGGTATAGGTATAAAGGGAATGAATATCTTTGAAGTAAAGGGTTATGGAGCCCAAAAGGGCCATGAAGAAATGTACCGGGGTGTTACCTATCATATCCGGCTACGCGAAAAAATCAGAGTCGAAATGGTTGTTAGTGATGATATGGTAGAAAAGGTAGTAGATACAATTATCGAAGCTGCTAAAACCGGTAATGTGGGTGATGGGAAGATATTTATTTCACCGGTAGAGGATGCCATCAGGATCAGAACAGGTGAGAAGGGTGAGGCAGCCCTCTGAGAAAGTTTAAAGCCTTAAAACCTAAAATATAGCCCTAAAACCTGAAAACCAGGGGTAAATCCCCTGGTTTTTTTAGTTATCTCTACTTGCGAAGCAAATAGTCAATCTCATCCTTTGAAGTAAGTCAGCTATAATGATTAAGATAATTCACAATCACCTGAACTTTACCGGGATATAAGCAGGCAGCTTTTTCTCGATGAATTCAATATTAAACCTGGCAAACCGCTGCAGTCCCTTCTCAATCCTGATCTCCGGCCAGCCTTCACCGATCAGGGGTTGTGCATAGCGAATAAAATCATCGGTAACATCAAGGCCATCCTCCGTAATCCAGTGGTCCGGGAGATATCTGACCGAATTAGCTACCTTCTCCAGAGGTGCCTTGTCAAAATACACCTGGTAGGAACTGCCGGGTTTTCGCAATATGGTAGCCATCCAGCCGGTCCCTTCCTCGATTGCTATCTCTACCGCCTTCTTGCCGACTTGATAGGCCTCATCAATATCCACTCGTGAGGCATAGGCCGAGGTAGAGCGCTGGATTACTCCGGGTACCTGGCCGGTGGCCTGGCCTCTGGCCTTAAGGCCCACTTCATTTAGATAGTTGACCACAACCTGGGCAGCGGTAGTTTTACTGGCCCCGTATTCAATGTTACCGAAACCATCATGGGCCTCACCGAGGGCCCCCACATCAAATCCTTCATTAACCACAACGATACAACGTCCGCTTCTTTTTAGTTCTCTGTTGACGTTCTCCGCCAGGGTCTCCAGATTGTGGTCCGTCTCGGCCATATAAAGCTGAAGCGGTATTTGCCTGTCAGGGTCGGCCAGTCTTGAGGCGGCGGTAATAAAACCCGATTTCCTCCCCATGGCCTGTAATACAGCTACGGGCTCGGAAACGGACATACCCCTGTTCTCCTCATTTACGTTCTGGATCAGATAGGCCCAGTATCTGGCAGCACTACCGTAGCCGGGTGTATGGTCAATAATCTTAAATTCCGGATCACCAACATCATTATCGATGGTCTTCGGAACACCGGTAACTACCAGTTCTAAACCCTTCTCCCGGGCCAGCTCTGAGACTTTATAGGCAGTATCCATGGAATCATTACCGCCTATATAGAAGAAATACCCTATATTATGGGCCCTGAACACCTCTATAATCCGTTCAAAATCTTCAACCTGCTTCTCCTCCTTCAGTTTATAACGGCAGGTTCCAATAGCCCCCGCTGCCGGGGTGTAACGGAGTAATTCAATCTCTTCCCGGGGCTGGCTGGAAATATCAATCAATTCCTCCAGCAGGACACCTTCAATCCCGTGCCAGCTGGCATAGATATTTCCAATATGTTCGGAATAGGAGAGACACCCCTCAATTACCCCCTGGAGAGAGGCATTAATTACCGGTGTCGGTCCACCCGACTGAGCTACAATAGCATTTTTCTTCATCTAGATTCTCCTTCCTTTTAGTCGCTTGCTTTAAATTAATATTTACTGTGGGCAAGAAGTTCAAGAGAAGAAATCTATTTTTCATTACCTTCTTCCTTTTCTTTAATACAATCAGCAAGTTATGATTTGGATAGATAAAATTGAATCAATTTAATTCTATTGTATTTTTGGGTTCTTGTCAAATGATACTCCAAGAATATACCAGAAGATAGATTATTTTTGTAAACATAAAAAAAGGGCTGGCCCTTAAAGGAAACCAGCCGCAATTCTACAGTATAATCTTTAAGCTACAAGTACAACAGGCTTAATTAAATCCTTAGGTTTATCCTTCATCAGTAAAAGGGCCTCTTCTACTTTATCCAGGCCTTCAAATATATGGGTTGCCATTTTACCAGGATCAAAGCGGTTATATTTAACTAATTCGATTAGCCTTTCCATCCTGGAACGTCCCCCCGGGCAGAGTCCACCGGTTATAGTCTTGTGAGCCATTCCGCAACCCCATTCAGCACGTGGTATGGGTATATGCTCGCCTTCACCAAAATAGTTTATATTAGAGATTGTTCCATTAGGAGCAGTAATCTTTACTGCAGCAGATGCTACATTGACCGAACCACCGGCAATAATTGTTACATCAACACCTTTCCCATCAGTCATTTCCATAATCTGTTCTACGATATCCCCATTCTTATAATTTACAATATCTGTAGCACCATATTCCTTGGCAAGCTCAACACAGACAGGTCTGCTTCCGACAGCCAGGATTCTTCCTGCTCCCTTTAGCTGGGCACTGGCTACTGCCATTAAACCAACCGGCCCTATACCAATAACCGCTACGGTATCCCCAAACTGGACATCGGCCATTTCTGTACCGTGAAAACCGGTAGTTACCATATCAGTAAGCATAACTGCCGCCTCTAAAGGTATACCTTCGGGGAGATGGGCTAAGTTCATATCAGCATCATTAACATGGAAAAACTCGGCAAACACTCCATCTTTAATATTAGTAAATTTGTATCCGGCTAGCATACCACCGGAATGCTGGTGGCGTCCTTCCTGGACCTCAAGGGTATTCCAGTCGGGTGTAATAGCAGGGACTACTACCCGGTCACCCGGTTTAAAATCCTTTACTTCACTCCCAACTTCAACAACTTCTCCCACAGCTTCATGGCCCAGGATCCTATTATACCTCTGGCCTATCCCGCCTTCAAAGACAGTGTGAATATCGGATGTACAGGGAGCCAGGGCAAGAGGTCTTACAATTGCATCATAGGGCCCTGCTGTCGGTTTTTCCTTCTCGATCCAACCTATCTTCCCGATTTCCAACATAGCAAATCCTTTCATCTATAATTCCCCCTTAATTTTATTCATTATCTTTACGAGATCTTGCAAAAACACCTTCATTAAAATTAATTTCGCTAAATAAAGTCTAATTTCTACGTTAATTTAATTAACCATTAATAGATCATTTTTTATGCCTATATGAACCCCCCCTTTACAAAAATTATTTTTCAAATAATTTATTGTTTATTGATTTATTGATTAACAAAAGCAACATAAGGGCTACATTACCTTTTTTTGAATATACTCATCAATAGCCTGGGCCGCCCTCTTACCGGCCCCCATGGCCTCAATCACCGTTGCTGCCCCTGTCACCACATCACCGCCGGCAAAGACCCCTTCCTTACTGGTCCGGCCGGTCTGATCTTCGGCAACAATTGTACCCCATTTAGAGGTTTCAATATCAGGAGTATCATTTAATAGAATAGGATTGGGGCTCTGACCGATGGCGATTATCACCGTATCAACATCTAATCTCCACTCAGAACCTTCTACAGAAATGGGCCGGCGCCGGCCTGAATCATCAGGCTCACCTAATTCCATCTTAATACATTCCATCCCGGTGACAAAACCTTCATCATTACCGATAATCCTTACGGGGTTATTCAATAATTTAAACACTACCCCTTCTTCCCGAGCATGCTCAATCTCCTCTTCCCGGGCCGGCATCTCCTCTCTGCCGCGCCGGTAGACAATGATGGACTCTTCCGCACCCAGTCTCAAGGCTGTTCTGGCGGCATCCATGGCTACATTACCGGCACCAACGACGGCAACCTTTTTACCGACATATACCGGGGTCTTAAACTCGGGGAATTTATAGGCCTTCATCAGATTAACCCTGGTTAGGAACTCATTGGCAGAATAAACACCGTTGAGATTCTCCCCTTCTATACCTAAAAACCTCGGTAATCCTGCCCCGGTCCCTACAAAGACGGCATCATAACCCTCAGCAAATAACTGGTCTATACCCTTAATCTTCCCGATAACATGGTTGAGCTTGATCTCTACCCCTAATCTTTTAATCTTATCTACCTCATCCTGGACAATTTCCTTGGGCAGCCTGAATTCCGGGATACCATAGGTTAAAACCCCGCCGGGTTTATGAAAGGCCTCAAAGATGGTAACTTGATAACCCTTTTTAGCCAGGTCTGCCGCCACAGTCAGTCCGGCCGGACCGGAGCCAACAACCGCTACCTTACCTTTATCACCGGTGACTACCCTCTTTGTTTCCTCCATATTCCGGGCATAATCAGCCACAAACCGCTCCAGACGGCCGATGGCCACTGGTTCTTGCTTGATTCCCAGAATACACTTTGCTTCACACTGTTCTTCCTGGGGACAGACCCGGCCGCAGACGGCGGGCAGATTATTCTTCTCCTTAATCTTTCTGGCCGCTTCAACAAACTTACCTTCCGCAACCAGAGCGATAAAATCGCGAATATCAACTCCAACGGGACAGCCCTTAACACAGGCCGGTTTTTTACACCGGAGACAGCGCTCCGCCTCCTTCAGAGCATCTTCCTTTGAGTATCCTAAGGCAACCTCATTAAAATTATGGATCCTTTCTTTTGGGTCTTGTTCCGGCATCTTGGTTCTTATTGTTGCAGATGGCATTGATACTCACCCCCGGCATGGCCATGAACCTTAGCCTCTTCTTCATAACGGGCATAAAACCTCTGACGTCTTAACTGTTCATCAAAATCCACTAAATGGCCGTCAAAGGCCGGACCGTCAACACAGGCAAATTTAGTCTCTCCCCCGACGGTTACCCGGCAACCGCCACACATACCCGTTCCGTCAACCATCAGCGAATTCAAACTGACCATTGTCTTAACACCGTAAGGTTTCGTCAGTTCCGAGACAAACTTCATCATCACCATCGGGCCTATAGCAATCACTAAATCTATATCGGAATCCTCTTCCAGTAAATCCCTCAGGGCATCAGTTACAAAACCCTTCCGTCCTCTGGAGCCATCATCAGTTGTAATATATAATTCCTTGCTCAGGGCGGAGAATTCTTCTTCCAAAATCAATAATTCCCCGGTCCTGGCTCCCAGAATAGTGATAATCTCTGCTCCATTTTCGGCCAGGGATTTAGCCTTGGGATATAGCGGGGCCGCACCTAATCCACCTGCTACACAGATCACCTTCTTATAACCTTCTGTGGAGATATGTTTTCCTAAAGGCCCTACCAGGTCCAAAAAGCTATCACCGGTTTCCAGGTTACATATCTGCCGACTGCTAAATCCCACTGCCTGAACAATGATGGTGATGGTCCCTTCCTTCTTATCATAGTCGGCAATTGTTAAAGGAATTCTTTCCGCTTTTTCATCAACCCGGACAATTATAAAATGACCCGGCTCAGCACTAGCAGCAATCTCCGGTGCTGCAACCTTAAAACGGGTAATCTCAGGAGCTAAAACTTCTTTTTTCAGTATCTTATACAACTTTTCTCACCCCTTTAATTTATTATTTTTGGTAGATAGGAAAACTTTTTAGGTAAGAGAATTCCTATCTACTGTGAAAACTGATTTTTTCTGAAACTAAAGATTAACAATTAGTAATTTATAGGAAAATATAATAAAGAAAATATGTCAAAGATCAGTCCGGTGATACACGAGGAAATTATGTTCTTGTGAAAACTTTCTCATATTAAGGAAATAAAATAAATACTGTGTTAGATCAGTTTGTTAGACCATTAGACCAACTTATTAATGTCAATTTTACTGACATTAATGACCACTAAAACCTTTATTTATAGTTGAAAATTGATTATTATGGCCAGAAACCAATCTTGTCATCTTTTTAACTTTCTTTGTTATTTTTTTAACAATTATAGTATAGCAGCTTTCTAAGAAAATTGCAACCCCGCAGAAATAAGTTCTAATTTTCACAAATATAATAATTATATTAGCTTTATTTTAAGTCAAAACTTTCTTAGCCCTATAGAATAATAAAACCAGCAGTTGAAAAATATTGTGCAAAAAATAAACCTTACCCACTAAACCACCAAAAAACCGGGCTTTAATCACCCGGTTTCTTTTTAGAAAACTCAATATTATTTTGTTAAATCTTCTATTTCGATTAGTATACAATCCTTAAAAACTATAAAACCGTCATTTGCTTAATATGCATACAGGTTTCCGTAGGGCCTGCTGGAAACCGGAATGAGTTTGGAGAATTGGGCATTCATAACTTCTTCCAGATCATAGCCAAACTCCTGACAGTAATCGGATAAAAGATTCCTCAATTCCCTTTTATCGTCTTCATTTGCCTCGAAGACCTTAACCTCCAGACCAACCTGATACGGTTTTACTTCTCCGCGAATATAGATTACACCACCATGCATACCAACACCGACATGATTCCCGACAACCGGTTCACTCTCTTCCAGGCCAAGACCAAGGAGAATCAACCGGCCACCGGCCATATACTCACCTAAGAAATCACCGGCCGAGCCGCCGATTATAATAGTAGGCTGTTTATCCCGGTAGCCCTTCATATGAATTCCAACCCTGTAACCAACCCTGCCTTTAATATAGATCTTACCGCCCCTCATGGCATACCCGATAATATCACCGGCATCACCGTGAACAACTATTTTCCCATCATTCATCGTATTACCGATTCCATCCTGCCCGTTACCGTTAACGGTGATCTCAATATCACTGGCAAAGGCGGCCAGATCATTACCCGGTGTACCGTTTATAACCAGTCTGGCCGGCCCCTTTAAACCATCACCCAGATAGCGCTGGCCGTTAATATTATTAAGTACTACCTTCCGTTCACCAGCATCAACCAGTTCCTTAACCTGTTTATTTAGATCCCGGTAATAGATTCCCCGGGCATCGATTACAGCCATTCTTCTCACCTTCTTCCTTAATGATAAGTTGTAAACCATAGGCAGATCAACAATCTTCCGCTGCGACGGCCTCGATGACCTGATGCAGAAACCATCTATGCGCAGGTAAAAAGAAGGTTTCTGCAATCGAAAACCTCTATTTTCTCCTTATTTCCACAGTTTCGCCCTTCTCCATTCCTCACTGAAGGTAAGATAGCCAAAATCATCAGCCAGTATCTTTTCTTTAATATCACCAATATCCTGCTGTTCCTTGATTAGACCGGTGAGAATTCCGGCCCGGTCAACTTTATTTAGATAGATAAAGCCAACTATCTTATCATCCCTGAGTACAACCTTTCTGTAGGTATTATCTTCAACCGCTTTATCTACCAGTATTTCATATTCATCACCTTCGGGGTTGATAATTCCGGCCGTTATCATCGGCAAGCCGAAGAATCCAATGGAATTGCGGGCAAAACCCTCTTCATAGGTCTTATCTGCACCGGTCATATTCTCTCCAGCAGTCAGCCCCTGATTATAGGCATTGGGCCAGATAGGAATTACCCCGGCCGTCCCTTTTAACATATCATAACCTTCGGCAACATCTCCAGCGGCATAGATATCCTCTATATTCGTCTCCATCTTTTTATTAACCAGTATTCCGCGGTTGATCTCTATCCCGGTACCTTCAACCAGGTTAACTTTAGGCCTTACCCCCACAGCTACAATTGCCAGGTCACAATTGATTACAAAACCGGACTTTAACCTTACCTTCCGGACCGCCTTTTCACCGATAAACTCTTCGATAGTATCTTCCAGTTCAAAGCTAATACCCTTATCCTCTAAATGAGATTGAACCAGGGCTGCTGCCTCATGATCCAGGATGGTACTCAGAACCCGGTCTGCCAGTTCAACCACGGTTACTTTAACTCCAAGTTTAACCAGGGCCTCAGCCGCCTTCAGTCCGATCAAACCAGCCCCCAGAATGACTGCTTTAACCGGCCTTAGCTGATCATGCCCTGTAACCACAGTCCTTTCTTTTTCCGGGTAATCTTCTCTTCCCTGACAATCTTTAACTCCTGCAGTTTCAAGCCTTTCAGCAATAGCCCTGACATCATCCATTTTAATAAAGGTAAGGATATTCTCCATCTCACTACCCTTAATCGGGGGGATAAAGGGTTTGCCTCCCGTAGCCAGCAGTAATTTATCAAAACCAATCTGCTGCCCATCTTCTAAACTAACGGTTTTACTGGATTGATCTATTTTAACCGCTCTCTTTCCCAGAATAGTCTCAACCCTGTTTTTCTCATAAAAATCATCCGGTCTAAACTTCATCTGCTCCTGGTTAACCTTTCCAGCCAGATAATAGGAGATTAAAGGCCTGGAATAGGTATGATAGGGCTCATCGGCTATAATGGTAATCTTCCCCTGCTGATCATACTTTCTGATTCCTTCAACAGCTCCTATCCCAGCTGCTGAATTACCGATTATCACGTAATTCAATCTCTACACCCCCCCTGCTCTTTTACTAATTTATCCTGCTCTTCTACTCCCTCACCCTGCTTCTCTGCCAGATCTATAAATACCAGTGCATTATTGGGACAATTGACCACACAGACCGGTTCACCCGTTTCTATGCAGAGATCGCATTTGGAGATTATACTCCGACCATATTCGTCCCTTTTTATCGCCCCGTAAGGACAGGTCATAATACAGGTCCAGCAGCCCACACATTTCTCCTGATTATAACCCACTATCCCTGTTTCCGGGTCCTTCTGTAAAGCCCCGGTAATACAGGCTTTAGTACAGGGGGCATCATCACAGTGACGGCACTGCAGGGCAAATGATACCTCTCCTGTGGATTCAACTATAACCCTGGGTGTAATCTCCTCCATTTTATGAGCCTTAACAACATCTTTGGATTCGGAATGGCTGGTAACACAGTAAACCTCACAGAGCTTACAGCCAAGGCAGTACTCTTCTCTCGCATATACCTTCTTCACTCTTGGTAACCCTCCTCATCCTGACATTTTAATGTCAAGCAAAATAATAATACTACAAAAAATACTACCTACTTCTAATTATATAATCCTCATAAAATAAAATAGATGTTTGAGAGATGTTAGGATATTTTTACTCTCCTGCATGCTTAATCCCCAGTATCTCCAGTTCCTTCTCGTTGAGGTCTATTCCTCTTAACATCAAACGGTTTCCTCTTAAACTCTCGATGGCGTTAATGCCCATTCCACCCAGCATCTCCTTGATCTCATGGGACCAGCCCCTGATCAGGTTTTTCAGCCTCTCCGTACCTATCTCCGGATTCAACCTCTTAACCAGGTCAGGCCGCTGGGTGGCAATTCCCCAGTTACATTTTCCGGTATAGCACTTCTGGCACATATGACAGCCCAGGGCAATCAGCGCAGCAGAACCGATGTAGACGGCATCGGCACCGAGGGCAATCGCCTTAACGATATCCGCACTATTTCTGATCGAGCCGCCGATTACTAGAGAGACTTGGTTACGGAGTCCTTCCTCCCGCAGACGGCTGTCAACGGCAGCCAGGGCTAACTCAATCGGTATACCGACATTATCCCGAATCATGGTCGGTGCTGCCCCGGTTCCTCCCCGGTAACCATCGATGGCAATTATATCAGCCCCGGCAGTGGCAATTCCGGAGGCAATAGCTGCCACATTATGGACAGCCGAGATCTTGACCGAGACCGGTTTTTCATAATCTGTTGCCTCCTTCAGGGCATAGATTAACTGCCGCAGATCCTCAATCGAATAGATATCATGATGGGGTGCCGGGGATAAGGCATCGGTCCCCTTAGGAATCATCCTGGTTCTTGATACCTCTTCTCCTACCTTTTCTCCGGGTAAGTGTCCCCCGATACCTGGCTTGGCCCCCTGTCCGATCTTAATCTCGATGGCCGCTCCGGCATCCAGGTATTCCTGATGAACACCGAAACGCCCGGAAGCAACCTGAACTATCGTGTTGGCGCCATACTGATATAATTCCTGATGCAAGCCACCTTCACCGGTATTATACATGATTCCCATCTCGCTGGCTGCCCGGGCCAGTGATTTACAGGCATTAAGACTGATCGAGCCAAAGGACATGGCCGAGAACATAATCGGAGTCTCCAGCTCTATCTGGGGTGGTAGATTGGTAATATTCCCCTCCTGATCAAACTCAAGCCTTTCCGGTTTACGCCCTAAAAAGGTCTTAAGCTCCATCGGCTCCCTTAAAGGATCGATCGAGGGATTAGTAACCTGGCTGGCATTGAGGAGGAGATGATCCCAGTAGATCTTCTTCTTCGTGGGATTACCCATTCCGGTCAGCAAAACCCCACCTGTCTCTGCCTGTTTATAGATATTATTAATCATCTCCCCGGTCCAGTTATAATTCTCCTTAAACTCCAGGGGATATTTTCTGATCCTTAAAGCATCAGTCGGACAAAGGGTGACACAGCGGTGACAGTTAACACAATTTTTATCGATAGCCATCATCTTATCCAGATCTTCATCATAATAATGGGCCTCATTAGCACACTGTCTTTCACATACCCGACAATTAATACATTTATCATAATCCCTTTCAATCAGGAATTCAGGATTTTTATAACTTAAAGCCATTCCTCACTACTCCCTTCTAATAGTCCGATTACCGGTTCTCCACCCCGAGGTGCCCAGACCTTCTCCGGTTCGGGGCAGATCTCCCTGATAGCCGATTCCTCACTGGCTACATAAAGTCTTTCTCCATCCTCAGCACAAACCAGCGGCCGCAATTTTATCCTGTCATTTAAGGCAACAAAACCATTCTTATGTCCCAGGATTATTGAGAATGGACCGTTCAATAGGGTACTGCCATAGACGGCCCTGATTCCGCTGGCAATCTTCTTTTCTTTCTCCCCCATCCTGTCTATTTCACTCCAGAGAGGGGCGGCTACAGCCTTAACTACCAGTTCCAGAGGTAGTTTATGTTTGCGTAAAAGCAGGTCAAAAAGATAGGTAATAACCTCAGTATCAGTCATCATCGTACACTTATAGCCAAACATCTCGATATAACGCTTATTGGCTCCGTAAGATGAAATCTCTCCATTATGCACAATCGACCAGTCCAACAGGGTAAAGGGATGAGCCCCTCCCCACCAGCCAGGGGTATTTGTCGGAAATCTCCCGTGAGCAGTCCAGAGATAGGCTTCATACTGCTCTAACTGATAAAACTCACCAATATCTTCAGGGTAACCTACCCCCTTAAAAACACCCATATTCTTACCGCTGGAAACAACAAAGGCACCCCGGTACTGATCATTAATCTTAAAAACACACCGGGCCACATAATCATCCTCACTCAGATTAGCCTGCTCCAGCTTATGCTGATCGGGGAGGACAAAATAGCGCCAGATAAGCGGTGAATTGGTTATCGCTTTCACCTTTCTGGTCGGGATCTCTTCAGCAAGTGAAATCATAAAGTGTCGCTCCAGAAAATCCTCAACCTCTTCCTTGGCTTGAAGGTCATCGTAAAACATATGGATAGCATACTGTTCCTTGTATTCGGGATAGATACCGTAAGCGGCAAAACCGCCACCCAGTCCATTTGACCGGTCATGCATCAGGGCAATAGATTTTATAATCTCTTCCCCTGAAAACCTTCTCCCTTTTCTGTCCAGGATTCCGCTGATAGCACAACCTGACATTATCTTTTCTTCAGGTATTCTTCTCATCTACTCCACCTCTCATTTCTATTTATTTATTGGTCTATATCCTTTCTCCAGCTTTAACCTTATTTCAGCTGCCTTCCCCTTTACCAGAGGAATTAAGACCTGATCCATATATTCTTTGGTCATTCTGGTTGCCGGGCCGGAGACACTGATAGCCCCGAGCAGCCTGCCACCCTTACCTATAACCGGCACAGCTACACAGCAGACACCCTTTTCCATCTCCTCAAAGTCTAAGGCATAACCCCGCTTTCTAATCTCGGCCAGCTCTTCTTTAAGCTTTTCCGGATCGACAATTGTATTCTCGGTATATTTAATAAAATTGGTTTTATTGATATACTCCTCCAGGTCCTTTTTGCTTAAATAGGAAAGCAAAACCTTACCCGAACCGGTAGAATAGGCAGGCCCTTTACTTCCCACACTGGCAAACATCCTGACCATTTTGGTCGATTCAACCTGATCAAGGTAAACCACCTGATTATCCTCCAGAACTACCAGGTTAGTAGTTTCATTACAGCTGGCCTGGATCTCCTCAAGGTAAGGCCGTACAAGCTCTCTTAAATCAAAATTATGATTGATTATATCTGCAGTTTCATAGGCATGCATACCCAGGCAATAGTAACCTTCTGTATTTTGCATAACATAACCTAGTTTTACCAGGGTATTGATTAGACGGTGAACGGTACTGATATTCATATCAACCCTCTGACTCAACCTGCTTAAGGAAAGGGGTGCCCCATTATAGGCCAGCTCTTCGAAGATCTTCATCGCCTTAACGACTGACTGTACTATATTCCTCTCCTTCATATATTATACCCCCTAAATCCCTTGATTTCGCATTGTGAAATTAAGTTATCACATTATGAAATTGGCGGATAAAAAAATACCTACCTGGCGGTAGCATAATTTTAATACGGCTGTTATGATTCCTCATCCTTATGTAGCGAGAAATTTTTCTCGACATAAGAGCCATCATTATGATTAAAGACCAATTTTTTTTATTATACCTAAATATCTATTAGCTGTCAAGTAAATTCAAGAGCACAATTCTTCATACTTCCTGCAGCTTAATTCACCTCTCAACTGGAGGTTATATAGCTTCAGGAAAAAAATAAGACTCAAAGCAACCGGAACCACGGACCAGCGGAAGGAACCTGCCAGACCGATATTATCAGCAATCCAGCCGAAAAGGGCAGGGGAAATCGTATTTGAAAAACCTTCTATCAGAAAGGCCGCACCGAGAACCTTTCCCCTGGTTGCTACCGTACTTACCATTGTTAACCAGCAATTCTGAGGTGTAAAAAAAGCGCTATTTACTATCCCAAAGATAAAAACCAATATATACACTATCAAAGGACTACCAGTATAGGTAATTAATATTGTTAGTGGAACAGTAATAACCGTAGTTACCCAGACAAGTAAGAGAGGACTGCTTTTATCTGAAAGCCAGCCACCACCCAGGGCACCAAATATACCTCCAATAAAAAATAGCGTCATCAGCCAGGAAACTGCCCCGGCAGATAAACCCAGATGGTCGGTCCCGTAAGTCGGCAGGAAAGACATGATAACCCCTATCCCCAGGCCTCTGATCCCCCTGGCAATAATAAATAATATGATGTAAAATCTATCTACATTATTCTCTGCTATTGAGAGTGGGTCTACCTCTTCTTTCTTTATTTTCAGATAGGCCCAGGCCAGTGGTAGCCCCGGTAGGGAAAGTAAAAGACAAGTCTGACGCCAGCCCCAGTTTTGAACAGCTAAACCAAAGGTTAAACTGGCCAGTATTATACCAATTGCCCCTGTAGTTTCAAAGATGCCCATATGAAAGGCCCGATATTCCGGTACGGCATCCTCCCCCGCCATTGCCGTTGCCAGGGGATGGAAAGTTGCTACCCCGATAGCAAGTAATAATAAATAAACAACTACACTGGTGATACTTCCGGCCAGAATTAAACTGGCAAGAAAGAATGATGAGATAATAAAGCCGGCGGAGATTATAAATCTTTTATCATATTTATCACCCAGATGACCGCTGATATATGAAAAAAGAGAACGCACACCGAGGTGACCTGTCAAAATCAACCCTGACTGGGCATAGGTTAGATTAAACTCCGCTTTTAAAAAGGGTAGAAGCAGGGGAATGATTAAAAAGTAAATATCATTATAGGCATGCCCGAGATTATTTAAACCTAGCCCCTTTTTCATATGTTCCCTGAATGTCATTTACATCCTCTCCTTCTCAGCAAAAAAAAAATACTTGGTTATTAAGTTTAAACAGGAAACCCTTCACAAAAGAGAACATATGTGTTATAATATGAATAAATAAACAAATGTACGTATATTGGAGGGGTTC